>NZ_JBHVVN010000001.1:0-589191 GCF_042882685.1 Pseudarthrobacter sp. NPDC058196
CATCTTCATCGACGGCGGAATGACGGTGGTGGTCTGATGGCACTGGATACAGCACTCCCAAGTTCCGGGCCGGCCGTGGTGGCGCACGCCGCCGGGGACCTCCGGGTCGATGAGGTCCCGCTGGCCCTGCCGGCGGATGACCAGGCCGTCGTCGAGGTCTTGTACGGCGGCATCTGCGGCTCGGACCTGCACTACTGGCTGCACGGCGCGGCCGGGGAATCCATCCTGAAGGCGCCCCTGGTACTGGGCCACGAGATTTCCGGCGTGGTGGTCCGCGCGGCCGCCAACGGCGAGGGGCCGCAGCCCGGAACCGCCGTCGCCGTCCACCCCGCCACCCCGGGGCCGGGCGCGGCCAGGTATCCCGCGGACCGGCCGAACCTCTCCCCGGGGTGCACGTACCTGGGCAGCGCCGCCCGCTACCCGCACACCGACGGCGCCTTCAGCCGGTACGTGAACCTGCCCGTCCGGATGCTCCGGGCCCTGCCCGAGGGCATCGACCTGCGCACGGCCGCCCTGGTCGAACCCGCGTCCGTGGCCTGGCACGCCGTCTCCCGCGCCGGGGACGTGGCCGGCAAAACGGCACTCGTGATCGGTTCCGGACCTATCGGGGCCCTTGCCGTCGCGGTCCTCAAACGCGCCGGCGCAGCGCACATCACCGCCGTCGACCTCCATCCCAAACCGCTGGAGATCGCCATGGCCGTGGGCGCGGACCACGTCATCAACGCCGCAGACACCGAAGCCATCGCCGGGGTGGAGGCGGACGTGGTGATCGAATCCTCCGGCAACCACCACGGGCTGGCCTCCGCCATCCGCGGCGCGGTGCGCGGCGGGACCGTGGTGATGGTCGGGCTGCTGCCCACCGGCATGCAGCCGTTACCCATCTCCCTGGCGATCACCCGCGAACTGGACCTCAGAGGCTCCTTCCGCTTCAACGACGAAATCGACCAGGTCATCACGGCCCTTGCCGACGGCACCCTGCACATCGACCCCGTCATCACCCACCAGTTCCCGCTCACCGACGCCCTGCACGCCTTCGAGGTGGCCAAGGACTCCACCAGCTCCGGCAAAGTCCTCCTCAGCTTCGACGGGGAAGGAAGCAGCTGATCGTCACTGCCGGACGGGGATGAACACCCGCGGTTGCTCCGTCCAGGTTTCGGCCATCTGTGACATGGTGCGCCGCATGATCCGGTCCGATGCCTCGCGGGCAGCGGGAGCGTCCCCCTTGGCGATTGCCTCTGCAACATCCTCGTGCCACTGCAGGGCGGCCTGGTGGGGATGGTCCGGCATCAGGCCGTGAACGGTCCGGCCCGTCAGTGTTTCGGCCACCTGCCCCATGAGGTTGGCAAACATTTCGTTGCCGGAACCGGAGAGCAGCAGCGAATGGAAGCGGATGTCCAGCTCAAGGAACCGGGCAACCTCGCCCTTGTTGCCGGCTTCCCGCATGGCGCGGGCAACGTCCACGAGTTCCAGGCGCAGCGGAGCCGGCGCATTCTCTGCTGCCAGTTCGGCGGCTGCGGGTTCCACGGCGGCACGGAGTTCGGCGAGGGAGCGCAGCTGGGCGCCGCGCGCGTCGCTGGCCAGCCGCCACCGGATCACCTGCGGATCAAAGGGGTTCCAGCGGCTTGAGGGCAACACCCGGATGCCAACCCGCTTGGTGGTTTCCACCAGCCCCAGGGATTGCAGGACGCGCACCGCTTCGCGGATTACGGAGCGGGAAACCTTCAGTTCATCCTCCAGCTGCTCGGCGAGCATGACGTGTCCCGCGGGGAGATCCCCTGAGATGATCCGGGTGCCCAGGTTCTCGATGGCACGGTGGTGGAGGCTGCTGGTCATGTTGCTAAGCCTAGTTGCTGGCGGATGCGGGATTGGCGGCAACCCGGTACGGCCGGGACACGGGAGCACGGCAGTCCTAGACTGGCAGCGACACAATCGGGTTCATGACGCGGACGTTACTTTCGCGTCACCGCCAGAATATATATGCTTTATTCCGACCCCCTGATATGCCCCGGCGTCCCAACCCGCACCGGAACCCTGGATCCGGGGCAAACAATGAATTGGAGTTATTGATGTCTGCACACATCGGTGTCACCGGCCTCGCAGTGATGGGCGCCAACCTTGCCCGCAACCTCGCCCGCAACGGGTTCACGGTTGCCCTGCACAACCGGTCGGTGGAGAAGACCGACGCGCTGCTGGAGAAGCACGGCTCGGAGGGCGATTTCATCCGGACCGAATCCCTGCAGGAACTGGTCGATTCCCTGGAGAAGCCGCGCCGGGTGCTGATCATGGTCAAGGCCGGAAAGCCGGTGGATTCGGTGATCGAGCAGCTGGAGCCGCTGCTGGAACCCGGCGACATCATCATCGACGCCGGTAACTCGCACTACGAGGACACCCGCCGCCGGGAAGCCGCGCTGGCCAAGAAGGACCTGCACTTCGTGGGCGTCGGCGTGTCCGGCGGCGAAGAGGGTGCCCTGAACGGGCCCTCCATCATGCCCGGCGGCTCCAAGGAGTCCTACAAGGCCCTCGGCCCGCTGCTGGAAAAGATTTCGGCAAAGGTGGACGGCGAGCCCTGCTGCGCATGGATTGGCACCGACGGCGCCGGCCACTTCGTCAAAATGGTCCACAACGGCATCGAATACGCCGACATGCAGGTCATCGGTGAGGCCTTCGACCTCCTGCGCTCCGGCGCCGGCATCGAACCGGCCGAGCAGGCAAAGATCTTCTCCGAATGGAACCAAGGCGAACTCTCGTCCTTCCTGATCGAGATCTCCGCCGAGGTCCTGGGCCACGTCGACGCCAAGACCGGCAAGCCGTTCGTGGACGTCGTCGTCGACGCCGCGGGCCAGAAGGGCACCGGACGCTGGACCGTGATCTCGGCACTGGAGCTCGGTTCCCCCGTGTCCGGCATTGCCGAATCGGTATTCGCCCGTGCACTCTCCTCCCAGGCAGCCCAGCGCAAGCTGGGCCAGGAGCTGCTGGCCGGCAACGAGGCAACGGTTGAGATCCCGGAGACGTTCGTAGAGGATGTCCGCCAGGCGCTCTACGCCTCCAAGCTGGTCTCCTACGCGCAGGGCCTGGACATGCTGACTTCCGCAGCCAAGGAATACGGCTGGGACCTCAAGCTGGACGAAATCGCTTCCCTGTGGCGTGCGGGCTGCATCATCCGTGCGGAACTCCTCAAGGACATCACCAAGGCCTACGCTGCGGACGAGAAGCCCGCAAACCTGCTGTTCGCCCCGGCGTTCACCAAGGCCATTGGCGACGCCCTCCCGGCCTGGCGGCGGGTCGTTGCCACGGCCGTGCAGCTCGGTATCCCGGTGCCGGTGTTCTCCTCCTCACTGGCGTATTACGACGGCCTGCGCCGCAAGCGCGTTGCCGCCGCCCTGATCCAGGGCCAGCGCGACCTCTTCGGCGCCCACACCTACGGACGTGTGGACACCGAAGGCACGTTCCACACCCTTTGGGGCGAGGACAAGTCCGAGATTTCGGCAGTCGACACGCACTAGCCCACGCCGCTTCCGGCCCGGCGGCCGGCGCTTCCCGATACTCTGGGGGCGCCGGCCGTCGGCATTTCCGGCCGCACCGGCCTTCCATCCGCGCAGCCAGCCCTCCCGGTTCGCCGTCCCAAGGAGTCCGCCCATGAACCAGCCCGTCGCCTTTGTCACCGGCGCGTCAACGGGAATCGGCTTCGAAGCTGCCCGGAAACTCGCTGCCCACGGATTCACCGTGTACGCCGGCGCCCGCCGGGTGGAGAAAATGGAACCGCTCAAGGCCGACGGCGTCCGGACACTGGCGCTCGACGTGACGGATGACGCGTCAATGGACGCCGCAGTCGGGGAAGTCCTCGCAGCCCACGGCCGGATCGACGTGCTGGTCAACAACGCCGGCTACGGATCCTACGGCTCGCTTGAGGACGTCGAACTGGCCGAGGGCCGCCGGCAGTTCGACGTCAACCTTTTTGGGCTGGCGCGGATGACGCAGCTTGTGCTGCCGGGCATGCGGGCCGCCGGCCGGGGGCGGATCATCAACATCTCCTCGATCGGCGGAAAGATGTACGAGCCGCTGGGCGCCTGGTACCACGCCACGAAGTTCGCCGTGGAGGGCCTTAGCGATTCGCTCCGGGTGGAGCTCAAACCACACGGCATCGATGTGTCCATCATCGAACCGGGCGGCACCCAGTCCGAGTGGGGCGCGATCTCCGCAGCGGGCCTGTTGGCGAGTTCGGGGACCGGACCGTACGCCGCCCAAGCCCAGGTGGTGGCGGCAGCGCTGGCTTCAACCGACGGTTCTGCGTTGTCCTCGCACCCTGCCGTGATTGCGGACGCGATCCTGCACGCCGCCACCTCGCCGCGGCCCAGGACCCGCTACCCGGTGGGGAAGGGCGCGCGGGCCATCCTGCTGCTGCGCCGGCTGCTTCCGGACCGCGCATTCGACACCGTGCTGTGGAGCATCTACAAGCGTTTCCCCGGCTAGCAGGGCACGGGCCAGGCTATGGCCCGGACTTCGTCCACTGTCCTTCGGAGACCACTTCCACAGCGCCGTCGACGACGCTGATGGCTGTCTGCTCGTCAGTGGCCCACTGTGGGTGGGCCGCCGGGACACCTCGGGGATCCGGGTAACGCCGGAGTCCTAGATCCGGTATTCGATATCGTATTCGGCCGGATCCACCGCAGGTTTGGTTTCCCGCTGCGCATCGCGGTGACGCCACTTTGCAGGAACGCCGGTAACGATCGACTCCGGCGGCGCGTCCTTGACCACTACGGCGTTGGCACCAACGGCGCTGTCCCGGCCAATGGTGATCGGCCCCAGGATTTTGGCTCCGGCACCAATCGTTACGCGGTCCCCGATGGTGGGGTGCCGTTTGATCCGCGCCAGCGAACGGCCGCCCAGCGTAACGCCGTGGTAGATCATCACGTCCTCGCCAATTTCCGCGGTCTCACCGATCACCACCCCCATGCCGTGATCGATGAAGAACCTGCGGCCGATGGTGGCCCCCGGGTGGATCTCGATGCCGGTGGCAAACCTGCCCAGCTGCGACAGCAGCCGCGCCGGGAAACGCAGGGCAGGGTTCTGCCACAACCGGTGCGTGAGCCGATGGATCCAGATGGCGTGCAGGCCGGAATAAGCGAAAAAGTTCTCAAAAGAACCTCGAGCCGCCGGGTCGTGGGACCGGGCGGCCTCGAGGTCTTCTTTCAGTCTTGCGAAAAAGCCCACAAAGTTCTTTCTACAGGAAACGGGCGGGCAGCTGAGTCTGCTTAGCCCCGGATGTCGTCATACAGCACGGTGGAGATGTAACGCTCACCGAAGTCGCAGACCACGGCCACGATCAGCTTGCCCGCGTTTTCGGGGCGCTTGGCCAGTTCCAGCGCACCCCAGACGATGGCGCCCGAGGAAATGCCGCCCAGGATGCCTTCCTTGATGCCCAGTTCGCGGGCAACGCGGACCGAGTCCTCCAGCGAAGCGTCGATGACCTCATCGTAGACGGTGGTGTCCAGCAGTTCCGGAACAAAGTTGGCACCGAGGCCCTGGATCTTGTGCGGGCCCGGAGCGCCGCCGTTCAGGATGGGGGAGTCCTTGGGTTCCACGGCCACGATCTGCACGCCGGGCTTGCGTTCCTTCAGGACCTGGCCGACGCCGGTGATGGTTCCGCCGGTGCCGACGCCAGCCACGAAGATGTCAACGGCACCGTCGGTGTCCGCCCAGACTTCCTCTGCGGTGGTCTTCCGGTGGATCTCAGGGTTGGCTTCGTTGGCGAACTGCTGTGCCCAGATGGAGTTCTCGGTGTTGGCCACGATCTCCTGGGCCTTTTCCACGGCTCCGCGCATACCCTCGGAACCCGGGGTGAGCACGATCTCGGCGCCGAAGGCGCGCAGCATGACGCGGCGTTCGGTGGACATGGTTTCCGGCATGGTCAGGATGACCTTGTACCCCCGTGCGGCACCCACCATGGCGAGGGCGATGCCCGTGTTGCCGGAGGTGCCCTCGACGATGGTGCCGCCGGGCTTCAGTGCACCCGACTTTTCCGCGGCGTCAATGATGGCGACACCGATACGGTCCTTGACGCTGTTGGCCGGGTTGTAGAACTCCAGCTTGACCGCAACGGTGGCGTCCAATCCTTCGCTGAGCCGGTTCAACCGAACCAGCGGTGTCCCGCCGACCAGTTGCGTTACATCGTCATAGATCCGTGCCATGTACATACGCCTATCTCTAAGGGGTGAATACTGAGGTCAGCCTAACGAGGCCGCGTAACGCTGGCTAAGCGTTAAGCCATGAAGAGTAATATTTCCTCGCCTTGGCCAGCTTGGGGTTGATGATCACCTGGCAGTACCCCTGTTCGGGGTGCTTGGCGTAGTAGTCCTGGTGGAATTCCTCCGCCACGTGGAACCGCGGCAGGCGGCTGACTTCGGTGACGATTGGATGCTTCCACAGCGCCTGGTTGCGTTCGATCGCTTCCTCGAACAGGATCTTCTCTTCCGTGGTCTCGTAGAACATGGAGGAACGGTACTGGGTGCCCACGTCGTACCCCTGGCGGTTCAGGGTAGTGGGATCGTGCAGGGCGAAGAACATGTCCAGGATGACCTCGGCCGGAATGACCTCCTCGTCGAAGGTCACGGCAACAACCTCCGCGTGGCCCGTGGTCCCGCTGCACACCGAGTAGTAGTCGGGGTGGGGATCGTGCCCGCCGGTATAACCGGACACCACGGACGTGACGCCCTTGGTCTTTTGGTAGACGGCGTCGAGGCACCAGAAGCAGCCCCCGCCAAGAACAAAAGTTTTCATGACCTCTTCAATGGTTGACGGCGCCGGATGATTCCCGCCGGCTCTTCCCGGCGCTGCAACATGCGGTACCGGGAAGGCGATGGGGTAAAACTAAGACTATGGAACCTGTGGACACCGACGTTACCGGCAAGGCAGATCACGACGGCGAAACCTCCTCCGACACGCTCGCCCGGGACGGTGCCGCCGAGGATCCTACCCTGGCCGAACTGTTACTTGCCGTGGAGGAGCTGTGGCCGGAATCGCTGGCGGAGAACTGGGACGAGGTAGGGCTTGTGGCAGGCCACCCGTCCGCTCTGGTCAGCAAGGTGATGTTCGCCGTCGACCCCACCCTGGAAGTCATTGAAGAAGCAATTGAGTGGGGTGCCGGTCTCCTCATTACCCACCATCCGTTGTTGCTGAAGGGTGTCACGTCGGTGGCTGCCACCACGGCCAAGGGCCGGGCAGTCCACCGGCTGATCGAGTCGGGGACGGCCCTGCTGACCGTGCACACTAACGGGGACTCCGCCGTCGGGGGCGTTTCCGATGTCCTGGCCGATGCGCTGGGGCTGCAGGATGTTGCCCCACTCACCGCGGCGGCCAACGGGCTGCCGGAGGAAGGCATTGGGCGGGTCGGCGACCTGGCGGACGCCATGAGCCTGGGTGATTTTGCTGCACGGGTGTTCGGGATTCTTCCCTCAGTTGCCGGGGGTGTGCGCGTTTCCGGTGACAAGGACGGCCTGGTGCGGCGGATTGCCGTGTGCGGCGGCGCCGGCGACTCCCTGTTCAACGAGGTCAGGGCCAGCAACGCGGACGTGTACGTGACCGCAGACCTTCGCCACCATCCCGCGTCCGAGGCCCGGGAGGCTGCCCTCAACGGCCGGCCATACCTGGTGGACGTTTCGCACTTTGCCAGTGAATGGCTGTGGTTGCCGGCCGCCGCCGCAGCCTTGGGGAACGTCCTGGCGGACCAGGGGCGCGACCTGGAGATCCGGGTCAGCACCACCAACAGTGATCCGTGGGACTTCATCCTCACCCCTGGCTGAGCCTGGCAGCGGCAACCGTGCAGCCCAGGCGATAGAGTCTAGGAAGCGCCGGTAGGGTGCCCGGCCCGTGGCCGGACGGGATCAAGCGGAGGTAACAGTGGCGAAGGCAGCACCGGCGGAACAGTTGAAGTTGCTCGAACTGCAAGGACTGGACGCCAGGCTGACCGGCCTCGCCAACCGCCGGCGGACGCTCGAAAATGACCCCAGGATCAAGGACCTCGAAGCGGCTCTGTCCGTGGCCAACGGAGAACTGGGTGCTGCCAAGGTGGCGGTGCATGACGCCGAAGCCGCGCTCAAGCGGGCGGAAGCCGACGTCGAACAGGTTGCTTCGCGCATCCAACGCGACGAAGCCAGGCTTAACAGCGGCACCGGGCTTTCCAAGGACCTGGTGGCCTTGCAGAAGGATATTGAATCGCTGAACAAGCGGCGCTCAGACCTCGAAGACGTGGAACTGGAAATCCTGGAGCGGCTGGACACGTTGCGGGAACGGCAGGCCGCCCAGCAGACGATCGTCGATGACATCCAGGGCTCGTTCGGCACTATCCGGGCCGAGCTGGACGCGGCCCTCGCCGACGTCGCCGCCGAGGCCGAAGTCCTCGTTGCCCGGCGGGCCGAATTCGCCGCAGGCCTCGATGCGGGCATGGTGGCCGTCTACGAGAAGACCCTCGCCAAGAGGGGCGTAGGCGCCGCGCGGCTCTTCCACGGGACGTCAGAGGCCTCCGGGATGAAGCTCAGCCCCGGCGACCTCGCCGAGATCAAGGCGGCCGCGGCGGATGACATCGTGTTCTGCCCGGATTCCGGCGCCATCCTGGTCCGTTCGGACGACTGGTCCTGAACCAACTGCGGGTCAGCCGGGCAGGATGATGTTCAGGGCATGGGGCTTGCGTGACGTACCCGGCACCAGCTCCGCGTCCCATTTTTCGCGCGCAACCTTCACCAGGTCCGACGCCGCCGCAGGGGCTTTGCCGCGGCGTGCCAGCAGGTGCCGCGCCAGTTCGCCGCGGGTGTGCTTGGCGAAATGGCTCACCACTTTCCGGACGCCGGCGGCCTCGGTAAAGACATTCACCGTGACGGTCCGCTCCGGTGGCGCCGCCCACGCGGCCGCGTAGGTGCTCGAACGGCAGTCAACCACCAGGTGGCCCTCGGCGGCGCGGCCCAGCGTGTCATCCAACTGCGCCTTCCAGAACGGAGCCAGCCGGCCGACGTCGGGCAATGCCGTCCCCATCGAAAGCCGGTAGGCCGGAACGCTGTCGCCAAAGCGGATGGCCCCCCACAGCGCGGAAACCACCAGCACGGACGCGTCCGCCTTGCGCCGCTGTGCGGGCGTCAGGCTCCGGTATCCCAGGGCGTCATACAGGACGCCCGAGTAGATGCTGTGTGCCGGGGCGGCAGGCTCGCCATGGAGCCGGGTATTGCGTTCGACGTCGTCCCGCAGCGAGGCGCCCACGCCCAGCAGCGTGAGGGCGTCCGGGTGCGCGCTGACCGCTTCCAGCGCTGCCAGGACCTTGGCGCGGCAGGGATTGAGCTCAGGGAAACTCAGCGAGGGCCAGTCGACGGCGGACCCGCGGCGCGCGGGTGTCTTGCCTTCGGACGGGGGAAGCAGAATCAGCACCGTCCGATCCTACCGGCGACAAAAGCGGTCGGGAGCGCCGGTAGACTGGACCCGGATGGGACAGCCAGACGGCCGCGCGCCACGAAAGTGGCTCGAGGAACGTCCGGGCTCCGCAGGGCAGGGTGGTGGGTAACGCCCACTCGGGGTAACCCGCAGGCCAGTGCCACAGAAAACAGACCGCCTGCCTGTCCGGCCTTGGCCGGAGAGGGCGGGTAAGGGTGAAACGGTGGTGTAAGAGACCACCAGCTTCCCGGGTGACCGGGAAGGCTAGGTAAACCCCACCCGGAGCAAGGCTAGACAGGACACGTTTGAGGGCTGCCCGCCCGAGTGTCCGGGTAAGCCGCTGGAGGGTGCCGGCAACGGTACTCGTAGATGGATGGCCGTCGCTCCCTTTCCGGCAACGGCAGGGGAGAACAGAACCCGGCGTACCGGCTGTCCCATCCGCAAAACCGGGTTTGACCTTGGGCGCGGTGTTGGGGATGCTGGACCGTGCCCGTTATTACTGATCTCCGGCCGGCCGCCGGGACGGCCGGAAAAGTACCCGGCCGGCGTTCCCAAATTGTCGCCCTTGCGGGGTTCCTTGGACTGTCGGCTGCGGCCTGGGTGCTTGCCTCGATCCCCATCATCCTCAATTCCACGGGCTGGTATGCCGGCTCGCTCAAGGCGCCGTGGATGCCGCCGTCGCTGATGTTCCGGATCACCTGGATGGTGCTGTACGTCGGAGTGGCCGCCGCGGCGTGGCTGGTCTGGCGCAAAGGTGGATTGAGGGGTCCGGCCCTGGCCGGTTATGCCGTCCAGCTCCTGCTCAACGCATCGTGGCCGGTGACGTTCTTCGCGATGTACCCCATAGCCGGCGCCGCTGCCCTGTGGGCGGCATTCCTCGTCATCTGCTCCCTGGCCGCGACCCTGGCGTTCCTGATCGTCCGGTTCGGCCCCGTGGACGCCACCGCAGGGTTGCTGGTGTTGCCGTATTTCTCCTGGGTGGTCTTTTCCGCCAGCCTCAACCTGTACGCCGCCGTCCACAACTGAGCGCCCGCGGGGAGCCCGTGTGAGTGATTTCACGCAGCACAGGCGTGTTCGGGGAGCTGCGCCAAATTAGAATGGATCCCGGACGCAGGAGTTCTACCGCCGAAAGTTGCGTTCGCAGCCGGCGGTTTTTCTTTGCACGCGATCCAGGTGCCTGGGGGCCGACCCCTGCAGGTGCCGGTGCCCCTGGACATCATCAGGTGGCCTACATCTGTGTACGAGGACGTACACGGCTGACCCGAGGAAGGTATTTCTGTGAGCCAGACGTCTGATTCTTGTCTTGATACGTGGATGGGCCGGGAGGCCCTCGCCGAGGCCATGATCCCGGTGATCGGCAGGCTGTACCGCGAAAACAACGTGGTGACCAGCATCCACGGCCGGAGCCTGATCAATAAGTCCACCATGAACATCCTCAAGGCACACCGCTTCGCGCGCCGGATGAGCAAGGACGAACTGCTCCTGGAGGACACGGCACCCCTGCTGAACACGCTGGCCGGGCTGGACCTGGGTGCCGCCGCGATCGACATCGCCCGCCTGAACCAGAAATTCAAGGAAGAGGGCAACGGAGCCACCCTTGAAGAGTTCCTCCGTGCCGAACTCGCCGAGATCGTTGGCAAGCGTGGCGGCGATGAACGCACCAGCACCGACGTGGTGCTCTACGGGTTCGGCCGCATCGGGCGGCTCCTGGCACGCCTGCTGATCGAAAAGGCCGGTGGCGGCCACGGCCTGCGCCTGCGCGCCATCGTGGTCCGCCGCGGGTCCGACAACGACCTTTCCAAGCGGGCCAGCCTGCTCCGCCGGGACTCCGTCCACGGTTCCTTCGAGGGCACCATCCGGATCGATGAAGAAGCCAACACCATCACGGCCAACGGCGTCCGCATCCAGGTGATCTACTCGAACGATCCCGCCACCATCGACTACACCGCCTATGGAATCAAGGATGCCCTGGTGGTGGACAACACGGGCCGCTGGCGCGACGCTGAAGGACTGTCCCAGCACCTCCAGAGCAAGGGTGTTGCACGCGTCCTGTTGACGGCTCCGGGCAAGGGCGAACTGAAGAACATCGTCCACGGCATCAACCACCGGGACATCAACGATTCCGACCGGATCGTGTCCGCCGCCTCCTGCACCACCAACGCCATCACCCCGGTCCTGAAGGCCATCAATGACAAGTTCGGCGTGATCCACGGGCACGTGGAGACCGTGCACTCCTTCACCAACGACCAGAACCTGATCGACAACTTCCACAAGGGCGACCGCCGTGGACGTTCCGCCGCTCTGAACATGGTCATTACCGAAACCGGCGCCGCCAAGGCGGTGGCCAAGGCCCTGCCTGAGCTCCTGGGCAAGTTGACCGGCAGCTCCATCCGCGTTCCCACCCCGGACGTGTCCCTGGCCATCCTGAACCTCAGCCTGGAGAACGGCACCACCAAGGATGAGGTGAACAACTACCTGCGCGAGATGTCGCTGCACTCGGACCTTCGCAAGCAGATCGACTACATCGACTCGCCCGAGGTTGTTTCCACCGACTTCGTGGGCTCCCGCCGCGCAGGCATCGTTGACGGCCTGGCCACGGTGTCCACGGACAAGAACCTGGTCCTCTACGTCTGGTACGACAACGAATTCGGCTACAGCTGCCAGGTAGTGCGGGTCATGGAGGAAATGGCCGGCGTGAACCCGCCGTCGTTCCCTGCCAAGGAAAGCGCGGCTGCCCTGGCGGCGATCGCCGTCTGACCAAAAGCGACACGTCCTGCCAATTCCCGGCTGGTTCACTGGAATCAGCCGGGAAACCGGACCAGACTGGTGGCATGGACAACGAATCGACGCTTCAGCACGAAACCACCCTCGAACACGCACTCGACGTGGCAAAGGCCAACCACAAGGAAGCCCTCAGGCTCCTGGAGGGCGCCCGCGCCGCGCACCAGGCAGGGGACGCCAGCGAGGCGCGCGTCCGCCAGCTGGAGGAACTCCTGGCCACTGCGGAGGAGGACCTCCGGAGGGTCACGCGCGAGCAGTAGATGCCGTGGGCGTGTGATCCATCACTCGTCCTCCACAGTGTGGATATCGGCGGCCCGCTGCGGTCCCTGGCCTAGGCTCTTGGGGTGTCCCCCTTTAGCGATCCGGTCTCAGCGCCGTGACTGTCAGCTGGTCCGGCTACCGCCGTGCGCGCCGCCGTTCCCGGCAGGCCTGGGGCCTGCTGGTAGCGGTCGCGGCCTCCGTCATAGCCGCGCTGTCCTGGTTCTTCACTGCCGGACAGTTCGCGGCAGCCGGACCCGCGGCTGCCGGGCCAACCGAGGCGCCGGTTTTCGATGCCGCCTTTATGAAACCGGTGGCCGAGCCCAACCCCGTACCTGCGGGCGCCGCACTCTCCGCCCTTGACGGCCTGGCAGTGAAAGGCAGGGCACCGAATACCGGCTATAGCCGGGAAGCCTTTGGCCAGGCGTGGCTTGATGTGGACCGGAACGGATGCGATACCCGCAACGACATCCTGAGGCGCGACCTCGCCGGAGTCGTGTTCACCGAAGGTTCCTCGTGCAAGGTAACGGGCGGCCATTTCCAGGAACCGTACACCGGACAGGCCATTGAGTTCCGCCGCGGCGCCGACACCAGCAGTGCGGTGCAGATCGACCACGTGGTCGCCTTGGGCGACGCCTGGCAAAAGGGCGCGCAGGGCCTGACCCCGAAGGAACGCCAGAGCCTGGCCAACGATCCGTTGAACCTGGTCGCCGCCGACGGGCAGGCGAACCAGAAAAAGAGCGCCGGTGACGCCGCAACGTGGCTGCCGAAAAACACCGCGATCCGTTGCCACTACGTGGCCCGGCAGATTTCCGTGAAGGCCGCCTACGGCCTGTGGGTGACGGCGGCTGAGAAGGATGCCATGAAACAGGTGCTGGCGTCCTGCCCGGGGCAGCAGACGATTACCGCCGGCTGAGCGGCGGCGCGGAAGCCGCTTAGTGGCCGAACGGGTCCGGATCGACGCCGGGCATCCACGTCAGCCCCGGAACGCCCCACCCGTTCTTCTTGGCCTGCTTGAGGGCTTTGCGGGAGTAGCGGTCCAATAACCGGTTGACGTACAGTTTGCCGTCCAGGTGGTCGAACTCATGCTGGATGACCCTGGCAAACCACCCCGTCGCCTCGAATTTCACCGGCTCGCCAAAACCATCGAAGCCTTCCACCCGGGCCCACTCGGCCCGCTTCAGCGGGTACTGCTCGCCCGGGAAGGACAGGCAGCCCTCTTCCTCCTCGTCCGGGTCAGGGGCGGCGCCGGAGACCTTGGAGAGGGTGAGGACAGGGTTCACCAGCGCACCGCTTGGCGGAGCGCCGTCGTCGTTGGCGTACTTGTAGACGAAGATCCGCTTGCCCACGCCGACTTGCGGCGCCGCGAGTCCCACGCCGTTGGCGGCCTCATTGGTCTCGAACATGTCGGCAATCAGGGTGCGCAGTTCGTCGTCGAAAACCTCGACTTCCGCTGCCCGGCGGTGCAGGACGGGCTCGCCCCAGATGGTGATCGGCAGAACGGTCATAGCAATAGTCCTTCGGCTTCGGGGCCGGCAGCGCCGGCGTCCCTGCACGTACCTTGGTGGGACACAACAAAGGAGGCCGCACCGGATATCCGGTGCGGCCTCCTTTGTTGACGGCTGCAAGAGCCGCCCCGTGAGGGTGAGCGACGGGGGTTGAACCCGCGACCTCCTGGACCACAACCAGGCGCTCTGCCAACTGAGCTACGCCCACCATGTGCTTCAAGGGCTGACCGGGTTACCGGCTCCCTGGAAACGCAACTCAAATAGCTTACCTGCTCGGAAGGGGTGCTTTGTCCACTTTCCGCGATTTCCGCGAAATTTCCTCCAAACGTGGCGCAGATTACTCGCCGGCCGGGCCGGCGGCATCGTCGCTGGTGATGCGCCGGGCGATCTTCTGGGCCGTGGTGCTGTCAGGGCCCGGCGCCGGCACGAACACCGCTTCACGGTAGTAGCGGAGTTCATCAATGGAGTCCTTGATGTCACCCAGTGCACGGTGGCCGCCCTTTTTTGCCGGCGACTGAAAGTACGCCCGCGCGAACCAGCGGCGGGAGAGCTCCTTGATGGTGCTGACGTCGATCACCCGATAATGCAGGTGCTCCACGACGGCCGGCATGTCGCGGGAGAGGAACACCCGGTCGGTGCCCACGGAGTTGCCACCGAGCGGAGCCTTCCGCGGATCCGGAACCCACGCGGAGATGTATTCCATGACGGCGGCCTCCGCCTCCGCCATGGTCTTGCCGTGGGGAAGTTCCGCCAGGAGCCCGGACTTGGTGTGCATGTCCCGGACGAAGTCGGACATCTGGGCGACGGCCGAGTCCTCGGGCTTGATCACCACGTCGACACCGTCCCCAAGGATGTTCAGTTCCGAATCGGTGACCAGGGCTGCCACCTCGATGAGGGCGTCGTTCTTGATGTCCAGGCCGGTCATTTCGCAGTCGATCCAGACGATTCGTTCGTTAGATATAGGCACCGGACAAGCGTACCGTTACAGTCCCGGACGCCCCGCCGATGCTAGGATTTCGGGTACACGGCGGGTCGCCCCGCCGCCTTCGAACATGTCCCGGCCGCCCAGCGGTTCGCCGGGCAGCAGCGGAAACGCAAGAAGATTGGACATTCCTGAAATGACGGCGCCTGTGCCCGCAACGGGGGAGATGGCGGCGGCCGGTACTGCCCCGGCGGGCGGTGCCGAGGTGGACAATCCCCGCTCACCCCTGCTTGCCGGCTTCCTCGGGTCGTTGTTCATGATGTTCGGTTCGGCCGGGGTGGGCTGGCTCGCGCCGGTCTCCGAACTCCGCCGCATGCCGCTGTTCATCTGGATGCGCACCGAAGCGCCGGGCGTGGCCCTGTCCATCGTGCTGGTCGCCGCAGGGGGCATGCTGCTGGTGCGCGCCTGGCTGCGGCTCGGCCAAAAAGTCCGTGTGTGGGGCGGCCAGGCCCGGCGCGCCACCCTGGCGGCGGTGGTGGCGTGGGGACTCCCCATGATGTTCAGCGTCCCGTTGTTCAGCCGCGACGTCTATGCCTACATCGGCCAGGGACGGCTGATGGTGGAAGGGTTCAACCCTTACGAAAACGGCATTTCCGCGCTGTCCAACTACTTCCAGCTGGGAGCCGACAAACAGTGGACCGAAGCTCCGGTTCCTTACGGCCAGCTGTTCCTCTGGATCGAGCAGTTCGTCGTGTGGGCGACCAGCGTCCAGCCGGAAGCCTGCATCATGCTGTTCCGGCTGGTGGCCCTGGCGGGCGTCGTGCTCTGCGTCATCTACGTGCCCCGGCTCGCAGAGCTGCACGGCATCAATCCCCACCGGGCCCTGTGGCTCACCGCGGCCAACCCGCTATTCCTGACCAACTTCATTGCCAGCGTGCACAACGACTCGCTCATGATCGGGCTGGCGCTTGCCGGGCTCTACTACTCCGCGACCCGCCGGGAGGTCCGGGGCATAGTGCTGGTCACGCTGTCCATTGCCGTCAAGCCCATCACCATCGTCTTCCTTCCGTTCATCGGCCTCCTCTGGGCGGGCAGGAACGCCGGGTGGCTGCGGAAAATCGCGTTCTGGGCGCTCACGGCCGGCCTGAGCCTGGCGTTGCTGGCCCTGATGAGCCTGGTCAACGGCTTCGGCTTCGGCTGGATCAACGGACTCTCCGCGCCCGGGAGCATCTCCATCTGGTACGCCCCGGTGGGCCTGCTTGGCATGGTGGTGGGGTCCCTTGCCAACGCGTTCGGGCTGGACGGCTCAGTCCCGGCGGGCTGGGTGTTCGACGCCGGCAAGCTGCTTGCCGTGGCCATCCTCGCCTGGCAGATCCTCAAGGGCGACCATGACCGCCTGATGCGCCGCCTCACGCTCGGCCTGGCCGCAGTGGTCCTGCTGGCCCCCATCATCCAGTCCTGGTACGTGGTGTGGCTGATCCCGCTGTTCGCCGTGACGGGCATCCGTAACGACTGGCAGGTCAAAGCGCTGTACTTCGTGGTGTCATTCTTCATGATCTACGCAATTTCGGACCAGCTGGACGTCTTTCCCTACCTGCAGACCCAAGACCTGGGCTTCGCCCTCCTGCTGGCCCGGATTGCGGCGGCCCTGACCGCGCTGCTCTTCGGCCTCTACCTGATCTTTTGGGATCCCGGCACCCGCCGGCTGTTCCGCAAGACGCACGAGCCCGTCGTCGAACGTCCCGTGATCTAGCGGCGGCTACGCTACGGGCGGCCGGTGCCGATCCTGCGCAGGGCCTCCCTGCGGGACAACGGACTCAGCTCCTGCCCATGCCGGGCGACGAATTCCTCCACCCATTCAGGCGCCGTTTTGGCGAACTCACGGAGCGCCCAGCCAATCGCTTTGCGGATAAAGAATTCCCGGTCCGCCAGGTTCGGTTCAATGACATCGGCAAGCAGCGCCGTATCGGTGGCTTCCTTCGCCCGCAGCTGCGACGTGATGGACGCACGCCGAATCCAGAAGTCCGGATCACGGCTCCACGTCCTGAGCACAGCTGTCATCTCGGCCGGGTGCGCCAGCAGCAGGGCGCAGATCCGGCCGGACACGCCGTCCACAAAATCCCACCATGCCCCGGTGCGGATGATTTCCTCATACACCGGCAGCATCGCCAGGTCTTTGGCAACCAGGCGGTTGCCGGTCAGGTCGATGGCCGCATAGCGTTCTTCCCGGAACGCGGCCGTGCGCCACAGTTCCAGCACCGTGGCGCGCAGCCCGGCCGCCGATGTTGGGGGAAACCCTGCCGTGGCCTGCGCCGCGATCCTCCGGACGTCCGGAACCCGGACGCCCAGGGACGGCACGGAAGACTTCATATATGCCTGCGCGCCGGCGGCACGCGCGGGATCGGACAACTCCCACAGCGCACTCCTGACGGCGCCGATGAGGTACTGGTCGGGTGCCGCTTCCATGGGGCAACTCTAACCAGCCGGGCGCCGCTGCGATGACGTATGCTGTTTAGCGCTAACAACATTGATCGTGGAGGATGCCATGCCCGGAACCGGAACCGAAGTCCGCATCGCCCACGGACCCTACACCGCCGTCGTGACCTCCCGCGGCGGTGCACTCCGGGAACTGGGGTGCGGGGACCGGAACCTGGTGGTGGGCTTTGGGTCGGAGGGCGGGGTTCCGGACTACCGGGGCGTGATCTGCGCTCCCTGGCCCAACCGGCTCGCTGACGGAGCCTATTCGTACGGCGGCGAGTCTTATGCTGCCGCCATCAATGAGCCGGAGCGCGGGTCGGCCCTGCATGGGCTGGCCATCCACCAGGCCTGGGACGTCCTGGAGGCATCGGCGGACCGGGCAGTGCTCGGCTGCCGTGTTCCCGCGGGGCCGGAATACCCGGGCAGCCTGGAGCTCACGGTCGCCTATTCCCTCTCCGGTGATGGCCTCCGCGGTACGGTCACCGCCGTCAACACCGGTACCCGGGCCGCACCCTATGGGGTGTGCCCCCATCCCTACCTTGTAGCCGGCGCTGCTCCGCTGGATGACTGGTCCCTTGAACTTCCGGCAGACGCCTACCTTGAGGTCACCCCGGACCGGCTGCTCCCGGTGGCCATGCGGCAGGTGGAGCAGGATGACTTCGACTTCCGTCTCCCGCGCAAACTGGGACCAGTCAAGATCGACCACGCTTTTACCGGGATCTCCCGCGATGCTGCCGGGCTGGCGCGCGTCCGCGTACTGGATCCGTCGGGAAACGGCGTGGAGCTGGAATGGGGGCCGGAGTGGCCTTGGGTCCAGGTGCATACGGGGGACAAGCCTGTGGGTCCGGACCGGCTGGGCCTGGCGGTTGAGCCCATGACCTGTCCGCCGGACGCCTTCAATTCCGGAACAGACCTAATCCACCTCGAACCGGGCGGGTCCCACTCGGCGAGCTGGACCATCCGCGCAGTGGACCGGCGGGACTAAAAGGGGCCGGCTGCTGCGGCCCGGGCGGTTGCGGCCGTGGCCTCCGCCCAGCCGGCACGAACCAGCCAGGACGCACACAAGGACGTCCACTGTCCGGGGCCTGGGTCCGCGGCTGCCAGTCCGAGTCCATGCCGCCCCTCCGGGAAGACGTGCAGTTCGGCGGGAACGCCGGCGGCGATCAGCGCCTTGGCGTAGTTCAGGCTGTTGGCCACCGGGACAGCTTCGTCGTCTGCGGTGTGCCAGAGGAAAGCCGGCGGAGTCCGGGCCGTCACGTTCAGGTCCGCGGAGAGGCCGGTAAGGAGGTCCGACGGCGGCACCTCGCCCAGGAGGTTGTCCACCGACCCCTGATGCGTGTCCTGGATCAGGGACACCACCGGGTAGCAAAGGACCGAGAGGTCCGGGACGGCGGCGGCCACGTCGAGGTCCCGGTTGCCGCTGGCTGCTGCGGTGGCCAGCGTGGCCGCCAGATGACCGCCGGCCGAGAATCCCAGGACGCCCACACGCTCGTGGTCCACGGCAAGGCCGTGCGGTCCGCTCCGGATGTAGAGCATGGCCTCTTTGGCGTCTTCAAGGGGCGCCGGGTGGCGGTCCGGGGCCACCCGGTAACGCAGGACGAAAGCGTGGATACCCAGCGATGCGAGCCATTCCGCAACCGGCTCCGCCTCGTGGTCCGCCTGGTGCGCATAACCGCCGCCTGGCAGGACAAGGATGGCCGGGCGCGTGCCCGCGGCTTCAGTGCAGGCCGGAACCGCGGTGATCCTTCGCGGCATCATACGGCGGCGGCCTCGGTGCTGCGCCGCAGCGCGACCTCGCCGGTAACGGCTTCGTCAGGCGCCGCTTCCTGGTCCTGGCCGGCCGGGCGGGGGCGGGTGGCCCTGGTGGCCAGCCGGCCTATATCTTCGAGCGGCAGGCGGACGGTGGACAGGGCCGGCCGGAAGTCCCGCAGCGTCTCGATGTCGTCGAAACCCGCGATTGACGCGTCGCGGGGAATCCGCAGCCCCTCGGACCGGAGGGCTGCTGCGGCGCCGATCGCCATCACGTCGTTGACCGCGAAAATGCAAAGCTTAGGCGCGGCGGGGTTCCCGGCGGCGGCCGCCTTGATTCGTGCGGCCAGTTGCAGGCCTGCCTCGTAGCCGCCCGAACGGTTGAAGGCGCTCCTGAGCACCTCTGCCGGCCGGTGTCCGGCGCGTGCCAGGCCTTCCTGGAAACCCCGGACCCGGTCATCGGAGGTATACAGGCCTTCGGGCCCGCCAATAATGACGAAGTCGCCGTCCCAGCCGGCGGCAAGCTCGGTGGCCAGCCGGCCGGCAAGTTCCTGGTTGGGGACTTCGACGACGTGGTAGCCCTCCAATGCGGTGGCACCCACCACGGGATGCCCCACCACTGCCACCCTGCCGCCGTTGCGGCAATACCGGTCCAGCTCGGCCGCCAGCTGTGCGTTGCCCTCCTGGTCCTCCGCGCGGCAGGAGCGGGAGCCGGCGATCACGATGGAGTCGGCACGGCGGGCGGCGAAGGCAGCCACTGCTTCCTTTTCTTCCGCGGGGCCGCCGCCTGTCGTGGCAAGGAGCACCATCTTCCGCTGTTCCCGGGCGGCGTCCTGCACGCCGCGGGCAATGGCGGCGAAGTACGGGTCGGCGATGTCGTGGACAATCAGGCCGATCAGGCCCGAGCTGGATTTGGCAAGGCCCTGGGCCTGTGCGTTGGGGATGTACCCCAGTGAGTCCGCCGCCTGGCGGACGCGCTCGGCAATGTCCTTGCCGGGGGTCCGGGCCGAGCCGTTCAGCACGCGGGACGCCGTGGCAGGCGAGACGCCGGCCAGGCGGGCAACCTCGGTAAGGGTACTAGCAGCCACAGCATCTCCTGGTGGTCGGGGCGGCCTCAAAAGGCTAAGGACATTATGACAGTTCAAACTACTTCCGGAAAGCGCTTGCCAAGCGAAACGGCGCGGTGCATCATGGAAACAGAGGGAATGCGCTTTCCCAATTCGTCTTGAGTACACCTTGCTCACTCACCGTGGAGGACACATGGGCTTCGAAACTAAAACGATCCGTATTGCCATGAACGGCATCACCGGCCGCATGGGCTACCGCCAGCACCTGCTGCGGTCCATCCTGCCCATCCGCGACGCCGGCGGCTTCACGCTGGAAGACGGCACCCGGGTCCAGGTTGAGCCCATCCTGGTGGGCCGCAACGAAGCCAAGATCCGCGAGCTGGCGGAAAAGCACAAGGTGTCCGAGTGGACCACGGACCTCGACGCCGTGATCAATGACCCCACGGTGGACGTCGTCTTCGATGCCTCCATGACCAGCCTGCGGGCCGCGACGCTGAAGAAGGCCATGCTGGCGGGCAAGCACATCTTCACGGAAAAGCCGACGGCAGAAACCCTCGAGGAGGCCATTGAACTGGCCCGCATCGGCAAGGAAGCCGGCGTCACGGCGGGCGTTGTGCACGACAAGCTGTACCTCCCGGGCCTGGTCAAGCTCCGCCGGCTGGTGGATGAACGCTTCTTCGGCCGGATCCTGTCCATCCGCGGCGAGTTCGGCTACTGGGTCTTCGAAGGCGACATCCAGGCGGCCCAGCGCCCGTCCTGGAATTACCGCAAGGAAGACGGCGGCGGAATGACCACCGACATGTTCTGCCACTGGAACTATGTTCTTGAAGGCATCATCGGCAAGGTCAAGAGCGTCAATGCCAAGACCGCCACCCATATCCCGGCGCGCTGGGACGAAGCGGGCAAGGAGTACACGGCCACCGCCGACGACGCGTCCTACGGCATTTTCGAGCTCGTTACCCCGGCCGGCGACGAGGTCGTAGGCCAGATCAACTCCTCCTGGGCTGTCCGGGTATACCGCGACGAACTGGTGGAATTCCAGGTGGACGGCACCCATGGCTCGGCCGTCGCCGGCCTGAACAAGTGCGTCGCCCAACAGCGCGCCCACACTCCCAAGCCCGTCTGGAACCCGGACCTTCCGGTTACCGAATCATTCCGCGACCAGTGGCAGGAAGTGCCCGCCAACGCCGACCTGGACAACGGCTTCAAGCTGCAGTGGGAGGAATTCCTCCGCGACGTCGTCGCCGGCCGCGAACACCGCTTCGGCCTGCTCTCCGCCGCCCGGGGCGTCCAGCTCGCCGAGCTGGGCCTGCAGTCAAACGACGAACGCCGCACCATCGACATCCCGGAGATCACCCTCTGATGACTTCCCTCATCCTTCCCTCCGAAGACGGCGGCACCCGGGAGTACCGGCTCCAGGGCGGCGCCACGTGGGGCCGTCCCACGGCGCCCTTGACGGCACGCCGGGCGTACGCCGCCGCGCACGTCATCCCCGAAGTGCTCGCCGACAACACCCCGGGTGCCCCCGCGCGGCTTGACTGGGACGCCACCATGGCGTACCGCCACGAGCTGTGGTCCTACGGCCTCGGTGTGGCCGACGCCATGGATACCGCCCAGCGGGGCATGGGCCTGGACTGGTCCGCCACCCAGCAGCTCATCAAGCGGACAGGGGTGGAAGCTGCCGCCGTGGTCTCGGCCGGCAATGCGGCCACCGCCGGGAAGTCCGTCCGGGACCTCGTCTCCTGCGGTGCCGGCACCGACCAGCTGGACATCGACGCGCTGCCCTCCGGCGAGGCCGGCATCAAGGCCGTCCTTGAGGCCTACCGCGAGCAGATCGCCGTCGTCACAGAGGCCGGGCCCAAGGTCATCCTCATGGCCTCCCGCGCCCTGGCGAAGGTGGCACGTGGCCCCGAGGACTACCTGTCGGTCTACTCCACCCTGCTGCAGGAAGCGGACCAGCCGGTCATCCTGCACTGGCTGGGCACCATGTTCGATCCCGCCCTCGCCGGATACTGGGGATCGGACGACGTTGCCACGGCCACCCAAACGTTCCTGGGCCTCATCAAGGACAATGCCGCCAAGGTGGACGGGGTGAAGGTCTCGCTGCTCGATGCCGGCCACGAGGTTGCCCTGCGGGCGGCCCTGCCCGAAGGCGTCCGGCTCTACACCGGCGACGACTTCAACTACCCGGAACTCATCGACGGCGACGGCAGGCACCACTCCGACGCCCTGCTGGGAATCTTCGCGGCAATCTACCCCGCCGCTTCGGTTGCCCTGCAGAACTACGACGCAGGCAACGCCGCCAAGGCCCGCGAAATCCTCGACTCCACCCGGGAACTGGGCAAGCACATCTTCAGCGCCCCCACGTTCTACTACAAGACGGGCATCGCGTTCATGTCCTGGCTCAACGGCAAGCAGCCCGGCTTCCAGATGGTGGGCGGCCTGCATTCCGGCCGCTCCGTCTGCCACCTGGCCAGGACCTTCGAGCTCGCGGACCAGGCCGGACTGCTGAAAGACCCCGCGCTGGCGGCCTTCCGGATGTCCGACTACCTGCGCATCAACGGGGTGGGAGTATGAGCGACTTCGCGCGCCTGTCCATCAACAGCGCCACCACCAAGAAGTGGACGCTCGCCCAGGTCGTGGAGGGGTGCGTCAACGCCGGCATACCCTCAATCGGCCCCTGGCGGGACCGGGTGGAGGAAGCCGGCCTGGACAAGGCGGCCCGCCTGATCAAGGACGCCGGCCTGCGCGTTTCCTCGCTGTGCCGCGGCGGGTTCCTCACCGCGGCGGACGCCGACGGCCAAGCGGCTGCGCTCGCGGACAACCGCGCAGCGATCCTTGAAGCCGTGGCCCTGGACACCCGGGAACTCTTCCTGGTGGTCGGCGGCCTGGCGCCGGGGGAGAAGGACGTCGTGGCGGCGCGTCAACGCGTTGCCGACCGGCTCGCCGACCTGGTCCCGTTCGCCGCGGAGCACGGCGTCCGCCTGGTCCTGGAGCCGCTGCACCCGATGTATGCAGCCGACCGTGCCCTGATCTCCACCTTGGGGCAGGCGCTGGACCTCGCCGCGCCGTTCGATGCCTCAACGGTGGGCGTCGCCGTGGACACCTTCCATGTCTGGTGGGATCCGGAACTGAAGGCGCAGATCGGGCGCGCGGGCCGGGAGAACCGCCTCGCTTCCTACCAGGTGTGCGACTTCAATATGCCCATCGCCGCGGACCCGCTGCTGTCCCGCGGGTACATGGGCGACGGTGTGGTGGACTTCGCCACGATCGGCACCTGGGTGCGGGATGCCGGCTACACCGGCGACATCGAGGTGGAGATCTTCAACCAGGAGATTTGGGACACGGACGGCAATACCGTCCTGGCCAAGGTCAAGGAGCGGTACGCGGAGCTCGTCCTCCCGTTCGCCTGACCGGATACAGACCGCGGGCTCCTGCCGACGTTTTCCGAAAGCCGGAGCCTGCGCCCCATATGGAAGGACCCGGACCGCCGCAGGGCGGTCCGGGCCCTTCGTGGTTTCGCGGACCGTCCTAGGCGTACGCCAAGGCGAGCCGGCGGTACCGGGCCAGCACGCCGGCGTCGTCCGTTCCCCCGGGGAGGTCGACGGCGTCCGCGGACCAGGCGGGGAAATGACCGGTGAGTGCGGCGGCGGCTTGGCGGGCCGCTCCGTCCGCGACATACTCGCCCGGGCGGGGAACCGTGACACGGGTTCCCAGCAGGCTCGCTGCGACGTCCTGGACGGCGCCGGACTGGGCGCCGCCGCCCACGAGGAGGATCCGCCGCGCGGCCACGCCCTGGTCCTGCAGCGCGGCCAGGCCGTCGGCCAGGGAACAGACCACGCCTTCGACGGCGGCGCGCGCCAGGTTGGCGGGGGTGTAGTTGGTCCGCGTGATGCCGTGCAGGGTGCCGGTGGCGTCCGGCAGGTTGGGCGTCCGTTCCCCATCGAAGTACGGGACCAGCGTCAGCCCTCCGGCGCCTGGTTCAGCGGACAGCGCCAGCCTGTTGAACTCCGCCAGGTCCACACCCAGCAGGGCGGCGGTGGCATCGAAAACGCGCGTGGCGTTCAACGTGCACACCAGCGGAAGGTAGTTCCCTGCAGCATCGGCGAACCCGGCCACCAGTCCCGATGCATCTGCCGGCGCCGTGTCCGAGACGGCAAATACCGTTCCCGAGGTGCCCAGGGACATGACGACGTCGCCCAGTTCCGCTCCGGCGCCCAGTGCGGCGGCCGCGTTGTCCCCGGCACCTGCTCCAAGCACGGCGCCTGCGGGGGTGCGGCCCGCCTGCTCCAGTGGCCCGAGGACCTTGGGGAGGGTTGGGACGTGTCCCAGCGCGGATGCCAGGACGTCCGGCAGGTACCTGCCCTCCGCCGTCGAGTAGTACCCGGTGCCCGAGGCATCAGAGCGGTCCGTTGCCAGTGCGGCCAGGCCCGCCGCGCCGCTGCCCGGCCCGTAACCGGCGAGCCGCCAGGTCAGCCAGTCGTGCGGGAGGCATACGGCAGCAACCTTGGCGGCGTTGTCCGGTTCGTTCGCCGCAAGCCAGCGCAGCTTGGTCACTGTCAATGAGGCCACGGGGACGGTGCCGGTGGCGCCGGCCCAGTACCGGGCGCCGGCAACGGGGTCTCCGTTGCCGGCGCCGTTGATGAGTTCCACCGCTGCCCCGGCGCTGCGGGTGTCGTTCCACAGCAGTGCCGGGCGGACCACCTCACCGTCTGCGTCGAGGCAGACCATGCCGTGTTGCTGGCCGCCGACGGAGATGGCGGCCACGTCATCCAGGCCGCCCGCTTCGGCAACGGCTTTCTGCAGCGCCGTCCACCAGTGGTCCGGATGGATTTCGGTGCCGTCGGGGTGGCCGGAGCGGCCCTGGCGGACCAGTTCGCCGGTGTCCGCGTCGCGGATCACTACCTTGCAGGACTGGGTTGAACTGTCGATCCCTGCGACGAGTGCCATGGCCTAGCGGGCGCCCAGGAGGTGTTCGATGGCGAGCTGGTTGAGGCGGACGAACGCGAAGGAGCGCTCGGCGGCCTTGTCGGCGTCGAAGTCCTCGAAGGAGGCGGTGTCAGCGAGCAGGTCTGCGGTGCTTTCGCCGGCGTTGAGCGTGGGTTCGCCGAGTTCGAAGACGCCGGAGGCCTTGAGCGCTTCCTGGACTTCGGGGTTGGCGCGGAAGGCGAGGGCACGCTCCTTGAGCAACAGGTACATGGACATGTTGGCCTTTGCGGATTCCCAGACGCCGTCGTAGCCGTCGGTGCGGGAGGGCTTGTAGTCGAAGTGCCGGGGGCCGTCGTACTTCGGGCCGCCTCCCGGGAAGCCGTTTTCGAGCAGGTCCACCGTGAAGAAGGCGCTGGTCAGGTCGCCGTGGCCGAAGACGAGGTCCTGGTCGTACTTGATGCCGCGCTGTCCGTTGAGGTCGATGTGGAAGAGCTTGCCGGCCCAGAGCGCCTGGGCGATGCCGTGGGTGAAGTTCAGCCCGGCCATCTGCTCGTGGCCGGTCTCCGGGTTCAGGCCCACGATGTCGCCGTGTTCCAGTTGGGCGATGAAGGCCAGGCCGTGGCCGACGGTGGGCAGGAAGATATCGCCGCGGGGTTCGTTGGGCTTGGGTTCCAGTGCGATCCGCAGGTTGTAGCCCTTGTCCTTGATGTAGCCCGCGGCCGTGTCCACGCCTTCCTTCATCCGGTCCAGCGCGGCGGCAAGGTCCTTGGAGCCGTCGTATTCGCTGCCTTCGCGGCCGCCCCACATGACGAAGGTTTCGGCGCCGAGTTCCGCGGCGAGGTCGATGTTGCGCAGGACCTTGGAGAGGGCGAAGCGGCGGATGGAGCGGTCGTTCGAAGTGAAGCCGCCGTCCTTGAACACCGGGTGGCTGAACAAGTTGGTGGTGACCATCGGAACCTTCAGGCCGGTTTCTGCCAGGGCTGCGCGGAAGTTCTTGAGGATCAGCTCCCGCTCGGAGGCGCTGGCATCAAAAGGGACCAGGTCGTTGTCGTGGAACGTGATGCCATAGGCGCCCAGTTCGCTGAGCCGGTGGACTGCTTCCACGGGATCCAGGGCGGCACGGGTGGCCACGCCGAACGGGTCGGCGCCCGTCCAGCCGACGGTCCAGAGACCAAAGGTGAACTTGTCAGCGGGGGTGGGGGAGAGGGTCATGATGCGTCCTTGCAATCGTGTGCTTCGCCGGGTGCGAAACTTTAGTTTATTGCCTGAACTATATGGGCGGACGTAGGGTGGGGTCAAGGGGTCCGGCGAGCCAGATGACGGCCGGACCCATGTGCTGACGGAGGAGCTTTGTGATGGTGATGCCGGCGCCCGCGGTGGCGGGAACCGGGGGGTCGGCCCCTGGAAGCGTGGGGGACGTCCGGCGCAGCAACCTGGCCCTGGTGCTGGGAAGGATCGCCGAGTTCCCGCCGGGAGCCCATCCCAGCCGTGCCCAGCTGGCGGCCGCCACCGGCTTGACCAAAGCATCCGTGTCCAGCCTGGTGCTGGATCTCCTGGACGCCGGCATCGTCCGCGAGATCGGCTTCAATCCGCAGGGTCGCGGGCGCCCGGGTGTCGGGCTGGAACTTAACCCCGGCCGGGCAGTCATGGGGATGGAGATCAACGTGGACTACATCTCCGCTGCAGTGGTTGACCTGGCGGGAAGCGTTCTGGTCAGTGAGGTGCAGGAACGCAATAACCGCAACAGCGTGGACGGTCCCGTCATGGCAGCGCTCGCCGTTTTGGCTGCCAGGGTACGGAGTGCGGCCGGGGAACAGGGAGTCCAGGTCCTGGGCGGCGGACTCGCGGTGCCCGGCTTGGTGGACCCATCCGCCGCGCGGGTGCTCACGGCACCCAACCTGGGCTGGGCCGGTGCCGACCTTGACCTTGCCGCACTGTTGCCCGAAGCGCCGTTGGGAGTTGCCCTCTTCAACGAAGCCAACGCCGCCGCCCTGGCCGAGCTGCGGCACCGGCCGGATGGTGCATCGGATTTCCTCTTCGTCTCCGGCGAGGTGGGCGTCGGTGGCGGCCTGGTCATCGGGTCTGAACTCTTCACGGGCCCCGGTGGCCACGCCGGCGAAGTGGGCCACATCGTGGTGGACCCCGACGGTGCGCGATGCTCGTGCGGCGGGACGGGCTGCCTGGAAACCGTGGCCGGCCAGGATGCCATCTTCGAGGCGGCCGGGATCGGATCCGCGGGACATTCACGCTCGGCCGCCATGGCCGAGCTCCTCCGGGCGCTGGATGCACGGCAGCCGGGGGCGTTGGCCGCCGTCGAGCGTGCCGGGCGCTGCCTGGGCATAGCTCTCGCGTCAACGGCGCGGGTGGTCAATATTGCCTCCGTCGTCCTCGGCGGGCATTTCGCCGTCCTCGAACCATGGCTTCGCAATCCGCTGCTCGAGAGCCTGCAGAAGTATGCGCCGGGCAGGTACGCGGCCGGCCAGGTCTCGGTTTCGGCCGTGGGGGAGTCGGGAGCGCTGCTGGGTGCCGCCGGCAGTGTCATCCGGTCACTCGTCGAAGCGCCGCACAGGCTGCAGGCATAGCAAGGGTAAAAACAGAAGCGCCCCGGTCCGAAGACCGGGGCGCTGGCTGGGTGCCCCAGGAGGGAATCGAACCCCCGACCGGCGGATTAGAAGGCCGCTGCTCTATCCCCTGAGCTACTGAGGCATCGGGTTCCGGCCTGTACGCCGGCGCCTCGAAAAGTTTACCTTGCCGGAGCTGCCGGCGCTGTCATCCGGCACCCACTGCCCCTCCACAATGGCGCCTGCACCCACGTTGTCCACATACACCAACCCGCCCCTCCTTCCTTCCGCCGTCCGGCGCAATGCTGGTCATGCCTGCACAGGGCAGCACCATTGAGACAGGACGAAGAGATGAGCGAAACGATCACCATCCGGGGCTTCGTGGCCACCGAGATCACGAGTTCCACCACGCCGGGGGGAGTGGCTACGGCCTCTTTCCGCGTCGGTTCCACCAGCCGCCGTTTCGACCGGGAATCCAATACCTGGCAGGACGGCCACACCAACTGGTTCACCGTCCAGGGCTACCGCCAGCTCGCGGGAACCCTTGGATGCAGCATCAGGAAAGGCCAGCCCGTCATCGTGGTTGGCAAACTGAAGATCCGCACCTGGGAGAAGGACGGGCGCGTCTACCACTCCACCGTCATCGACGCCGACACCGTGGGGCATGACCTGTCCCTGGGCTCGGCCAACTTCATCCGGACATCGTCACGGCCGGCGCTCTCTCTCGTGGAACATCCACCGGCCTCCGATCCCGGCCCCCACGCGGGTTTGGACCAGCTCCAGGATGAGCCCGAGGACAGGGACGAACACCCGGACGATGAGGGCCATGCATCAGTGGTCATCGAGGACAGTGACGGCGCCATGGCCTCGCTTGACCTCGAAACGGGGGAGCTCGCGGAAGTCTAGGATCCACGCATCAGCCTTCAGCGCGTCCCATCAAGTCCCGGACGGGCGGAGCGGCGGCACCCCCCGGCCGCCCACCGCCCGTCCGCCAACGGGACCATGGCAGAATGGCACCATGCGGCACACCCCTTTCCACCGGCAGAACAACCGGGCCGGTGCAGCGCTGGCGTGCGCCGTCCTGGCCACACTCTTGACAGGGTGCGTTGCCGGTCCTTCATCGAACGCGCCCACCATGGACCAGTCCGGCAACCCGGCGCCCTCGGCTGCCGCCCAGGCCACGCAGGGACAGTCCGCGCGGCCCCAGGCCTCGGCAGCCGCCGGTGAAAGCAGCGACGGGGCGCTCGCGGACACCTCCGGAGCATCGTCGCCGGCCGCCGAGGCCGCAGCCACCGAGACGGTGAAGCGGACGGTCACCGACGCCCTCACCAAGTTGGCCGCCGGTGCCCCCAAACCCGCCACGGGCCAGGTAAGCGACGCCCTGACGGGTGCCGGCATTGCCCCCGGCGTGCTCCAGGTCTCGCAAAGCCGCACGCCTACCGGGCTGGAAGCGGACGCCATCGAGGCGGCGGTGCTGCAAGGCAAGGCCTGCGTGATAGGCCAGGTCCGGGAAGGGGCCGTGACCGTGACAGTACTGCCCGTCCTCGCCAGCGGGAAGTGCTTCGTAGGGTCCTGATCGAGCCGAAGGAGCCCTGCAAATGTGAGATCTGCCCGCCGACCCATTAGATTTGAGACCATGGCGGAATTTATCTACACAATGACCAAGGCCCGCAAGGCCGTTGGCGAAAAGCTCATCCTCGATGACGTAAGCATGTCCTTCTTCCCGGGCGCCAAGATTGGTGTTGTGGGCCCCAACGGTGCCGGTAAGTCCACCATCCTCAAGATCATGGCCGGGCTGGACACGCCCTCCAACGGTGAGGCCAGGCTCAGCCCCGGATACAGCGTGGGCATCCTGCTTCAGGAACCGCCGCTGAACGAGGAAAAGACCGTGCTGGGCAACGTCCAGGAAGGTGTCGGCGAGATCTACGGCAAGATCCAGCGCTTCAACGAGATCTCCGAGGAAATGGCCAACCCGGACGCCGACTACGACACCCTCCTCGAAGAAATGGGCAAACTTCAGGAAGCCATTGATGCCGCCGACGCCTGGGACCTCGATTCCCAGCTCGAGCAGGCCATGGATGCCCTCCGCTGCCCGCCGGCCGACGCGGACGTCACCAACCTTTCCGGTGGTGAGCGCCGCCGTGTGGCACTGTGCAAGCTCCTGCTGCAGAAGCCGGACCTGCTGCTCCTCGACGAGCCCACCAACCACCTGGATGCCGAAAGCGTGCTGTGGCTCGAACAGCACCTCTCGAGCTACCCGGGCGCTGTCCTCGCCGTCACCCACGACCGCTACTTCCTCGACCACGTGGCGGAATGGATCGCCGAGGTGGACCGCGGCCACCTCTACCCCTACGAGGGCAACTACTCCACCTACCTGGAGAAGAAGCGCGCCCGCCTTGAGATCCAGGGCAAGAAGGACGCCAAGCAGGCCAAGCGCCTTGCCGAGGAACTTGATTGGGTCCGCTCCAACGCCAAGGGCCGCCAGACCAAGTCGAAGGCGCGTCTGGCCCGGTACGAGGAGATGGCCGCGGAAGCCGACCGCACCCGCAAGCTTGACTTCGAAGAGATCCAGATCCCGCCGGGACCCCGCCTCGGCGGCGTGGTGCTGGAAGCCAAGAACCTGCAGAAGGGCTTCGAGGACCGGACCCTGATCGACGGGCTGTCCTTCAGCCTCCCGCGGAACGGCATCGTCGGCGTCATCGGCCCCAACGGTGTTGGCAAGACCACGCTCTTCAAGACCATCGTGGGGCTGGAACCGCTCGACGGCGGCGACCTGAAGATCGGCGAATCGGTCAAGATCTCTTACGCGGACCAGAGCCGCGGCGGCATCGACCCCAACAAGACCCTGTGGGAGGTTGTCTCCGACGGGCTGGACTTCATCCAGGTCGGCAACGTGGAGATGCCGTCCCGCGCCTACGTTGCAGCGTTCGGCTTCAAGGGCCCGGACCAGCAGAAGAAGGCCGGCGTCCTGTCCGGTGGTGAGCGGAACCGCTTGAACCTGGCCCTGACCCTGAAGCAGGGCGGCAACCTGCTGCTCCTTGACGAGCCCACAAACGACCTCGACGTCGAAACCCTCAGCAGCCTGGAGAACGCACTCCTGGAGTTCCCCGGCTGCGCCGTTGTCGTCTCCCACGACCGGTGGTTCCTTGACCGGGTCGCCACCCACATCCTCGCTTACGAAGGTGACGAGGAGAACCCGTCGAAGTGGTACTGGTTCGAGGGCAACTTCGAATCCTATGAGGAGAACAAGGTGGAGCGGCTCGGACCAGACGCGGCCAAGCCGCACCGTGTGACCCACCGCCGCCTGACCCGCGACTAAACCTCGGGCCGACACAGCGGCGTATCCACGTAAACATAAGGGCGGCACCCGTGAGGGTGCCGCCCTTATCGCGTCCAGGGATTTCCTATGACCCGGATTCGGGTGTTCCCGCCGTGTCGAGCGGGACCCGCACCATGCCCTCCTGGGCCACGGAGGCGACGTGCTGGCCTTCCCGGTTGAAGATCTTGCCGGCGGCCAGGCCGCGGGCACCCTGGGCGCTGGGCGACTCCTGGACGTAGAGCAGCCAGTCGTCCACCCGGGCGGGACGGTGCCACCACATAGCGTGGTCCAGGCTGGCAACGTTCATCCCGGGGGTGATCCAGCTCAGCCCGTGCCTCCGGAGGATTGACTCGAGCAGGGTGTAGTCGCTGGCGTAGGCCAGGGCCGCCCGGTGCAGGTTGGGGTCGTCCGGCACGGGCCCGAGGGTCTTCATCCAGACGGCGTTGCGCGCCTCGCGCGGACCGTTGGCCGAGACGTAGAGGGCAGGGTCGACATGCCGGATGTCGAAGGGCCGCTCGTACGCCCAATGCCGCGCCACGGGATGGTCGAACTTGCCCAGCAGGTCCGCAGTGCTGGGAAGCGACTCCGGATCCGGGATTCCGTCCGGCATGGCGGCAGCGTGTTCAATGCCCTCGGCTTCGACCTGGAAGGAAGCGATCATGGACAGGATCGGCACACCGTCCTGGTAGGCATGGACACGCCGGGCCGAAAACGACCTGCCGTCCCGCAACCGCTCCACACCGAACGTGATGGGCTTGTTGGCGTCGCCGGGCCGCAGGAAGTAACCGTGCATTGAATGGACCAGCCGGTCCGGATCAACCGTCCTGGTGGAGGCGACGAGCGACTGTGCCAGCACCTGTCCGCCGAAGACCCGGTGATGCGGCTGCCGTTGGGACGGGCCAAGGAAGATGTCCTCGTCCGTCCGGGCGCCTTCGAGATCGCCAAGGTCCAGCAGTTCGATCAGCGATGAGGTGGGATCGCCGCTGGTGGGCGCCAGCAGTCCGGCTTCGGCTTCAGTCATGGTCCGACTCTAGACGGCGCCCGCGGAACCACTCAACCTGCGCGCAGCCGGTAGTGTTCTTGTTGTGTCTGATCTCCTCACGTCGTCCTTCCGTTTCGCCGATCCCAGGGATCTTGCGGACCTGAAGACGTTCGCCACCCGCGCCAAAGCAATTGACGACGGCGCCATCCGGCTCCAGGCTGCCGGCTCCGTCCTGGCGGCCTATGTGTGCGTCCTGCGGCCCCGGCTGCTCGGCGAATCGACCCCCACCATCCTGGGCCTGCGCACCATGGCGCTGGCGGATCCGTCATCAACAGACGTCACGGTGCCCCTGGCGGCCGTCCTGGACCGGCTCGCCCGCGCCGGCGGGTCCGACGTCGAGCTGCCGGTTCCGCCCACCACGGTCACCGAATCCTGGACCGGGGTAGGCGCCCCGCGTGGCGGATGGGAACCGCTGGGCACCATCAGCGATGCCCGCCTGCGGGAGGCCGCCGAGTCAGGCATCGCCGAAGTGGCGGGCATTGTGCCGGACAAGCCCGGCGCCCTGATCGTTAACAATGCACGCGCTGCCGTGTGGGGACGGGAACTGGACCAGTCCGGCCTGCCGGCCGGCGCAGCCTTCGCAGCACTTGCCCTGGGGTTCCTGGCCGACGGCGACCAAGGGCTCTACCGTTCCGGCCGCTGGTTCAGGCTCAGCGGTCCGCGCGGGCACGTCCTGGCGCGCACCGGAAGCGGCCTCCTGTAATTTCCGGCCCCTGCCGGGCGGGCATCACGCGCCGGACGGACTGTTCACCATGGACAGGGCCGCACGTTCCATGTACTCCCACAGCGTCCCCTCATACAGCGGAGGCAGGTCCAGGGCGTCCACTGCCGCGCGCATGTGGAACAGCCACCGGTCCTTCGCCTCGGGTGTGACCTTGAAGGGCATATGCCGCATCCGCAGCCGCGGATGCCCGCGCTCCTCCCCGTACGTTGTGGGTCCGCCCCAATACTGCTCAAGGAACATGAGGAACCGGCGCTTTGCAGGAGCCAGGTCCTCCTCCGGGTACATCGGCCGCAGCAGCGGATCCGTGGCGACGCCGTCGTAGAAAACGTCGATGAGCTTCGCGAACGTCTCGTGCCCACCCACGGCGTCGTAGAAACTGTCCGTGTACGCCGGCTGGCTGAAGGGGTCGTTCTGCATCAGCTGGGGCCGCTGCGGCTGGAGGGGGCCCGGGACGGCGGGGCGCGGCTCGATCGGAAGCGTCATGCTATTCGCCGGCTTTCTGGTCGGTCTTCTTGGTCTCCACGTGAGCCGAGGCCTGGTCGGTGGTACCGTCGTCGGACTCGTGCAGCGGAAGGTAACGGCCCTGCGACCGGTTCCCCACGCGCAGGATTTCACCATTGCGCAGGTACCAGATGGCGCCGTCGTCGGAGCGGACCCTGGTGATCCGGAGCCCCATGGACTCCACTACACCCACCACCTCGCTGGTTTCGATGACATCGCCGATGCCGTACTGGTCCTCGATGGTGATGAAGATCCCCGCCAGAAAGTCGCGGATCAGCTGCTGGGCGCCAAAGCCGATGGCCACACCCAGGATTCCCACGCTGGTAAGCAGGGGAGCGATGTTGATGTCCAGGTTCTGCAGGACATACATGCCGGTGATGACTGCCACCAGGACCCCGACGATGCTGTTCAGCAGCGACCCGATGGTTTCCGCCCGCTGGACGCGCCGTTCGTGGTCCAGGGCCCTGAGGGCAGGCGCCACCCACTTGAACGTGGGTTTCTTGAAGAAGTTGCTTCCGGACGCCACCCGCTTGGTGATGCGGGAGATGATGAAGGTGGCAACAAGCCAGATACCCACACCGACGCCGAGGCTGATCACAATGCCCGGAATGCTGACGCCCGCGGGCTGGCTGGATGCTGGGGGAATGATGGACAACATACTGACCATGGGGGGAAATAGCTCCTTGGGGGTTTGCGCTGTTCTCTTTCAACCCTAGCGCCGCAGCGTGGAGCAATGCGCATCCTCACCCTGGGCGGTACGGCCTTCCTCTCCAGGCAAGTTGCCGTGCAGGCGGCGCCTAGCCTGCCACCGTAACGGGCCGGTGCCCCACCGGGAAGTTCACGCTGCGGGCAATGAAGCAGACCTGGTTCGCCTCATGGTGCAGTCCGGCGGCCAGGTGAAGCTGGCCGGCGTCGGCCACGGTGACCCTGGGGTGCAGTGTCACGTGTTCGAACTGTCCGCTGCCGTCGCGGTTGAGCCGCATCAGCCCGGATGCCTCGTCCCGGTAGTCGGTGACCACCACGCCATGCTTCACGGCCACGTGCAGGTAGGACAGCATGTGGCACTGCGCCAGGGCCGCCAGGAGGAGCTGTTCGGGGTTGTACCGCTCCCGGTCCCCGTGGAACGTCGGGTCCGCCGAGCCTTTCAACACCGGAAGGCCCGGGATGAGCACGTCATGGTCACGGGAGTAGCTCCGGTACGACGACGTGCCGCCACCCCGGTTGCCGGTCCACTGGACCGTCAGCGCGTAGGTGTGTTCGCCGATGCTCACCCGGCGATGCCATCCGGCAGCACGTCGGCGGCGCGGGCGCGCAGGGCCCGGGCCACGGCGTCGCGGTTTTCCAGCATCATCCGCCGCAGCGCGGCGCTTTCCGCCGGCAGCGACGCCAGGAAGGCGTCGGTCTGGTCGACGGTGGCCTGCGTGGTCAGCAGCGCGGGGTAGAGGCCGACGACGATCTGCTGGGCGAGTGCGTGGGTCCGGGTTGCCACAATGGCCGGCACCGCGGCGAAATACTTCTCCGCGTACGGCTCCAGCAGTGACCGGTCCCGGACCCGCATGAAGCCCGCCACGGCCGATCCCTGCAGCGCGTTGGACAGCTCGCCCTTGACCACGATCGACTCCCAGGCGGCCGCTTTCGCCTCAGCCGTGGGAAGCGCCGCCTTGGCGAGGGCGGCGGCGTTCTGCCCGCTGGACGTGTTGTCCCGCTCGAGCTCTGAATCGATGCCGTCCTGGCCCAGCCGGCCGCCGGCCACCAGGGATGCCACGAGCTCCCAACGGAGGTCCTGGTCAACGGCCAGCCCGTCAAGGGCAGCTGACCCGTCCAGCAGGCCCGCCACCCGGTCCAGCTGGGACCCGCTGCCGGCAAGGAGGGCAAAGGACTTCACGAACTGCAGCTGTGCGTCGGAGCCGCCGGGGACTTCCGAAGCCAGCTCCCACAACCTGTCCGCGGCTGCCACCATGGTGGCTTCGCGGTGTTCTTCCGCCACGTAGAAGTTCAGGGTGGTGGCCAGCTGGCGGAGCTGGACCAGGATGACGGAGGAATCGGTCTCGGCGGCGACGTTGGCAAGGATCAGTTCCACGTACTTCCGTGCCGGAGCCTGGCCGTCCCGGGCCGCGTCCCACGCCGAATTCCAGACGAGGGTGCGGGGCAGGCTGGCCTCGAAGTCCTTGAGGTGTGCGGTGGCGGTGGCCAGGGATTTCGGGTCCAGCCGGACCTTGGCGTAGGCGAGGTCGTCGTCGTTGACGAGGATCAGGTCCGGCTGCGCCAGGCCTGCCACGCCCGGCACCTCGGTGCGTTCGCCGTCGACATCCAGCTCCTCGCGGTGAACCCGCTCCAGCTTCCCTGTGGCGTTGAGGTTGTAGAACCCCACCGCAAGGCGGTGCGGCCGGAGGGTGGGCCACTCCGGTACCGCGGTCTGCGCGATCGCCAGGGACTTCAGCGTTCCGTCCTGGTCCACGTCCAGCTCGGGGGTGAGGGTGTTCACGCCGGCCGTCTCCAGCCACTGCCGTCCCCAGCCGTCAAGGTCGCGTCCGCTGGCCTTCTCCAGCTCTACCAGCAGGTCGCTGAGTTCGGTGTTCTGCCACGAGTGCTTGCGGAAGTACTCGCGCACCCCGGCCATGAACTGTTCAGGGCCCACCCACGCCACGAGTTGCCGCAGCACCGAGGCGCCCTTGGCGTAGGTGATGCCGTCGAAGTTGACCTCGACATCCTGCAGGTCGTTGATCTCCGCGAAGATGGGGTGGGTGGTGGGCAGCTGGTCCTGCCGGTAGGCCCATGACTTCTCCACCGACGCGAATGTGGTCCAGGCGCTGGTGAAGGACGTGGCCTCCACTGCCGCCAGGTGGGACATGTACTCCGCGAAGGACTCGTTGAGCCAGAGGTCGTTCCACCACCGCATGGTCACCAGGTCCCCGAACCACATGTGGGCCAGCTCGTGGAGCACCGTGATGGCGCGCCGCTCGATCTGCGCCCCCGTGACCTTGCTGCGGAAGACGTAGCCCTCCAGGATGGTCACCGCGCCGGCGTTCTCCATGGCGCCGGCATTGAACTCCGGCACGAACAGCTGATCATACTTTTCGAACGGGTAAGGGCAGCCGAACTGTGCTTCGAAGAACCCGAAGCCCTGCCGCGTGAGCTCGAAGATGTTCTCGGCGTCCAGGTACTGCATGAGCGACTTCCGCGCGAACACCCCCAGCGGGATGACGCGGCCGTCCGAGCTGGCCACCTCGCTGCGGACGGACTGGTACGGTCCGGCGATCAGGGCGGTGACGTAGGAGGACAGGCGCGGGGTGGGCGCAAACGCCCATACGGACCTGGCTCCGCCGTCCTCTGCGGCCGGGGCCTGCACCGGCTCCGGGGTGGGGGAATTGGAGATCACGTCCCAGTGCGAGGGTGCCGTGACGGTAAACGCGAAGGTTGCCTTCAGGTCCGGCTGTTCGAAGACGGTGAACATCCGGCGCGAATCCGGAACCTCGAACTGGGTGTACAGGTAGACCTCGTTGTCCACCGGATCCACGAACCGGTGCAGGCCTTCGCCGGTGTTCATGTAGGGCATGTCGGCCACGACGGTCAGCTCGTTGCGCTCCTCCAGCCCGGGCAGCTGGATCCGCACGCCGTCGGACACGGTTGCGGGATCGAGGACGCGGCCGTTCAGTGTCACGCTGTGGACGGTCCGGGTCACGGCATCAATGAAGCTCGACGATCCGGGCACGGCCGTGAATTTCACCGTGGTGGTGCTGCCAAAGACCTCTCCGCCCCGGGTCAGGTCCAGGCTGACATCGTAGGACTCGGCGGTGATCAGTTCTGCGCGCTCACGGGCTTCGGTGCGCGTCAGGTTCATACCTGGCAAAGGAGGGCCTCCAGAGAAGTTTCGGTTGCCGGCCGGTGGTCCCGGTTCCGGCACTCTGCTGCATTCTTTCATCCTTGCCGTCCTTGGCAAGTTGCCCGGCTCACAGCGCGCCGCAGCCCCCGGCCACGTGAATTCCGGAGCCGGCTGCAGGGGTAGCGTTGGGTACATGGGAAAGCTGCTGGATTCGGTGGATGCCAAGGCACTGCGCTTTGCCCTCGGGTTCCCCGTCGCGCTCGCCGCCGCCTTTGCCTTCTGCGCCTGGCTGCTCCGCCCGGACCTTCCGGACCCGCTCGCGGTGCGCTGGACGGCCGACGGCGGGGCCGCCTTTGCCCCGTTCGAAGCCTACGTAGGTGCAGGGGCAGGGGCGATTGTCATTGCCGGCTGGGTGGTCCTGCTGCAGGCGGTACCCCTGGGCAGGCCTGTGCTGATGCGCCGGATCATGATGGGTACCGGCTTCTTCCTCAGCCTCTTTATCACCTCGGCCCTGGCGGCAGGCCTCATCGGCCAGGTGGGGCTCGCTGACGCCCGGCAGTCACGGGTGGACATGACCGTCCTGGCACTCGGGAGCGGCGCTGCCGTTTCCCTGGGCGTCACCATGGCCATGGTGTACAAGGCTGACCGGCAGTGGTCCCCGGATGACGACCGTGCCCTGCAGACAGCCATCACCAGGGAAACGGACCCGGATCTCGCCCTGGAGACCATCCGGTTGTGGGTGCACGCCCGGAGCTCCGTGTTCGTCATGATCGGCATCGCTACGCTGTTCCCGGCGGCTCTCCTCGCCGTCGTGGTGCCGTGGCTCGGGATACTGCTGGTCCTCCTGGCCGCTGCCGGCACGGCGTTCCTGTTCGCCCGTGTCAAGGCCGACCGCGGCGGACTGAAAGTCCTGCTGGCCGGAGTGGTACCTGTCATGGATGTCCCTGCCGGTGCCATTTCGGCCGCCAGCGCGGCCGATGTGAAGGCCGCTGATTACGGCGGGTGGGGCTACCGGCACCATCGCGGCACCGCGGCCATGCTCGTCAGCAGCGGGCCCGCCGTCGTCGTGCGCAAGACGGACGGCCAGCGCCTGGCCGTGAGCGGCGGCACCCAGGCCTCGGCGGCACGGCTGGCCGATGTCCTCACCAGGGTGGCGGCCAGGGCGCGGCGCGGGGGCGGGCCGCCGGCGGCCGCTGGGCAACCCGAGTCCTGACCCCGGGGCAGTCCTAGTATCCTTATCCGTGTTGTTCCGGCCCCCACCCGGCCGGCTTGCCAGCCCACCGAACCGAACGGATCTTGCTCGTGACAACTTCCCCTGCCTTCCCGCGGGTCCACATCGCCACCGACCACGCCGGCATGGAGCTCAGCGCCCACCTGGTGTCCCACCTGACAGGCAAGGGATACGACGTCGTGGACCACGGGCCCAAGGTCTACGACGCCCAGGACGACTACCCGTCCTTCTGCATCAACGCCGCCCTCGCGGTGGTCGCCGACCAGCAGGCAGGCGTGCACGCCCTGGGCATCGTGCTGGGCGGTTCCGGAAACGGTGAGCAGATTGCCGCGAACAAGGTCAAGGGCGTACGTGCTGCCCTGGCATGGAATCTTTCCACCGCCACCCTCGCCCGCGAGCACAACGACGCGAACGTCGTGGCCGTGGGCGGGCGCCAGCACTCGGTGGAAGAAGCCACCGAGCTGATTGAGGCATTCCTTGCCGAGCCGTTCAGCAACGATGAGCGCCATGTCCGCCGGATCGGCAAGATTGCAGCCTACGAGGCCACGGGCGAGGTCATCGAGTAGTGCCTGAGGGACATTCGGTCCGCAGGCTCGCCCGGCAGTTCGGCGACGTCTTCCTCGGCGAAACGCTCGCCGTCTCCAGCCCCCAGGGCAGGTTCGCCGGGGGAGCCGCTCTGCTTGACGGGCACGCACTCGTCGCCGCCGAGGCACACGGCAAGCACCTCTTCCTCCACTTTGGCAACACGTTGGTGCTGCACGTCCACCTCGGCCTGTACGGTGCCTGGAGCTTCGGCGGCGACAGCACCTTTGCCGGCGCATCCAGTATTGGAGCGCCCCGCCGGGTGGGGGAGCAGGAAGCTTTTGCCGACGGGGACGACGACGGCGGCGCAGCCTACGAGGGTCCGCCGCCACCGGTGGGGGCCGTCCGTGTCCGGCTGGCCGGGAGCCACGGCTGGGCGGATCTGCGCGGCGCAACCACCTGCGAAACCATCACCGCCGCGGAGGCCGACGCCGTCCTGGCGCGGCTCGGGCCGGATCCGCTGCGGAACCTCCGCGGCGACGCAGGCCGGTTCGCTGCGAACCTTCGGGCCCGGAAGACGCCGCTGGCTGCGCTGCTCATGGACCAGAAGATCATTGCCGGGGTAGGCAACGTCTACCGCGCTGAAGTTCTGTTCCGGCGCCGGCTGGATCCGTGGCTTCCCGGCGGCGCCCTCCCGGACAGCGATGCCCGGAAGCTGTGGCGCGACGTCGTCACCGTCATGGCCGACGGCGTCACTGACGGGCGGATCATCACCACGCCGCCGAAATATTGGACCCTCAACGGCACCACCGCCGCCAAGGCCGCTGCAGCCGGGAATCCAGTGCCGCCCAAGGGTGCACACTTCCCCGCCCGCGAGGACGTCCACTTCGTCTACAAGCGGCAGGGCCTTCCCTGCAGGGTGTGCCGGACCATCGTGCTCCTTACCGACCTCGTGGGCCGTAACCTCTATTGGTGCCCCTCCTGCCAGCAACCGGGGGAGTAGCAAAAACGAAGAAGGCCCCTCGTATGAGGGGCCTTCTTCTGTATCGGTGGAGGGGACGACGGGAATCGAACCCGCGTAATCAGTTTGGAAGACTGAGGCTTTACCATTAAGCTACGTCCCCGAAGGAAGATCCGTTTTCGCGGAAACTCCGGGCTGGCTGTTGAAGCCGGATACAACTAAACCTAATCCATGGCCTACGTGTCAAATGTGCATTCGCGACGCGTATCACCGTAGACTTGCCTGTGCACTTACGGGGTGTAGCTCAGCTTGGCTAGAGCGCCTGCTTTGGGAGCAGGAAGTCGCAGGTTCAAATCCTGTCACCCCGACTCTGCGGCCAGGACCAGCAGGCCTGGACATCCAATGCGTTTGCAGAAACCCATCCCACAACCCAGGAGTACTTAGACCGTGAAGAGCGCTGTCGAGAACCTCACCCCCACGCGGGTCAAGCTCAATGTTGAGGTCCCCTTTGAGGAACTGAAGCCCAGCATCGACTCGGCTTACAAGACCGTTGCGTCGCAGATCCAGGTCCCCGGGTTCCGCAAGGGCAAGGTTCCCGCCAAGCTCATCGACCAGCGCGTCGGCCGCGGCTACGTCCTGGAGACCGCCATCAACGATGGCCTCAACGGCTGGTACCAGGCTGCCGTGCAGGAATCCGGCATACGCCCCCTCAGCCGTCCCGAGGTGGAGATCACCGAGGTGCCCGATCCCTCCGCAACCGACGGTGGCCTGAAGTTCGCCGCCGAGGTTGACGTCCGCCCCGAAATCGAACTCCCGGACTACGCCGGCATCGAGGTCCAGGTTGCCGCCGCGGAATCCTCCGAAGCCGACGTCGACAAGGCCCTCGACGAGCTGCGCGGCCGCTTTGGCACGCTCAAGTCCGTTGACCGTCCGGCCGCCGACGGCGACTTCCTCACTATCGACATCACCGCCACGATCGACGGCGAAGAGGTTGACTCCGCTGCCGGCCTGTCCTACCAGGTGGGTGCCGGCACCATGCTCGAGGGCATGGACGAGGCCGTCACCGGGCTCAGCGCAGATGAAGATGCCATCTTCGACACCACCCTGGTGGGCGGCGACCACGCCGGCGAAGCCGCTCAGGTCAAGGTAGTCGTGAAGGCCGTCAAGGAACGCGAACTGCCCGAAGCGAACGATGACTTCGCCCAGCTGGCCTCCGAATTCGACACCCTCGCCGAGCTCCGCGAGGACCTCGCCAAGCAGGCTGCCGACTCCAAGATCGTCGAGCAGGGCGTCGAAGCCCGCGACAAGGTCCTGGACAAGCTCGTCGAGCTCGTTGAGGTTCCCGTTCCCGACTCGGTCGTCGAAGAGCAGCTCGAAGCCCACTTCCAGGAGGGTAACGGCCACGGAGACGGCGAGCACGACACCGAAGAGCACCGCGAAGAGGTCCGCGCCAACACGGCCCGCGCCTTCCAGAACGAAATCATCCTCGACGCCATCGCGGAGAAGGAAGAAGTCAACGTCAGCCAGAGCGAGCTGATCGACTACATCGTCACCACGGCCAGCCAGTACGGCATGGACCCCAACCAGTTCGCCCAGATCATCGATCAGAGCGGCCAGGTCCCCATGATGGTGTCCGAGGTCCGCCGCCGCAAGGCACTGGCTGTCGTCCTCGGCCAGGCCACGGTGACCGACACCGACGGCAAGGCTGTCGACCTGAGCGACTTCGTCCGCCCCGGCGGCGAGGAAGCTCCGGCTGCAGAAGCCGCTGACGCTGACGCCACCGAAGCAGTTGAGGGTGAAGCTGCCGAGGCAGAGGAAGCCACTGCCGAGGCCAAGGCATAGTCCTTCCCACCCGCCGCGAACGGCCCCTGGATCCTTCCGATCCGGGGGCCGTTCGCGTTGGCCCGGAAACGGGGGCGTGCGCTGTTCGCCGATCGTGCGCCGTCAGCGAACAGCAGTCAGTGCGCGAACAAATCATCCTGGAAACCGGTTAGTGTCCAAGTAGTGATTTTCAGTGATGTCACCGTCACCAGTGAGAGGTAAATAAACATGTCACAGCACTCAGAGGCCCCCCGGATGGCGACCGTCGATCCTGCAGCCCAGGACAACTACATTTACAACCGCCTCCTCAAAGAGCGGATCATCTGGCTGGGCTCGGAGGTGCGTGACGACAACGCCAACGCAATCTGCTCGCAGCTGCTGCTGTTGTCCGCCGAGAATCCTGAAAAGGACATCTACCTCTACATCAACTCGCCCGGCGGTTCCGTCACGGCAGGCATGGCCATCTACGACACCATGCAGTTCATTCCCAACGACGTCGTCACCGTGGCCACCGGCCTGGCAGCCTCCATGGGCCAGTTCCTGTTGTCCTCCGGCACCAAGGGCAAGCGCTACGCCACGCCGAACGCACGCGTCCTGATGCACCAGCCCTCCGGCGGCATCGGCGGCACCGCCTCGGACATCAAGATCCAGGCCGAGCTCATCCTGCACATGAAGAAGGTCATGGCGGAACTGACTGCCGAGCAGACCGGCCAGACCGTGGAGACCATCCTCAAGGATAACGACCGCGACAAGTGGTTCACCGCCACCGAAGCCCTCGAATACGGCTTCTTCGACAAGATCGCCGCGCACGCCGGCTCGGTCTCCGGCGGCGGCGGAACGTCCAACTCCTCCTCCGGCGAATCAGCCTCGCAGAACTAACCGGCATCCAGAACCCCTTCGATCAGGAGCAAACACAATGAACTACAACTTTGGGTGGTCCGCCGGGAATCTTCCGTCCAGCCGCTACGTCCTGCCTCAGTTCGAGGAACGCACACCCTACGGCTTCAAGCGCCAGGACCCGTACACCAAGCTCTTCGAGGACCGCATCATCTTCCTCGGCGTGCAGGTGGACGACGCGTCGGCTGACGACATCATGGCCCAGCTGCTGGTCCTGGAGTCCACCGACCCGGACCGCGACATCACCCTGTACATCAACTCACCCGGTGGCTCGTTCACTGCCATGACGGCTATCTACGACACCATGCAGTACATCCGCCCCGAGATCCAGACGGTCTGCCTGGGCCAGGCAGCCAGCGCGGCCGCCGTGCTGCTGGCAGCCGGTACCCCCGGCAAGCGGCTGGCGCTGCCCAACGCCCGCGTCCTGATCCACCAGCCGGCGCTGTCCGGCGGCCAGGGCGGCCAGGCGTCCGACCTGGAGATCCAGGCGGCAGAGGTCATGCGGATGCGCTCCTGGCTGGAGGACACCCTGGCCCACCACTCCGGACGCACGTCGGAGCAGGTCAACAACGACATCGAGCGGGACAAGATCCTCACCGCCGCCGAAGCACAGGCCTACGGCCTCATCGACCAGGTGCTCGATTCCCGCAAGATCAAACCCCAGGCGATCACGCGGTAACAGTCCGGAAAGCCGGTGCAGGCCAAGTTCATTTGGCCGCACCGGCCTTTTCATTCCACCCTTGGCGTCGAATGTGACCTAGAGTGGAAGATGTCACAAACCGGTCCCCGCTGGCCGGGAACGATTTTTCAGCAATGGCGCAGGGCTGCCTGGCAGCAGGATACTAAGGGGTTCACATATGGCTCGGATTGGCGAGAGCACCGATCTGCTGAAGTGCTCTTTCTGCGGAAAGAGCCAGAAGCAGGTCCGCAAGCTCATTGCCGGGCCCGGTGTCTACATCTGCGATGAATGCATCGAGTTGTGCAACGAAATCATCGAAGAGGAACTCGCCGAGGTCGCGGACCTGGGCAGCTTCGAACTCCCCAAGCCGCGGGAGATCTTCGATTTCCTGCAGGAATACGTCATTGGCCAGGAGCCTGCCAAGCGTTCCCTCGCCGTCGCGGTCTACAACCACTACAAGCGCATCCAGGCCGGGCATGCGCCCAAGTCGGGCAGCCTCGGTGACGCCGGCCATCATGACGACGTCGAGATCGCCAAATCGAACATCCTCCTTATCGGGCCCACCGGCTGCGGCAAGACCTACCTTGCGCAGACACTCGCCCGCCGCCTGAACGTCCCGTTCGCCGTCGCCGACGCCACGGCCCTGACCGAGGCCGGCTACGTCGGCGAAGACGTCGAGAACATCCTGCTCAAGCTCATCCAGGCCGCTGACTACGACGTCAAGAAGGCCGAGCAGGGCATCATCTACATCGACGAGATCGACAAGATCTCGCGTAAGAGCGAAAACCCTTCCATTACCCGGGACGTGTCCGGCGAGGGGGTCCAGCAGGCACTGCTGAAGATCCTGGAGGGCACGGTGGCGTCGGTGCCGCCGCAGGGCGGCCGGAAGCATCCGCACCAGGAATTCATCCAGATCGACACCACGAACGTCCTGTTCATCGTGGCCGGTGCGTTTGCCGGGCTGGAAGAGATCATCGGCTCCCGCTCCGGGCGCAAGGGCATCGGCTTCGGTGCCCCGCTCAACGAGGCCAGCAAGAAGGTTGACTCGTACGGCGAGGTCATGCCGGAGGACTTGCTGAAGTTCGGCCTGATCCCCGAATTCATCGGCAGGCTTCCCGTCATCACCACGGTCTCCAACCTGGATCGTGACGCCCTGATCCAGATCCTTTCCACTCCCAAGAACGCCCTGGTGAAGCAATACCAGAAGATGTTCCAGATCGATGGCGTGGAACTGGTGTTCGACGACACCGCCCTGGATGCCATCGCGGAGCAGGCCCTTGAGCGCGGTACCGGTGCCCGCGGCCTGCGCGCCATCCTGGAGGAAGTCCTGCTTCCGGTGATGTTCGACCTGCCGAGCCGCGAGGATGTTGCCAGCGTGGTTATCACCGAAGACGTGGTGCTGCGGGGCGCCGAACCCACCCTGATTCCGCACGCGGCCAAGCGCCGCAAGTCTGCCTGACCGAGAGGACCCCGTGACTGTACCCGCCAAGAACAAAGCCGACTTCTGGTTCGACCCCCTGTGCCCGTTCGCGTGGATTACATCCCGCTGGATCGGCGAGGTGGAAGCCGTCCGTGACATCGAAACCGAATGGCACGTGATGAGCCTGGCCGTCCTGAACGAGGGCCGCGAGCTTGAGCCGGCCTACCGGGAATCCATGGACAACGCTTGGGGCATGGTCCGCGTAATCATCGCCGCCCGGGAAGAGCACGGCCCCCAGGTCATCAAGCCGCTCTATGACGCCATGGGCACACTGATTCATGACCGTGGCGAGAAGGACCGGCCGGAGGTTATTGCCAAGGCCCTCGCCGAATGCGGCCTCCCGGAGTCCTTGGCCGAGGCCGCAACCACTGACGCGTATGATGCCCAGCTCCGTGCCAGCCACGAGGAAGGCATTTCCCTGGTGGGCCAGGACGTCGGAACCCCGGTAGTCGCCTTCAACGGAACAGCGTTTTTCGGACCCGTCCTGACCCGCATTCCGCGCGGCGAGGTAGCCGGGACGCTGTGGGACGCAACCACCGCGATCGCCGGGTACCCTCACTTCTTCGAACTCAAGCGCAGCCGCACCGAAAGCCCCGGGTTCGACTAGGCGTTTATGGTCCAAGGGCCCCGGGAGAACTACTGTCATGTAGTTCTCCCGGGGCCCTTGCACGTGGACCGGTGCGGGAGAACAATGGTTCTTACCTACTTCGAAAGAAGCGGGACGCAGGAACCAAAGATTCAGTGATATGCAATTTCGACGCAGCCATCGGCGAAGTCGAATGCAAGCTACCAGTGACGGTGTAGTAAGACCTGGAAACTCAGCGGATCCTGCCAGACCATTGGAAAAACGTCACCAGATGGCCGAAAAAGTCGAAGCCCCACCAACGGCAAAACGCTGATGGGGCTTCCCCTTTGCCCTGGTACGGGCCGGTTCTCAGGCCTTGGCGGGCTCGTCGCTCGCGGCGAGGGCAACGTCGGTGACTGCAAGGTCCCCGTCACCCACTACCAAGGTGATTTCGCGGGCGTTTGAGGCAGCCTTCAAATCCGCCAGGCCGGCCCGCAACTGCGCTGTCAGGGTCTCCCCGGCAGTGATCGTGGCGGACAGCACCTCCGTCCGCTGCTTGACTTTCGCCTCGGATTTGGCCTTGCGGACACCGCTGAGGGCAATCCCCACGGTGGCCAGCATGGTGGTGTCACCACCGGGAATCTCCAGCGCCGAAGGCCATGCGGCGCGGTGGACGGAGCCGCTGCGCCACCAGCTCCAGACTTCCTCCGTGGCGAACGGGAGGAAGGGCGCAAAGAGCCGCAGCAGGGCATCCAGGGTGGTTGCCAGGGCCGCCAGTACCGATGCCTGCTCCGATTTGCCGGCGGCACCGTAGGCGCGGTCCTTGATCAGTTCCACGTAATCGTCCGTGAACTGCCAGAAGAACGTTTCCGTGAGCTGCAGCGCGCGGGCATAGTCGTAGTTCTCAAACGCCTTGGTGGACTGGGCGACGACGTCGGCAAGTTGCGCCAGCAGTGCGCGGTCCAGCGGGTTGGTCAGCACCGAAAGGTCGTCCGAGAGGACTGAGTTTTCGGTGGCGCCCAGGTTCAGTACGAACTTGGAGGCATTGAGCAGCTTGATGGCAAGGCGCCGGCCGATCTTCATCTGCGCAATTTCATAGGCGGTGTCGGCGCCGAGGCGCGCCGAAGCGGCCCAGTAGCGGACAGCATCCGAGCCGTACTCATTCAGCACGTCCGTGGGGACAACTACGTTGCCCTTGGACTTGGACATCTTCTTGCGGTCCGGGTCCAGGATCCAGCCGGAGATGGCCGCGTGCTTCCAGGGCGCACTCTTCTGGAGGGCGTCGGCGCGGACCGCAGAGGAAAACAGCCAGGTGCGGATGATGTCATGGCCCTGGGGGCGGAGGTCGAACGGGTACACCTTGGCGAAGAGGTCCTCGTCCCGGCTCCAGCCGCCCACGATCTGCGGGGTAAGGGATGACGTGGCCCAGGTGTCCAGGACGTCGGCATCTCCGGTAAAGCCGTTTGCCTGGTCGCGCTGCGACTCGTCGAAGCCCGGTGCGGCGTCCGCTGCCGGATCCACGGGGAGCATGTCGTCCGAGGGGATGATGGGGTGGTCGTAATCCGGGTTGCCCTGCCCGTCCAGCGGGTACCAGACGGGGATGGGCACGCCGAAGAACCGCTGGCGGGAGACCAGCCAGTCGCCGTTCAACCCGGCGATCCAGTTCTCGTAGCGGGACCGCATGAACGAGGGGTGGAAGTCGATCTCCTTGCCGCGGCCGATCAGGCGTTCGCGGCGGTCCTCGTCGCGGCCGCCGTTGCGGATGTACCACTGGCGTGAGGTCACAACCTCGAGCGGCTTGTCGCCCTTCTCGAAGAAGTTCACCGGGTGGGTGATCTTCTTGGGCTCGCCGTCCAGCAGGTCGGCTTCCTTGAGCAGTTCCACCACGGCCTCCTTCGCGGAGAACGCCGTCTTGCCGGCAATGGCCGCGTACGCCTCCTTGCCGGACTCGCTGGTGATCCACTCGGGGGTCTCGCCGATGATGCGGCCGTCACGGCCCATAATGGCGCGCGTGGGCAGCTGCAGTTCGCGCCACCAGGTGACGTCGGTCAGGTCGCCGAAGGTGCAGACCATCGCGATGCCGGAGCCCTTGTCCGCCTTTGCCAGCGGGTGGGCCTTGACTTCCAGTTCGACGCCAAAAAGCGGCGACTTCACGGTCTTGCCGAACAGCGGCTGGTACCGCTCGTCGTCGGGATTCGCCACCAGGGCGGCGCATGCAGCGAGCAGTTCCGGACGGGTGGTCTCGATGAAAATCTTTTCGCCGTCTTCGGTGAAGAAAGGGTAGCGGTAGTAGGCGCCGGGAACCTCGCGGTCTTCCAGTTCCGCCTGGGCCACGGCCGTGCGGAACGTGACGTCCCACAAGGTGGGGGCCTCGGCCATGTACGCGTCGCCGGCGGCCAGATTGGCCAGGAAAGCGCGCTGTGACACGGCGCGGGAGGTGTCATCGATGGTGCGGTAGGTCAGGTCCCAGTCCACGGACAGGCCCAGGGTCTGGAACAGGTTCTCGAAGACCTTCTCGTCCTCAACAGCCAGTTCCTCGCAGAGTTCGATGAAGTTCTGGCGGGACACGACGTCGAAATCGCGCTGGTTCTTGGCGGGCTGGGCCGGGGGCCGGTAGTCGGCGTTGTACGGAACGGCGGGATCGCACCGCACGCCGTAGTAGTTCTGTACGCGGCGTTCGGTGGGCAGGCCGTTGTCGTCCCACCCCATGGGGTAGAAGACGTTCTTGCCCGTCATGCGCATGTAACGCGCCTGAACGTCCGTCTGGGTGAAGGAGAACATGTGCCCCACATGCAGGGAACCCGACGCAGTGGGCGGGGGAGTATCGATCGAGTAGACCTGCTCCCGGGTGGTGTCGGGATTGAACTTGTAGGTTCCTTCGGACAGCCAGCGCTGGGTGAGCGCTGCTTCGAGGCCTTCGAGGGCCGGCTTGTCCGGAACGTTGATGGGGGCGGTGGTGGGCGTGTCTGTACCCTGCGTGTCTTCAGCCATTGGGCAATTCTTTCATGCCCGCTTCGATCCCACCCAACCAACCCCGGGCCGTCCGGATGGCACGCTCCCCGGCACTTCTTCCGGACGGGCGGACCCAGGGCCCCGGACGCTGCTTTTGGTTACGTTCCGGGACGTCCCGCCGGCCGGCCCCGTTAGGGTTGTGCCATGACTGAGGACTTGCAGAAAAAGGCAGCATTGGTGACTGGCGCGAGCAGCGGAATCGGGGAAGCGGCTGTCCGCGCCTTGCGCGCGGAGGGCTGGACGGTCTTCGCCGTCGCACGCCGGGCGGACCGCCTCGCCGCGTTGGCAGCCGAGACGGGCGCTGTCGCGATCCCTGCCGATATCGCAGAGGACGACGACGTGTCCCGGCTCCTTGCCCAAGTCACCGACGCAGGCGGCATCGATACGCTCGTCAACATCGCCGGCGGCGCCCGCGGAGCGGACAAGGTGGGCGACGCCAGCACCGCCGACTGGGAGTGGATGTTCCGGGTCAACGTCCTGGGCACGATGAAGCTGACCCGCGCCTTCCTGCCGATGCTCCGCGCCACCGGCGGGGGCACCGTGCTCAACCTGACGTCCACGGCGGGGCTGGATGCCTATGAGGGCGGCGGCGGCTACAACGCGGCCAAGTTCGGCCAACACGCCCTGACGAATGCCCTCCGCCTGGAGGAAGCGGAGCATAACCTGCGAGTCATTGAGGTGGCGCCGGGCCTGGTGCAAACCGAGGAATTTGCGCTGAATCGCCTGGGCGATGCGCAGGCGGCCGGGAAGGTCTACCAGGGGGTGGAGAAGCCTCTGACCGCCGCGGATGTGGCAGACGTGGTCCGATACGCCGTCTCCGCCCCGCACCACGTCAACCTGGACCAGATCGTTATCCGGCCGGTGGCGCAGGCAGCGACACACAAACTGATCAGGAAGGGCTAGTACAGCCAGATCCCCTGATGTGCAGGGTGGCCACCACCGCCGCAACGTTGGTGCCTGGAACCCGCTTGACTGAATAGTTTGAGCCCCTGGTGCCCTGGCTGGTCACCATGAGTAGATGGCGGCGCCGAGCGCCGCCATCAGCCCCATTAGGGAAGTTCCCGCAGGGAGATGGTCCCGTAAACCTCTTGACTGGCATGTCACGCAATATGTAACGTTTCAAAGAAAGCGCTTTCCCGCAGGGGGAGGACGGCGCTTGTCCGGTGCGCGCCCCCAAAGGTGGGGTACTGCTGCGTGCGCCGGGAACGCACAACACAAGATTGCGCAGGCAATGACGCCAAAAGGAGACCTCCATGTCCAACACCATCGCACGCCGTACCATCCTCAGCCTCCTGGGTACCGCCGCCGGGGCTGCCGCGGTCACCGGGCTGGCGCCCGCCAGGGCCGCAGCTGCGGGTGCTTCCGACGTCACACTCGTTGACAACGGCACCTCCGTCACGCTGGATAACGGGATTGTCCGCTTCACCGTGACCAAGTCCACCGCGAAGATCACCGACCTCCGGCTGGTGGGCAGCAGCCAGGGCAACGGTGCATCCAACCTCCTGTCCGGTTCCCACGGGAGCGGCTACACAACGTTCAACTACTCAGGCGCCGCCGGGGCTTCGGGCCTGTCGGGGGCGGCGTTCCGGGTGGTCAGCCAAAGCGCGGACCGCATTGAGATCTCGATGCTCGCCAACGACCCCGCCCGGCTTACGTTCTACCTGGATATCAGGATGGCCCTTGAGCGCGGAGCGTCCGGCCTCCACTCGTACTGGATCGCCAAGTATCCGGACAACATGCCGGACGGGTTGGCGCTCGGGCAGCTGAGGTACGCGTTTGCGGCCGATGACCCTGCGTTCCGCTGGTTCGTGGTGGACGATGCGCGCGGCGTCCAGCAGCGTCCCACCATTGAGGACACGCGGAACTGGGTCACGTTGCAGGACACCACCTACGCGCTGCCGGACGGATCGATCTACTCCAAATACCAGAACTCCTCGAACCTGGAAGGAGACAACCATGTCTTCATGATCTCGAACGGGAAGGTGGGGTTGTCACTGGTCCAGCCCAGCAAAGAAGCATTCGGCGGCCCCACGCGCCAGGAGTTGACCTGCCACGACTATTACAACGGCATGATCCTCCTCTGGCATCCCCTCACCGGGCACTACGGCGAACCGGATGTCCAGCCGGCCAAGGGATGGGAAAAGGTCTACGGCCCCTTCTACCTGCACGTTTCCGAGGCCGCCGGGGGCGACGAACAAGCCAACGTGGGAGCCCTGTGGACCGACGCCAAGCAGGCGGCTGAACGCGAACAGGCGGCGTGGCCCTACAGCTGGGTCACCGACCCGGCCTACGCCGCGGCCGAGCGCTCCACCGTCAGCGGCAAGCTCTCGGTCGCGTCGCTCGGTGCGGTGGACAACGGGTGGGCGGTGCTCTACCAGCCGAAGGAGGACCGCGCGTACCAGGGGGTGACCCTGGCAGGGGACGACTGGCAATACCTGAACCTCGACTACATCTATTCCGCCAGGATCGACAAGGCTGGCAGGTTCAGCCTCGGGGGCGTGCGGCCGGGAACCTACACCCTGGCTGCTTTCACCGACGGGGTCATGGGGGAGTACCGCCGCACCGGCATTACAGTTGCTGCGGGAACCAGCGTCGACACCGGAACCCACGTCTGGGTCCCATCCAACCACGGCGCTACCCTGTGGCAGATCGGCACCCCCAACAGGTCGGCTGAAGAATTCCACATCCATGGCGGCAAGGACGGCTTCCGGAAGACACTGACCTGGCTGGAGTACCCTTACGAGTTCCCGGCCGGCGTGGACTTCACGGTGGGCGTGGATGAGCCGGCGAAGGACTGGAACTACTTCCAACCCGTCGTCCAAACGCCCGGCACCCACGGACAGCTGCAATGGCGGGGCACCGTGCCGGACCAGTCGCTGACCACTTGGCGGATCCGGTTCGACGCCCACCGCTACCAGCGCGGACACGGGTACCTCGACATCGCCTTGGCGGGGCAGGTTTTCGCCACTCTGGGGGTCGCGCTGAACGGAACGCCGATCGCGTCCATCGACCCCCTTCCTGGTGTCCCGGGCGACAACTCGTCCTACCGGCTGGTGGCGCGGGCCATGTACCGCCAGCTTCCCACGATCTCCTTCCCGGCCAGCCTGATCCGGGACGGCGAGAACATCCTGACGCTCACGCCCACCAGGACGGCGAAGGCACCGACCAGCGACAACTGGATGCAGCCGATGGCGGGGATCATGTACGACTCCCTCCGCCTCCAGGTTGACCAGGGCAGCTGACCGCAGGCCGCCAACCCGGGAGCCCCGGCCGGGGGTGCAGGCAACGTGCCTGCGCCCCTGGCTCCGGAATGGCACTGGACGCGGCAGAAATAGTAGACTGGCCAGTGGCTATGACCCGGCAATCACCGGTGAGCTTCCGGAAGAACCCGCTGCCGCCCGTCCAAGGCTGCCGCGTCAGTAGAACCGGACGGGTATGCCCGTCACAGCAGTTAACGAGAGGCCGGTGCGGCGCCCGTTCCGCGAGGGACACGCAGTGCCGGTAAGTGAGGTGGTACCGCGGTGAGCGTGCAGTCCCAGGACGGCACGGACGCCGTCCTCGCATCCTGAACGGAACAGCCGGCCCGCGCCGGAGGTTCACCGCGCCCAACCCAGGATGTCGAACATGACGTTTTACCCCAAGGCCTCAGCCTCCAGCACCCCAGCCAGCGGCAATGCCGGCGTTTCCGCCTCCGTAAAGTTCCCGGAGATCGAAGAGCGCATCCTGAAGTACTGGGACCAGGACGGAACTTTCCAGGCCAGCATCGACCAGCGCAGCGCTGACGCCCCCGGCGGCGAGCCGGGCAGCAATGAATTCGTCTTCTACGATGGCCCGCCGTTCGCCAACGGCCTGCCGCACTACGGCCACCTCCTTACCGGGTACGCCAAGGACTTGGTGGGCCGCTACCAGACCCAGCGCGGCAAGCGGGTGGAGCGCCGGTTCGGCTGGGACACGCACGGGCTGCCCGCCGAGCTCGAAGCCATGAAGCAGCTGGGCATGACGGACAAGACCCAAATCGAAGCCATGGGCATCGACAAGTTCAACGACGCCTGCCGTGCCTCCGTCATGAAGTACGCCGATGAATGGCGCAGCTACGTCACCCGCCAGGCGCGCTGGGTGGACTTCGATAACGACTACAAGACCCTGAACGTCGAGTACATGGAGTCGGTTCTCTGGGCCTTCAAGCAGCTGCACGACAAGGGCCTGACCTACAACGGCTACCGGGTCCTGCCGTACTGCTGGAAGGACGAGACGCCGCTGTCCAACCATGAACTGCGCATGGACGATGACGTCTACAAGAACCGCCAGGACCAGACGGTCACCGTCACGTTCCCCATCCTGGCCGGCGAATCCGCGCTGTCCAAGCAGCTCGACGGCGTCCAGGCCCTCGCCTGGACCACCACGCCCTGGACGCTGCCCACCAACGCTGCGCTCGCCGTCGGGCCCTCCATCACTTACGCCGTGCTCCCAGCCGGACCCAACGGCGTCAAGGCTGCCTCGGCCGACGCCCCGGTGACGGGCAGCTTCATGCTGGCGGCAGACCTGCTGGGCAACTACGCGAAGGACCTCGGATACGACAGCTTCGAGGACGCCGAAGCGGCAGTCGTTTCCACCCACAGCGGTGCTGAACTGGAGGGCCTGGCGTACCGGCGGCTCTGGGACGACTTCGCCGACAACGAAAAGTACGGCATGGAGAACGCCTGGCGTTTCCTGGTGGCCGACTACGTGACCACCACCGACGGTACCGGCATCGTGCACCAGGCCCCCGCCTACGGCGAAGATGACCAGAAGGTCTGCGAGGAAGCCGGCATCCCGGTGGTGCTCTCCGTTGACGAGGGCGCCAAGTTCCTGCCCCTGTTCAAGCACGGCGAACTCCACGACATCGCCGGACTGCAGGTCTTCGAGGCCAACAAGCCCATCACCCAGGTGCTCCGCGCCCAGGGCCGGCTGGTCCGCCAGGCGAGCTACGAGCACAGCTACCCGCACTGCTGGCGCTGCCGGAACCCGCTGATCTACCGGGCCGTGTCCTCCTGGTACGTCGAGGTCACCAAGTTCAAGGACCGGATGTCCGAGCTGAACCAGGAGATCAACTGGATCCCCGGCAACGTCAAGGACGGCCAGTTCGGCAAGTGGCTGGACAACGCCCGCGACTGGTCCATCAGCCGCAACCGCTTCTGGGGCAGCCCCATCCCGGTGTGGCAGTCCACGGATCCCGAGTACCCGCGCACCGACGTCTACGGTTCCCTCGCCGAGCTGGAAGCGGACTTTGGCCGGCTTCCCCTGAACAAGGACGGCCAGGTGGACCTCCACCGCCCGTTCATCGACGAGCTGACCCGGCCCAATCCGGACGATCCCCGCACCCCGGAAGAGGGCCAGTCGGTGATGCGCCGGGTCGAGGACGTCCTGGACGTCTGGTTCGACTCCGGCTCCATGCCCTACGGCCAGGTCCACTACCCGTTCGAGAACGAAGCCTGGTTCAACACCCACAACCCTGCGGACTTCATCGTGGAGTACATCGGACAGACCCGCGGCTGGTTCTACATGCTGCATATCCTCTCCACCGCGCTGTTCGACCGCCCGGCGTTCCGGAACGTCATCAGCCACGGCATCGTGCTCGGCTCCGACGGGCAGAAGATGTCCAAGAGCCTGCGCAACTACCCGGACGTCTCCGAGGTCCTGGACCGCGACGGCTCCGACGCCATGCGCTGGTTCCTGATGTCCAGCCCCATCCTCCGCGGCGGCAACCTGATCGTCACCGAACAAGGCATCCGCGACGGTGTGCGCCAGGTGATCCTGCCGCTGTGGAACGTGTACAGCTTCTTCACGCTGTACACCAACGCCGCTGATGGCGGCCGGGGTTACGACGCCACGCTTCGCTACGACGGCTACGCCGACACCCTGGACCAGTACCTCCTGGCCAACACCGGCGACCTGGTCCGGAACATGACGGCACAGCTGGACTCTTATGACATCTCCGGTGCCTGCGACTCGCTGCGCAGCTACCTTGACATGCTCACCAACTGGTACGTCCGCCGCAGCCGGCAACGTTTCTTTGAGGAGGACAAGGACGCCTTCGACGCCCTGTACACGGCCCTCGAGACCGTCACCCGCGCCGCGGCGTCACTGCTGCCGCTGGTGTCCGAGGAGATCTGGCGCGGCCTGACCGGCGGCCGGTCCGTGCACCTGGCCGACTGGCCGGACGCAGGCCTGTTCCCCGCAAACCCCTCCCTCGTCGAAGCCATGGACCGCGTCCAGCAGATCTGCTCCACCGGTTCCTCGCTCCGCAAGGCAGCCAACCTGCGCGTCCGCCTGCCCCTGCAGGAGCTCACCGTGGTGGCACCGGGTGCCGGTGCGCTGGACGGTTTCGCCGCCGTCGTCGCCGATGAACTCAACCTGCGGGCAGTCCGCCTGCTGGACGCCGAGAACGCGTCCCCGGAGGAATTCGGCATCCAGCAGAAGCTGGTGGTCAACGCCCGCGCCGCGGGCCCGAGGCTGGGCAAGAACGTCCAGGCTGCCATCAAGGGTGCCAAGTCCGGCGATTGGTCAGTGGACGACGACGGTGTGGTCACCGCGGGCGGGCTGCGGCTGGAGCCCCAGGAGTACACCCTGGAGACAGTCGTGGCGGACTCCGACGGCTGTGACGGCGGCTCCAAGGCCGTGGCCGTCCTGCCGGGCGGTGGCTTCGTGGTGCTCAATACCGAGGTCACGCCCGAACTTGAGGCCGAAGGCCTGGCCCGCGACATGGTCCGCGCCATCCAGCAGGCCCGTAAGGACGCCGGGTTCAACGTCAGCGACCGGATCCGCACCACGGTCACGGCTGCGCAGAACGTCGTGGCCGCCCTGCTGGCGAACGCCGAACTGGTCAAGGGCGAGACCCTGACCGTTGACCTGGCTGCTGAACCGGCAGACGTGGACGAACCCGCCGTCGTGGTGGAAAAAGTGGAGGCCTAGGACATGACCGACGAATTTTCGGTGGAGAGCGTCTACGCGGAACTGTTGGGCCGGGCGCCGGAAAATAAGATGGAGCCGCGCCTGGCTCCGCTGTTCCGCGCCATGGACGTGCTCGGCGAACCCAACAAGGCGTTCCCGATCATCCACGTGACGGGAACCAACGGCAAGACCTCCACGTCGCGGATGATCGAGTCCGTACTTCGCGCCCATGGCCTGAGTACGGGGCGGTACACCAGCCCGCACCTGTCCAAGGTCACCGAGCGGATCAGCATCGACGGCCACCCCGTGCCCGATGAGACCTTTGTGCGGATCTGGGACGAAATCCGGCCGTACCTGCAGATTGTGGATTCGGAACTGGAAGCCGAGGGTCAGCCGCGGCTGACGTACTTCGAATGCCTCACCATCCTGGGCTTCGCCATCTTCGCTGACCAGCCGGTCAACGTGGCCGTGATCGAGGTGGGCCTGGGCGGCATCACGGATGCCACGAACGTCGGGGACGGCCAGGTGTCGGTGGTTACCCCGATTTCACTGGACCACACCGACCTGCTCGGCGACACCACGGAGGACATCGCCCACGAAAAGGCAGGCATCATCAAACCCGGCGGCTACCTCATCAGCGCCGCCCAGCCCATCGACGCGGCCCAGGTGCTGCTGGAGAAGGCCAAGGAAGTGGGCGTCCCCTTCCGCTTCGAAGGGGTGGAGTTCGGCGTCGAGTCACGCACCGTTGCCGTGGGCGGCCAAATGGTCACCATCCAGGGCATCGCAGGGCGCTACCCGGACCTGCTGGTGCCGCTGCATGGATCCCACCAGGCCCAAAACGCCGCCGTGGCGGTCGCCGCACTGGAGGCGTTCTTTGGCGGCGAAAAGGAACTCGACTTCGAGGTCCTGCAGGAAGGATTCGCTGCGGTGACCTCGCCCGGCCGCCTGGAAGTGGTGCGCACGGCGCCCACCATCATCGTGGACGCCGCACACAACCCGGACGGCATCAAGGCCTCCGCCGCCGCCCTGCAGGAAGCATTCACGTTCACCAGGCTGGTTCCGGTGGTGGGCGTGCTCAAGGAGAAGGACGCCGAAGAGATCCTGCGCGAACTCAAGGAATCCCTGGGCGGCCTGGCAGACGAGTACTGCTTCACCCAGTCAAACTCCCCGCGCGCCGTTCCGGCGGCCGAACTCGCCGAGCTCGCCGTTGACCTTGGCTTCGGCGAAGACAAAGTACACATCGCCGAGAAGCTGGACGACGCACTGGAATGGGCCGTCGAGCGGGCCGAAGCCTACGACGACCTCTCCGGTGCCGTGCTGGTCACGGGCTCCATCACCCTCGTGGCTGAGGCCCGGATCCTGCTCGGGAAGACTGAGGCGTAATCGATGGCCAGACTGACAAAGGCACAGCGCGACTGGCGCCCCGGGATGCCAAAGAAGCGCCGCTCCACCAAGGTCATGTTTGCCTCCACGGTGCTGCTCCTTGAAGCGTTCGTCATGTTTTTCGCCACCCTCGCGGTGTTCGGCCTGCGCCGGGACGAGTTCCCGCCGGCCCTCATCCTGGGCGTGGGCCTGGCCCTGAGTGCCATCATGGTGGTGGCCTGCGCGGTCCTCAACAAGCCCTGGGGGGTGGCCCTGGGGTGGATCCTGCAGGTCATCCTGGTCCTGACCGGCATCTTTGAGCCGGCAATGTTCCTGGTGGGTGCCCTGTTCGCTATCGCCTGGTGGTACGGGATCCGCACGGGCATCCGGCTTGACCGTGAAGCTGCGCAGCGCGCCCGCGAGCAAGCTGAATGGGAAGCCTCCCACCCGGACCAGGCCGCCGGCCCGGCCCAGCCATAGTCCCCGTAGACTTGACCTGAAACCCCACCCAACCCATTGGAGCAGTTGTGACCACAGAGCGCACCCTCGTCCTGATCAAGCCCGACGGCGTCGCCCGTAACCTGACCGGCGCCATCCTGGCCCGGATCGAAGCCAAAGGCTACAGCCTTGTTGAGCTGCAGAAGGTTGACGCCACCCGCGAACTGCTGGAGCAGCACTACGAAGAACACGTGGGCAAGCCGTTCTACGAGCCGCTGGTGGAGTTCATGCTCAGCGGCCCGGTCGTGGCGGCCATCTTCGAAGGCCACCGCGTCATCGAGGGCTTCCGTTCATTGGCCGGGACCACCGATCCCACGACAGCGGCACCCGGCACCATCCGCGGCGACTTCGGCCGGGACTGGGGCCTGAAGGTCCAGCAGAACCTGGTGCACGGCTCGGACTCCACCGAATCCGCCGGGCGCGAGATCAAGATCTGGTTCCAGGGCTGACAGGTCCCGAAACAGCAGGAAGCCCTTGGTTCTTCGGGACCAAGGGCTTCTGTTGTCTGCGGCCTAGAAGCCGGAGGTACCCGCGAACACCTGGATGAACGCGAAGAAAATGGTGGCGATGACGGCAACATACAGCAGTGCCGTGATGATCCAGCCGGAGTCACCGAGGATGCGCGTTGCCCGGGCGGGCAGGGGGATGACGCCCGCCGTGATGTTCCTGATGGTGGTCCAGACGAACAGCGGGATCATGGCCGACCACACGATCATGCAGAACGGGCAGAGGATGTGGATGGAGTAAAGGGCCTGGGACCACAGCCACACCACGAACGCGAAGCCCAGCGTAACGCCCGCCTGCAGGCCAACCCAGTACCAGCGGGCGAAGGTGGCGCCGGCGAGCAGGGCCATGCCAACGGTAATGATGATGGCGAATGCCACGATTCCGATGAACATGTTTGGGAAGCCGAATACTGAGCTCTGCCAGGTCTGCATGACCTGGCCGCACGAGATCCAGGGATTCACATCGCAGACGGTGGTGTGGTTGGGGTCCTTGAGTACCTCCAGCTTCTCCAGGACGAGGGTTCCGGAGGCAAGCCATCCCACGATTCCGGTGATGACCAGCAGCCAGCCGAACGGCCGGTTCCGGGTCATCCGGGGAAGGTTTTCGGCAGCAGTGGTGCGCGGATCGATGTCGCGATCGCTTTCGTGGGCGCTGACGGGGGCGATGCTGGGCATGGGTGTGGCGTCCTTTTCATCCGGTGCTCCTGTGCCTGATTGTAACGCCGGTGGCTGGTCCCGCCACCCAGGAAAGGCAACGGCAGCGCTGGCCTCCGCGGCGATCCAGCCCGGGTGTGAGAGAATGGACATGGCTGGAAGCCGATCCACATTCGGACTCCGGTCCGGTGGTTTGTTCCCAAGACCGCCAATGATGAGCAGGGCAGGCTTCGGAATTCTCCGGCACTCCCGCGACTCCATTGAGCGGCACCTGGTTGTGGCACGCAGAACAACGGGTTTTCAGAACATCCACCGGCTCCTGTGGGCTGCCGCACCCCAATGCCGGTGCGAACCTGGGAGCATCCATTTGACTTCTGTCAACGCCTGCGGGTTTTGACAATATGTGCCCCAATGGGTGCCGGATGTGGCGGTACGTCAGGGGCAGGAGTGTTGCCACATATGGAAAATGATCGAGAACTGGCCGTTAACGACGAAGCTGTGGCCACAGAGGCCGCTGCAGCACCGAAGAAGGCTCCGCGCACCCGGCGGAAGGCGGCGCCCAAGGCTGCCGAAGCGGTAAGTGCGGAGGGAGCCGCCGCGCCGGACCCTGCAGGGGACACGCCGGTGGAAGAACCCGTCGCAGAGAAGAAGGCGCCGGCCCGCCGCACCCGCGCCCGGCAGAAAGCCGACGCTGCCGAGCCCCTCCCGGCGTTCGCCGATGACGCTGGATCCACCGCTCCCGGCGCCGTTCCCGCGGGTGAGGTGCCCGCCGCAGCACCGGCCAATGAGAGCCCGGCTGCCGGCCCCGCCCCGGATGCCGCGGCGGACGTCGAAACGAAGCCTGTGCGCCGCCGTCGGGTAGCCACCCGCAAGGTTGCGTCCCCGTCCCCGTCCCCGGAAACTGCAGCGCCGGAAACTGCAGCGCCCGCAGCAGAGGACGCCGTGGAAGAACCGGCAACTGAAGAAACCCCCGAGCCAACGGCCGCAGCCCCGGAAGCCGACAGCCCCGCCGTTCAGGCGGCCCCGAAGGACGCTGGGCACGCACAGGAGCCTGCCGCCGCAACGGCAGTCCCTGAAGCCGGAAGCGAAGCGGCGTCCGCCGCGGCAGCAAGCCCCATCGGTTCGCTGTTCCTGGAACCCGGTTCCCCCACGTCTGTCCTCTTCCAGGCACCGGACCTGAGCACGGTGGTCCGCCCGGCAACGCCCGCGGCGGAGGAGGAGACTGACGAGGAAGAGGCCGACGAAGCAGACGATTCCACCAGCCGCCGCCGGCGCCGCAGCCGCGGCCGCCGTGGCCGGAGCCGCATCGGCGAGCCGACGGACGAGGACGTCGAGGGCCGCAGCGGTGACGCCGACGCCGAAGACGAAGCCGACGAGGACGCCAACGGCCCGCTGGAAGATGGCGTGACCTCCCGCCGTCGCCGTCGCCGCCGCCGCGGCGACCAGGACCTTGAGCTGACCGGGGGCGGGGATGACGATCCGCCCAACACGGTGACCCGTGTCCGTGCGCCGCGCGCCGTCAGCGAAGCACCCGTGAACAACCGGGTCACCAGCGTCAAGGGCTCCACCCGCCTTGAAGCCAAGAAGCAGCGCCGCCGCGAATCCCGCGACACCGGCCGCCGCCGCACCGTGATCACCGAAGCCGAGTTCCTGGCCCGCCGTGAATCCGTGGACCGGCAGATGATCGTCCGGCAGCGCGACGACAGAATCCAGATCGGCGTCCTCGAAGACGGCGTCCTGGCCGAGCACTTCGTGTCCAAGACCCAGCAGGACTCGCTGATCGGCAACGTGTACCTGGGCAAGGTCCAGAACGTGCTGCCGTCCATGGAAGCGGCGTTCGTGGACATCGGGCGCGGCCGTAACGCCGTGCTGTACGCCGGCGAGGTCAACTGGGAAGCCGTCAACCTCGAAGGCAAGCAGCGCCGCATCGAAAACGCTCTGAAGTCCGGCGACACCGTCCTGGTCCAGGTGACCAAGGACCCCGTGGGCCACAAGGGCGCCCGCCTCACCAGCCAGATTTCCCTGCCCGGACGCTACTTGGTGTACGTGCCCGGCGGCTCCATGACGGGCATCTCGCGCAAGCTGCCCGACGTCGAACGCAACCGCCTCAAGCGCATCCTCAAGGACCGCCTCCCCGAGCACGCCGGTGTCATTGTCCGCACCGCGGCAGAGGGTGCTTCTGAAGAGGAACTCACGCACGACATCAACCGCCTCCGCGCGCAGTGGGAAGGCATCGAGAGCCAGTCCACCTCCACCAAGGTCCTTGCCCCCGAACTGCTGTACGGCGAACCGGACCTGACCATCAAGGTGGTCCGCGACGTCTTCAACGAAGACTTTTCCAAGCTCATCGTCTCCGGCGAGGAAGCCTGGGACACCATCGAGGCCTACGTCACCTACGTGGCCCCGGACCTGGTGGGCCGCCTCGAGAAGTGGACCAAGGACCAGGACATCTTCTCTGCCTGGCGCATCGACGAGCAGATCCACAAGGCGCTCGAGCGCAAGGTGTTCCTGCCATCCGGCGGCTCCCTGGTCATCGACCGCACCGAAGCCATGACCGTGGTGGACGTCAACACCGGCAAATTCACCGGCAGCGGCGGCAACCTTGAGGAAACCGTTACCAAGAACAACCTCGAAGCTGCCGAGGAAGTGGTCCGCCAGCTGAGGCTGCGCGACATCGGCGGCATCATTGTGATCGACTTCATTGACATGGTTCTCGAGTCCAACCGCGACCTGGTCCTGCGCCGCCTCGTCGAGTGCCTGGGCCGTGACCGGACCAAGCACCAGGTTGCCGAGGTCACGTCCCTGGGCCTGGTCCAGATGACGCGCAAGCGCATGGGCACCGGCCTGCTGGAAGTCTTCGGCGAGCAGTGCGAGGCATGCGCTGGACGCGGCGTGGTGACCCACGACGATCCGGTGGAGCACCGCCGGGCCAACATCGTGGCGGCCGAACACCACGTCCAGCGCGCCGACAACCGTCCCGACACCCGTGGGGAGGCCCACCGCCCGGAGGGGCAGCGGACCGACGCCGGCCAGCCCGGTGCCCGCACCGAGCGGAAACGCCGCCGTGGACGCGGTAGCCAGCAGGCCGAGGCCGTTCCGGCACCGGCGGTGCATGTGCACACCGTCCAACCGGACCCCACCGACGCCGAGCGGCACGCCAAGGCTGAGGCCACCCGGCTTGCCCTGGCGAACATCGCCGCAGCGGCCCACGCGGCGCACCTGCACGACGACGAGCTGGCAGCTGCCCGGCACGCCCCGGCAGGGCAGGCTCCGGCCCCGCAAGCGCCGGTCCAGCCTGCTCCGGCAGCTGACGCGGAGAAGCACGACGCCGATGCGCACGGGCGTCCCGCAGCGGTCCTGACGTTCGGCGGCGAGAAAGTACCGCTTCCGTTCGTGGAGCACGCGGAGGAGCAGCACCCCAAGGCCGCCCTGACGCTGGACCGTCTCGCGGAAGCATTCGCGCACCTCGGCCAGCCGGAATCCGCCGTTGAGGCCGCACCGGAAAACCCCGCAGCCGCTGATGAGGCAACGGAACAGGCCGCGCAGGAAAGCCGGCCGCAGGGCGGCGAAGCCCAGGCGCGCGCCGCGGAAGCACCGGCCGGGAAGGACTACTCCGACCACACGCTGGAGCAGACCAGGCAGCGCAGGCCGCGCCGCCACCGTGCCGCCAGCCGCGCCCAGGGTGCCGCCAACGAAACCGCCGTCCAGCACCATGAGAACGTCCAACCCGCCACCACGGGGCACTCGCACGCAGCGAAGGTCCCCGAGCCCGCGAACCAGCAGGCGGCGGATACCGGCAAGCGCTCCGAGGAACCGATCATCCTCGGCGTGGGCGTCCCGGCTTCGGAGCTGTAAATCCCGGCAGGCCACCGCGTCGATAAGTGAAGTCCCCGCTTCGTGGACTATTCCCCCCGAAAATTCAGGGGGAACAGTCCACGAAGCGGGGACTTCCTGTATCCGGACGCTGTCACCTTCACCGTGCCACCGTGCCACCGGCTAGGCTGGGAATCCGACACGGGGTGCCGCGCAGAAGGCCGGCTGAGATCCACACCCGTTGAACCTGTCCGGCTAGTACCGGCGAAGGGATGTCTGTTGTCTTCGACCCTCTCCATGCCCCTGCCAACTGCCTCCACTGACCCCTTCGGAACCCCTGGGGGCCGCGACATCCCACGCGTCCTCTCCATCGCGGGCTCGGATCCATCCGGCGGAGCAGGAATCCAGGCGGATCTGAAAAGCATTGCAGCGCACGGCGGGTATGGCATGGCCGCCATCACAGCACTCACGGCGCAGAATACCCGCGGCGTCGTGGCCGTCCACGTTCCGCCTGCTGCATTTTTGGCCCAGCAACTCGATGCCGTCAGCGACGACATCACCATCGACGCCGTCAAGATTGGCATGCTCGGCGACGAAGCGGTGATCCGCACGGTCAGGCAGTGGCTCGAGAAGGTGCGTCCCGCCGTCGTGGTCCTGGACCCGGTGATGGTGGCCACCAGCGGCGACCGGCTGCTGAAGGAATCCGCCGAAGCCGCCCTCCGCGACCTGCTGCCGCTTGCCCACCTCATCACCCCCAACCTTCCGGAACTGGCCATGCTCGTGGGCGAAGAACCCGCGGGGGACTGGGAAGCCGCACTGGAGCAGGGCAGGCGCCTGGCGGATGCCACAGGCGCCACCGTCCTGGTCAAGGGCGGACACCTGTCAGGGGAGGGCTGCCCGGACGCACTGGTGAACACCGCCGGCCTGCTGGCCCGTGACGTCGTGGAAGTGCCTGGCGCCCGCGTCAACACCGGCAACAGCCACGGCACGGGTTGTTCGCTGTCCTCTGCCATGGCAACGGTCCAGGCGCGGCTGGGCGACTGGGAGGCGTCACTGCGGACGGTCAAGCCTTGGCTGGCCGGAGCGCTTGAGGAGTCCGGCCAGCTGGAGGTGGGCCAGGGGAGCGGACCCGTGCACCACTTCCACCATGTACGGCCCCACCTCCGGGAAGGCGGCTTCGCGGCACGGCTTTGGGCCGAAGCCCGGCAGGACCTGGCGGATATTTACGCCCTGGACTTCATCCTCGGCCTGGTCTCGGGCGAACTGGCCGAGAAGGACTTCGCCTACTATCTCGCCCAGGACGCCCAGTACCTGAACGGATACTCCCGGGTGCTGGCCCGGGCCAGCGCCCTGGCCCCCTCCGAGGCGGAGCAGCTGTTCTGGGCAGGCTCGGCCCGGCAGTGCCTGGAGGTGGAATCGGAGCTGCACCGCTCGTGGCTCAGCACCCGGCCCGGGCAGACGGGCCTTGGGCCGGTCACCAAGTCCTACGTTGACCACCTCACTGCCGTCTCGGCGTCGGGCAGCTATGCCGTCCTGGCCGCTGCTGTCCTTCCCTGCTTCTGGCTCTACGCCGAGGTTGGCAGGACACTGCACGCCCAGTTCCTCGCGGCAGGCGAACCGGACGGGCACGCCTACGCTGCGTGGATCCGCACCTATGCCGACGAAGGCTTCGCTGAGGCCACCCGGCAGGCCATCGCCATCGTGGACGAGGCCGGACGGAAGGCCTCCGACCACGAACAGGCGGCCATGGTGACGGCGTTCAAGCAGTCCTGCCGGCTTGAAATGGAATTCTTCGACGCGCCGCGCATCCACTCCTGACGACCGATGGCGGCGCCCCGGCTACAATGGATACGCACGGTTGCGGCGCTGCATGCCAGGTTGTGGTTACTATCACAGCCGGCCCTCCGGAACCAGCCTCATTTGCGGCTGGAGACGGATTTAGCGTATTCTGGATCTTCGGTGCTTACGCCAACACTTGGGTTATGACCCCACGGCGTTGAGGCACAGCGAGAAACCAGGCTTTTATTGAGTCGGTTCCGCACGCAAATTTTGTTATAAACGTCGAGAGAAGTGAGTTCCCAAGTGGTGTACGCGATTGTCCGCGCAGGCGGCCGCCAAGAGAAGGTTTCCGTTGGAGACTTCGTTACCCTGAACCGCGTCGCCGGTGGAGCCGGCAGCACCATTGAGCTGCCCGCACTGCTCCTGGTTGACGGTGACAAGGTCACCTCCGCAGCCAAGGACCTGGCCAAGGTAACTGTTACGGCTGAAATCCTCCAGGACCTGCGTGGTCCTAAGATTGTCATCCAGAAGTTCAAGAACAAGACCGGCTACAAGAAGCGCCAGGGTCACCGCCAGGAACTGACCAAGGTCAAGATCACCGGCATCAAGTAACCACCGGTTACTGTTCAGGCATTTCAACAGATTCCCCAGAATTTAGAGGCAGGCATTTCAGATGGCACATAAAAAGGGCGCGAGCTCCACTCGCAACGGTCGCGATTCCAACGCACAGTACCTCGGCGTCAAGCGCTTCGGTGGCCAGGTCGTTTCCGCAGGCGAGATCATCGTCCGCCAGCGTGGCACCCACTTCCACCCGGGTGCCGGCGTAGGCCGCGGCGGTGACGACACCCTGTTCGCACTGACCCCGGGCGCCGTTGAATTCGGCACCCGCCGCGGACGTCGCGTGGTCAACATCGTTGCTGCTGCAGCCGCAGAGTAACAACCAGTCTTGAAGCGGTGGAGCGGGCCTGAGGGCCCGCTCCACTGTTCTTTTAACAGCATTACAATCGTTGTGGCGTCCCCGGGCGCCGCGTAAACAGCATTCTGAGGAGATCCACGTGGCCAGCTTTGTAGACCGGGTAGTACTGCACGTATCCGGCGGAACCGGCGGCCATGGATGCGTTTCCGTCCACCGTGAGAAGTTCAAGCCCCTCGGCGGGCCCGACGGCGGCAACGGCGGCAACGGCGGCGACGTGATCCTCAGGGTGGACCACCAGACCACCACGCTCCTGGATTACCACCACGCCCCGCACCGGCACGCCAGCAACGGCGGTCCCGGCATGGGCGACTGGCGCGGCGGCAAGAACGGCGAAACGCTGATCCTCCCCGTACCGGACGGCACCGTGGTCAAATCCAAGGACGGCACCGTGCTGGCTGACCTCGTCGGCGAGGGGGCGGAGTTCGTGGCCGCTGCCGGGGGGATTGGCGGGCTCGGCAACGCCGCCCTGTCCTCGCAGAAGCGGCGCGCCCCCGGGTTTGCCCTGCTGGGAATCGAAGGCGACTCCCGCGATGTTGTCCTTGAACTGAAGTCCATTGCGGACATCGCCCTGGTGGGCTTCCCGTCTGCGGGCAAGTCCAGCCTGATCGCCGCAATGTCGGCCGCCCGGCCCAAGATCGCCGACTACCCCTTCACAACCCTGATCCCCAACCTGGGCGTCGTGCAGGCCGGCGATGTCCGCTTCACCATCGCCGACGTCCCGGGCCTGATCGAAGGCGCCAGCGAAGGCAAGGGCCTGGGGCACAACTTCCTGCGCCACGTTGAGCGTTGCGCCGCCCTGGTCCACGTGCTTGACTGCGGCACCCTCGAATCCGAGCGCGATCCGCTCTCGGACCTCGCCATCATTGAAGGCGAACTCGAAAAGTACGCGGTGGACATGAGCTACGCAGGCTCCGACGGCCAGGTGGTTCCCCTCAACCACCGCCCCCGCCTCGTGGCACTGAACAAAGTGGACCTGCCCGACGGCAAGGACATGGCCGAATTCGTGCGCCCCGAACTGGAATCGCGCGGATACCGCGTCTTCGAGGTCTCCGCCACCAGCCACGAGGGCCTGCGCCAGCTCGGCTTCGCCATGGCCGAAATCGTCCAAGCCGCCCGCGACGCTGTCGCCGCCGAACCGCCCAAGGTCCAGCCCGTCGTGCTGCGGCCCCGCGCCGTCAATGAAACCGGGTTCAAGATCCGCCGCGAGGAAAAGAACCTGGAACCGCTGTTCCGCGTCCTCGGCGAGAAGCCCGAGCGCTGGGTCAAGCAGACTGACTTCACCAACGAGGAAGCCATCGGCTACCTTGCGGACCGGCTGGCCAAGCTTGGCGTGGAAACCGAACTGTTCAGGCAGGGTGCCAAGCCGGGGGATACCGTGGTCATTGGTGAGGACGACGGCGTCGTCTTCGACTGGGAGCCCACCATGATGGCAGGCGCCGAACTCCTGGCTTCACCCCGTGGCACGGACGTCCGGTTCGCTGATATCGGCGACCGCCCCACGCGCAGCCAGAAGCGTGAGGAGCAGCAGGAACGCCGCGACGCCAAGGCTGCCGCCCGTGCCGAACTCGAGGCAGAACGCAAGGCCGGTGTTTGGACCGAGTCCGTCAGCGGACGCCGTGCTGCCAACCCCGTTCAGGACAGCGGAATGGAAGCGGACGATGACCTCTAGGGTCGTGGACACGGCGCCCGCCGCGGGCTCCGTGGACAGAAGCCTGCTGGCAGGTGCCCGCCGCATCGTGGTGAAGGTGGGATCCTCCTCACTCACCAGCATCAAGGGCGGCATTTCCGAGGAGTCGCTCACCGCACTGGCCGACGCCCTCGCCGCCAAGCGCAACGCGGGTGCCGAAATCATCCTGGTGTCCTCCGGCGCCATCGCCGCCGGGCTGGCCCCGCTGGGGCTGGCCAAGCGTCCCCGGGACCTGGCCACCCAGCAGGCCGCGGCCAGCGTGGGCCAGGGCCTTCTCATGGCCCGGTACACCCAGGCGTTCGGTGCCCATGGGGTCACCGTCAGCCAGGTCCTGCTCACGGCGGAGGACCTGATGCGGCGCAGCCAGCACACCAATGCCCTCCGCGCCATGGACCGGCTCCTCAACCTTGGCGTGGTCCCCGTCGTGAACGAGAACGACACCGTGGCCACCCACGAAATCCGCTTTGGCGACAACGACCGGCTCGCCGCCCTGGTGGCGCACCTGGTCCGCGCTGACGCGCTCGTGCTGCTGTCCGACGTCGACGCCCTCTACGACGGTCCGCCCGCCCACGGTGCCAAGCGCATCCCGCTGGTCACCGGGGCACGCGACCTTGAGGGCGTGTCCATTGGCAAAGCAGGCAAGGCCGGAGTGGGCACCGGCGGAATGATGACCAAGGTGGAAGCGGCCAGCATGGCGGCAGGCTCGGGAATCCACGCCCTGGTCACGTCCACGCCCAACGCGGCCGCGGCCCTGAACGGCGAGGACGTCGGCACCTGGTTCTCGGTTAACGGCTCGCGCAAGCCCGTGCGCCTCCTGTGGCTGGCCCATGTCGCCTCCGTGCAGGGCCGCCTGGTCCTGGACGACGGCGCGGTGCGGGCTGTGCGCCACCACCACACGTCCCTGCTCCCTGCGGGCATCTCGGCCGTGCACGGCGACTTTGAAGCGGGCGACGCCGTTGAACTGGCCGGTGCCGACGGCACCGTTGTCGCCCGGGGACTGGTCAACTACTCCTCCCAGGAGCTGCCGCACATGCTCGGGCGCTCCACCCGGGAGCTGGGCGAGGAACTGGGCAGCGGCTATGACCGCGAAGTTGTTCATGTAGACGACCTGGTGCTGGTCTAAACGGGCGGCTCGCCTAAACTTGGACCATGACTGAAGCCCTGACCCACGCTGCTGTTAATACCGGAACCACTGCTGCCCACGAGCAGCCGGGTCCGGCGGCAGGACAGGAAGCAGGGGTGCCGGACGACGCGCCTGACGTCGAAGCGGCGGTCCACGCCATCGCGGACCGGTCCCGCCACGCAGCCCGCCGTATGGCCACCGCCAACCGGGCATGGAAAGACCGCGGCCTCCGCGCGGTGGGAGCAGCCCTGCAGGAGAACGTGCAGGCCATCCTCGCCGCCAATGCCATGGACGTGCGGCGCGGCCGGGACAACGGCACCTCCAAGGCGCTCCTGGACAGGCTCACCCTCACCGAAAGCCGCGTTGACGGCTTGGTGGCGGCCCTTGAGAACCTGGCCAACCTCCCGGACCCCGTAGGCAACGTGGTCCGCGGGCAAACCCTCCCCAACGGATTGCGCCTCCGCCAGGTCAACGTGCCCATGGGCGTAGTGGCAGCCATCTACGAGGCACGACCCAACGTCACCGTGGACATCGCTGGACTGGCGCTCAAGAGCGGCAATGCCGTCATCCTGCGCGGCGGCAGTGCAGCAGAAGCCACCAACCAGGTGCTGGTGCGGGTATTGCGCGAAGCCCTCGAATCCGTGGGCCTGCCGGCGGACGCCGTCCAGACGGTGGACCAGTTCGGCCGCGCCGGCGCCAACGTCCTGATGAAGGCCCGCGGCCGGGTGGATGTGTTGATTCCTCGTGGCGGCCGCGACCTCATCCAGACTGTGGTGGCCAATTCCGCTGTACCGGTCATCGAGACGGGCGAGGGAAACGTCCACATCTTCCTGGACGAATCCGCGGACGAAACCATGGCGGTGGAGATCCTGCTCAACGCCAAGACCCAGAGGCCCAGCGTCTGCAATACCGTGGAGACCCTGCTGGTCCACTCCGGCGCCACGGTGCTGCCCGCGGTCGCAATGGCCCTTCGAAACGCGGGTGTCCGCTTGCATGTTGACCAGCGGATCGGTGCAGCCTTGCCCGCCGGGATCGATGCGGAGCCGGCCACCGACGTGGACTGGGCCACGGAATACATGGACCTGGACCTTGCGGTGGCCATGGTGGACAGCCTCGACGAAGCCGTCCAGCACATCCGCAGGTGGTCCACGGGCCACACCGAAGCGATCCTCACCAACAACCTCGCCAACGCTGAGCGGTTCATCGCAGAGGTGGATTCCGCGGCGGTAATCGTCAACGCCTCCACACGGTTTACCGACGGCGGTGAACTGGGCCTGGGCGCAGAGGTGGGGATCTCCACGCAGAAGCTCCACGCCCGCGGTCCGATGGGCCTGACCGAGCTGACCACCACGAAGTGGATTGTCCAGGGCGAAGGCCAGGTCCGCGGGTAGCAACGCGGTAACATAGACCAGAACCTTAGAAAGCAGCGGAAGGTTCCGCTGCCTGAAAATCCTTGAACATAGGGGAGAAAATGCTGCTCCAGCAGATCGTCACGTCCATCGCCGCCGCAGGCGACGCAGCCCATGAGGAGCCCGCCCCGCTGCTGGCAGAGCCGTGGGTCTTCGGCGTGTCAATGTTCGCCCTCCTGGTGGTCCTGATGTTCATTGCATGGTCCTACAACAACCTGGGCAACCGGCACGCAGCCACCGACGAGCACGCGGATCCGCACCGCCAGCACCCGAACAAGCACGATCGCGGGCAGGGCCACTAACATTTCGCACAACCTGCACCGCAATGGTGCCCGGGGAAGGCTGCGGCTTGGTGTCATGGGCGGGACGTTCGATCCCATCCATCATGGGCACCTGGTGGCAGCCAGTGAAGTCGCGGCCGAATTCGACCTCGACGAGGTGGTCTTCGTCCCCACCGGGCAGCCATGGCAAAAGTCCCATAAACAGGTCAGCGAGCCTGAGCACCGCTACCTGATGACCGTGATCGCCACGGCCTCCAATCCGCGCTTTACCGTCAGCAGGGTTGACGTGGACCGGCCGGGTCCCACCTACACCATCGACACACTGCGGGACCTTCGGGCCCAGCGGCCGGACGCCGACTTGTTCTTCATCACGGGTGCTGACGCCTTGGCGCAGATCCTGTCCTGGAAGGACATTGACGAGCTCTGGTCGCTGGCGCATTTCGTGGGAGTCACCCGCCCGGGGCACGTCCTTGACGGGATGGGCCGTGAGGACGTCAGTCTCCTGGAAGTCCCGGCCATGGCCATCTCGTCTACGGATTGCCGTGCCCGTGTGGCGGCGAACCATCCGGTCTGGTACTTGGTCCCGGACGGGGTGGTGCAGTACATCGCCAAGTACGATCTCTATGCCGATCCGCCGGCCGGCGCGGATGAACCACTTTCCGAAGCACGTGAACCAGCCAGTACTGAATGAGTTCTCAATGAGTCAGGAACAGCCTCCTATCCGCAGCCGCCGGGAACTCCGGAAGGCCAGGGACGCCCAACAGGGCACCCCGGCCACCACGGAGCAACGCCCGCCTGCCGCGAATCGGCCGGCCGCCGGCGCGCCCGAACCTGCCAGGCCCGAACCTGCCAGGCGGGTACCTGCAGCGCAGGACCCTGCCATTCGCCCTGCCTCGACCCCAAGTGCCGAGCCTGCCGCGCGTCCAGGGGCTGTTCCGGGCCAGTCCGCCCCCCAGCGGTCCTCCCAGATTCGTGCCCGCGACCGCGCCGCCCTGCGCACCATCAAAGAGCTCGAAGAGAAGGAAGGGCAGCTGTCCTCCGGCGGTCCGCCCACCCGGCGCCAATTGCGGTTGCAGCAGCTCAAGGAGCAGGCCCTGACAGCCGCGAACCCGGTGGTTCCACCCGCAGCGGACCCAACCTCCCCGCCGGCCACCGGAACGCCTGCACCCGCGGCCACTACGGGAGCCGGCAACCCCGCGCCTGACGGCATGACCGTGGAGCAGGCCCTGGAAGCGCGCGCGCTTATCGCGGCCCAGGCGCGGAACCAGATCGCCAAAATGGAGCACATCGCCTCCCAGGACCCGGAAGCGGTGGATCCGGAGATCCTCGCCGAACAGATCGCGCTGGCCGAGAGGGCGGCGGTCATGAACCGGCGGGCGATGGCCCGGCAGAAACTCGCCGAACAGGCGGGAGGCCAGGCCCAGGCCGCAGGTCCCGCAAACCAGGCATCGGATGCGGGCTCCCAGGACAAATCCGGCCCCTCCACCGCCAGCAACCTTGCCATGGTCACCCCGCTCGAATTCGTCCAGGTCCCCGGCGTGGAGCGCCCGGTGATGAAACCGCCGGCAACCTCGCACGTTCCGGTCGCCACCCGGCCCGGTACGAAGGTCCAGGCTGCCGGCAAACGCCGGCCCGCTGCCCGCACCAAAGCAGTGCCTGCCGATTCCGGCACCGGCCGGTCCCAGGTCATTGCCAGGGCCGAAGCGGCAGCCAAGGCGGCCAGCCGGCCCAAACCGGCTGCGCGTACGGAGGGCCAGTCCGAAGACCTCTTCGAGGACCTTCCCCGGGTACCCGCAAGGTCCGCTTACGGCCTCGATCCGCTGGACGCCGCAACGGCAGGGCTCACCAGGGCCCGGCGCAACCGGGTCCTCCAGTTCTGCATCCTCGCGTTCGGGATCCTGGCACTGGTTGCCGGCATCATCCTGATCGTCACCGGCATGTCCCGCTGATCCCACCAGCGGCAACAAACACTTAACCCAAACAAGGAGTCCCGTGACTGCAACACAAACGTCCATCGCCATGGCCCGTACGGCCGCCAAGGCTGCCGCTGACAAGATTGCCCACGACATCGTGGCACTGGACGTGAGCGAACGGCTGGCCCTGGCCGACGTCTTCCTCATCGCCTCTGCACCCAGCGAACGCCAGGTCAACGCGATCGTGGACGGCGTCGAGGAAGAACTTGCCAAGCAGGACCTCCGGCCGGTGCGCCGCGAGGGGCGGTCCGGCGGCCGCTGGGTGCTCCTGGATTACTCGGATATCGTCATCCACGTCCAGCACGAGGAAGACCGGGTGTTCTACGCCCTTGAGCGGCTCTGGAAGGACTGCCCCGTGGTGGACCTGCAGCTCGGCGACGACGTCCCGGCCCAGGCCGGCGCGGTGTCCGACGGCGAGTAGGCGCGCCCCCGATCCGGGAATATTCCCGATTTGGAATTTTCGGAATTGCTGTTCTAAGATATTTGAGTTGCTTCGGGGGAGACCCCGAACAAAGCTTCTCGGAGCGGCAACATTCCGGGGCTGTGGCGCAGCTGGTAGCGCACCTGCATGGCATGCAGGGGGTCAGGGGTTCGAGTCCCCTCAGCTCCACCCGAACATCCGTCGGAACCATCACGGTTCCGGCGGATTTTTTGTTGTTGAGCGGTCACGGCCGCCGCACGGTGCAGCTTCCGGCGGCGGTCCATGGCCGCCGGCGCGGCGGAAAATACCCGATTGGCGTCCAGCGCAAAAGTGCATTACTCTGGTCAGGTTGCTCCGGGGAAATCGACCGGAAGGAACACAGAGTACGGGGCTGTGGCGCAGCTGGTAGCGCACCTGCATGGCATGCAGGGGGTCAGGGGTTCGAGTCCCCTCAGCTCCACCGTGCGAAGCATGGAAAAGGGAACCATCACCTGGTGATGGTTCCCTTTTTCGTTGCTGCCCGGAAGCGGCCGGCCCGGTGAAAAACCCTTCCCGCGCAGGTCATACGGGGGTACAACTGATCATGGAGGGCCCAGCGTCCCGCCGCTGGGCCGCACTAACGGGAGCCCAGCCCCCGGCACGTCGCAGACGAGGAGGTCGCAGATGTCCCATGCAGATGATTCCGGCTACGGTGCGAATGGCGAAGCGGTTCCCCACGGAACCCCGCTTTCCCGTGATACGGCCATCCGGGGCCCGGCCCGGCCGGCCCCGTACATTGGGGCGGGCATCCTCCTGGCGGCCGCCATTCTGCTCCCGCTGATGCCGCAGCTGTACTCCTTTGATGCCCCGCGATTGGGCGGCATGCCGTTCTTCTATTGGTACCAGCTGGCCTGGGTGCCAATTTCTGCTGTGCTGACCGGCACAGCCTATTGGCTGGTCACCAAGGAAGACCGACGACGGCGGGCTGAGGCACGTGCCGGCGGCCCGCCGAGGGCGGGTGGCACCTCCGCCCGGAACGGACGGGGAGGGGACCGGCCGTGAACGGGCGCGAAATTAACTGGACCGCCCTGGTCATCGTGGTGCTGCTGTTCGTCGTCGTGGCCGTAATGGGGTTCCTCGCTGCCAAGTGGCGGCGCGGATCCGAAGTGGAGGGCCTGCACAGCCTCGACGAGTGGGGCCTGGGTGGCCGCGGATTCGGAACCTGGATCACCTGGTTCCTGCTGGGCGGGGACCTCTACACTGCCTACACCTTCGTGGCGGTCCCGGCGGCTATGTGGGCCACGGGTGCGGTCAGCGGCTTCTTCGCCGTCCCCTACACCATCGTCCTCTACCCGATCATCTTCATCATCATGAGCCGGCTGTGGTCGGTCTCCCACCGCCACGGCTACGTCACCTCGGCGGACTTCGTGGGCGGCCGGTACGGGAGCCGCTGGCTCTCCCTGGCCGTGGCAGTCACCGGAATCGTGGCCACCATGCCGTACATCGCGCTGCAGTTGGTCGGTATCAAGGCGGTGCTCACGGTCCTGGGCCTTGGCAGCTCCGGCAACGTGCTGTTGACGGACCTGCCGCTGATCCTGGCTTTCGTGGTCCTCGCCGCTTACACCTACACCTCGGGCCTGCGTGCACCGGCGATGATCGCCGTGGTCAAGGACCTGCTGATCTACCTCGCCGTCATCGTGGCCGTGATCTACCTGCCCATCAAGTTCGGCGGGTGGGACACGATCTTCAACTCGGCGCAGGCCAAACTGGGCAACGTCAGCCAGGCCACGGGCAAGCCGGCCGGCGTCTTCATCCCGGGCGCCGCCAACTACTCCGCGTACTGGTCACTCGCCCTGGGTTCAGCCATGGCACTCTTCATGTACCCGCACTCCGTGACCGCCGTGCTGGCCTCGAAGGCGCGGAACACCATCCGCCGCAATGCCGCGATCCTCCCGCTGTACTCGTTGATGCTCGGCTTCCTGGCCCTGCTGGGTTTCGTAGCCATCCAGGCCGGCACCAAGCCCATCGACCTGGATGGGTCGGTCAACCCGCAGCTGGTGGTTCCCCAGTTGTTCCTTGACCACTTCCCGTCCTGGTTCGCGGGGATCGCGCTGGCCGCCATCGCCATCGGCGCCTTGGTGCCGGCAGCGATCATGTCCATCGCGGCCGCGAACATGTTCACCCGCAACATCTACCGCGACTTCATCCGGCCCGACGTCGATGCGAGGACCGAGGCGAAAGTATCCAAGATCGTCTCCCTGGTGGTGAAGGTGGGCGCACTGGTCTTCGTCATCGCGATGGACCAGTCCGCTGCCATCAACATGCAGTTGCTGGGCGGCATCTGGATCCTGCAGACGTTCCCGGCGGTGGTGGCCGGCCTGTACACCCGCTGGTTCGACAGGTGGGCCCTCCTGGCCGGCTGGGCAGTGGGCATCGTGTTCGGGACCGTTTCCGCCTACAACGTGGTCAACCCTGTCACCAAGGCGCACTTCGGCGGCTCGGTGGCCGCCTTCCCGGGGACGGACTTCAGCGTGTACATCGCGGTGTCCGCGTTCGCGCTCAACCTGGTGGTCGCCGTCGTCCTGACTGTGGTGCTGCGGGCGCTGAAGGTCCGGACCGGGGAGGACCTGACGCGGCCGACGGATTACGACGCCGACGAGACGGACCCGAAAGTGGTGCAGATCGAGCAAACCCAGCATTACACCCAGCCGGGCGGCCCGTCGCCGGTCGCTTAGCCACACAGCCGGGCTGCGCCGTCACAACCAGTCGTGACGGCGCAGAGGCGGCTCCGCCCCGCCCGGCCGGCGGGCAAGGACCTGGTTGACTCCCGTGAGCCCGTTTTCGAAGCCCAGGGCGCTGGCCGCCATGTACAGCCGCCACACCCTGGCTCGCCCCGCCCCGGCGAGGGCCACCGCTTCGTCCCAGTTCCCTTCCAGCCGCCGGACCCAGGCCCGGAGGGTCAGGGCATAGTGGCGGCGGAGGGCCTCGACGTCGAGGACTTCGAAACGGGCCGTTTCCAAGGCGGCCACCATCTCGCCCAGGCTGATCATTTCCCCGTCAGGGAACACGTACCGGGGAATGAACGAGTCGGGATCGGGGCTCGTGGGCCCGGCGTTCCAGGAGATGGCGTGGTTCAGCAGCCGGCCGCCGGGCTTGAGCAGCCCGAAGAGCGCTGCGGCGTAGGCAGGGGTTTGGGCCCGGCCCACGTGCTCGGACATACCGATGGAACTGATGGCGTCGAACGGTCCGTCGCGCACATCCCGGTAGTCCTGCACCCGGATCTCCACGCTGCCGGTGAGGCCGGCATCCGCGGCCCGCTTGCGGGCCAGGGTGGCCTGCTCCGTCGAAAGCGTCACCCCCACCACGCTGACCCCGTACCTGGCGGCCGCGTGGAGGGCGAAGCTGCCCCAGCCGCACCCCACGTCGAGGACCCGCATCCCGGGCTGGAGGCCCAGTTTGCGGCAGACAAGGTCAAGTTTGGCCTCCTGCGCGGCGTCCAGTCCCGCGTCCGGCGTCTGCGGATCCGGCGCGCCGCCGGCCGGCCATACGGCGCAGGAATACACCATGGAGGGCCCCAGCACCAAGGCGTAGAAGTCGTTGCCGACGTCGTAATGATGGGAGATGGCGGCAGAATCCCGGCCGCGAGAATGCATCCTGCCCTTCCTTGCAATGCGGGCTTCCTCCGGCGGCGGAACCGGATTGGGACCTACCGCACCCAGCCTGACCGCCGTCCGTGCCAGCAGCCACAGTTCGCGGGCAGTAGGCGGCCGGAACGGGCCCGGCTCCGCGAACTTCCCTGCAGAGCTCAGTGCCCCGAAGGCAGCGAACACGTCTCCCGGGGCGTCGATCTCACCCGCTACGTACGCCCGACTCAGCCCCAGCTGCCCCGGTGACCAGAGCATCCGCCGCAGAGCCCGCCGCGACTTGAACTCCAGGACCGGCGCGTCTGCGGGCCCGGCCTCGGAGCCATCCCAGGCCCTCAGGCGCAAAGGGATCCGGTCGGTGCCGAGCACCACCCCCAATGCTGTTGCCAGCCGGTCAGCATGTCCCGTGGTCTTGGCGGCTCCTGCAGTGTCCATGGGCCAACCCTAAGGCTGCGCTGCCCTCCACGACTATCATTGGGGAGTGATTCCTGAGCCAACCTCTGTGGTGGTCGTCGGGGCGGGCCAGGCCGGCCTGTCCGCCGCCTACCATCTGCAGCGCCGGGGATTCGATTTTGCGGTGCTCGACGCCGAGGAAGGTCCGGGCGGTGCCTGGCGGCACCGGTGGAAGAGCCTCCGTATGGCAACTGTCAACGGCATCAGCGACCTGCCGGGAATTCCCAAACCGGAGGTGGACCCCGCCGAGCCCAGCTCCGAATTCCTGACCCGCTACTTTGGCGGTTACGAGGCGGCCCTGGGTGTTCGGGTGCACCGGCCCGTCAGGGTGCGTGCTGTCCGGCGGGAAGACGACGACCCTGCCGGCCGGCTGAGGGTGGAGACGTCCGACGGCGTCTGGAGCGCCAGGGCGGTCATCAATGCCACCGGCACCTGGACCCGCCCATTCTGGCCCATCTACCCGGGCCAGTCATCGTTCCGCGGCCGGCAGCTGCACGTTGCCGATTACGTCTCCGCCGATGAATTCACGGGCAAGCACGTGATTGTGGTGGGCGGCGGGATCTCCGCCGTCGGCCTGCTGGACGAGATCTCCCGCGTCACGTCCACCAGCTGGTTCACCCGCCGGGAACCGGTCTGGCGGGATGCCCCTTTCGACGCCCGGGCCGGGCACGACGCCGTGGCACTGGTGGAGGACCGTGTCCGCCGGGGCCTCCCACCGCAAAGCGTCGTATCGGTGACCGGACTCATCTGGACTCCGGCGCTCCTCGCAGCCCGGGAGCGCGGTGTACTTGACCGGCAGCCCATGTTCACGTCCATCGAACCGGACGGAGTCCGCCGCGCCGATGGAAGCCTGCTGAAGGCGGACGTCATCCTCTGGGCCACCGGCTTCAGGGCCGAGCTGGAACACCTTGCCCCGCTCCACCTCCGGGGACCGGGCGGCGGGATCGCGATGGAAGGAACCCAGGTGGCAGCCGAGCCGCGCGTCCACTTGGTGGGCTATGGGCCGTCGTCGTCCACCATCGGCGCCAACCGGGCCGGCCGCGCGGCAGTGGCCGCCATTGCGGCACTCCCCGGGATGGCCCCGGCGGCGGAAACGGTAACGTGGGGGTGACTCCGGGGAACCCGGGGCCGGCACGAACGACAGAAGGCGGCACGACACCGGTGGCAGCACATACCCTGGCTGAGATTTTCGACGTCCTGCGCCGGCGGCCAGATGTTGAAGCGCCCAACCTGCATGCCTGGGACGCCACGGACCGGCTGCTCCTGGAGACCGCTGTGCAGCTTGGCCGCTCCGGCAGCACCCTTGCCGTGATCGGCGACCGTTACGGCGCCCTGACCTTGGGCGCATCCGGTGTCCTCGCCCCGGCCTCCTTGCGAGTGCACCAGGACCTGGTGACGGGGGAGCGGGCGCTGAGGTTGAACGCCGCCGAATGCCACGCAAAGCTGCCGGGAATCGCGGGTAACGGAACGGAATTCGACCAGCTGCCCCTCGGGCCTGAGCTCCTGGCAGGTGCGGACACAGTCCTCCTGCAACTGCCCAAGACCCTGGCGGAGCTGGAGGAAATTGCGGCGGCCGTCGCCCGCCATGCGGCCCCAGGGGTGCTGCTGCTGGCCGGCGGCCGGGTGAAGCACATGTCCCTGGGCATGAACGCGGTCCTGGAACGCTTTTTCACGTCCGTCCAACCGCAGCTCGCCCGGCAAAAGTCGCGGCTGGTCCTGGCCGCCGGAGCAAAGCCGGCCGCACCGCCACGCTTTCCGGTGGTGGAGCACCTCGCCGAGTTGGACCTCGACGTCGCCGCCCACGGCGCCGTCTTCGCCGGTGCCAAACTGGACATCGGCACCCGCTTCCTGCTGACGTTCCTGCCCGCCATGAAACCGGCGCAGCACGCCGTCGACCTTGGCTGCGGCACCGGCATCCTCGCCGCCATGTACGCGCGCCAGTTCCCCGGCGCCGCCGTGACGGCCACCGACCAGTCTGCGGCCGCCGTGCAGTCGGCCCTGGCCACCGCACGGGCGAACGGCCTGGCGGACCGGATCACCGTCCTGCAGGACGACGCGCTCAGCACTTTCGCAGATGGCGCTGCCGATGCCGTCCTGTTGAACCCGCCCTTCCACGTTGGCGCCGGCGTCCACGCGGGTGCCGGGCTCAAGATGATCGAGGCGGCAGGACGCGTCCTGGCTCCCGGCGGGGAGTTGTGGACGGTCTTCAACCGGCACCTTGCCTACCTGCCGGCGCTGGAACGGCACGTGGGGCCCACTGTTGTGGAGGGCATGAACCCCAAGTTCACCGTCACGCGAAGCGTCCGCCGCTCCCGCTGAGCGGGTTTCGCGGTTGTCACCCGCGGCCCGGCACCAACCACCAACCCGCCGCTGACGTGGATCGTCATCCGCGCCGCGCCGCCGACCGGCCATGTGGGCGCGCGCGCGCCCTTAACGTACGATTCAAAGCATCACCGTATGCAGGTAGCCGAAGACGTTTAGGGGACACCGTGTCTGAGATCCGCCAATCTTCTCCGAGGCGCGGAACCAACTTGCCCAGGATGGGGGATTTCAACCTCACCGTCATCCTCGATGCGATCCGCAGGACCACCGGCGGTTTGAGCCGCGTGGAACTGGCGCAGATCGTGGGCCTGTCCCCGCAGACCATCTCCAATATTTCCCGCCGCCTGCTGGACCAGAACCTGATCGTGGAAGCCGGCAAAGAGGGCAGCGGACCGGGCAAGCCGCGCACCATCCTGCGCCTGAACCCCGCCGGGATGTACGCCTTGGGAGTCCACCTGGACCCGGCCGTGACCACGTTCGTGGTGCTGGACCTCGTGGGCGCGGTGGTCCGGCATTCACGCATCAAGACCCCCGGAGGGAACGATCCCTCCGCCGTCATCACCACCATCGCCGCGGAACTGGCGCAGCTCGTGACCGATTCCGGCGTGGACCGCAGCCGGATCGCAGGCCTGGGCGTGGCCGCTCCCGGCCCGATCGACCTGGATAACGGCACCGTGGTGGACCCTCCGCTGCTGCCGGGCTGGGACCGTGTGGAACTGCGTGAGGCGCTGGCCAGGGCAACCGGCTACTCGGTGCTGGTGGACAAGGATGTCACCAGCGCGGCCGTGGCGGAAACCTGGGCGGGCGGCCCCAGCGGCGCCGGGAGCTTTGTCTTCATGTACATGGGAACCGGCATCGGCTGCGGCATCGTCCTCAACGACGAGGTTATTCGCGGAACGTCCGGCAATGCCGGCGAGATCGGCCACATTGTGGTGGATCCGGACGGTCCTCCCTGCGACTGCGGGCAGCGAGGCTGCGTGAAATCCTCCTGCATCCCGCAGGTGCTGGTGGCAGAGGCGGAGGCAGCCGGCATCCTGGAGGGGTCCCGGGCAAGCAGCGCGGCCGAAATCAAACAGAGCTTCGCCGACCTCTGCGCACGGGCCTACGGCGGGGACGAGCGGGCCTCCGCCATCCTGGACAAGTCAGCCGTCCTGGTGGCACGGGCAGTTTCAGTGGTCACCAATACCCTGGATGTTGAACGCGTTGTCTTCGGCGGGCCCTTCTGGACCTGCCTGTCGCAACGCTACCTGGAGCTGATCCCGTCCCTCCTGGATACCAACAGCGCCGCCCGCCTGATCCACCCCATCGAGGTCGTGGGCACCGGCGTAGGGGAGGACGTGGGAGCCATCGGCGCGGCATCGCTGGTCCTGGAACATACCCTCGCGCCCCGCGCCCAGCGGCTGCTCCTGGAAAGCTGACCATGCGTCGCCGGGTATCCACAACGGTGTCCCTGCTGGCCGCTGCAGTGCTGGCCCTTGCGGGCTGTACTCCCGCCGACCCTGCAGGCGGCAAGACCATCAAGGTGGCCTACCAGAAGACGGATTCCTTCACTGCGCTGGACACCATGTTCCAGGACGCCAAGAAGGAGTTCGAAGCCGCGCACCGGGGCGTCACCATTGAACTCCAGCCCATCCAGGCCAACGACGACGACTACGGCACCAAACTTGCCCTCGCCCTCAGGTCGCCGGCCACCGCCCCCGACGTCTTCTATGAAGACACGTTCAAGGTCCGCTCGGACGTGGATGCCGGCTACCTCTTGAACTTGGACAGCCGGCTCAAGGCGTGGGAAGACTGGGACAAGTTCGACGCCGGCGCCAAGGAAGCAGGGAAGGCGGACGACGGCGGCACCTACGCGGTGCCGCTGGGCACCGACACGCGGGCCATCTGGTACAACAAAAAGGTCTTCGAGGCCGCGGGCATCGCACTGCCCTGGCGCCCGGCCACCTGGCAGGACATCCTGGACACCGCCAGGAAGATCAAAGCCTCAAACCCCGCCGTGATTCCGTTCAACATGTACGCAGGCAAGGGGACTGGCGAGGGAACAGTCATGCAGGGGTTCTACGAACTGCTGTACGGCACCGGGGCGGGTCTCTATGACCAGGATGCGAAAAAGTGGGTCGTCGGGTCAGCAGGCTTCAAGGATTCGCTGACCTTCCTCCAGACGCTCTACCGGGAGGACCTTGCGGTTTCGCCTGCCGATGCGCTGGACCCGAACGTCTGGAAGAAGGTGTTCGGAGACTGGTTCCCGAAGGCAAAGCTGGGCGCCACCGTGGAAGGCTCGTACACGCCGTCGTTCTGGCAAAAAGGTGGAAGCTACGAATGGCCGGCGTACGCGCAGGACATGGGCGTGGCACCGTTCCCCACGCAGAACGGTGCGGCACCGGGGGCCGTGAGCATGTCCGGCGGCTGGACCCTGGCCGTGGGCGCGGACACCAAGGAGCCTGACCTCGCCTTCACGTTCCTGGCCACGGCGCTGAACGCAAAGAACTCCCTGCAGTTCACCGTCGCCAGTTCTCAGATCGCCGTCCGCACCGACGTCGCAGGCGATCCCGGCTACCAGTCCGCCAACCCCTTCGTCAAAGACGTGTCCAGCCTGGTGGCGGTGACCCGGTACCGCCCCGCCACCTCGGACTACCCGCGGATCTCCGCTGCCGTCCAGGAAGCCACCGAAGACGTCATCACCGGCAAGAGGACCCCGGAGGAGGCGGCCGCCGACTACGACGCGGCCGTGGCAGGCATCGTGGGCGGCGACAAGACCGTCCGGAAGTAGCGGTGGCACGCCACTCCCACAGGCGGCAGATCGCCCGCTACCTGCCGGTCCTGCCGGCCGTCCTGCTGCTTGCTGTCTTCCTGGCGGGCCCGGTGCTGTGGGCATTCCAGGCCTCGCTGACCAATGCCGGACTGACCGGCAGGCATGCCAGGAACCCGGATTGGGTGGGTCTGGAGAACTACCAGCGGCTGCTGCAGGACCCGGTGTTCCCGCTTTCGCTGGCCCTGACGGTGTTGTTCGTGGGCGGGTCGGCCATCCTGGGCCAGAACATCCTGGGGCTGGCCCTGGCGGTCCTTATGCGCCGGGCGCGTCCTGCCGTCTCGGCGGTGGTGGGTACCGCCGTCGTTGCCGCCTGGGTCCTGCCCGAAATCGTGGCCGCCTTCGCCGCTTACGCCTTCTTCAGCCGCGACGGGACCCTCAACCAGTTGCTCGGCGGGCTGGGGCTGGCGGAAGTCGACTGGCTCTACGCCGTGCCCATGGTGGCCGTAATCATGGCGAACGTGTGGCGGGGCACCGCTTTTTCCATGCTGGTGTACCGCGCGGCGCTGGGCGGCGTCCCGGCCGAGCTCACCGAGGCCGCGCACATGGACGGGGCCGGCGCCTGGCAGCGGCTGGTGTTCATCACCCTGCCGGTGATCCGTGGCAGCATCGCCACCAACCTCATGCTGACCACCCTGCAGACCCTCGCCGTCTTCACCCTGATCTGGGTGATGACCGCAGGCGGGCCGGCCAACGGCAGCTCCACGTTGCCGGTCATGGCCTACCAGGAAGCCTTCAAATTCGGCGACATTGGCTATGGCACCGCGGTCGCTTCGGTGCTGATCCTGGTCGGGGCAGTGTTCGGGGGCGGCTACCTCCGCCTCTTGCGGGAGCAGAAGCCGTGACGGCCGCACGGACCGCCCGCCGGCCACGGGGGAGTGCGGTGGCGGACGCCGTCCTGCTCTCGATCGCCGCGTGCTTCGTGCTGCCGCTGCTGTGGCTGGTCCTCGGTTCGCTGGACCCGGCCGCCGGGCATGGAACCAAAGTGCCGCTGCAGCCTGCCCTGGATAATTTTGCCGCCGTCCTTACCCCGGAGCTGTTGTTCCGGCCGCTGTGGAACAGCCTGCTGCTGTCTGTGGGGACCGGTGCCGTGACGCTGACCGCTGCCGTGTTGGCGGCCTATCCGCTCTCCCGTTTCCGGTCGCGGTTCAACACCCCGTTCCTCTACGGCATTCTGTTTGGTACCTGCCTGCCCGTGACGGCCATCATGGTTCCGGTGTACGGATTGTTCGTGCAGCTCCGGCTGTTGGATTCCCTGCCCGCCACGGTGCTGTTCCTGTCCGCCACCAGCCTGCCCATGGCCATCTGGATGACCAGGAACTTCATGGATACGGTGCCCTTGGCGGTGGAGGAGGCCGCCTGGGTGGACGGGGCATCCCGGCTGGCTGCCCTGCGTTCAATCGTGCTGCCGCTCATGGGCCCGGGCCTGGGCGTCGTGTTCATCTTCGTGTTCATCCAGGCATGGGGGAACTTCTTCGTTCCGTTCGTGCTTCTGCTCTCTGAAGCCAACCAGCCCGCGGCGGTATCGATCTTCAGCTTTTTCGGCCAAAACGGGGCCGTGGCTTACGGCCAGTTGGCTGCGTTCTCCATCCTCTACTCTCTTCCGGTGCTGGCTCTCTACGTCATCGTGGCGCGCGGCTCCGGCAACTCGTTGGCCCTGTCGGGAGCTGTCAGGGGCTAGTCGATGTCCTCCAGCACCACACCGAAGGGGAGAGTATCGTCGAGGTGGGCCTGGTGCCCGGTGGGTCCCGGGTTGTACACCACACGGACGCCGTGAAGTTTTTCCGCCGCCGACTGCATCAGGACGGGCCTGACCGTGTCGACGAACAGCTGGCTCTTGCCGGCGAGGTATTCCTTGTAACTGGCTGGAAGCTCGATCATGCCAACAGGATAGACCCGCCGGCCCCGCATGGGGAGGGGTGCCCATTGCCGGACCCCGCGCCGCGGTCTTGGATAGGATGGCGGGCGGGACATGGCCGGCCCGGCCCGAGAGTCCGTCACCGTCATCAGGGGGAATACCAGTGCTTTCGACCAGCGTGCCCGCAAGAATCCAACCGGCGGAGCTGGCCAGGGCGCAGCAGGTGGTCGCGAACATTTCCCGCAGTTTCGACGCCAAGGTGGTGGGGCAGTCACGGCTGCGCGAATCGCTCCTGGTGGGCCTGCTGACCGGCGGCCATATCTTGCTGGAGAGCGTCCCGGGGCTGGCGAAGACCACCGCGGCGCAAACGGTGGCCGAGGCCGTCAGTGCGGACTTCCGCCGGATCCAGTGCACCCCGGACCTGCTGCCCAGCGACATTGTGGGAACCCAGATCTACGACGCCGCCAAAGGAACTTTCGTCACCCAGCTGGGGCCGGTGCACGCCAACATCGTGCTGCTGGACGAAATCAACCGCTCCAGTGCCAAGACCCAGAGCGCCATGCTGGAGGCCATGCAGGAACGCCAGACGTCCATCGGCGGCCAGGACTACCGGCTGCCCTCACCGTTCCTGGTCCTGGCCACCCAGAACCCGATCGAGCAGGAGGGCACCTATCAGCTCCCCGAGGCCCAGATGGACCGCTTCATGCTCAAGGATGTGCTGGACTATCCCTCGCCTGCGGAGGAAGCGGAGATAATCCGCAGGATCGACGCCAGCATCTTCACCCCGGACCAGAAGCCTGCTGCCGCCGCCTCCCTCGACGCCGTTACCGAAATCCAGGCCCTCACCAGGCGCATCTACATTGATCCTGCGGTGATCAACTACATCGTGGGGTTGGTGTACGTGACCCGGCACGCTTCGCAATACATCGATGCCCGGCTTGCCGGATTCATCGAATTCGGTGCCAGCCCCCGCGCCAGCATCGCCTTCAGCCAGGCCTCCCGCGCGGTGGCCCTGCTGAACGGCCGCGACCACGTCATTCCCGAGGACGTGACCTCGCTGGCCCACCGCGTGCTGCGGCACCGGCTGATCCTGAATTTCGACGCCGTGGCCGAGCAAGTGCCGGTCGAATCCGTGATCGACGCCATCGTCGCAGCCGTCCAAACCCCCTGACCCCGCATGGCAAGCCTCCTCCAGCGCGTGAAGTCGAAGATGGCCATCTTCGCGCACCGGAAAGCCCGTGGAATGCTCGACGGCGAATACGGTTCCGTTTTCCGGGGCCGCAGCCTCGACTTCGATGACCTGCGTGCCTACGTTCCCGGTGACGAGGTCCGCGACATCGACTGGAAGGCCTCGGCGCGCCACGGCTCACCCCTGATCCGGCGCTATGTGGCAGTCAGAAGGCAAACAGTCCTCCTCGTTACCGATACCGGGCGCAACATGGCCGCAGAGGCCAAGTCGGGGGAGGCCAAGAAGGACATTGCCATCCTCGCGCTGGGAGTCCTGGGCTACTTGGCCCACCGCCATGGGGATGTGGTGGGCCTGGTCTGCGGCGACTCTTCCACCACCCGGTCCCTGCCCGCAAAGGGCGGTGAGGAGCATCTGGAGCGGCTGCTGAGGCACGTCGACACCCACACCAGGCTGGACGGCCCCCCGAGCAGGCTCCAGGACCAGTTGCAGCATGTGGCCCGCAACGTCAAGGGCCGCCATCTGCTGTTCGTCGTCGCGGATGAACTGCCCGCTGACGCCACCACCGCCCAACTCCTCCGCAGGCTCCGCGCGCAGCACGAGATTCTCTGGCTGACGGTCCGGGATGCGGACCTGGCACCGTCCAGCCCGGAATCAGCGGATTTTTCCGCAGCCGATTCCTATAGCGTGGCCGATTCCGCGCTCCTGGCCTGGCAGCCTGCGGCGTCGGCCGGCGTGGCGGCCGCCTATGCCACCGCGGCCGCCCGGCGCGATGCGGACCGCAAGGCCATGCTGCGTGCTGCCGGGATCGTTGAGGGGGACGTGGCCGCCAGCGACGAGGTCATGACCGGCCTGTTTGCCCTGCTGGAAAGGCATCGGCGTGCAGGCTGACCCCGGATTCTACGGACCGATGCCGTACAACCCCGCCTGGGTGTGGTGCGGAGCGGCAATCCTGGCCCTGGTGGCCGGCTGGTACGCCTACGTGTGGTTAAGCTCCCGTGCTGCCCCCGCATCCAGCCCCGCGCCGGTGCGGCCCGCCCTGACCGACCTCCCGGCGCTCAAGGCCGCCTACCTGCAGCGCATCCAGGACGTGGAACGGGATGCTTCAGCGGGCACCCTCGACGCACGGGCCGCGCACCAGCAGATCAGCATGCTCCTGCGCGGCTTCGTCCGGGACGCCACCGGGGTGGACGCCACCCGGATGACGCAGCTGGACCTGGCGCAGCACCCGCTGCCGGCGGCCGCGGACGCCGTCGAAGCCCTCTACCCGGCCGAATTCGGGCCCGGTCCGCTGCCCTCCGTGGGTGCCTCCGCGGCACGGGCTTCGGCGGCGGTGCGCGCATGGAACTGATGTTGTGGTGGGTGCTGCTGCCGGCTGCCGCCGCCGTGGCGTGGGCCATATGGGCCGGGCTGCGGTGCAAGGGACGGGAAGACGTTCGACGCCGGCCGGTGGCCCACGCGGACCGGCTCACCGCGCTGCCGGAATACCAGGCAGCCCTGCGGCGGCACCGGAGGTGGCTGCTCGTGGCCGGGACTGCGTGTGCCCTGCTGCTGGCCTCGACGGCGGTGGCCGCGGCCCGCCCCGTGGACGTGGCAACCACCAGGCCGGAGCAGCACAACCGGGACATCATGCTGTGCCTGGACGCATCCGGTTCCATGAGCGGCGCCGACGCCGCCGTGGTGGACGTCTTCGCCGGCCTGGCCAGGAAGTTCAACGGCGAGCGGATCGGCCTGACCATCTTCGACAGCAGTGCCATCCAGGTGTTCCCGTTGACGGATGACTACGCCTACGCCCAGGAGCAGCTCCAGGCCGCCAAGGATGCTTTCGACGGCAAGCCCGGCAGCTCCGGATTCCTCGACGGCACTTGGAGCGGCCGTGGTTCCTCGTTGATCGGCGACGGCCTGGCCTCGTGCCTGAACAGCTTCCAGGGCGCCCCCGGCGCGGGTGCCGCCGGGCCACAGCGCTCGCGCTCGGTAGTGCTGGCCACGGACAACTTCCTTTCCGGCTCTCCGATCATGACCCTGGACCAGGCGGCGCAACTGGCCAAGGACAGGTCGGTGCACGTTTATGCCCTGAATCCGGGGGACGTTGACTACGGCGCCGGGGCAGACCAGCCGGGAGCCCGGCTGCGGGCTGCGGCGGAGTCCACGGGCGGCTCGTACTACGCCCTGGACAGCCCTGACGCCGTGGCCGGGATCGTGGCAGGCGTCGAAAAGACCGAGACCGCTGCCATCCAAGGAGCGCCGCGGGCGGTGGTGACGGAGGTCCCGGGAGTGCCGCTGGGCGCCGCCGTGTTGTCCGCACTGGTGCTCTCCGCCGCGCTATGGCAGGTGCAGCCACCGCTGAGGCGCGGCCGGCAAGGCGCGCCGCCCCGTCCCGCAGGGCCCGGGCGCCGCGCGTGGCTCAGGCGGACGGGCATCGTCCTGCTCCTCGGGGCAGCCGCCCTGCGCCCCGGCCTGCCCGGCGGAACAGTGCAGGCCGCCTCGACGGACCTCAACGTGTTCTTCGTCGTGGACACCACCACCAGCATGGTGGCCGAGGACTACGGCGGCGCATCCCCGCGGCTGGAGGGCGTCCGCAAGGACATCAAGGCCATTGCCGAAAAGTTGCCGGGCGCGCGCTTTTCAGTCATAACGTTTGACACCACAGCCCACGTCCGGATGCCGTTGAGCACCGATACCTTGGCGCTTGAGACCATCACCGACGTCCTGGAGCCCCAGGTCACCGCCTACGCCAAGGGCAGCAGCATCACCGCGGCCAGACAGGTCCTCGCTGAGCGGCTGGCCGCCGCCCGGGACAGCAACCCCGGCCGCCCGCGGCTGGTGTACTACCTGGGGGACGGTGAACAGACCAGCGGCAAGGAACCCGAGGCAATGGCGTTCGACGCCGGGCTGGTGGCTGGGGGAGCGGTCCTCGGCTATGGCACCGCGGATGGGGGCCGGATGAAGGAGAACACCGGGCTGGGCTCCAGCGACGGCACCGGCGGCGGCGATGCGAAAGGACCGCAAAGCGGGTATGTCCGGGACAACGGCGCAGCGGACGCACGCTCCGTCATCGACGAGGGACGGCTCCGGACCATCGCGGCGCAGCTGGGCGTACCGTACGTGCATCGCGACGCCGGCGCCTCCGTATCTGACATGCTGCAGCAGGCACACCCGGGAAAGGCGGGATACTCGGACAACGACGGTTCCGTCGTTGCCCGGACCGAGCTCTATTGGCTCTTTGCCGCCGGCGTGTTCCTGCTGGCACTGCCCGAAGCGGCGGCTGTCCTGCGCAGGCTCCGCGGACTCCCGCGGCCGGTTCGGATGGAGGCCACACGGTGAAACCTCCAGTCCGCCGCCGGCGCCTGCTGCTCTGGTCGCTGCTGCCGGTGCTCCTGGCGCTGTGCGTGGCGGCAAAACTCCTCAGCCTCGGCGTCCTCGCCGACGATGCATCGGCACGGTACGCGGCCGGAGACGCCGCCGGAGTGGACGCCGCCGCCGCCGGCCTCAGCGTGGCCAACGTGGTGGAACCGCACAAAGCGCCGTTCGCCGCGGGCGGCGCCGCGGTGCTGCGGGGCGATTACGGCGCCGCCCGGACCGACTTTGAAATGGCGCTCCGCACGGTTCCGGCGGCCTCCGGGGACGAATGCCTGATCAGGGTCAATCTGGCCCTGGTGATCGAACGCCTTGGTGACGAACGGCTGCAGGCCGGGGACCCGGCGTCGGCCGCTGTCCTTTACCAGGCCGCGCTGGCCACGGTGCGGCAGGCACCACAGGGTTGCTCGTCCCCGGACGCGGCAGCCGGGGCCGGCGGACGGTTGGGGGACGCCACCGAACGGCTGGAAGGAAAGCTCAACTCGGCCATGCAGGCGCCGGGCCAAACACCGGCACCATCGACGGAGCCGGCCCCTGCCCCCTCGGCAGAGGCGCGGCAAAGCCAGCTTGACCAACTCCAGGACAGCTCGCGGCAGGCCCAGCGGGAACGGAACAGCGGGCGCGAACGGGAGCAATACCTGGACGATACGAGCGGAACGCCACCCGAACGGCCCTGGTAGGGGCTGTTCCGGCGGCGAAGGAAATTCTGCAGCGGTTGCGAAAGACACCGTAAAACTGTGTCTTATTCGGTTGCTGACTTGATTGCACCCTCCGGCCCCTCGTAGAGTCGTACACAAGTTACCGCGGTAACGTGTCAGCGATCCTCCGCTCCGGAGGGTGTGGGTGCCTCCATGTGGGCCTGACATTTGCTCACGGACTACTTCATTCCAGGCGTAACAGTCGCGGCTGCGTCCTCGGTGGAGTCCCTCCGTGTTCCCCAAACTCAATTCATTGGCGGTTTTCCTGCACATTCACCGGCAGGCAACCCCCAATGGCCCAAAGCCAAGGACGCAAATGTCACCACCAAGCCTCATTGAAGCACACCCAAACCTCTCCGATACCGCACCGGTAGCGCTCTCCTATGAGCTGTTCCCGCCGCGCTCCCCGGCTGCTGCCGAGACTCTCTGGACCACCATCCGTGAACTCGAGACCACAGCGCCGGACTACGTCTCCGTGACGTACGGCGCCAGCGGATCCAACCGGGACACCGCCGTCGAACTCATCAACCGGCTCCTGCTTGAGACCACCCTACGGCCGCTGGCCCACCTGACGTGCGTTGGAAACACGCCGCAGGAACTGGCCGGGATCATCGGCGAATTGCTGGACATCGGAGTGCGGGGCATCCTCGCGCTGCGCGGCGACCTGCCCAAGGACGGCGGCAGGCCCTCAGACGGTGCACTGCGGTACGCCCAGGACCTGATCGAGCTGATCAGGCGGGTGGAGCAGCGCCGTTCAGCCCTGCTCTGCGCCGGAAAGATCGCAGTCGGCGTGGCAGCCTACCCCTCCCGGCACCCGGAGTCGCCCAGCGAGGAACACGACGTCGAGGTGCTGCTGGCCAAGCAGCGTTCCGGCGCCGACTTCGCCATCACCCAGGTGTTCTTCGAGACCGAGCAGTACGCGAACCTCCTCACCAGGGCACGCCGCGCCGGAGTCACCATCCCGATCATCCCCGGCGTCATGCCGCTCACCAGCCTCCGCCGGCTCACCCGGCTGGGCGAACTGGCCGGCGTCGAACCGAAACCCGCACTGATGGAACGCCTGGCCGCCGCCGACAGCGACCTCGAACGCCTCCACATCGGCGTCGACGCCACCGTGGACCTTGCCAACGCCGCCCTGGATGCCGGCGCGCCCGGTATCCACCTCTACACCTTCAACGAGCACCAAAGCGCGCTGGAGGTGCTGGACAAACTTGCCCTGCCGCGCCACAGCCGCCTGGGCACCCGCCGCGACGCCGCCGCCCGGCCCCAGCTCGCCAGCTGAACACCTTCCCGGCCGAACCCAACAGACCACCCTCGTACGCTCCATACTTCCTAGGAGATCACCATGCCTGAACTGACCGCGCCCAAAAACACCCCGTTCCCGTCCGCATCCCTGCTCGGCTACCCGCGCATCGGCCGCCGCCGCGAACTCAAGAAGGCCGTCGAAGCCTACTGGGCAGGCGAAATTGACGCTGCCGCCCTCGACACCGCCGCCAAGGACATCCAGCTGTCCATCGCCCGGCGCCTGCAGGACCTTGGCCTCACCGAAGCCGCCGCCGTGCCCGGGACGTTCTCCTACTACGACCAGGTGCTGGACACCACCGCCCACCTGGGCGCCGTCCCGGCCCGCTTCGGCAAGCTCCTCGACGCCGAAGGCCGGCTGGACATCGACGCGTACTTCACCTTGGCCCGCGGCAACAAGGACCAGCAGCCGCTTGAAATGACCAAGTGGTTCGACACCAACTACCACTACCTGGTCCCGGAGATCGGACCCGAGACAGCGTTCACCCTTGCCTCCACCGCCAAGGTGGACGAGTTCGCGTTCGCGCTGGAGAACGGCATCGAGACCCGCCCGTACATCTTGGGTCCGGTTACCTACCTGCTGCTGTCCAAGGCGTCAGAGGACGCACCTGCCGGCTTTGCGCCGCTGTCGCGCCTGGCGGACATCCTCCCCATTTACGTTCAGCTGCTCGAAAAGCTTGCCGCCGCCGGCGCCAGCTGGGTCCAGCTCGACGAACCCGCGCTGGTGGCCGACCAGGACGCCCCTGCCGCTGAGATCGAAGCCGCGGTTGCCCGGGCCTACGAGGTGCTGACCGCTGCGGCCAACCGCCCGCAGATCCTCGTGTCCACCCCGTACGGTTCACTCGATGGACAGCTGGGCACGCTGGCTGCCACCAACATCGACGCATTGCACGTCGACGTCTTCAAGGGCGCCGTTCCGTCCGCCGCGGCACTGGCCGGACTGGGCAACAAGACCCTTGTTGCCGGCGTCGTTGACGGTCACAACATCTGGCGCAACGACCTCGCCGTGTCGGCCGCGAAACTGGACGCGCTGAAGGCCGCCGCCGCCAAGGTCGCCGTCTCCACGTCCACCTCCACCCAGCACGTTCCCCACGACGTCGAGGAAGAGACCCAGCTGACCGCACAGCTCCGCAGCTGGCTGGCGTTCTCCGACCAGAAAGCCGCCGAGGTCAAGATCCTGGCGTCGTACCTCGCGGACCCCGCCGCGGCAAAGGCAGCCATCGATGACGCCACCGCCGTGATCGCTTCGCGTGCCGCAGCCGACGGTGTCCGCCGCCAGGATGTGCGCGCCCGCACCGAAGCGCTGACGGCTGCCGACTTCAGCCGGTCCGAGTACGCCGTCCGGGAAGCCGCCCAGGAAGCGGCGCTGCGGCTGCCGCCCCTGCCCACCACCACCATCGGCTCCTTCCCGCAGACCCCGGAGATCCGTTCCGCCCGTGCCCGGAACACCAAGGGCCAGCTGAGCGATGAACAGTACGAGCAGCTCATGAAGGACGAAATCAAGCGCGTCGTGGACCTGCAGGAAGAGCTGGGCTACGACGTCCTGGTGCACGGCGAGCCCGAGCGCAATGACATGGTCCAGTACTTCGCCGAGAACCTCGAAGGCTTCGACGTCACGGTCCACGGCTGGGTCCAGTCCTACGGCTCGCGCTGCACCCGCCCGTCCATCCTGTGGGGCGATGTCACCCGCAGCGCCGCCATCACCGTCAAATGGGCAGAATACGCCCAGTCCCTCACCGCCAAGCCCATGAAGGGGATGCTCACCGGACCCGTCACCATCCTGGCCTGGTCCTTCGTCCGCGACGACCAGCCGCTGGGCGAGACCGCCAACCAGGTTGGCCTGGCGCTGCGTGATGAGATTGCCGACCTCGAAGCCGCCGGCATCAAGGTCATCCAGGTGGATGAGCCCGCCCTGCGCGAACTGCTCCCGCTGCGAAAGGCGGACCAGGCCGGCTACTTGAAGTGGTCCGTTGACTCCTTCCGCCTGGCCACCGCCGGTGCCGCAGACGCCACCCAGATCCACACCCACCTCTGCTACTCGGAGTTCGGCGTGATCATTGACGCGATCGACGGCCTGGACGCCGACGTGACCTCCATCGAGGCTGCCCGCTCCCGCATGGAGGTGGTCCACGATCTTGAATCCCACGGCTTTGGCCGCGGGGTTGGCCCGGGTGTTTACGACATCCACTCGCCGCGCGTTCCGGGCGAAGCCGAAGTCACCGAACTGCTGTCCACCGCCGTCAAGCACGTCCCGTCCCGCCAGCTCTGGGTCAACCCGGACTGCGGCCTGAAGACCCGTGGCTACGCCGAGACCGAAGAATCCCTGCGCAACCTGGTCAAGGCAACCGAAGCGGTCCGCGCCGGCCTGCTGGAGGCGGCCAAGTAGAGGGATTCCGACAGGCATAACCACCGGTGGTTGAGCCTGTCGAAACCGAGTACGACGCCGGCCAGGCCACCTCAGGTGGACCTGGCCGGCGTCGTACTTTAAGCAGGCAGCCTCACGACTCCCAGACGATCTCGTCGTCGACCACGCCGTCCTGGTCGGCGCAGGCCACCAGGACCTCATCGGTGAAGTGCTCGCCGAGGGTGAAGTCCAGGACAAAGTAGCGTTCGGGCTGGCCGGGGTAGATGCCCACATGGCCGAGCTTCAGCGCTTTGAGGAAAACCTCGTTGGTGAGCTGGCTGCGGTCCTGGACACCGAACACCTTGTGCAGATGTTCTTCCTTAAGGGCGTTGCAGTGGAAGTGCAGGTATTCCTGCGGGCTGGTGCCCTCCTGCTCAAGTTCCTCGGCAATCATCTCGCGGACCTCGTCCACCAGTTCGGGCAGGAATCGCAGACGGTATTCGACTTTCCGGAGCGCGGCTTCATCGAAGTGGTCGTGGGCATTGATGTTCAGGTCGAGTTCCAGCGGGTGGCCGCGCAGTTCATGCCGGGCGGCGAAGAGATGATCCATGCCGTGGTTCAGGTCGATCTCTCCAAAGTGCTGGCTCGCTACCTTGTTCATATTCTCAACATAGACCCGAAGGCCAGCCCATTCCAGCGTTCGGCGCTAATTCACCGCGGTGCGCATGCCGGCGAGGGTTTCAGCGAGCAGGTCAACGAACAGCTGCACCCGTGCCGTTTTCCGGTCATTGATCAGAAGTGCGAACACGTTGCGTGCCAGCCGGATTTCGGGGACGTCCAGCACCACCACCCCAGCCGGTTTGTTCCGCAGCGCGAGCTCCGGGACAAGGGCGGCGCCCAGCCCGGCGGCGGCCATTTCCAGGCTTGCGTGGAAATCGTCGCTGTGAGCCACCACGCGCGGGTGCAGGTTGCAGCCGGCGAAGAGCCGTTCGATCACCATGGCATCGCTGGTGCCGGGGTGGTGCATGATCCATGGCATTTCGGAGAGATGGTCCGCTGCCACTTTCGCGTCGGCCCGGAATCCCCAGCCGGCAGGCAGCACCACACGGAAGTCGTCGTCGCCAATCCATTGCCGGTTGATCGTGTTGGGCCAGGCGAAGCCGGTCTGGCCCACCTGGAACACCACCGCCAGGTCAAGGTCGCCGCCGGTCCGCAGCCCCTGGATGGTTTGGCCAGGTTCCGCCACGGACACACGCAGGTCGATGCCGAGCTTCTTCCAAGCCGGGTTCTTCAGGATCCGGGGCAGGACATAGGTGGCGAGGCTGGGGAAGATCCCCAGCCGCAGCTCCTGGCTTCCGGTGTCCTGGGCCCTGGACGCGGCGGCCATCAGCGCTTCGATGTCCGTGAGAACTTTCGCGGCGTGGCGGGTCATGACGACGGCGGCTTCGGTAGGGACCACGGCGCGCGCCGAGCGCTGGAAGAGGGTTACGCCGGTGTCCCGTTCCAGCGCGGACATTTGCTGCGAAACGGCGGACGCTGTGTAACCGAGTGTTGCGGCGGCCGCGGCGAATGAGCCCAGCCGCGTGACCTCCAATAAGGTCTTCAAGTGCACGGGGTTTACCACCAGCCCACAGTACTGCACCCATCCGCCGCCGCCGCGGTACCGAATTGCCCTCTGTACACCCGGTCCAGCGGCAGATGTCCAACAGAGGAGCACGAATTGTCACCTAATCCAGCAGTAGATGCAGGCGGCCGGCGGCGCGTCGCCGTCATCGGCAGCGGCGTGGCCGGACTGACGGCCGCCTACGTGCTGAACCGGCAGGACGACGTCACCCTGTTCGAGGCAGATTCACGGCTGGGCGGCCACGCCCACACCCATGACATGCCGCAGCCGGACGGCAACGTCATCGGCGTCGACACTGGTTTTATTGTTCACAATGAACGGACCTATCCCACGCTGCTCCGCCTGTTCGCCGAGCTCGGCGTGGAAACCCAGGACTCGGAGATGAGCATGTCCATCCGCTGTGACGGCTGCGGTCTGGAATACGCCGGCGCCCGGGACGGCGCCCGCGGCATCATCGCCAAACCCTCGAGCCTGCTGCGCGGCCGGTACCTGCGGATGCTCCTGGAAGTCACCCGCTTCTACCGGAAGGCGCGTGAACTGCTCCGGACCGCGCCGCCGTCGGCCCTCAGCGGCGAGGTTGACGTTCCCGAACTGACACTCGGCGCTTTCCTGGAGCGGGAAAGGTTCAGCCCCTACTTCATCTCCCACTTCATGACCCCGGTGGTCAGCGCCGTCTGGTCCTGCGACCCCACCACCGCCCTGTCCTACCCGGCGCGGTACCTCTTCACCTTCCTGGGCCACCACGGGATGCTGGGCATCAAAGGCTCACCCCAGTGGCGCACCGTCACCGGCGGTTCGGCCCGCTACGTCGAAAAGCTCGCCGCAACCCTCCCCGACATCAGGCTGGAAACGCCGGTCACCGCCATCCGGCGAACCCCGGACAGTGTGGAGATCGCAACTGACGGTGGGCTGGAAGCCTTCGACGCCGTCGTCATCGCCACCCACCCGGCGCAGGCACTCGGGTTCCTGACCGACGCGACGCCCGAGGAAAAGGAAGCGCTCGGCGGCATGCCGTACTCGGTCAACCACACCGTCTTCCACCGGGACCCCGCGGTCCTGCCCGCGGCGGAGAACGCCCGGGCTTCATGGAACTACCGGCTTCCGGGCTGCGACGCACGCCCCGACAAAGTCCTGGTCAGCTACGACCTGACCCGGCTGCAGCGGCTCGAACCCTCCGACGGCCGGCCATACCTGGTCAGCCTTGGCGAGTCCGAGCTGATTGCCGACGCCGCCGTCCTGGACAGAATGGTCTACGAGCACCCGCAATACACGCCCGAGTCCCTGCAGGCCCAGCATGCAATCAAGGCGCTCAGCAATGACCGGATTGCCTACGCCGGAGCGTACCTTGGCTGGGGCTTCCACGAGGACGGTGCCCTCTCCGGGGTCCGCGCCGCGGAGAAACTCGGCCGCACCTGGCCGGTAGCCCGGGCCGCTGACGCCGGAGGCTCCTCCGGCGAGGGGGAGCGGGAACTGATGGCCGCGGAACCGGCGTGACCATGGGCGCCTCCATCTACCGCACCGCCATTTCGCACGTGCGGCAGACCCCGCTGAAGAACGCGTTTACTTACCGCAGCTACAGCTGGTTCGTGGACGTGGATGACCTTCCTGCCCTTCCACCCCTGCTCCGGCCGCTGGCGGAGTTCCGCGCGGGAGACCATCTGGGCGATCCCGGCGCCAGCATCAGGGCCAACGTGGAGCGTTATTTGGGGACGCAGGGGATAGAGCCAGACGGCGGTCCCATCCACATGCTGACCAGCGCCAGGGTTTTTGGCTACGTCTTTAACCCGCTGACGCTTTTCTGGTGCTACGGCACCAATGGAGAGCTCCGGTGCGTGGTAGCCGAGGTCCACAACACCTACGGCGAAAGGCACTGCTACCTGCTCCGGACGGATCCCTCGGGACGCGCGTCAGTGCCGAAGGCTTTCTACGTTTCACCCTTTAACGACGTCGACGGCGAATACCGGATGAAGCTCCCCGCCCCCGGCGAGCGGCTTGCGGTGTCAATCGTCCTGGAACGCGAAGGGCACCGACCCTTCGTAGCAACCATGGACGGCAGGCGTAAACCGGCCACCATCCGGAACATCATCGCGGCGGCCGTTGCAGTGCCTGCCGCGCCGATGCTGGTATCCGCACTTATCCGGCTTCAGGGCGTTAAGCTCTGGGCAAGACGCCTGCCCGTCGTCGCCAGACCACATCACCCCCCACAGGAGGCAGTTCAATGACAATGACGGACGATAACGGCGCCCCCTCGGCTGAGCGGCCGGCGAACCAGAACGGTTCCGCCGCACCGTACACCGTGCCGCGGCCACCCGCGTCCATCGATGCGGGCATCTGGCCGGGAATTGCCGCCGTACCCGCCGGTTTCAAGGCGAACGGTGCAGCGCGGATTGCGGAAGGGATCTTCAAGGCCGCGGTGCGGCGCCTTCCCCTTGAGGTGCACTATCCTGACGGGCAAGTGCTGGGCTCATCCCCGGCCGGCTCGGGTGCTCCCGTCATGACCATCCACCGGCCCGGGCACTTTGCCTTGCGGCTGGGTGACGGGGGCCTGATCGGCCTGGGCGAGGCCTACATGGCGGGCGACTGGGATGCAGACAACCTGACAGCAGTGCTGGAGGTCTTCGCGGAGCGGGCGGGCACCCTGATACCGGTCCCGCTGCAGAAACTGCGGTCCATTTTCCTGCCGCGCCAGCCGCGGACGGAACGCAACTCCCTGAAGAACACCCGCTCCAATATTTCCCGTCACTACGACCTCTCCAACGAGCTGTTCGCCACGTTCCTTGACGAGACCATGTCCTACTCCAGCGCACTCTTCCCGGCGTCCGGAAGCGCCGTGAAGGACATGCCGTGGGAGGGCTTCGTCGCCGCCCAGCAGGCGAAGATCGACCGACTGCTGGACAAGGCCGCCGTCGGACCCGGAACCCGGGTGCTGGAGATCGGCACCGGCTGGGGCGAACTGGCGCTGCGTGCAGCCGCCCGCGGCGCCACCGTCTACTCGGTCACGCTGTCCAGTGAGCAGCAGGCGCTGGCCCGGAAACGGGTGGCAGAGGCAGGCTACGCGGACCAGGTGACCATTGAGCTGAAGGACTACCGCGCCGTGGAGGGCGAATATGACGCCGTCGTTTCGGTCGAGATGATCGAGGCCGTGGGCTACGAATATTGGGCCACGTACTTCCAGACCATCGAGCGTGTCCTGGCCCCGGGCGGCAAGGTTGCCATCCAGGCCATCACCATCGCCCATGACCGGCTCCTTGCCACCCGGACCGGATACACCTGGGTGCACAAATACATCTTCCCTGGCGGCGTGATTCCGTCGGTGCGTGCCATCGAGGAAGTCACCGAAAAGCGGACCGGGCTGCAGGTCCGTGAACGCCTCGCTTTCGGTGAACACTACGCCGAGACGCTGCGGCTCTGGGAGGAGCGCTTCATGGCGCGGAAGGACGACGTGGCCGAACTGGGCTTCGACGCCGTCTTCCAGCGGATGTGGCTCTTCTACCTTTGCTATTCAAGGGCCGGCTTTGCCTCGGGCTACCTGAACGTCCAGCAAATTGTGCTGGACCGGAGGAAGAATGCCGCCGTCAACGGAGGCAGCTGATGACAGCCGTACTTGCCGAAACGATCGCAGAGGTCCTGCGGCCCGTGGTGGGCGGGGAACTGCCCGTCCGACTGAAGGCCTGGGACGGCTCGGAAGCCGGCCCGGCGGACGCGCCAGTGGTCCGGCTCAACAGCCCTGACGCCATCCGGCGGCTGCTGTGGAACCCCGGCGAACTTGGCGCCGCACAGGCTTACGTCACGGGTGAACTGGACATTGACGGGGACCTCAATTCCGCGCTGCAGCAGCTGTGGGAAGTGGTCAGGCAACGCGAGTTGTCCGGCATCCGCCTTACGCCCGGAGTCATCGCCGGGATCGGCAGGATCGCCCGCTCTGCCGGCGCCCTGGGAACACCGCCGGCGCCGCCGGCAACCCAGGCCAGGGTCCGGGGACGGCTGCACAGCCTGATCCGTGACCGTGCCGCGATCAGCCACCACTACGATCTCAGCAACGATTTCTACGGCCTGATCCTGGATCCGCAAATGGCCTACTCCAGCGGCTACTGGACTGAAGCTCCCGGCCCCGGATACGGCGTCGAGGACGCCCAGCGCGACAAGCTGGACCTGGTCTGCCGCAAGATCGGGCTGGAACCGGGCATGCGCCTGCTGGACGTTGGCTGTGGATGGGGTTCCCTCAGCCTGCACGCCGCGCGACAGTACGGAGCCACGGTGGTTGGTGTCACCCTCTCCGTGGAACAGAAAGCATTCATCGATGCGCGGATCAAGGAGTACGGCCTGGCGGACCAGGTGGAGATCCGGGTCCAGGACTACCGCGAGGTACCGGACGGTCCGTTCGACGCCGTCGCCTCCCTGGAGATGGGTGAACATGTGGGGCAGAGGAACTATCCCGTGTATGCCCAGGCGCTGTTCGACAACCTGGCGCCGGGCGGCAAAGTGCTGATCCAGCAGATGTCCCGGCGCGGCCGCCACCCCGGCGGCGGTCCGTTCATCGAATCCTTCATTGCTCCTGACATGCATATGCGCCCGGTGGGGGAGACGTTGACCTTCCTCGAGGGCGCAGGGTTCGAGGTGGAGGCGGTCGAGGGCATGCGCAGGCACTACGTCCGCACCCTCGAGGCCTGGTACGCGACGTTCGAGCAAAACCAGGACCGGGCCGGGGAAATGATGGGCCCGGAAGTTGTCCGTGTCTGGCGGCTGTACCTGGTGGGGGCCCTTCGCAGCTTCGCCGAAGGCCGGATGGGCGTAGAGCAGATCCTCTGCAGCAGGCCCGTTCCGCTGTAGCGGTCCCCGCCGGGGCCGCCGGCATCAGGTGGCGGGTGCGATTGGTCACCCCAAGGGGTTCCGAAGGTCACTTCGGGACCCCTTTTCCGTGCCCGGCGCCCTTGTGGACAACGCCGCGACACGCCGTCGTTTTCGCGACACGCTGGGCCGTTAATTGTGGCTAAGTAGTCCACAGGGTGTGGACGGTGCTGACAAAAATCCCGGGATCCCGGCCATTTTATTGGCCCCTGCCTGTGGATTAACGGTGCATTAAATGACATACTTGTAATACATCATCTTGGGGTCCAAAAGAGGCGCCTGCACTACATGTAGTATCTACATACGGCTTGGACGGGGACACCGCACCAGCAAGAGATTTCAACTAAGGGGACAGCGACAATGACCGTAACGGTTTACACGAAGCCTGCGTGTGTTCAGTGCAACGCCACCTACCGTGCGCTCGACAAAAAGGGCATCACCTACCAGAGCGTCGACATCTCCCAGGACGCCGAGGCGCTGGAGCGCCTGAAGGCACTGGGCTACATGCAGGCTCCCGTTGTGGTCACCGACCAGGACCACTGGTCAGGCTTCCGCCCGGACAAGATCGAGGAACTGGCGCTGTCCGCCGTTTCCTCCGTGGCCTAAGGTTTCCGCTTTTCCCGACAGCAACAAGCTGAGGTGACGTCCATGGTGGCACCCACAGCACAGCGTGACCATGCGGCTCAGCGCATGGAGGCGTCCGCCCCGGCCAGTGCACAGGCTGGTGCGGTGCCGGTCAGTACCGGCAGCCAGCTCGTCTACTTTTCCTCCGCATCCGAGAACACCAGCCGCTTCGTCAGGAAGCTAGGCCGTGAGGTGGCCCGGATCCCGCTCTACGCGAAGGACGCGCCCCTCCTCGCCACCCGGCCGTTCGTGCTGGTGGTGCCTACTTACGGTGGCACCGGGGGAGAGGGGTCCGTTCCCAAGCAGGTCATCCGGTTCCTCAACAACCCGCAGAACAGGCAACTGCTCCGCGGCGTGATTGGTGCCGGCAACACGAATTTCGGGGACAACTACTGCATGGCCGGTGACATCATCGCCGCTAAGTGCAAAGTACCCCACCTTTATCGATTCGAACTTATGGGAACGCCGGAAGACGTCACCCGGGTCAACCAAGGATTGGACACGTTTTGGACACGACTGTCGCTGACACAGAAGTAACCAGGGCCGGGAAGCCCGAGATGCCGGCTGCCTACAAGGGCCTGGGGTACCACGAGCTGAACGCCATGCTGAACCTCTACGGTCCCAGCGGCGAAATCCAGTTTGAGGCGGACCGCGAGGCCGCCCACCAGTACTTCCTGCAGCACGTGAACAACAACACCGTGTTCTTCCACGACTTGGAGGAGAAGCTCGACTACCTGGTGAAGAACCAGTACTACGAGCGCGAAACGCTGGACCAGTACACGATGAACTTCATCCGTGAACTGTTCAACCGCGCCTACAAGAAGAAGTTCCGCTTCGAAACCTTCCTGGGTGCCTTCAAGTTCTACACCTCCTACACGCTGAAGACCTTTGACGGCAAGCGTTTCCTGGAGCGCTACGAGGACCGCGTGTGCATGGTTGCCCTGCACCTGGCCCGCGGCAACGAGCAGCTTGCCCTGCAGATGGTGGACGAGATCATCGAGGGCCGCTTCCAGCCCGCCACCCCCACCTTCCTGAACGCCGGCAAGAAGCAGCGCGGCGAGCTGGTCTCCTGCTTCCTGCTCCGCATCGAAGACAACATGGAGTCGATCGGCCGCTCCATCAACTCCGCGCTGCAGCTGTCCAAGCGCGGCGGCGGCGTGGCCTTCGCCCTGACCAACATCCGTGAGGTGGGGGCGCCCATCAAGCAGATCGAGAACCAGTCCTCCGGCGTCATCCCCGTGATGAAGCTCCTCGAAGACAGCTTCTCCTATGCCAACCAGCTCGGTGCCCGCCAAGGTGCCGGTGCCGTGTACCTGCACGCCCACCACCCGGACATCTACCGCTTCCTGGACACCAAGCGCGAGAACGCGGATGAGAAGATCCGCATCAAGACCCTTTCGCTGGGCGTCGTCATCCCGGACATCACGTTCGAGCTGGCCAAGAAGGACGAGGACATGTACCTGTTCTCGCCGTACGACGTCGAACGCGTCTACGGCATGCCGTTCTCCGACGTCTCTGTTACCGAGAAGTACTACGAGATGGTGGACGATTCCCGGATCAAGAAGACCAAGATCAAGGCGCGCGAGTTCTTCCAGACCCTCGCCGAAATCCAGTTCGAGTCCGGCTACCCGTACATCATGTTCGAGGACACCGTGAACCGGGCCAACCCGATCGACGGCAAGATCATCATGTCCAACCTGTGCTCGGAGATCCTCCAGGTCTCCCAGCCCACCACGTACAACGACGACCTGTCCTACGCGGATACCGGCAAGGACATCTCCTGCAACCTGGGCTCGCTGAACATCGCCAAGACCATGGACTCGCCGGACTTCGGCCTCACCATCGAGACCGCCATCCGCTCGCTGTCCGCCGTCTCGGACATGTCCAACATCACCTCGGTGCCGTCCATCGCCAAGGGAAACGACCAGAGCCACGCCATCGGCCTGGGCCAGATGAACCTGCACGGATACCTGGCGCGGGAGCGGGTCCACTACGGCTCCGAAGAGGGCCTGGACTTCACCAACATCTACTTCTACTCGGTGGTGTACCACGCGGTGCGCGCCTCCAACCTGCTGGCCATCGAAACCGGCCAGACGTTTGGCGGCTTCGAGAAGTCCAAGTACGCCTCGGGGGAATTCTTCGATAAGTACACGGAGCAGGAATGGGTTCCGCAGACCGAGAAGGTCCGCGAGCTGTTCAAGAACGTGCACATCCCCACGCAGGCTGACTGGCGTGAGCTGAAGGCTTCCGTCATGGAGCACGGCATCTACAACCAGAACCTGCAGGCCGTGCCGCCTACCGGCTCGATCTCCTACATCAACAACTCCACCTCCTCGATCCACCCGGTGGCGTCCAAGATCGAGATCCGCAAGGAAGGCAAGCTGGGCCGCGTATACTACCCGGCGCCGTACCTGACGAACGACAACCTGGAGTACTACCAGGACGCGTACGAGATCGGCTACGAGAAGGTCATCGACACCTACGCCGCTGCCACCCAGCACGTGGACCAGGGCTTGTCGCTGACGCTGTTCTTCAAGGACACCGCCACCACCCGCGACATCAACAAGGCCCAGATCTACGCCTGGAAGAAGGGCATCAAGACGATCTACTACATCCGTCTCCGCCAGCTCGCGCTGGAAGGGACCGAGGTTGAGGGCTGCGTCAGCTGCATGCTGTAGCCCCGGCGGTCGAGCCAGTCGAGACCAAAGGTTGAGTACGACGGCGGGTGCCCGCCCGCCGTCGTACGCTTTAACTTAGAGAAAACCCACCCAACGCATAGGGGATGACATGACCGAAAAGGTCAAGCTGCTGAGCCACGTCGAGGCCATCAACTGGAACCGCATCCAGGACGACAAGGACGTGGACGTCTGGAACCGCCTGGTGAACAACTTCTGGCTGCCGGAGAAGGTGCCGCTGTCCAACGACGTCCAGTCCTGGAACACGCTGACGCCGGCCGAGCAGCAGCTCACCATGCGCGTGTTCACCGGCCTGACCCTGCTGGACACCATCCAGGGCACTGTTGGTGCTGTCTCCCTGATCCCGGACGCGCTGACCCCGCACGAGGAAGCCGTGTACACGAACATCGCGTTCATGGAGTCGGTGCACGCCAAGAGCTACTCCTCCATCTTCTCCACGCTGGCCTCCACCAAGGAGATCGACGAGGCGTTCCGCTGGTCCACGGAGAACGAGAACCTTCAGAAGAAGGCCCAGATCGTCATGGACTACTACCAGGGCGATGATCCCCTGAAGCGGAAGGTGGCTTCCACGCTGCTGGAGAGCTTCCTTTTCTACTCGGGCTTCTACCTGCCCATGTACTGGTCTTCGCGGGCCAAGCTGACGAACACGGCTGACCTGATCCGCCTGATCATCCGCGACGAAGCCGTGCATGGCTACTACATCGGCTACAAGTTCCAGAAGGGCCTGGAGAAGGTTTCCGAGGAGAAGCGCCAGGAGATCAAGGACTACACGTTCGAGCTGCTGTTCGAGCTGTACGAAAACGAAGTCCAGTACACCCACGACCTGTACGACGGCGTGGGCCTGGCCGAGGACGTCAAGAAGTTCCTGCACTACAACGCCAACAAGGCCCTGATGAACCTGGGCTACGAGGCGATGTTCCCGGCTTCCGTCACCGACGTGAACCCGGCCATCCTCTCGGCCCTGTCGCCCAACGCTGACGAGAACCACGACTTCTTCTCGGGCTCCGGTTCGTCCTATGTGATCGGCAAGGCCGTGAACACGGAAGACGAGGACTGGGACTTCTAGGTCGTCGCCCGCCGCTCGCTGTTCTTCGAAGAGCTGACCAGCTTCCCGGATAACCCGAATGACCCCGCATGCTGAGGCGTGCGGGGTCATTCGTCTGTGGGGCCATGGGCAACGCCTGCACCAAAGTGCGTTGTCGTACGTTGACATGGCGGGACTGCCAACCGCGGCCGTTACCCGCGGGCATGATGCGCCAGCGCCAGGCGCTTACGGTCCGCTTCCGCCGCCGCCCACCGTTTGACGGGCTTTCTGTCGGCGATCGTCGGCTTGGAGGATGCCGTCACGGACGGCAGCGCGGATGACGCCGTAGAGGATGTAGAAGAACACCGCCGCGAAGACGACGGCCGGGACCAAGCTGTCGAGTGCCACTACTCTCCGTCTCCTTCCGGCCAGTACTGCTGGGCGCCGGTAGCGGCCTCGCGGAGCTGGGCTCCGTCGAGGTCAATGGAGGTTTCAGGCATGCCCATGTCGGTCCATTGGGTAACGAGGAGCATGACCCCGGCCGGCGGCAAGGGCCACAGCCAGAGGGTTCCGCTGGCTGCCATCTCGTCGTCCCCGCCGCTGCCGCCTTGGCCTTGGAAGAGGATGACTGGCGGCTCCGGCTGAGGCGAGTCGGGTGCAGGGTGAGGTCTATTCAGCAACGCCCCTGTAAAGGCTTTAGAGCCGTCGGCAAACTCCACTCCGCAGAGAAGGGCCTCGAGAGGCATGTTGGCCTTGGCCCACCTGGCGTGCGGCTGGCTGAAGAACGAAGCGTTCAGCTCAGCCCATTCCTCGTCGTTCTCGTCCAGGCGGCGCAACTTCCACGACAGATCAAAAAGGCAGCCGGTGGAATACACCCTGACGGCTTCAACGGCCATGATGAAAGTCTGCGACAGATGAAGGAAACGGCCAACCGCCGCCACTGCGGGCAGCTCATGCCGCGGGGCGCCGGCCCATACGGGCGGCACGTAACGGATGGTACGGCCCCGGCGAGGTAGTTCGGGTACGGGCAGGTCCTGGAAGAAGGTCAAAGCGGTTCCTTGGGGTGCTGGCGTTGACCGACCAGCGGAACAACAGGCTGTGAGCCCGCCGCGGATCCCCAATCCGTCCTTACCCCGCCCAGTCTACCGCCGGTCCTCCCGGATCCACCGCGAGGACCTCGCGTCTTGACGGTCGGCTGGCAGCGCTTGGGTACGCAGGACCGCTACGTCCGCGCGGCCGCTACATCAGATTTTCGCGACTCAAGGTCCCGTGCGCGTAAGGCCTTCGCGCTTCGTACCTTCGCGAAGGCAACCAGTAAGGTCACAACCGTGCCTGTCCACGCCAGCCCGGCCAGGATCACCAGGCCGACCGCCACTAAGGGGTGCATGCTGACAGAGTAGAACTTCAGGGTCGGCGTCCCGGGACGCAACTCCGGACCATGAGAACACGAAAAAGGTGCGCCCCGTTCGCTGAGCGCACCCTTTCGATACTCCACAACCCGGATCCCCATCCGTTGAGACCTATCATAAGCATGCTGATAGTTAGGTGGTCAAGGCATGGCGTGTTTTTAGCGTGCGCTATTCGAAGGCTCATGGCAACTGCTCGAGAATGACGTCCGCCACAATATTCGGGCGATTGAACAACATGAAATGGTCAGTGTCGATGTCCCGGACATCGTCCACGGCCTGACGTGCCCATGCACGCGCCTCCGCCCCGGTCAGGTTGTCCCTGACGCCGAGGAGGACGGTCGTGGGGATCTCTGCCCAGGCAGCGGCCGGTACTGGATCGCTTCGGGTGCGGGGTGTGGCGAACCTGCGCCGGTGCGCCTTCAAGAACAGGCGCACCTCCTCGGGAAGCCGGAGGCCGGCCTCATCTTCTTTGAGCCACCAGTCGCCGTCCAGGGCGAACCGGCCGTGTGCGTCCCGGAGCATGTGCTCTATCGTGTCCAGCCAGCTGACGTCCCGCACTTCAGGATGGATCTGCAGTGGGGGCGAGGAAACATACACCAGGCGGCGCACGTTTGGCATCCCGTGCGCGGCTATTCCCACGACGTCCGTGCCGTAGGACCATCCCACGACAACAGTGGGTTCCGGGCTTTCGGCAATGGCCTCCCGGACCTCCTCAGCGTCATCCAGCAGCCCTGCTTCAGCCGAGCGGTGGGAGGGGAGGTCAGGAGTTGCCACCTGCAAGCCCGCCTGCCTGTGGAGTGCACGCTGGACCCATGTCCAATCCTCCGGAACACCCCACATGCCGTGTACAAGAACAACGCCTCGCGGCAGATGGCCGGCCATGGGGGGAACATACTTCCGCTGGGACGCAGCGGTCAAGACGTCATCGCTGTGTGCCTTTAGTCTCTCTCCTTGTGATGCTTCTGCCATATTGGTGCCAGCACACAAAAAACCGAGAGGGGCGATGGATGGGCGCATGGGGGTACCTGCCGTTCGAGAACGACGACGCGCTGGACTGGATGGAGGAGCTCGAAGGCGGCGGAGCGGACGTCGTCCGGGCGGCCCTGGCAAAGGCTGGTGACAGGTACGTCGAGGCGCCCGAGGGGGCAATAGCGATCGCCGCCGCCGAAGTGGTTTCAGCCAGCCAGAGCAACCCACTGGGGGAGCTGCCGGAGAACGTCGCTGACTGGGTCGCCTCCCATGGGGCAGAGTTCACGGCCGATGATGTGGAAATGGCCCTGGAGGCAGTTCAGCGCGTGGCGGGGGAGCAATCCGAACTCGCCGAATTGTGGGACGACGCCGACGAACCGGAATGGCACGAATCGCTCGACGATTTGGTGGAACGGCTCCGCACAGCCCTGCGCTAGCAGCGGCTGCGGCCGGGTGGCTATCGTGAAGAGAAATCGTGGGGTAGGCGGGCCGGTACGGCGCGATCGCCAACCGATACGCTGGGATCATGACATCGGGGGACACGGCACAGGAGCCGCTGGTACACATTCAGGACTTCCGGATGGACTTCGGGGACACCACGGTCATCCGTGACCTGTCCTTCGATGTCCACGCCGGAGAGACCTTCGGATTCCTTGGCAGCAACGGTTCCGGGAAAACCACCACGTTGCGGGCGCTCCTGGGTATCTACCGGCCCACGGCAGGGACGCTGCACATCGGCGGGAAGGTCTTCGAGCCCAGGGACGGGGCCAGCCTCGGCTACCTGCCCGAGGAGCGAGGCCTATACAAGAAGGAACACGTCCTGGACGTCATGGTGTACTTTGGGCGGCTCAAGGGATTGTCCAAGGCCAGGGCACGGTCCTGGTCCGAGGACTACCTGGACCGGGTCGGGCTGGCCGGCAAGGCAAAGACGCGCCTCGACAAGCTCTCCAGCGGCCAGCAGCAGAAAGTCCAGCTGGGGGTAACCATCATGAACAACCCGGGGCTGCTGATCCTGGACGAGCCCACTAAGGGCTTCGACCCGGTCAACCGGCGTCTGCTGATGGACATCATCGAAGAGCACAAGCGGGCCGGGGCGACCGTCATCATGGTCACCCACCAGATGGAGGAAGTCGAGCGGCTTTGCGACCGCGTCATCCTGCTCAAAAACGGCGTCTCCCGCGCCTACGGGACGGTGGAAGAGGTCCAGGAAGAATTCGGCGGCACCGTCTACCGGGTCACCCATGACGGTTCCCTGCCTGCGTCGCCGCTGTTCGACGTCGTATCGGAGGAGAACGGCCGGGCGGAACTCTCGCCGCGGCCCGGGGCGACGGAGGAGAGCGTCCTCCGGGCGCTCGTGGACGCCGGCTGCGGGGTCCGGTCCTTTACCCCGGCAAGGATTTCCCTGGATGAAATCTTCATCCAGGTGTACGGCGAACAGCATGAATTGGCGGAAGGCTGAGATGGCAATGGGACGGCACAACCTCGGCACCGTCATCTCCTTCGAGTTCTTCCGGACCATCAAGAAGCGCGGCTTCGTGATCGCAACGCTGGCCCTTCCGGTCATCCTCGTGCTCATCTTCGCCCTCGTGTACGCGTCCAACGCCAGCACCAAGGACACCGCGGCCGCCCAGAAGAGCGCACGGTTCGCGTTCACCTACACCGACGCGTCCGGGATCATCGTGCCTGCTGCTGCCAAGCTGGCCGGCGGGACGGTGGCCGGCGACCCGGCGGCTGCTGTCGCAGCTGTGAAAGACGGCACCTCGGAGGCGTACTTCGCCTACCCGGCCGACCCGGCCAAGGAGCCGGTGAAGGTTTACGGGACTGACAAGGGAATGTTCGAGAACGACAAATACCAGGCCGTGGCCAAAGAGCTTCTGGCGGTTTCAGCCCAGAACCAAGTGGGCTCACCCGAGCTGACCGCTGCGCTGACCGGGGCCGTGAAGTTCGACTCGCAAACGTTCAAAGACGGCAGCGTCGCAGCAGGCGTCGGCGGAATCATCCCGCCCCTGCTGTTCCTGGTCATCTTCTACATTTCGATGATCCTTCTTTCAAACCAGATGCTGAACTCCACCCTGGAGGAGAAAGAAAACCGGGTCACCGAAATGATCCTGACCACCCTGAACCCAACCACCCTGATCACCGGCAAGATTGTCTCGCTGTTCGCCGTCGGGCTGGTCCAAATCCTCGTGTTCCTGGCGCCGGTGGGACTGGCCTACCTGTTCTTCCGTGACCGCCTGGCCCTGCCGGAGGTCGATCTGTCCTCCCTGGTCTTCGAACCAGGCCCCATGATCACCGGGGCACTGCTCACGCTGGGCGGGTTCACCGTCTTCACCGGGGTCCTCGTAGCCATCGGGGCGATCATGCCAACCGCCAAGGAAGCCGGAACCGTCTTCGGACCCCTTGTGGCGATGATGTTCATTCCGTTCTACACATTCAGCCTGATCATCTCCAACCCGGGCGCACTGATCGTCCAGATCTTCACGTACTTCCCGCTGACCGCTCCGGTCACCGCCTTGCTCCGCAACGGGTTCGGAACCCTCAACCTTGTTGAATCGACGATCGTCGTCGTCGAACTCTTCGTCGTCGGGACCCTGATCCTTCGGCTGGCCGTCCACCTGTTCAGGTACGGATCCATCGAATACGGCCGCAAACTCTCCATCGCCGGAACCTTCCGTCGCAACGAACTGGCCGCCAAATGACCGGGGACCAAGCTGCAGGGCAGGTGGCATGACGGACGGTGCCGCGGGTGACGGCACGCCAGCCGGTGAGGTGCTCATCAGGAGCGGCGTGATCCTGACGGGCCGGGCGCTCTTCAAAGGCTGGGCCATCACGACAACGCTGTGGCTGGTCGGCCTGTATATCGTGCTGGCGGCGACCTCTCAGGGGTTCCTGCTCGACCTTGCCCTGATGGTCCTGATGTACGGGTCCGGCATCGCCCTGGCCACGGGGGTCCCACTGGCCTGGATGCTTGGATACTTGCTCCGGCCCATCCGCAACCAGTGGGTCCATGTTGCCGCGTTCTTCCTCGTGCCGACCCTGGGCTTCTGGGCGCTGGGATCCCTGCTCGGCTTCGGCTGGTCAATCGGTGCCCTTGGTCTCTGGGCAACGGTTGGCCTCGCCGCTGCCCTGGGGCGGATTGCTGTCTGGAAGGACGTGGCCGTCCGATGAGCCCGGGGCGCCCGCGGTAGGTGCCTCTAAGACGCGCGCCATCCGGTCACGCGCACTCCACCCACCGCCCCCGTCCAGGGCGTAGCTCCAGGTGCAGGCAGGGACAGGTGCGCAGAAACATAGCCCTGTTGAAGGGTGATGACCTGTGACGTGGATCCTGGGCAGTCCACCGTGAGTTCGACGGGCCAGAGCGTAACCTTGGGATTCTCCTGGCGGATGTAGATCTTCGCGTGGGGGGCGCCGACACAGGCAGCGGTGACCGTGTACTCGCCGGCCGCGTTGACCTGTTCCGTGGTTTCAAATCCCCTGGCAGGCCCGTCCAATGGCCCCTCCTGAAACAGGAGGACGTCCCCCGGGACAGCCTTGAGGAGCCCGTCCAAATCCTGGTAGTTCCGCACCCCGCGTTCAAGGACCAGGGGGTCAGGGGGGCGTGCAGCGGATTGCGACGGCCGGGCTGTGGCCGTGGTGTCCGGTTCGGTAATGGGGGTGTGCGCAGGGTCCGGGTAGTCATAGGAGCACGCGGCCGCTCCGCCCACCGGCGCCAGAAGGCAGAGGGCCAAAGCCGGCCGGCGCCAGCAGCCTTTCGTTTGCACGCTTCCATGGTGATCGCGGCCACCGGTGAAAGCAACCGGGACACAAGGTGGAGGGGCTGGACCGGCGGCCTTTGGGGGGCGGCATCCATGGTCTCGTGGATGCTCCGGCCGCCGGTCCTGTCCCTGGTGCCAAGGTCCTGCCTCGCCGGCAGGACCTTGATTTCAACGGTAGGACTGGAACCCGAACGTCCGCCCACGTTCCACACAAATTTGGCTCAAGATTCGAGCCGGGGCACCGGCCCGATATTCAGTCGTCTGCACGGGACAGGGGCGTTTCCCATTCTCCGGTCGTCAGCGCAGGCGTGAGAGTGCCTGCGAGATCGCCGAGAGCCTCCTGGTCGAGGCAAGTCCCATGTGATAGACGTGAAGTTCGTCGGCTCCGGACGCGTGAAGTGCGCCCCACTCGCCGGCCAGCCCGCCGCCGTCGGGCGCCTTGGGCGGCAACGCCAGGACGTACGCACCTGTGCGCACACCCTCGGCTGACATGGCTTGGACCGTCAGCGCACCGTCGCCCGGGCTGCCCCAGCAAGGCACGACGGCGGTCACGTCACCACGCTGCCTCCACAGCCGGCTCCTGCGCAGCGCCTCCACCGGCAGGAACGGTCCCGTGCTCCAGGGATCCGGCGTGGCGTGCAGGGAGATGCGGGGACGTGACCCAGAGGCTTCAACGGCTGCCAAGCACTGGTCCAGCAGCGCCGCGGCGGCGTCCCACCGGACCTCCAAAAGCGGAAGGAAGTCCTCCGCATTGGCCGCTGTGGCTGCGGTGAGGTCGGGATCCTCTGACTCCATAATCGCTGACCGCACCCGGTCCTGCTGCGGGGCGGCCGGCAGGCCGCGTGCCTCGTACGAAGCCTTGCATGACTCGCAGAAACACAGCGACAACAGGGCCTGCACCCATGGTGAGTACTCCGCCCCCTCCGTCTTTTCGTGCCTGTTCTGGTGGCTGAATCCCAGCGGCCCCACAGCCTCCAGGATGAGGCCGTCAGGTTGCCCGTGGGCCAAGACCTGGGTCACGATCCTGCCGGCGTACCCGCGGACCGCGGGGTGCGAGGGGCACAGCGCGTAGCTGTAGGCCTCGCCGAATGCGTTGCGCACGCACATGCCGGGGTTGTTGCCCCCGGCTGCGCTTGAGTGGGTGAGGACCGTCCATGCGTCGACCGGAATGTCGGCGGCCTGCAGCGCCGAAGCGGCCTCACCGAACGAGTTGTCCGTCCCGGTCCAGTCCCGCGCACTGCCCGGGACCAGGGGCTGGCCGGCGAACGTATCGGCGGCGGGGACATAGAGTGCCGCGGATTCGGCGTCCACCACGCGGCGGACCGGGTGCCGCGGTGTGCCGGCCCGCACCGAGTGGTAGGCCGCTGCAAGTGCCACGCGATCCACGCCGCTGGCCTTGATCCAGTGAACGGCCCCGGGGTCACCCAGCACGTCCCAGGGATAGAGGTAGCCGGTGGTCTGCGGCGCCTGCCTACCTACCACCGGGGGAGGTCCGCCGTGAAGTCAGGGACGAAGCGCTGCATGTAGCCGGTGTCATCCCGGGCCGTCATCCGGGCGTCCAGGTACTGCTGGTGCAGTTCGGCCAGCTTGGTCCGGTCCAGTTCCACGCCCAATCCCGTACCTGTGGGAACGCGGACGCTGCCGTCCTCAAAGCTCAGGGCGCCGGGCTTGACCACGTCGTTGTGCCCGTTCCAGGGATAGTGGGTGTCACAGGCGTAGGTCAGGGCTGGGGTGGCCGCGGCCACGTGCACCATGGCGGCGAGGCTGATGCCCAGGTGGGAGTTGGAGTGCATGGACAATCCTATTCCGAACGTCTCGCAAATGGCCCCGAGTTCCCGGGTGTGGCGCAGGCCGCCCCAGTAGTGGTGGTCGCCCAAGATGACCTGGACCGAGTCCAGCTCGACGCTGCGCTTGATGTGTTCAAAAGCAACAACGCACATGTTCGTGGCGAGGGGCATGGTGGCTGCAGCAGCCACCTGGCCCATCCCCTCAAGGCCCGGCGTCGGATCCTCCAGGTACTCCAACAGACCCTCGGTTTGCCGGGCAACCCACCGGGACGTTTCGACAGTCCAGGCGGTATTGGGGTCCAGCCGAAGCGGCATGTCCGGGAATGCTTCGCGCAGGGCCCTGATGGCTTCGATTTCCTCGGCCGGCGGGAAGACTCCGCCCTTGAGCTTGATGGACTTGAACCCGTAATCGGCAATCATCTTTTGTGCCTGCCTGACGATGCCCGCCGGGTCCAGCGCCTCGCCCCACGCGTCGCCGATGGCGGGCTTGCCGTCCATGGCCGGATGCTCCGCCCACTTGTAGAAGAGGTAGGCGCTGAAGGGAACTTCGTTGCGGACGGTGCCGCCCAGCAGTTCACTGACGGTCCGGCCTGTGGCGTGTCCCTGGATGTCCAGCGCGGCAACCTCGAAAGCGGAGAAGACGGCTGCGCGTTCGAACGCGGACAGGGCGGGGTCGAGGACCTGGTTGATCAGCTGTTCCATCCGGGTGGTCTCGAAGACGTTCACGCCTTTGATGGCGTTGGCCCCTACCGCAAGGTTGTCCAACCGGCTGCGGCCGCCGGCGCATTCGCCGAGTCCCAGCAGGCCGTTGGCTGTCCGGACTTCAATGACTACCCGGTGGACCAGGGGCTCGTGCACTCCGACGGCGTTCAGCAGCGGCGGGTCTGAGAACGCGATGGGGGTGATGGTGATGTCCGTGATGATGAGGTCCGCCGCTGTGGGTGTGGACACTGCAGGGATGGTGGTGCTGGTTTTCATAAGGTTTCTTTCGTGGAATGGGCGGCGGGGAGCGAGGGGTTTGCCCTACCCCTTGGTGGCGCCCGAAGTGATGCCGCGGATCATGGAGCGTTGCAGGAAGAGGTACACCAGGAGGCTGGGAATCATGGCCATCAGGGCACCGGCCAGAAGCACCCCTGGTCCCACTGTGGTGTCATTGCGGAGCACCGAGAGGGCGACGGTCAGGGTGTAGTCGCTGGGATCATTGGCGGCGATGAGGGGCAGCAGGTACTGGTCCCAGACCATCATGAAGCCGAAGATTCCGATGACGCCGAGGGCGGGTTTGCAGAGCGGGAGGATGATGGTGAACAGCATCCGGAATTCGCCCACCCCGTCCAGCCGGGCGGCTTCTTCGATCTCGCCCGGGATCTCCTTCATGAATTCGCTCATGATGAAGATGGAGAAACCCCAAATGCCTACCGGGAGGATGACGGCGAGGACGGAACCGCGCAGGCTGATTCCCAGCAGCGGCAAATCTCCGAGGACCAGCGACAGCGGGATGCCGATGATCTCTTCCGGCAGCATCATGGTCAGCAGGACCAGTAGCAGGACCACCGCTTGTCCCCGGAACTTCTTCCGGCTCAGGCTGTAGGCGGCGAACACCGAAACCGTCATTTGCAGCAGGAGTCCGCCGCCGGCCACCACCAGGGAGTTCAGCAGGTAACCCCACAGCCCTTGTTGCGTGGCGGCCTCGAAGTTCCGCAGGGTGAAGCTCTTGGGCAGCAGCGATATGTCCGTGGGGCTGGAATTCCGGTCAAAGGCACCGGAAATGATGGCCACGAAGGGCAGCGCAAAGATGCAGAAGACCAGCACGCAGAGCAGGATGCGAAGGACCATGTTCGGTCCCAACCGGGGAGACCAGCCCAGGGCGGTGTCGAATCGTGCACCCGCAGACGGCTTGGCGGTTCGCGCTTTCGGGCGGGAAACGGTGTGCGTCATCGTGCTGCCTTTCTTTTACCGAGAAGCTGGGTCCCTACGGTGAGCAACAGGGTGACCACCAGCAGGAGGACAGCTGCTGCCGACGCCACGCCGATGTCATTGCGCTGGAATCCGAGTGAGTACATGCGTGTCATCCATACTTCGGTGGACCCGGCGGGACCGCCGCCGGTGAGCACATAGACCTCAGTGAAGCTGCGAAGGCTGCGGATGGCGGCAAGGGTCAAGACGATCACCAGCGACGGGCGCAGGGCGGGCAACGTGATGTACCGCAGTCGCTGCCAGATGCTGGCTCCGTCCACCCCCGCCGATTCGTAGAGGGAACGGTCCACGCCGGTGAGTCCGGCGAGGATGATCACCATGTTGTACGGCGCTCCGCTCCAGATACCGACGACGGCGATGGACCACAGTGCCGTGTCCGTACCGTTGAGGAACTGCAGCGGACCAAGGCCCAGCCAGCCCAGGATGCTGTTCAGCGGTCCGTCCGCGGTGGGAAAGTACAGGATGCGCCAGATCTCGCCTACGACGGCCAGGGCTGTGACAACGGGGAGGAAGATGGTGGTGCGCAGGATCCACAGCGACCGGGCCTGGCCTTCGAGGAGAAGAGCCAGAGCGAACCCGACCACCAGCGCGCCCAGCGTCTGGGTCACGCCGAGAACCACGGTGTGGCCCAGGGCTTCCATGAACCGGGCGTCCGTCAGGACGCTGATGTAGTTGTCCATGCCGACAAACACGTCCCCCAGGAACGGCTGGACCTTGAAGAAGCTCAGCCGGATGCCCTCGACCATGGGGATGAACTTGAAATAGAGGCCCAGCACGGCCGCCGGCACCAGGAACAGCCAGATGGCCAGGAGCTGCTTGCCGTTGCTGCGCTTCCTGCGCACCGGCACCTGGCCCGTATCCGGAGCTCCGGTCAGCGACCGTGCTGGTTTGGTTGGGGCTGTGGTCATGACTTCGCGTTCTGGCTTGTCAGTTCGTTGTTGATGGCGGTGTCAAGGTCCTTGAGGCCGGACGACACGTTGTCCGCAGCGCAGTCGGAGGCAATCTTGTTCAGTGCTTCGGCGGCGGCCTGCTTGATCGGGACGAAGTTGATGGCGGACGGGAAGGCCTTCGAGGAGTTCTTCAACGCATCCTGGACCACGGCCCAGCGCGGATCGTTGTAGACGGCGGCGGCATCGACGGCCGAATTCACCGGAACACGGACGATCGGCTGCTTGCCGGCGGTCATGCCCGCCTTCTGCCCCTCTGCCGAGACGAGGTAGTCGATGACCTGCTTGGTCTGGTCCTTCTTGCCGTTGGTGGCAGTGACGTAGATGTTTTCGCCTTCTGCCAGGACGGTGTTGTCCTTGCTGCCCTTGGGGGTCTCGATGACTTCGTACTTGTCTTTACCGAGCGAGGCATCGAATGAGGAGAAGTTGTAGGGGCCGGTCAGGATGATGCCTGTTTTGCCGGTCTGGAAGAAGGGGGTCGCGGCGCTGGTGGCCGCGGTGAGGGCGCCCGGCTGGGTGTTGCCGGGGGTGCAGAACTGCTGTTTGATCCAGGTGACACCCGCCTGGGCGTCGGATGCGGAGGCCGAGTACTTCCCGTTGCCGTTGTCTTTGAGGTAGGCCCCGCCGTCCTGCCAGAGGTAGGAGGAGGCCCACCAGCCGAAGTAGCCGCGCTCCGTGGAGCCGGGAACCGTCATGCCATAGGTGTCGGCCTGGCCGTTGCCGTCCGGGTCCTGCGTGGCGAAAGCAGCAGCGAGCTTGGCCAGGTCTTCCTGCGTCTTGGGAACGGGCAGGCCCAGCTTTTCACGCCAGTCCTTCCGGATCATTGTCACCATGGTCTGGCGGGAGAACGGTACGCCGTAGGTGGATCCGTCCAGGCCTTGCGTTTCCTTCCACAGTGAGTCCGGGATCGCGTCGTTGCCCGCGACGGAAGACTTATCAATTTTCTGCAGGTAGCCCTGCGATGTGTAATTGCCTAAGGCCGCGGAATCGTTAATCACGATGTCCGGCAGTTTCTTGGACGCAGCCCTGGTCTGGAGCTGCTGGTCCAGGTCAGGGACGCCTTGGAAGTTGACCTGCACACCCGTCTTGGCGGTGAACTCCTTGAACAGTGCGGAGTAGGTGGTGGCGGCATCGGTTCCGGCCCGCGCCCACACCTCGATGGGTTGGCCATCATCCTTGGCCGCCGGTGCCGAGGATCCGCTGCCGCAGCCGGTCAACAAGGCGGCCGATGCGATGGACAGCGCGAGAGCCGCCCGGGAGCGGGACTTGAACTTCGAATCCACTCTGATTCTCCTTTTTACATATATAAATGACTGTTACTATGTGAAACGTACTTCACGAGAGTATGATCATGGTCACAGGCTGTCAACCACTGGAGGAAACTTGGCCGCACCATCGAACCCCGTCACTGTCGCCGTCACGGGAGGGGCAGGAATGATGGCCACGTTGCTGCGGCCGTACTTGGCGGACGCCGGTTACGCCGTCCGTTTGCTGGACCTGGCAGAGGCTCCCGACCCCCGTGCACACGAGTTGGTATACGTGGGGTCGGTGACGGACCCCGAGTTCATGAACGCCGCCCTGGCCGGCGTCACCGGGGTGGTGCACCTGGGCGGCCTGCACCGCGAGAAAACGTGGGGGGAGATTGTGTCCACCAACATCACGGGCACCCAGGTGACGCTTGAAGCGGCCCGCCGCAACGGCGTCGACCGTGTCCTCCTGGCCAGCTCCACGCATGCCGTGGGATTCCATCCCACGCACGCGGCGGCTGCGGACGCTGTCCTGGCGCCGCGCCCGGACACGTACTACGGCGTCAGCAAAGCCGCCGTGGAGGCATTGGGCAGCCTGTACGCCGATAAGTTCGGCATGAAGGTGGTCAGCGCCCGGATCGGCACCGGCGGTGAACGGCCGGAAAACCTGCGGACCCTCGGTTCGTGGCTTTCCCCGGCGGATTCCTTCCGCCTGGTCGAGGCGGCACTCAGCAGTGCAGGCGCGCCGGGGCACCACGTGGTGTGGGCGGTGTCTGCAAACAGCCGCGGGTGGGCGAACCTGGAGGCCGGCCGTGCCATCGGCTTTGAGCCTCGGGACAATGCGGAGGTATTCGCCGGTGACGTTGACACCACGACTCCCGACGAATGGGCCGCACTCCTTGGCGGCGCCTGGGCCGGCAGTGACCATAAGGTGGGAATAGACAACTACCCGCACCTGGCCGCCAAATGAACTGCGGCAGGCCGGGACTGTGGCGACAGGGGGAGCACTGATGGCATCACTTGAGGTACAGGAGAGCCAGCGCGGGGAGGCACCCGGCGGCGACGTGAAGCTGGTGAAGTCCGCCGAGCGGACCATCGCGATCCTCGAACTCGTCGCGGCGGCCCCGCAACCGCTGACCACCGCTGAGATCTTCAAACTGACCGGCTATCCGCGCTCCAGCCTGCACTGGCTGCTGCTGACATTGCTTGAGCTCAACTGGATCGAGCAGACGCCGGAGGGCGCCTACCGGATCGGCACGCATGCCCTCCTGTGCGGCACCGCGTACCTTGACCGTGATCCTGTGATGGGACACGTTCCGGGCATCCTGGAAAAGGTTCGCAACGCGACCACCTTCACCACCCACTACGCACGCCTGGACCGTTCCGACGTCATCTACCTGGCCACACGGCAGGCAGTGGACCGCCGACGGCTTTCCTCCCGGGTGGGCCGCAAGCTGCCGGCCCAGGTGACCGCGCTGGGGAAGGCGATCCTGTCCGAATACACTGACGAAGAAGTGCGGCAACGGATTGGTACGGGACCTTACGCCCCGCTGACACCCAACACTGTGGCCGACTTTGAGGCGTTGCGGGCAGAGCTGGCCGAGTTCCGGAAAACCGGGCACGCCGTGGAGTGGGAACAGAACACTGTTGGGCTGTGCTGTGTCAGTGTGGTGGTCCCGTACCGCATTCCCGGCACGGACGCCATGAGCTGCTCCATGCCGATCGAGCTTGCCACCGATGACGTCATCGAAAAGACCGTGGAGACCCTGCACGCAGCGGCGGGCGAACTGGCGCGGACCCTGCGTGCCGCCGGAATCCGGTAATCGCCCTCCGGGCCAGCAGTGGGGCCGATCCGCGGGCAGCCACAGGGTGCCGGGGGTTACGCTTCTCCGGCCTTGGTGTAGAGGGCCAGCAAATCCCGGCTGAACTCGTGGGGTGACGTTTCGCAGGGGCTGTGGCCACCCCGGTACACCCCGATCCGCGCCCTGATTGCCTGGGCGAACTGCCGATGGAGGCCCAGTGGCCACAGGTCGTGGTCGCCCACCGCAACGAACTTGGGGAGGGACGCTTCCGCCAGCTCCTGCCGGACATCCGGAACATGCTGCATGAGGGTGTAGATGTCCCGGATTGAGGCCCGGCGGGTGAAACGGAACCGATAGTTCACGAACCGCTGCCTGCCCCGCGGGACCCTCGCCACCCGGCCGCTGCGGATGCCCCAGATCAGCAGGGCGGCCCCTGCACGGCCGTTCACCCACGTGCTGAACCGGCCGATCCGGCCCACTCCCTTGAAGCCCTGCCCCGGCTCCGGCGGGCAGGCCAACAGTGTCAGGGACCGGAAAAGCGCGGGCCGCTCCACGTAGGCGAGCTGGGCAATGATTGCCGCGAATGAGTACCCAACCACATGGACAGGCGTCGCCGTCGTCTCCAGGACGGCCACGAAGTCATCCACGAACAGCCGGTAGTCGTAATGGTTACGGGGCGGAACCAGGTTCTCCGGGCCGGCCCCGGCCGACTGGTACTGGCCGGCAAGGTCGTAGGCCACAACAAAGTATCCCGCCGCGGCGAGGTCAGGCATCATCAGGGAAAAATCCTCTTTCGAGCCTGTGGCGCCCGGCACCAGTACGACGCAGGGGTCAGCCGGATCGCCCAACGCGACGGCAGCCAGCCTGCCGCTCGGCACGTCGATGGTGAAGCCCACCGATCCCGGCGGCGGGACTGCCCAGTCGACGTCGCCCAAACCAGCGTCCAACCGTGCGGCTGCATCCACCCGGTCACGACCGAGGTCCTCGGGGTCCTCCCCGTCCCTGCTCCGGCCAGGCATTGCCATGGTCCCAACATAGTCCTGCGGACCCTAGGCCGGACCGCCCTCGAGGATCCGGCGCGCATCGGCCTGCGCCCGAAGTTCGGCCGCGCTGACCACGTGACCGACCACGTGGCCGGCGGCGGAGGCCATAGTGCGCAGTTCGGCAACCGTCCGCGGCGGGTTCTCACTGTGCGCGACCGCGTGGCAGTTCCGGCACAGCGGGACGAGATCGGCCACCGGGTCGAGCTGATAACCGTGTCCGAGCATCTCTGCCGGGACCAGGTGGTGGACGGCGATCATGGCGGCGCCGGCCGCGCCGTAAACCGCTTCAAAAGAAAAGCCGCAGGCCGCGCATGACGTGCCGTGGAAGGCTAAACACAACCTGCGCGCATCCGGGTCCCGCTCATAACGGTTCACCTGCACGTGGCGGACGGCAGACGGGAAAACGGTTCCGCCGGGCAGCTCATCGGGATCGGTCGTCGCAGGACCATGGCCACGCCACAGCCTGCGAAGGGCAGGCTCGGATTCCGGCGGGACTTCCACCAGGGACTGCGCGGACGCGGCGGCGGGAAATATGCCCGGAACGGCGGATTCAATGATGCCGGGGCCTGTCTGTTCGCCAACGGGGAGCAGCGAGTCGAAGAGCACGGTGATGAACCAGCCAGTGTCAGCGGGATCGCCGGCCGCGGAGAACTGGTACGGCTCGGACACCACCAGCCCGTGGCCGATCAGGCCATTGCCCTGCGTGCTGCCACGCAGCAGCAACCAGGCTTCCGTTCCCGGGCCCGTTCCCGGCCGGGAATCGAGTTTCCAGCGGTCCACGAGCCTGCCGTACTCAGTTACATGCTCGACGGCGGCACGGTAGTCCCGGCGGTGCAGTGCGTCGGCGTCCAGAGCCAGTATTACTGCAGCCACCGTTCACCTCGTCTTGGCGCGCGAAGCCGGCCCCCACCGTGCAGCGGGATTTAGATCGGTTCCTTGGCCAGCGCCTTGGTCTTGGCGGGTGTTTCGCGCCCCAGCCGTTCATCGAGCGTGACCCGCAGCCGGGCCGCTGCGACCTGGACCCGGTGCTCGGCGGGGGTTGCCTTCTTCGTGGCCGAGGGGGCAGCGGTTTTCCGTGCCGGGTGGACATAACGGTGCTCAGGTGACGTCGCGCTCATGGTCCAACCTCCTCCGCAGTTTCTTCATCCTTCGTTTCATTCTCACTCAAGATGGCGTGGCCGTCCACGCCGGCCGCCTTCTCCCATGAGTCCGTGTCCGTCTCAGTGTCCTCCCCGTTTTCTTCCCCGGAGACACTCTTCCAGGCAATATCGAACAGCTCGAGCTCCTCGGTGCGCGCGAGCTCGCTCCGTGCCAGCACCTCCAGGGTGGCCAGCCCGAGTGCCTTTGTTCCTTCGTCCGGGTCCAAGGCCCTGTCCAGGGCCCACTGGGTCCGCCGCCACCACTCGGACCGGCTGTCCGCCGCCGTCTTTTGCTGCAAGGCATTGGCGTCCGCTTCGCGCTTTTGCTCCAGCGATGTCTTGTCCGCGGCGGTGCGCTGCTTCAGCGTCCGCCAGTTGATGTAGAAGGCCAGCAGTGCCGCGATGAGAACGGCCAGCGGCCCGAGCCCGGCGAGGATGACCCACCAGTCAACAGGTCCTGAATGGACGACGGCGTCCAGGGCGCCAGGGGAAGGTGCAGGGGTCACCAGGCCAGCTTATGCGGCGGTCCGGCCGGCGGCCGGGAGGAAACTGTCTCGTCCCGCCGGGATGCGGCCCGGTGGGACCTTTGGCCCTTTGTCCGGCGTGGTCCTGGTTCCATCCTGATTCCACAAAGTGAGGAGAGGGATATGGGTACTCTGGCCAACCGGATTGGTGTGATCGTGCTTGCGCTGGGTGTCCTCCTCGTGGCGGTGCCGGCTGCGAGCGCCGCGAGTGCGCCCGTGGCCGTCGTTGTGGAGGACACCGCAGGGGTGCTGGACCGCAATACACTGGTCCCCGCCGTCGAAAGTATCCAGTTCTACGAACCCACCCGTGTCGCAATCTTCACCTACAACGGAACCGCGGCGGACAACCTCAACGAAACGGTCCTCGCGTTTGCCCGGTCCCGGCACCCGGAATGGATCAGTGCCGATGGGCAGAAATGGGCGGACGGGTTGTTCATTTTCGCGCTTGATCCTGTGGGCCGCCATGTGGGCACATGCATGGGTGAGGACAGGAAAGTGTCCTTGGAGCAGCGCGGCGACATCCAGGACGCATCGAAGGAACTCTTCCGCGACGCCCAGTGGACCGACGGCACCGTGGCCGGCATCCGCCGGGCAGCCGAGCTCATCAACCAGCCCTGGTACCGCTCTGCCGGGTTCCTGATCACGGTGTGGGTAACGGGCGGGCTCGCGGCGCTGGGCGCAGCAGCATGGCTTACCGTCCGCGGCGTGACAAGGGCCAGGTGCCGCAGGCAGATTGATCGGGGGGACCGCAGCTACGCCAACGTCAGCATGGACCTGGAGGTCACGGAGCTGAACGCGGGCACCATCCCCGAATCGTCGCGCTATGGCAGCCAGGTCCTGGAGAAGCACCGTACTTTCCTGAGCCGGTACGCAGCCACCACGGAGTTGTCCAACCAGGTGCATGCGCTCCCGCGGCGAGCGCTGAGCCGGCGGAAGAGCCTCAACCTTGCCCGCGAATTCGCCGATAACGCAGCCCAGCTGGATGCGTTGGACGACGTCATCGCGGACAGCAACGCCCTGCTGAACCGGGCGGCCACCTGGCCCACTGCCTGGGACCGGCAGCTTGCACCGTTCCGCACGGACCTCGCCGGGCTGGAGCAGCTCCTGGCAAAGCGCCACGGGCAGGGCGAGTCCGCCAGCGCTGCTGCCCTGCGGTCCTTCCGGGACGAAAGCCTGCGGGAGATCGAGCGCTGGACGGCGGACCTGGCGGACGGGGCAATCACTCCGGAGCAGGCGCTGGACCGGCTCTACGACGCTCGGTCCCGGCTGTCGGAGCTGTTGGAGCAGCACGCCGAAACGGTCATCCAGAAGTTCGCCAGGAACGCGGACGAGGCACGTTTGATGCGGGAGAAAATGGACGCCGCCCAGGAAGGGTCCACCCCCCGCCGGCAGCGCAGGTACGAACCGAGCATCCTTGGCACGTGCTATCCCACCTACCAGTTTTTCTCCGTTGCCACCTTCAACTCCGGATTCACCAGCGGCATCGGCAGTGTCAACTCGGCCAGGGGTGGTGGAGGCACCACCGGGTACGGCAGCACCGGCGGGAGCTTTTCCGGGTCGGGCAGTTCTTCAAGCTTCTAGTTCCGGGGGCGGTGTCCGGAGGCCCTACGCGACGGGCAGGTACCGCGGGAAAACGGCCGTTCCCTTGAGCATGCCCAGCCACGTCAGGAAGATTCCGAAGGCGGACAGGACACCGGTGACGGCGGTCAGGGCCACCAGGGCCAGGCTCTTGTCAAAGACCGACAGGGCTGTGAAGAGGGCAGCAAAGACAAGCACCGGCAGGATCCACAGAATCTGCTCGGCCACGTAGTTGGCCTTGTTGGCTGCGATGAACCCAAGGGTGGCGGCTCCGCCGTGGACCGGCGGAGGTGCCAGGAAATCGAGCACCAGGGCAAGAACGAGCAGGAGCACAAACAAGATCGACGACGCGCCCGCCACAACGTAGAGCCGCTGCCAGCCATTCCGGCCAGGGGGATGTGACCCGGCCTTAGGCAACAGGCCAGACCACCCTGGTCTGCCACGTGGCCGGATCCGGCTGCTTCTCCGGATCGCTCAGGTAGAACTCCCACATCATCCCGCCCGGGGTGGCGCCGTCGTCCTCCATACGCTGCCGGATGGCATCGTAGGTGGTGCCCAGGGTGTCATACGGGCCGCTGTGAATGGCCTCAAAGGCATCGGTGTCGGGAAGCGTCCCGCTGGCCACCTCGCCTGTTCCGTGAAAGTGTCCGGCGATGGGGAAACCCGCTTCGACGTCAACGGATTCGCCAGGCAGTCCGTGGTACAGCGCGAACGGCGGGCCGGCCGGGCTGGCGCCCTGCATCTGGACTGCCGCCATCACAGCGCCGAAGGCGCGGCCAAAAAAACCTGTCAGGGCGTCCATCGGGACGCGTTCGCGGACTACTGCGACAGCCTGCTCGGTCACGTGGATCTTCCGCGGCCCGTGCCCGTTTCCGTTCATGCCAACAGCCTCCCTGCGGCATCGGCGGAACGACAGGGCCATAGGACCCTAACGGAAGGATGACCTGTCACCCGGAGGGGGTGGGCGGTGGGTTCCGTGCCGGGTCCAAATGCCCTAGCCCAGGCGGCGGCCGCCCGGTACTTTCGGCTCTATGCGTGATCACCACCGGCACACAGCTGAAGTGTCCTGAATGAGGAAGCAGGCCGCCCCGCCCACGGCATCGGGCGGACGCCTCGACGGAGCTGACGCAGAAGCGCCGTCGAAGTCACCCGCGGAGAAGGCGTGGCGTTTCACCAAGCGGTACCCCGTCGTCGCGCTGACATGCCTGGTACTGGCGGCCACGCTGGTGCTGCTGCAATCCGGCCTGGAACTGCAGGTCCGCATCCTCGCCTCTGCCTACGCCGCCGTGATCGTGGTGTTGCGTTCCGGCGGGATGGTCCGTGCCCTGCGGGAGGGGCGTTGGGGGATCGACCTCCTGGCCTTGATGGCCATCGCCAGCACCGTGGCAGTGGGCGAATACGTGGCCGCCCTGGTGGTCATCCTCATGCTGACCGGCGGGGAGGCGCTCGAGAACTTTGCCCAGGGGCGTGCCGCCCGGGAACTGCGGTCGTTGCTGGACCGGGCACCCCGCTTCGCGCACCGCGAGGGACCCGGCGCCGTACTCGCAGATACCCCGATCGGCGAGGTGGTGCCGGGGGACGTACTGATGGTCCGCCCCTCCGAGCTGGTGCCGGTGGACGGCACGCTGCTGTCCGAAACGGCAAGCCTTGACGAATCCTCGCTGACGGGCGAGAGCCTTCCCGTGGAGCACTCCCGGGGGCAGGTGCTGCTCAGCGGCTCGGTGAACGGTGTAGCTGCCATCCGCATGCGGGCATCGGCCACCGCGGCCGACTCCCAGTACAGCCGCATCATCGCTTTGGTCGAGGAGGCATCCAACAGCCGGGCCCCCGTGGTGCGGCTCGCTGACCGGTACGCCGTCCCGTTCACCCTCCTCGCCCTGGCCATGGCGGCCACGGCGTGGCTCCTGTCAGGTGAAGCGGTCCGCTTTGCCCAGGTCCTGGTGGTGGCCACGCCCTGCCCGCTCCTGATCGCCGCGCCGGTGGCCTTCCTGGCCGGTACCAGCCAGGCCGCGCACAAGGGCATCATCATCAAGAACACCCGGACGCTCGAGCAACTCGCGAAGGCGCAGACAGCGGTCTTCGACAAGACCGGAACCCTCACCTCCGGGCGTCCCGTCCTTGACGAAATACGGGTGGCGCCGGGCAAGGGCGCCGCCCTGGGCAGCCAAAGGATCCTGCAGCTGGCTGCCTCGGCTGAGCAGTACTCCTCGCACGTCCTGGCAGGTTCGGTGATCGAGGCGGCACGGTCGGCCAACCTGGTGCTCCTGCCGGTACACCAGGCGGCAGAGACCGCCACCCACGGCGTGGAAGCTGTCTGCGGCGGCCGGCGCGTGGTGGTGGGCAAAGCAGGCCTGGTCAGCAGCGTGTCCACCGGATTCCGTGAAACACCGGTCCACAGCGGCCAGCTGGCCATTCACGTGGCCGTGGACGGCGAGTACGCGGGTGCGCTGGTCATGCAGGACCCGTTGCGACGCAACGCCGTGGATACCCTGGCACAGCTGAACTCCATGGGAGTGCGGAACACCATGCTGCTGACCGGGGACGCCCAGGCAACCGCTGCGCACATCGCCGAGGAAGCGGGAATCGGCCGCGTGCAGGCGGAATGCCTGCCGGAGGACAAAGTCAACACCGTGGCCGCCATCCGGGAACGCCCGGTCATCATGGTGGGCGACGGCGTCAACGACGCGCCCGTCCTGGCCGCTGCCGAGGTAGGAATAGCCATGGGCGCCAAAGGCGCCACGGCCGCCAGCGAATCGGCTGACGTGGTGGTCATGCTCGATGACCTGTCCAAGGTGGCCCAGGCCGTCGCCATCGGCAAACGGACGGTGGCCGTGGCCCTGGTGAGCATCTGGACGGGTATAGGGCTCAGCCTCGTCTTGATGGCCATCGCCATGACCGGATACATTCCCGCCGTCGCCGGTGCCCTCTTGCAGGAGCTGGTGGACCTGGCCACCATCCTCAACGGCCTGCGCGCCCTCCACGGCGCCGACCCGACGCAGATGGCAGGCTCCAGGCGCCGTTCGCTGGCCGGCGGTGCAGTCCGCCCGCCTGCATGACTTTCGGCCCTTCCCACGAAATGCACCAGCGGCGAACGTGGTGGTATGAACGCAGAAACAGTGGCAAAGCCCGTCATCGTGGGCGTGGACGGTTCCGAATTTTCCTCCGCCGCCCTGCGGTATGCCGGCAAGCTGGCCGCCCGCCTGGGAACCCGGCTTGAGGTCATCACATGCGTCGGGATGCCCGACTACCTGGTGACCTCGCGCCTCGAAGGGGCAGACCGGCAGTTCACCGCGAGGCTTGAGGACGCTGCCGAACGCCTCGTGGAGGACGCCCTGGGCCGGGCCTTCCCGGGCGAGCGGCCGGAGAACGTCGATGTGGACGTCAAATTTGGGCCTCCGGCGAAGGTGCTGGTGGACGAAAGCCGGCGCGCGCAGATGCTGGTGGTGGGCAGGCATGGAGAGGGCGGCCTCCTCAAGCAGTCCATGGGTTCCGTCACCAAGGCATGCGCAGCGCATTCCGCCTGCCCGGTGCTCCTGGTGGGCCAGGAGGCGGACGCTGTGTGAGGACCGCGGAGGGCCTGACGTCTGCAAGGGCCGCGCAACTCCTGAAACAGGCCGGCCCCAACCAGCTGCCCACTGAAAAACCTGTCCCGCAGTGGCGGAAGCTCTGGGGGGAGATGACGCACTTCTTCGCCCTCATGCTCTGGTGCGCCGCCGGGCTGGCCTTCATCGCGGACATGCCCCAACTGGGGGTGGCGATCGTCGTCGTCGTGATCGTCAACGGGGTGTTCGCCCACATCCAGCAGGAACGTGCCCAGCACGCCGCAGCCAAGCTGCGCGCCCTGCTGCCGGCCGATGTCACGGTCCGGCGGGACGGGAAAGTACGGACGGTCCACGCCAGAGCACTGGTGGTGGACGACGTGGTCCTGCTCGCTCCCGGAGACCGGATCCCCGCCGACATGGTCCTCCTGATGGCCTCGGCATGCGCGGTGGATGAGTCGATGTTGACCGGCGAAAGCGAATCGGTCCCCAAAGCTGGGGGAGACCAGGTTTGGGGCGGCACCTTCCTGGTCAACGGCTACGGGGAAGCCACCATAACCGCGACCGGCGCCAACACCAGGCTTGCCGGAATCGCCGACCTCACCAACAAAGCGGTTTCGCCCCCGACACCCCTGTCCACGGAACTGCGCCGGATCGTCCGGGTCACCGCGGCGATGGCGCTGGGAATCGCGGCCGTCTTCTTCCTGGCATCACTGCTGGTGGGTTTCCAATGGCGCGATTCGTTCCTGTTCGCCATTGGCGTTGCCGTGGCGCTGGTACCGGAGGGGCTCCTGCCCACCGTGACACTCTCCCTTGCCATGGGCGCGCAACGGATGGCAGCACGCAACGGACTGGTGCGCAACCTCGAAGCAGTCGAAACCCTCGGGTCCACAACATTCATTTGCACCGACAAAACCGGCACCCTTACGCAGAACCGGATGAACGCCGTCGACGGTCTTCACCGCGGACGGGTCCGTGCACGTGACGGGCGACGGCTATGGCCCCGACGCGGACGTCCAGGGACGCGGAGTGGACAAGGCGGCCGCCGCCGCGCTCGCAGCACGGACTGCCTCGCAGGGCCGGGCCGAGCTGCACGGCGGGCAATGGCGCGCCCAGGGCGATCCGATGGAAGCCGCCCTGGACGTCCTGGCCCGCCGGTTGACGGGAACCGGACCCGGGGCCGCCCCTGCGCGCCGGCTGCCTTTTGACCCGGTGCGGCGCCGGGAATCCGCCATTGTGGGACCGGACCTGTTCTGCAAGGGCGCCCCCGAAACGGTGCTTCCGGCCTGCGGCTCCGTGCCGCCGTACGTCAAGGACCACGTGGAGGTGATGGCATCTCGTGGTTTGCGTGTCATCGCCGTGGCGCGGCGGAGACTCGGGGGAGTGCCGGCAATGTGGCAGTCCAGCACGCCAGCCGACCTGGAAACCGGACTGGAACTCCTCGGCCTGATCGGCCTCCAGGATCCGCCCCGTCCCGATGTGGGCGACGTGATCGGGACAGCGCGCCGGGCCGGCCTGAAGATCGCCATGATTACCGGTGACCACCCGGGGACCGCGGCAGCGATCGCCCGCCAGATCGGCCTGACCGGATCGCCTGAATGTGTCCTTGAGGGTTCGGACCTGCCCGGGGACGACCAGGTTCTGGGGGCCCTCCTGGACCGGGACGGGGTAGTAGTCAGCAGGGTATCGCCCGAACAGAAGCTCCGCGTGGCCAAGGCCCTGCAGGCCCGCGGTCACGTGGTGGCCATGACCGGCGACGGCGTCAACGACGGCCCGGCCCTCCGCGAAGCCGATATCGGCGTGGCCATGGGGCTCAGCGGGACAGACGTGGCGCGGGAAGCGTCGGACCTGGTGCTCCTTGATGACCACTTCGGCACCATCGTCGCAGCCATCGAGCAGGGCCGTGCCACGTACGCCAATATCCACCGCTTCCTCACGTACCACCTGACCGACAACGTCGCGGAACTGACCCCCTTCGTCATCTGGGCTCTTTCCGGCGGCCAGTTTCCGCTGGCATTGGGGGTGCTCCAGATCCTTGCCCTGGACATTGGAACCGACCTGCTCCCTGCCCTGGCGCTCGGAGCGGAGGCGCCCGGCAGACGCGTCCTGTCCCGTCCTCCCGAACGCCGGCACCTCATGGACCGGCGGCTGATCGTCCGCGTCTTCTGCATCCTGGGGCCGGTGGAGGCCATCACGGAAATGGCCGTGTTCGCAGCTGTCCTCACCGCCGGCGGATGGACCCGTGGGCAACCGCCCGCTCCGGGCCTCCTGGCGGCTGCCTCCGGTGCCGCCTTCATGGCAGTGGTGCTGGGGCAGCTCGCCAACGCCTTCGCGTGCCGGAGCGCCACGGTGCCGCCGTGGAAGCTGGGCTGGGGGACGAACGGACTGCTGGTGTGGGCCGTGCTGGCTGAACTGGCCATCCTGGCAGCCTGCCTGTACCTGCCGTATATCGCAGCGGTGCTGGGCCAGGCCCCGCCCACACCCATGGGCCTTGCCCTTGCGCTCCTCGCCGCCCCTGCGGTCCTGGCAGCCGACTGGGTCCACAAAGCTGTCCGGACCCGCCGGCGGCCTGTCCAGGGGGCCTCCGTGGGGTGAGTACCTGTCCCGCTGAGGGGCAGGCGCCGGGACCAAAGACTCTGCCTGCCCTGCCGGGCGGAGGCCAGAATCGAGCCATGAGTGCCCCCGCAGGAGCCGTCCTGGCCAACGTCAATGTCACCTGGATCGAAGACACCGGGATCGCGGACATACCGTCGGTTGGCGGCAAGAACGCCTCCTTGGGGGAGCTGAGCCGGTCCCTTCAATCGTCGGGAGTGCGGGTTCCCGAGGCATTTGCCACGACTGCCGCCGCCTACCGGACCTTCCTGGCTGCCAACGGCCTGGAACCTCGGATCCGGAAGCACATGGATGACCAACGCGCAGGACGGGCAAACCCTTCGCCAGGCGGGCGCAGCCATCCGGGAACTGTTCCTGCAGGCGAGTTTCCCCGACGCCATCGCCGCGGACATCCAGGAACATTACCGTGACCTGTGCCGCCGGACGGGGCAGGCCCAGGTGCCGGTGGCCGTCCGCAGCAGCGCCACGGCAGAGGACCTGCCCGACGCCAGCTTCGCCGGCCAGCAGGAGACCTTCCTGAACGTTGCGGGCGAGCGCGGCGTCCTCGAGGCCTGCAGGCGCTGCTACGCCTCCTTGTTCACCGACCGTGCCATCAGCTACCGGGAAATGAAGGGCTATGACCACCTGGACGTTGCCCTGTCCGTGGGCGTCCAGAGGATGGTCCGCTCCGACGTCGGCGCCTCCGGGGTGATGTTCTCGATTGACACCGAGTCCGGCTTTCCCGACGTTGTGGTGATCAGCGCCGCCTGGGGGCTGGGGGAGACGGTGGTCCAGGGCACCATCAACCCGGACAAGTACCAGGTGTTCAAGCCGCTGCTGGCCGATCCGCGGTTCAGCCCGGTGATCGAACGGAACGTGGGCGCCAAGGAGCGCAAGATGGTGTACAGCCAGGGCGGTGACGCACGGACCCGGACCGTTGACACCAGCGAACGCGAACGGCGCTCGCTGGTGCTGGGCGACCCGGAAATTGTCCTCCTGGCCCGGTGGGCCGCCGCCGTCGAACAGCATTACGGGCGGCCGATGGACATGGAGTGGGCCAAGGACGGCCTGACCGGTGACCTTTTCATGGTGCAGGCGCGGCCGGAAACGGTCCAGGCGCGCAGAAGCACGTCCACCTTCCGGACCTACCACCTCCTGCACCCCGGCCCGGTCCTGGCAACCGGGGCGGCGATTGGTGATGCCATCGCCAAGGGTGCGGCGTGCGTGATCCGCGACGCGAAGGACATCGAGTCTTTCGTTGACGGCTCCGTGCTGGTCACCCGGATGACCGACCCCGACTGGGTGCCGGTAATGAAGCGCGCCGCCGGCATCATCACCGACCACGGCGGGACCACCAGCCACGCCGCGATCGTCAGCCGTGAGCTTGGCGTGCCGGCCGTCGTCGGGACGCGCAATGCAACGGAGATAGTGTCCGACGGCGCCCCGGTCACCTTGTCCTGCGCGGAAGGGGAAGAAGGGCGCGTCTATGAAGGACTGCTGGAGTACGCAGTGGAGGATGTGGACATGGCGGGCCTTCCCGCCACCCGAACGGATGTGATGATCAACATCGCCAGCCCGGCCGCCGCGTTCAAATGGTGGCGGCTGCCCGCAGCCGGGGTGGGACTGGCCCGGATGGAGTTCATCATCAACAGCCTGATCCGCGTCCACCCCATGGCACTGGTCCATCCGGAAAAAGTCACTGATCCGCAGGAAGCAGACCTCATCCGCCAGCTAACCAGCGGCTACGACGATCCGCAGGAGTACTTCGTGGACGTGCTGGCGACGGGTATCGCCAAGATCGCCGCTCCCTTCCACCCGAAACCGGTGATCGTCCGGCTCAGCGATTTCAAGAGCAACGAATACAGCCACCTGGTGGGCGGCAGGTTCTTCGAGCGTCCAGAGGAGAACCCCATGATTGGCTTCCGCGGCGCCTCCCGCTACTACAGCAGCCACTACCGGGAAGGGTTCGCCCTGGAGTGCAGGGCGCTCAAGCGGGTCCGGGAACAGGCGGGATTCCGCAACGTCATCGTCATGGTCCCCTTCTGCCGCACCGTGGGCGAAGCGGACCAGGTCATCGAGGCGATGGCGGAGCACGGCCTGGTCCGCGGCGCTGAAGGCCTGCAGCTCTACATGATGTGCGAAATCCCGTCCAACGTGGTCCTGGCCGAAGAATTCGCGAAGCGCTTTGACGGGTTCTCCATCGGGTCCAACGACCTCACCCAGCTGGTTCTTGGAGTGGACCGCGATTCTGAGGAGCTGGCCGGCCTGTTCGATGAACGCGACCCCGCCGTGACGGCGCTCATTGCCGAGGCCATCCGCAAAGCCCATGCTGCCGGCATCAAGATTGGAATTTGCGGGCAGGGGCCCAGCAACCATCCGGACCTTGCCGAATTCCTGGTCGGGCAGGGCATCGACTCTGTCTCATTAAACCCGGACACCTACGTCAAAACTGTTCCGGTCATCGCCGCAGCGGAAGCTGCGTCCGGCAAGTCGTCCTAAGCCCACGGGACACAAAAGTGCCTGGTCCCCGCGGGGGCCAGGCACCGGCGTCGTCCTCCTGGCGCTGCTCAGCCCCTGGTGATGGGGATCTTCGACGCGCTGGCTTCCATCGCCTGGTCAGGCATCGGGGCACGGACCTCAAGGACACCGTCCTTGTAGGCGGCGGTGACGTCCGCCTGCTGGACTCCGCCGGGGAGCGGAATACGCCGGACGAAGGACCCGTACCGGAACTCGGTCCGGTAACTGCCCTTGTCCTTGTGTTCCTTCTTTTCTTCCCGCTGCGCCCTGATGGACAGCACGCCGTCGGCAACGGTGACGTCCACATCCTTCTCAGGGTCGATGCCGGGCAGCTCAGCCCGCACTACGAGGGTATTTCCGTCCACCATCTCCTCAACCCGGATGGCGGAAGTACCGATGTCACCCTCAAAAAGCCGTTCGATGGCGTCCAAGGGCGAGCGCCGGGAATCGAACCATTTCATCAGGTCAGTCATTACTGCCTCCTGCTCAAGTGGAAGCCGGACCATCGGATGGCCCGGCATTTCCACCATCCTCTGTTGGCAGGACAGGAGCCAGAGTCCAAGGTCCCAGCCCCGGTTCACCCCGCACGGGCACGCCTGTGCCGGGTTAACCGGCCCACCCCCTCGATGGCCGCGCACCCTGCCAGGCCGACCCCAACAGCGATGGCAAGCAGGCCCGGCGGAGGCCAATCCACCCGAAAGAAATGCCGCGTCAGCGGGACGCTGAACAGGAGGACCAGGCCCGCGTACATGCCGGCCAGTATCAGGACCTTGGTGCCGTTGAGCGGCCGGGACGCCATGACCAGGATCCACGCGGCCAGCAGTCCCAGGGTGACGGTGGCTGCGGACTGCGCGTTCTCCCGGGTGTGCCCGCCGAACCATTGGGCGAACGCGCTGACGGCCAACACGCACAAGGCTGTGCAGAAGCCCGCCGGCACGGCGAAGGACAGGGAACGCCGGAGGAACCCGGGGGCGTAGCGTTCGCCGCCCGGCTGCAGTGCGAGGAAGAAGGCCGGCAGGCCGATGGTCAGGCCGTCGAGTGCGGACAACTGCCGTGGCAGGAACGGAAAGGCCAGCAACAGGATGCCGCACACCACGGAGATGACCGTGGCATAGACGGTCTTGCTGAGGAATACCAGGGAAACCCGCTCGATATTGCTGATGGCCCGGCGGCCCTCGTCCACGACCGCCGGCAGCCTTTCGAAGCGGCCGTCCAGGAGTACCAGCCGGGCCACCGCCTTGGTGGCCGGTGAGGCCGAGTCCATGGCGATGCCGAGGTCCGCCTCTTTCAGTGCCAGGACGTCGTTTACGCCATCTCCGGTCATGGCCACCGTGTGCCCGCGCCGCTTCAGGGCCCTGACCAGGTCCCGTTTCTGGGAGGGCGTGACGCTGCCGAAAAGGCTGTGCGCCTCCACCGCCTCTTCCAGCAGGGCCGGATCGTCAGGAAGATGGCGTGCGTCGTACCCGACCCCGTTGCCAAAGCCAACTCCGCGTGCCAGGGCCGCCACCGTCCTGGGATCGTCACCGGAAATAATTTTGACGGTCACGCCCTGCCGGCGGAAATAGTCCAGTGTTGCGGCCGCATCCGCGCGGATTCTTTCGCGGAACGTTATCAGCAGCACCGGCTCCAGCGTCGAGGGGAGTCCCGTATCTGCGGCGTCCGGCGGCAGAATCTCCGGCAGGTGGGCCAGTGCCAGCGTCCGAAGGCCCGTGGAGGCCAGTGCGGCGGCCTCCCGGTGCGCCTGCCCGCAACCCGGGGAATCTCCGAGGACGGCGTCCGGCGCGCCGAGGATCCACGTTCCGGCTGCCCCGGACTCCGGCCCCAAAGTGACCGAACTCCATTTTCGGGCGGACGAGAACGGGACGGCGGCCAGTTCCGGAAACGGGGCTGCCGTGGGAAAAGCCGCGCCGATCGCCGCGGCGGTGCTTCCGCCCGCCGCCTGGGCCCCAAACCACTCCAGCACCGGCTGCCAGCGCGCCGCGTGGAAGCCCCCCTGCGCATGGACGGCGTCGAACACCATGGAGCCCGAGGACAGCGTGCCCGTCTTGTCGAGGCACAGGACATCCACCCTCGCCAGCACTTCCACGGCCGCCAGTTCCTGGATCAGGACCTTTTTGCGTGCCAGCCGGAGGCCGCCAACGGCGAATGCCACGCTGGTCATCAGCAGCAGCCCGAGGGGGATCATCGCCATGATCCCCGCCACTGCCCCCACCACAGCGGGGATCCACCGCCCTGAGCCGAAGGCACCCGTCCACCCGCCCCGATCCTGCATCTGGGCGTTGACCAGCAGTAACGCAGTGGGCAGCAGCAACCATGTGATGACGACGAAGACTTTCCCCAGGCCCCTGCGGATCTCCGACGTGACCAGCGAGAACCGGCGTGCCTCCGCCGCGAGGCGGTAGGCGAACGTATCCGGCCCAACCCGAAGCACGGTGGCCCGGCCACTGCCCGCCAGGATCAGCGACCCGGAGAGCAGGACCGCGCCGTCAACCTTGGGAACCGGCTCGGATTCGCCGGTCAGCAAGGATTCGTCCACCTCCAGTGAGGCTCCGCCCAGCAGCAGCAGGTCAGCCGTGACCTGGTCGCCGCCGGCCAGCACCACGATGTCGTCGGGGACCAGCCCCGCCGACGGAATCCGCTCCCGTGCTCCGTTCCTGATCACCGTGTTCGTCGCCGCTTGCGTAATGGCAAGCTGGTCGAGTGAGCGCTTGGCCCGGTACTCCTGGACAATCCCGATCAACGAGTTGCTGATGGCCGACAACCCAAACAGGGCGTCACGCCACTGGCCCAAGACGAACAGCAGGATGAAACAGCCACCTACAACGGCGTTGAAAAGCGTCAATACGTTGGCCTGGACGATCGCCCTGAATGTTCGGCTGGTGGCCGTGGGCACGCTGTTGATCCGGCCGGCTGCGGTCCGCTCCAGGACTTCACCGGTAGTCAGCCCTTCACGGGCACGGCGGCCCTCTACGTCGGGCGCGGAGGCCCCGGCTTCCCCGGCGGCCGGCATGGCAGGCTCCACCAAGCGGGCGCGCTCAATCGCCGTGCTGCGGTTTGTGCATCCGCGTGATGATGGTGGGGCACGGGGGCTGTGCCAGCACCGCGTGCGCCGTGGAGCCCAGGAGCAACCGCTCGAAGCCGCCCTTGCCCCGGCTGCCCAACACCAGCAGGCGCGCCCCGGAAGCCGCCCGCACCAAGGCATCCGCGGGCTCGACGACGGTTTCCATCACCGTGTGGACGGCGAGGTCGGGGTAGTCCTGCCGCAGGCCGGCCTCGGTTTCCGCCAGGACAATCCGCTCCTCTTCGAGCACATGGGTGGCAAAGCTGCTTGAGGGCAACCCTGCCGCGATCCAACGGTTGGGGCCGGTGAACGCGTAGAGGACCGTCAGCTCTTCGCCGAGCACATCAGCCTCGGCAGCGGCATAGGCCACCGCCTGCGTTGACTCCTCGGATCCGTCCACCCCAACGAATATGCCACGGCCGGCGTCCTGCCCTTCGCCGAGGACCGCAACCGGGCATTCCGCCGTGGCGGCTGCCTGGAGGGCACGGTCTGTCAGTGCGCCACGCGAGTGGCCGCTGGTGCCAAGGACAAGCATGGCGACCTCTTTGGAGTACGCGCCCAGTGCCGAGCCCACGCCTCCTTCCAGGAGTTGCAGCGAAACGTTTAGCCCCGGGCAGGCGGCCCTGACCTTCTCGCCGGCCTCTTTGAGGAGGCCCAGGCCTGATTCGCGCAACACCTCAAAGTAGGGCAGCACTTCGGAGGCCATCCACCGGTCATCCACCACGTTGGCGACGGCGAGGGGAGCCTTGAGCCTGTTGGCCCGTGCAGCGGCCCACATCAGGGCGGCGTCGGACGCCGGTGTGTTGGTGATGCCGACGGCGATTGGCTTGGCAGGTGCCATGGGGGCCATCCTTTGGGGTGTTGTGGGGGTGGAGGGGGCGCGGTGAGCAGCGTGTTCCTGCCGCCGCGATCTTCAGTCCGTTGCAGGCTCCCGGGGCGGCCACCAGTGCGAAGGCGCCGCGATGACGAACCTCCGGCCGCTGATGTCGTGCGGCGTAACCCGTACCAGGGTGTTCTTCTGGCCCGGTTGCCACGGTGAGAGTCCGGCATCCACGGCGTCCTGGGTCTCTTCGGCATCGGAAACCACGGTGGCGTGGCCCTTGAGGATGACGCTCCAGGCGATGGTTCCGTACTGGTTCATCCCGTCCGCCTCCACCGCCACAGCCTTGCCGTCGAAGGAGGAGAGTTTTGTTGCCTTACCCGTGCGCATCAGCAGGGTTCCGTTGGTGGTGACAAAGTTCATGGGAAAGTTTTCAACTGAGTCGCCGTCCATGAACGCGATCCTGCAAACGGACGTGGAATGAAGGAGTTTCCAACAATCGTGGACACCGAGTTCCTTGATCTCCGAATCTGCCCCTGCTGTATTCATGGCCGTAGCCTAGGGCCGCGATTATTCGGCCGGTAGGGGAAAAGGTCCCGCCGGTGCAGGCGAGCTGGCGACAGTGGGCCGGATTCCCGCCGCCGGCAGGGGATGCCTGCCGTTGACGCGGACCCCTAGACTACTCCCAGAGGATGTCTTCGAACACTTGATTCGCGCTACGGGCCTGCGGCAATGCGGGCTTTTGCCGCCGGAGGTGGGACGTGAGCACTGAGCAGCCGTGGCGCTCTCCAATGCGGGACCAGATGGAGGACCTGCTGCGGGATTTCACGGCCCGGGGTGACGAACTGCTGGATACCCGTGAGCGGATCAACGGACTGTTGGCGGCAGTCATTGCCGTCGCCGAGGACCTGAGCCTTGAAGCCGTCCTGGACCGGCTGGTGAGGTCGGCCTGCGCCCTGGTCGGTGCCGGGTACGGGGCGCTTGGCGTCATCGGCGAAGACCGCCGGCTCAGCCACTTCATCACGGTGGGAATTGATGAAGCGGGCATCCGTTCCATCGGTGACCTGCCCACCGGGCACGGTGTCCTCGGGTTGCTGATCCGCGAACCGAAGCCGCTGCGGCTCCATGACCTCGGCCAGCATCCCATAGCGTCGGGTTTTCCACCCAACCATCCGCCGATGAGGACATTCCTGGGCGTGCCGGTCCGCGTCCGGGACGAGGTATTCGGAAACCTGTACCTCACCGAAAAACAGGGCGGGGTTGATTTCACGCAGGAGGACGAAGACCTCGCGGTGGCCTTGGCGGCCGCAGCCGGGGTCGCGATCCAGAACGCCCGCCTCTTTGAAGACAGCAGCCGCCGGCAGAAATGGCTGGAGGCGGGCATGGAACTGAGCAGCCGTCTGATCATGGCGCCCCACGCAGGGGATGCTGAAAGCCTGGATATCGTGGCCGGGACCGCCCTCAAGGTATCCGGAGCCGCGGTGGCCGTGATCGGGGTCCTGGCCGGCGACGGCGTCCTACGGTGCCGGTCGTGCCTTGGCGTGCCGGGGCTCCAGGCGGGGCAGGAACTGGTGGTCTCCAGTGCAGTGTCCGCCGTCGTCGCAAGCGGTGAATCCTTCGTGGCTGCGGACCCGCGGCAGGTCTTTGCGCACGGGATGACGGAAAAACTGGGGCCCGTCCTGGTATGCCAACTGGGGCACGGCAACAGCGACAACGGGGTGCTTGTGCTGGCCCGCGCCCACGGAGCTGCCGCATTTACCCAGGCCGACGCCGAATCGGGTTCCATCTTTGGGAGCAGGATCGGCCTGGCCCTGGACCTGGCGCGCGTGAGTGCCCTGCGCGAGCAGGACCTGCTCCTGACGGATCGGGAACGGATTGCCCGCGACCTGCACGACCTTGTCATCCAGCGGTTGTTTGCCGCCGGGTTGAGCATCCAAAGCCTGCGGCGCTTCACCATGGACCCCGTGGCCCATGAGCGAATCGCCGCGGTCACCAAGGAACTGGATGACACCATCCGCAAGCTGCGGGATACCATCTACTCGCTTCGCACCGCAGACGTGGAACGGGAGCCCCTCACCGGCCGGATTCTCCGGGTTGTCCGGGAAAGCTCACGCAGCTATGGCCTGATTCCGAAGGTGTCACTCGACGGTCCGGTGGATTCGGTCAGCGAAGATGTGGCTGCCCAACTGCTGCCCGTGCTCTCGGAAGCGCTCAGCAACGCGTTGCGGCATTCCGGTGCCGAGGAGATCCAGGTCAGCCTCACCGTTGCCGGCGATGACGTTCAGCTGTGCATCACTGACAACGGTCACGGATTCAGTGAACCCGCCAAGGAAAGCGGTCTGGCCAACATGCGCTACCGCGCCGGGCTTCTTGGCGGCCGCTGCGACGTCAACAGCGTCCCCGGTGAGGGCACGTCAGTGACGTGGTCCGCCCGTCTGTCCTGAGTGCACGGTGCCCGGAATCGCGGCACCCCTGTTCCGCGTACCCGGTCAGGCGCCTTCCGCACTGTTCCGGGTGACGTAGACGGCGGCCTGCGTCCGCCGTTCAAAACCGAGCTTGGCCAGGATGGACGAGACGTAGTTCTTGACCGTCTTTTCCGCCAGGAACAGTTCATCGCCAATCTGCCTGTTGGTCAGGCCCTGGCCGATCAGGGCGAGCACTTTCTTCTCCTGGGTGCTCAGGCCGTCCAGGCGGGGGTCCGTGGGGGCTGTGGAAAGGCCCGCGATGATCCGTTGCTCAACGCCCGGTTCGAACAGGGACTCTCCGGCTGCGGCCCTCCGGATGCCGGCAAGGAGGTCATCGCTCCTGATTTGCTTCAGGATGTACCCGGACGCGCCGGCGAGGACGGCACCGCGAAGGGCCTGCTCGTCGTCGTAACTGGTGAGGATCAGGCAGCGCAGGCGCGGATCAAGGGACCTGACATCCCTGCACACCTCTATTCCGGTGCCGTCGGGAAGGCGCCCGTCAAGGACGGCGATATCGGGGTGCAGGGCCGGGATACGGCGCGTGGCCTCGGCCGCCGAACCGCTTTCGCCAACCACCACGAAACCCTCGCCCTCAAGGAGGTCCTTCAGGCCTTGCCGGACAAGTTCATGATCATCAAGAATGAACACGCGGAGCGGCCCGGCGGACCCGATGGCTTCACTGCCGGCAGTTTCATGCATGTGCACCCCACGCTCCCAAACGCTTACAGGACCAAACCACACCTGTGTGGCAGCTCCCCGGAGCGGCCACACCCCATTCTTACCTGCAACGGGCGTGGCCGGAAGGGACCAAAGTCCGCCGGGCCGGTCCGGCCGCCACCGGGTACGCCGTGCGGACCGTGGCGCTGCTCCAATCCGCCATGACTTTTGGCCCTAGTCCCGGCAGCCGGTTCCGGTCCACGCTTGGTCCGATGGCAACGGGAGGGAATGTGGCAACAGCAGGGAACCAGGAGCCGTCCGCGGCACCAGAACGGCGCCCCAGGATCATCGTGGCAGTTGATGGTTCCGACGCGTCCGTCGCGGCGTTGCGCGTGGCGCGGGCGGTGGCTGAACCCCTGGGCGCGCCGGTTGAGGCATGGGCGTGTTGGGATGTCCCTGCCGGCTACGGGGTTTACCTGGCCGTAGGCATCGAGGGTTTCAAGTATGCCGCCGAGCAGGTGCTTGGCCAGGCGATCCAGGACGCATTCGGAGAAGCGCCGCCCTTCGTGCACACCCGGATAGTCCGCGGGAAGCCCGGGCCCGTGCTCCTGGACGCGAGCCGCACCGCGTCCCTCCTGATCGTGGGACGGCGGGGCCACGGCAGCTTTGTCCTTGGCTCGGTCAGTTCAACCCTGGTCAGCCACGCCCACTGTCCGGTGCTGGTGGTCCACGCCGCGGAAAGCGGGCGCGCGGGGGAAGTTTCCCGGACCGACGCAACGGCACTGCCCTGAAACACTGACGCCTGAAACACTGGCGCGCCTGGCTCACGCCACCCGGGACACCGCCGTCGAGACCTGCTATTCGCTGGTGGTGCCTTCCACCCGGGTGACATGCGGGGTTGCCTTCCGCAGCGACCAGTGCAGATCCTTGATGGCCCAGTATCCGGCGCCGTTCATCACCGCGAAGCCGGCAATGCCAATGGCGGGGGCGTGGGCCACGAGACCTAGCAGGAGGATGCAGAGCCCGGCCGCAAAAAGCACCAAGGCGCGCCGGAAGCTGGTCCGGCGGGACAGGGCGAAGGCGTCGTGGTTGAGTTTGACGGCGAGCCTGGGGTCGTCCTGTTCCAGCCCGTGGCCGATCAGTTCGAGTTCCCTTTTTTCGAATTCAGAAAGAGGCATCATGGGCTCCCGGTGTCCGTTTCCTGCCGGAGACATTGGCTCAGGTGCCCGGGTGGCCGTGCAGGACGGCCAGCCTGTTCTGGTACTCCGCAACGTCGATCTCCCCGCGGGCGAAACGCTCCGCGAGCAGGTCCTCCGCCAGCCGCGGAGACGGAGGCTGCGGGTTGTGCGGGGAGGGGGCCCGCAGGGAGCGGGCCAGCAGGACAATGCCGGTGATGACCGCTCCCCAAACCACCACCATGCTGATGCTCATCAGTGCATAGCCCCACAGGCCCATGCCGTCGTTCCAGCCGCACACTTCCCCCGACCTCCGATTCACTGAAGGCCGCCGCCAACCGGCTGCCTTCCCTTCCAGTATTGGATTGCGCGGTGACCGCAGGCAGAGCCATTAGTCCCGTTCCGGCCGGAGGCCAGCGCCCCAGCAGGGCATCGAGGGTGACGAAACCGTACCCTGCCGCCCTGATGCGGTCGATGACCTGGGGGAGGGCGTCCGCGTCGAGCGTGGTGCCGTCGTCGGGGTTCGATCCGATGTGCATCAGGACGATCTCCCCGGGCTGCAGCCCGGCGTGGACGCGGTCGGCCACCGACTGGACGCTGGCGCCGCCACTGGTTCCCTTCCACCCCAGGGTGTCCACGGTCCATCGAACGGCAACGTATCCCAGGGCGTTGACGGCCGCGATGGTCCGCGCGTCGCGTTCGCCGTAGGGGAACCGGAACAGCGGCCTGGGATCGGCTCCTGCTGCCAGGATGGCCTGTTCAGCGCTTCGCACTTCGTTGATGATGGCGTCGTCGGCCAGTCCGGTGAACCCGGGATGCGTCATGGAATGGTTTGCCACCCGGTGCCCGGCGGCGGCAATCTGTGCCACCCCCTGCGGGTTGTTGGCGGCCCAGCTGCCGGTCAGGAAGAAGGTGCCGGCAACGCCCTTGGCGGCGAGGGTGGACAGGATCTTTGGCAGTCCTGCCGCGTTTGCTCCGGCATCGAAGGTCAGTGCGACGGTGCGGCCTGCCCCGGGAACGACTGTGAGGTCCTGGCCGAGGAGGGGTTCGGGAAATGCCGGCGGCTGGGGAGTGGGCGGTACCGCCGGTTCTTCCGGTGCATCGGAGGGCCCCGGCTCGGCCGGCGCGACTGTGGCCGGAGGTTCCACCGGGGTTTCGCCCGCTTCGGGCGTGTCCGTTTCAGCCGGCGTCGTGGCGGGCGCAGCATCCGTGCTGGCGGACGGGGACCGGGTGGGCTGGGGGGAGGGCGGTGCGGCTGAGGACCCCGAAGGGGCCGGCACCGGCGGGCCGCCCGCCGGTGCCGGGCCAAACATGACCAAGGCTACGGCGAGGACCACCAAGGCGCCGGCGATCGCCAGGGCGAGCGTCCGTCGTCGTACGCCATTTGCCGGCACTTGCCGTCACCCGCCCCGGACGCTGATCGACTTTGGCGCCGCCCCTGTCAGGAGGCCTTGGAATCGGCGCCGCCGGTCTCCGGGGTGTGCACCACCAAAACCGGGCAGTGGGCATGGGCGACGACGGCGGAGCTCACCGAGCCCAGCAGCAGGCCGCCGAACCCGCCGTGCCCGCGGCGCCCCACCACGATCATGTCGGCCTCGCGGGTGGCGTCGATCAGGGCCTCCCGCGGATGGCTCCGGACCAGGGTCGCGGTGACGTTCGACGGCGTGTCGGCGCCGAACGCCTGCGTCACGGCGTCGTCCAGGACTGCTTTGGCGCCTTCCTCGAAGCCCTCCACCCCCATCATCACGTAGCCGGTATACACCTGGGGGTAGTCCCAGCAGGCTACTGCCTGGACCTTGGCACCCAACGGCACTGCCATCCGCTGTGCCTGGCGGAGGGCCTCAACGGATGCCTCCGATCCATCGACGCCCACCACAATGCTGGTTATTGGTGCCCCGGCAACGCTCATGTCTGCTCCCTCATCGGACTTGGCTGGTCACGCCCATCATCGTCTTTCCCGGCCGCCGCGAGGTAGGGGCGAAGGTCACTGCGCCGGCCCTGCAGCTTGGGGCCCAACCGCCGGCGGCGGGCCGGCCCCGGCGGGTGGAAGGCCTGCGGCGGGAGCGGCCGGGGCCAACCCGGGCTCGCCTGCGCCTTGGTCCAGCCGGAAGGGTGGGTACTCGTCACGCATCAGTGCGGTGTACACCAGGACCCGGTAGATCCAGCGGTCCACGCCGAGGATGAGGTCGAACAAGGGGCGCTGGTAGCGGCCGGTGAACAACAGGATGACCGCCGCAACCAGCACCAGCAGGCCCAGGAGGGACAGGCCCGACCCGCGTTCGTAGGTGCTGCCGAAGACGTTGTCCCCCGTCTCCCACCTCCACACGGTGCCCGTGGTTCCCTCGAATGCGGCCACGATGAGGAGATGGGGGATGGCCAGGAGCCACCATTTCACCAGGACCAGGCCGCGGGACAGCCGCTCCGGGTAGTCGACGTCGAAGTCGGCAGGATAGTTGGTGCGCCTCAGCGTGAAAGGCGGGTAGAGGTCGGTGCCGACGGCGGCGTAGGCGTAGAAGGCCACCCGCCAGTTCCAGCGCATCACGCCGACGTTGAAATCGAACAGTGCCCGCGGGTAGCGGCCGGTGAACAGGATGGCGAATCCTGCCACGATCGTGGTGATCACAAGCGCGAACCAGAGGAAGAACAGCAGGACGAGGTGTGGAATGGCCAGGAACCACTTGACCAGCCACAACCAGCGGGAGAGGCCCGGATCCAGTTCGCCGACCAGCCTGGCCGGGTAGCCCGCGGGAGGAACCGGGACCGGAGCGAAGGGCTGTGGTGCAGGGGATGCCCCGGATGGTCCCGGGACTCCAGGCTGGGCTGGTCCTGCATGCCGCCCTAGCGCTGCCGCCCCGAAAACAATTAGCGGTATCCCGATCAGCAAGGCGACAATCCCGGCCACCAGCAGGGCTGTGGCTGCCGGACGGAAGAGGTCTGAGTGGAACCCCGCCTGCAGCTGGACGTCCACGCCGGGCGCGGCGTCAGCGTTCATCACCACGATCTCCCAGGCCCCCGGGGCCAGGTTCCAGGTGAGCTCCTGCTGGCCGGAGCCCGACACCGAGGCGCTCCAGATGCCTTGGTCCGCCGGCGGGGCGGCAGGACTGTTCCCGGGAACGTCACGGTAATCGGCCCGGAACGGCCGCTGGTAGACGTTGAGGAGTTCGGAATGGTGCACGCCGGCAAGGTATTTTTCGACGTCGGCCTGCGGTGCGATGCCGATGAAGACCGCCTTGCCAGGCGTCACCGATTCTGCCCGCAGCCGGAGGGTACCAATGTCAAAGGGAAGCCGGCCGGGCACTTCCTGGCCCATGGTGTCGGCGCGGGGGGAGGTCAAGGCGAATGAGTTCACGGAAAACCGTGACGTTCCGGAGGTGAGGTAACCGTCGCCCTGGATCGAGCCCACCGCGGAAGCCACGGCGCCGCCCGCCAGTGCCGCAAGGCCCGGGAGTGCCAGCAGGATCCCGAGGATCAGCATGATGATTGCGGCGGGTTTTTTCATGGCGCCGGACCTTCCGGGTGGTCATGGACAGGTGGGAAGACCTGCGGGCTCTGCGGCTAGATGGTGTCCTTTATGGCCTTGGTCCGGGTAATGATGGTGGGGCATGGAAGGTGTTTCAGCACGCCGTGGGCGGTGGAACCAAGGAGCAGGCGCTTGAAGGCGCCCCGTCCCCGGCTCCCCACCACCAGGAGGCGGGCCCCTGCGGCGGCGTCGACCAGGGCGTCCACCGGGCCCCTGTCAGATACGAGGCGCTGGTGCACCGTCAGGTCCGGGTAGTCTTCCTTGAGCCCGGCGACCGTTTCGGAGAGGACAATGCGTTCCTCATCGACGATCAGGTCGGCGAGGGCGCCGGGTGTCAGTCCTGTATCGACGACCGGGTCCGGGACATTGACGGCGTAGACGACCGTGAGTTCGTCACCGTTGCGGTCTGCTTCGGCCGCGGCGAATGCGACGGCCTGGGTCGATTCCGCGGATCCATCCACGCCCACCACGACGCCGGTCCTGCCTTCGAGGTCCTGGGTTCCGATGACGGCGACCGGGACTTTGGCGGCGGTGGCAACCTGGAGTGCCCGGTCGGCCAGGGTACCTCCGAGGTGCCCGCTGCCGGAGCCGATGACCATCATGGAGGTCTTCTTGGAATATTTGGCCAAGGACCCGCCCACGCTTCCGGTGAGCATTTCCGTGGCGGGGGTGACCGGCACGGACCCTTCGAGACGTCCGGCGGCGGTCTTGAGGAGTTCCTCGCCGGCCTGCTGGAGCGTCCCGAACCAGGGGTACGGTTCGGCGATCCACCGGTCATCGACCACGTGGAGGATCACCAGGGGCAGGTTGGCGCGCTGGGCGCGGCGGGCTGCCCACAAGACAGCGGCCTGGCTTTGTGCTGAATCGTTGGTGCCCACGGCGATGGGTTTCTGGGATGGCATGGCCGTACTTCCTGCTTGTCGTGAAAGGGTCTTCCTGCCCTTCAAGACTGGCCCCCGCCCCACCGACACTCTAGGGCCGAAAGTCACCGAAGCGGGGGAGCCGGAGGGCCGTCAGGCCGCGGGCCCGGATGGTGCTGGAGGTTCCCCGGCCGTTGTTTCGCGTCCGGCCAGCGTCCTGTAGACGGTCCATCCGACGGCGGCCAGCGGGACAGCCAGCAGGGCCCCGACCACTCCGGCCAAGGTGGCCCCGGCCGTCAGTGCCAGGATGATCACCAGCCCGTGGATCCGCAGTACCCGGCCCATGAAGACAGGTTGGAGGATGTGGTGTTCGAACTGGTTGGCGGCCACCAGGATGATCAGCACAATGAGCGCGGGAACCGGCCCGTTTTCCACCAGGGCAACCAGCACGGCGAGGCTGCCGGCGGTGGTTGCCCCGATGATCGGAATGAATCCGCCCAGGAAGACCACGGCGGCCAGCGGGACGGCCAGCGGGACTCGAAGGATCAGCAGTCCCACCAGGACCAGGATCGCGTCGATCGCGGCGATGATGAGGGTGCCCCGGACGTAGCCGCCGAGCACCAGGAGGCTGCGTTCGGCCGCCAGCTGCGCCTTTCCTTGATGGTTGCCGGGGAGGAACCCGATCATGAACGTCCTGATCTTCTCGCCGTCCTTGAGGAAGAAGAAGAGGATGACTGCCGTCAGGACCGTGCCGGCGGCAATCTCGCCGGCAGTCCTGAGCCCGGTCAGCGCATCTGCTCCCAGGGTCCCGCCGGCGAGGAACTTCTGGAATTCGCTGCGGGCCGCGTCGATCTGGGCGCCGGTCAGCGCGATGGGTCCGGTGGTGATGAATTGTTGCAGCTGGCCGATCCCTGCCTCGGCCCGGGCTGCCAGCACCGAGGCCTGCTGGCGGACCAGGGCAATGATGCCGCCCACCACTCCTGCCGCAACGGCGATGATCACCAGGAAGGACGACAGCACTGCGAGCGCCCGCGGGAGCCCGCGGGCGGCGAGCCACCGGACGGCAGGAGCCATTGCCGAGGCCAGGATCAAGGCCACCAGGACCGGGATGGTCACCAGCGGAACCCGGGTGGCGGCCACCACGGCGACCCAGGCGAGCGCCAGCAGTGAGAGCGTCTGGACCGCGCGGATGCTTGCCCGGCCCAGACCGTCTGCCCAGAGCGCTGACATCCTTGCAGCGAGGGACTGGGCCCGGGACGGTTCTGCCCCGTGTCCGTCCGCGGATAAATTGCTGCGTTCCATGCGGTTCTCCTTGCTTGCCGTCACCATCCGGACCACGAAATGGTGCACCTTAGTTACCTTGTACCCCACGCCCCCTTGAAAGCCGAAACAAGGGCCAGTGTTGACGGGGCGGCTGTTCACAGGCGATACGTTACTCAGTAAGCTTATTGTTTCCTGCAGCGGTCAACGAGAAAGGCATCAGGTCCATGCATTCCAGAGAACTGCTGATCGAGTCCTTTGGCCGCCTCCCGGGCCTGGTCCGGCGGGTGCTCGACGGGCTGGACGAGGAACGGCTCCAGCACCGCCCGTCCGGTCACGGCAACTCCATTGCCTGGCTGGTGTGGCACCTGGGCAGGGTGGAGGATGCGCAGGTCTCGTCCGCCTATGAGTTGGAACAGGTCTGGACGTCGGAAGGCTTCGTGTCGCGATTTGGCCTCCCGTTGGCGGACAGCGACACGGGCTACGGCCACTCCAGCCGCCAGGTGGATGCTGTCAGGGCATCCGCTGAACTCCTGCTGGAGTACTGCGAAGCAGTCCACCGACAGACCGCAAAGGTCCTCGAAGGCCTGGAAGACCCGGACCTGGACCGTGTGGTGGACAGGCGCTGGGATCCGCCGGTAACCCTTGGGGTGCGCTTGGTCAGTATCCTGGGGGACTGCCTACAGCACGCAGGCCAGGCCGCCTATGCCAAAGGGTTGCATGACGGGGCAGCAGACGCCGGCAGTGCGTGAACGCACAGTGCCGGGCACCAGGCGCCACCGCGGCGATAGGGTTAACCCATGAAGGCAGCAGCTGAATCCACGGTCATTTTCGACGGCCGTTTCGCCCGGGAACTGGCGGAACTCGCTGTTCCCTGGCAGGCCGAGGAAGTGCCAGGCCCCGAACTCCTGGTCCTGAATGAACAGCTCGCAGCAGACCTTGGCTTTGACCCGCAATACCTCCGCAGTCCCGAAGGGGTCCGCCTCCTTGTGGGCAACCACGTTCCCGCCGGCGCCACCCCGGTGGCGCAGGCCTACGCCGGTCACCAGTTCGGCGGATACTCGCCATTGCTCGGCGACGGACGCGCACTCCTGCTGGGGGAAATCAGGGACCGCAGCGGCCGCGTGCTGGACGTCCACCTCAAAGGCTCGGGACGCACCCCCTTCGCCCGCGCCGGGGACGGCCGGGCCGTCGTCGGGCCCATGCTGCGCGAGTACATTGTCAGTGAGGCCATGCACGCCCTGGGTATTCCCACCACCCGCTCCCTCGCCGTCGTGGCAACGGGGCGGCAGGTCCGGCGTGAGGGCATGCTGCCCGGTGCTGTCCTGGCACGGGTGGCCCACAGCCACCTGAGGGTTGGGAGTTTCCAGTACGCCCGGGCCACGGAAAACGTGGACCTCCTGAAGCGGCTGGCAGACCACGCCATCAGCAGGCACTATCCGCACGCTGCCGACGCCCCAAGCCCCTACCTGGGACTGTTCGCGTCCGTTGTTTCCGCCCAGGCCGGGCTGGTGGCCCGATGGATGCTGGCGGGATTCGTGCACGGGGTCATGAATACGGACAACATGACCATCTCAGGGGAAACCATCGACTACGGCCCGTGTGCATTCCTGGACGCCTTCAATCCCGCCGCCGTCTACAGTTCCATTGATGTCAGTGGCCGCTACGCCTACGCCAACCAGCCCGTCCTTGCGGAATGGAACCTCGCTCGCCTTGCCGAGGCAATGCTCCCGCTCATCGACGAAGACGAAGGTAAGGCTGTTGCTGCGGCGGTAGAGGTGCTCGGTGGATTCCGCGGACAGTACAGCAGTGCGTGGACCGGCGGCATGAAGACCAAACTGGGCCTTGCCGCTGAAAACGTCAGCGACGACGCCGCGTCCGGTGTTATTGACGATGTGGTGGCCATCCTCAAAGACGGCCCGGTGGACTACACCCTGTTCTTCCGGAACCTCGGCAGGGCGGCCCGCGGCGATCTGCGCCCCGTGCGCGGGATGGTGATGGATTTGTCCGGCTTCGACGCCTGGTCGGAGCGGTGGCTGGCACTGCAACCCGACGCAGGGCTGATGGAGAGCGTCAACCCGGCGTACATTCCCCGGAACCACCTGGTGGAGGAAGCCCTCGCCGCCGGCACGGAAGGGGACATGGCCCCATTGCACCGCCTGCTTCAAGCCGTCACCGATCCTTTCACCGAGCGGGCCGGACTGGAACGCTATATGGAAGGCGCCCCGGCGGACTTCGGCACCTACAGGACCTTCTGCGGGACCTGATCCGCCACGGAACGAGTGCCGCCGCAGAACGACAGGAGGGTGGCAACCGGAGACCCGGTTGCCACCCTCCTGTCGGAAGCAGGCTTTGCTGCGCGAAGGCTAGGCCACGCGGACCACGGAGTAGCCGCTGAGCCAGCTGATGGAGTGCACCTGCGTGGTGTAGCCGTTGACGCCGCCACTCACGACCTGGCCGTTGCCGGCGTAAACGCCTACGTGGCCCGAAGTGATGATCAGGTCGCCAGGTGCCGGGCTCCCGACCACGCTGCCGTACTGGAAGAACTGCGTCGGAGCCAGATCGCCGACGCTCTTGCCGACGGAGCGGAGGGCCTTTTCGACCATGGCGGTGCAGTCCTGGCTCACGCCGATCTGGCTGTAGGCCGAGGCCAGGATGGCAGCGCCGGTGCCGGTCCCGGTGGTGGAAGCCACCGGTGTGGCGGATGCGTAGGACATGTTCATGCCGGTGTTCGCCGGTGCGGTGGCGGCTGCCGCCTGGACGGGGGCCGCTGCCGGCGCCGGGGCAGGTGCTGCCACGTAGCCTGCGCCGGGGATCTGGATCTGGTCGCCGGGGTAGATGATGGACGACAATCCCAGGCCGTTTGCGGCCAGGACGTCATTGAGGCTGACTCCGTACGCGGCCGAAATCGCGCCGAGGGTGTCCCCGGAAACGACCGTGTGGACGGTTGCTGCCGCGGCTGCCGGAGCAGTTGCAGGAGCTGCGGCGGCCTGGACGCTGGCCTGCTCAGTGGTGTCCGCGCCAGTCACGCCCGCGTGGGCCGGGGCGCCAACGCCGAAGGCAATGCCGGACGCGGCGGCAACAGCGAGGGCCGGACGGCCAAACGAACGGGCCTGTGACTTGGCCGTCACGGCCAGCCCCTCGAGCGCAATGGAGCGGGCCGGGGTCGCGCGGTGGCGGGCAGTGGTGAGATTTTTTGACACGGTAGATCGCCTCTCCCATGCCTGCGGGGTGAGCTGTCGGGTTCGGGTTGGAGATACCCGGCCGGACACCTCTCCGCGGTGGGCGGAGGAGCTGTCCGACTTAACCCCAAGACCTCAGAGGCCGTGGAAACTTGGTTCCCCCGTCCCTGCCAGCATGAATGCGATTGAATCCCGGTATCAGCGGCAGGGCTCGGCAAACTGATGGGAATGTCCCGTTTGGGGAGGGACACCAGAAGACCATAACCCGCCGACACTCCAATTGTCACGTTTCGGTAACATACGAGCTTTCCCTCTCGTATTCAACCAACGATTGGATGTGTCCGTTCCGTCCGCGCCGGACTGCGGTCGGACCGGGGCAGCCCCATTCGGTCACAAAGCGGGCACGGCCGCCTTTCCGCACCGGTGTGTCGCAGGTATGCTTCGGGACTATGCCCCTGTTCGTGACTACGCCCAAGTCCCCGCTGTTGGCGGGATTGCTCGCCATCGCAGTGGCAGCGGCTACGGTTTTGCCTGCTTCTGCGGACGAGCCTCCACCGCCCGGCGGATATCCGTCCTGGGCTGATGTGCAGCAGGCGCAGTCTTCCGAGGCGGCGAAAGCGGCGGAGATCACCACCATCAACGGGCTGCTGAGCGGCCTCCAGACCCAATCGGAAGCCGCCGGTGATACTGCGGTCCGGGCAGCGGCTGACTACGCCGCAGCAGATGCCGAGCTGCAATCGGCATCGACGAGGCTGGACGCATTGTCCGCCCAGGCCGCCCGCGCCAACGACGAACTGGCCCGGCATCGCAAGGAAATCGGCGCCCTTGCCGTCCAGTCGTACAAGACGGGCGGGACCAATGCCGGGTTCTTCGTTGCCCTTGATGCCCTGGAGAAGAACAGCGTCCAGGGGCTCAACCTCGTCCAGCTGGTGGGCGACAAGACTGCGGCCTTGGTGGACAAAGCTGCTGCCGCCGGAAAAGTTGCCGCGTCACTGGCAGAACAGGAAAAAGCGGCCCGCGATGAGCGCGAACGCTTGTCCCGGGAAGCAAAAGCCAAACTGGATGCAGCCCGCTCCGCCCAGGACGCACTCGCCCGGCAGGTCAGTGACGAACAGCAGCACAGCACCGAGTTGACCGCCCAGCTGGCCTCGCTGAAGGGAACGACGGCGGCACTCGAGGGAGAGTACCGCCAGGGCCAGGCGGCGCTGGCCGCCTATGAAGCGGCCCAGGAGGCCAAGCGGGCCGCTGCGGCGGAGCAGGCCCGCCAGCAGGCCGAAGCCGCGGCGCAGGCCGCCGCAGCCGCAGCGCGGCAGCCCAAACCCGCGCCCGCCGCTCCGGCCGGCAACGCAGCGAACCCGGCCCCGCCGGCCGACCCGATCCCCGGAAATCCGCCGCAGCCTGCCGTGCCCAGCCCGCCGCCCGTCGTCGTTCCTTCCGTCCCCGGCGGTGCCGTCAACGATCCGGCCGGCGCCAAGGCCTATGCCTCCGGACGCCTGGGCGCCTTCGGCTGGGGCCCCGACCAGTTCCAATGCCTGTCCCAGCTGTGGACCAAGGAATCCGGCTGGCTGACCACCGCCACGAACGCCTCCTCCGGGGCCTATGGCATAGCCCAGGCCCTGCCGCCGGGCAAGTACGCCAGCGCCGGAAGCGACTGGCTGACCAGCTACCGGACGCAAATCGACTGGGGGCTTGGCTACATCCGCGACCGCTACGGGTCCCCCTGCGGCGCCTGGAGCCATTCTGTCGCCCTGAACTGGTACTGACTGACGCGCTAGGCTTTCGGCATGCCAGATTTCGAACGGTTCAGGGTGCTGCTCGAAGAGGAACGGGCCCGGCGGCTGGCACTGTTGCCGGCGCTGCGGGCCGATATCGACGCGGCCAACTCGGCCCGGCAGGACTCCAACGTCGATGACGAACACGATCCCGAGGGCGCCACGATCGCCTTCGAACTGTCGCAGGCGTCGGCATTGTTGAGGCAGAGTTCAGCCGGCTTGGACCAGGTGGAGGCAGCCCTGGCCCGGCTGGCCAACGGCACCTATGGAACCTGCGTGGTCTGCGGCGAGCCCATCGCGGACGGCAGGCTCGAGGCGCGGCCCTGGACCCCCTTCTGTATCCTTCATGCGTCTGCGGGACGGGGGCGGTGACCGAGGTGTCCGACGTCGCGGCTGCTGCTGAATTCATCGACCGGACCCTCCGGAACGAGGGAGCCTGGTACCGGGCCGACGAGGTGGGCTACCGGCTGGGCGGAGCCATGGCCTCCTACGGGTCTTCGATCGGCGCAGTCCGCGGCACCGTCCGGGACGCCCTCCGGAAGTTCAAGGACATGGGCCACGACACCACGGTCATGCTGGCCTCCGCCCTGTGGGGCCAGCCGAAACCCGGCTCCTGGCCGGTCTTCGAACGCCGCCTCGCCGCCGTCGTCCTCCTGCAAACAAAGGTGCAGCTGCTGCGGCATTCGGACCTGACCCGGTTGGAGGGCTTCCTGCGCTCGGCCCAGGCGGCCGACCTGGCCGCGCCGCTGGTCTCCGACGTCCTCGTGCCCCTGCTGGCCGGCCTGGGCGACCGCGACCGCCAGCGGGCCGCCGCCGTCCTGGCGCGGTGGCGCGAAGACCCGGAACCCCGGCTCCAAGCGGCAGCAGGCCTCCTGGAACAAGAGTTGACGCAGTGACCCGCAACCCACAGAGGAGACCCCATGAGTGAGCCGGTTGACCTGGAACGATTCGTCGCCGCCCAAGACAGTGGGGGCACCTACGGGCACGCGCTGGGCGAACTGCAACTCGGCAACAAGACCGGCCATTGGATGTGGTTCATTTTTCCCCAGGTTGCCGGGCTGGGGCAGAGCGCCACATCACGCACCTACGCCATCTCGTCCCTGGCGGAGGCCCGCGCCTACCTGGACCACCCCGTCCTGGGCCCGCGCCTTCTTGAGTGCGCCCTGGCTTTGACTACCCATGCCGGCCGTTCGGCGGCGGACATCCTTGGCGGAATCGATGCGCAAAAGCTCCGCTCGTCCATGACGCTGTTTCTCCGGGCCGCGCCCGGGGAAACAGTGTTCAAGACGGTCCTGGCCCAATATTTCGACGGCGAGCCCGACCCCGCCACCGATGAACTGCTGGCCGGCCAGGACGCCGCGGACTAGCACGGCACCCAAACCGGGCGGGTCCGGCCGGGATGCTAGGGCGTGGGGCTGCCGCCGTTGACGTTCAGCGTCTCGCCCACCACGTAACTGGACTCCGATGAGGCCAGGAAGACGTAGGCGGGGGCCAGTTCAGCGGGCTGGCCGGCGCGGCCCAGGGGAGTGGAGCGGCCGAACTCGGGCAACGCCTCCTTGGGCTGGCCGCTGCTGACCTGCAGCGGAGTCCAGATGGGCCCGGGCGCCACTGCGTTCACGCGGATACCCTTCGGCGCAAGCTGTTGCGCCAGGCCCTTGGTGAAGTTGTTGATGCTGGCCTTGGTGGTGGCGTAGTCCACCAGGGTTGGCGACGGGTTGTAGGCCTGGATGGACGTGGTGTTGATGATCGTGGAGCCTGCCGGCATGTGCGGCACGGCAGCCTTCGTGACCCAGAACATGGCGTACACGTTGGTCTTGAGCGTGTGGTCGAACTGCTCGTCCGAAATGTCCTGCAGATCTTCCTGGGCAACCTGCTTTCCGGCGTTGTTGACCAGGAGGTCCACCCCGCCCAGGACTGCCACGGCAGTATCCACCAGTTCGCGGCACGCAGCGGAGTCCTTGAGGTCGCCCGGCACCTTGACCGCCTTCCGGCCCGCGGCCTCAATAATCCCGGCGATGCGCGCGGCGTCTTCCTCTTCCTCCGGCAGGTAGGAAAGGACGACGTCGGCGCCCTCCCTGGCAAAGGCGATGGCCGTCGCGGCGCCAATCCCCGAGTCCGCGCCGGTAACGATGGCCCGGCGGCCTTCCAGCCGGCCGGTGCCGCGGTAGGTTTCCTCACCCAGGTCCGCTTTGGGCTCCAGGTCGGCGTCGAGGCCCGGTTCGGGCTGGTGCTGCTTGGGCGGGGAGATTTTTTCGTAGGCGGTCACGGGATTGCGGAAGGTGTACTGGTCAGTCATGGGGTCCTCCTGTTCGGGCGGGACGCGGGCTCTCGGCAGCCCGGGATATGAAGCAACCGGCAATTGCGGAATGGTCTGCCAACAAAAACTAAGCTTGCTTATTGTTCCAGCCTAGGCAATTCCGGCCCACGTGCCAAGCGGCTGAACGCAGGACGTCCACCAGCCTGGCCCCGGCAAGGCCGCCGGCGTCGAATATCGCTTCGTCCAGCAGGGCTGCCTCCACCCAGCCGCCGGGATTCAATGGCATATCGGAAATCCTGCCGTGCGGCCCTGTTCCGGCGCGGCCGCGAGTCGTACCCTTGGGCCGTGGAGGTGATTGCCATGGAGGCAGCCCAAGGCGACCGGATCGTGGTGCGCGGCAGGAATGTGGGGTCCACCGACCGGCACGGGGTGATCCTGGAGGTGCGCGGCCCGGGCGGCGGGCCGCCCTACTTGGTCCGGTTCGACGACGGCCACGAAACGGTCATGTATCCCGGCGGTGATTTCGCCGTCGACCATGGGCAGGGCACCTGACGTCCCGCCCCTTCACCTGACAAACTGGGCCAATGGATCATTTCCCGCCCTCCAGCCTGTCTTCCACTCCGCCGCCGCGGACCGGCCCCCGCGATCCGGGCGACGCCTGGGTGGAAGGCGACCGCGGCCGGTTCTGGGGCAGGTTCGGAGCGGCCGGGGTCCTGGCCTGGGATCCCGCCAGGGGAGTCCTCCTGCAGCACCGCGCGGTATGGAGCCACAACGGCGGAACCTGGGGCCTGCCCGGCGGAGCCCTGCACCAGGGCGAAGAGCCGGTTGACGGCGCCCTCCGGGAGGCCTACGAGGAAGCTTCCGTTCCGCCTGACAATGTCGAAGTCCTTTTTACCTCCGTGCTGGACCACGGTTACTGGTCCTACACCACTGTGGCGGTCCGTGTCCGGGAATCCTTTGAGCCGGTAATCAGCGATCCGGAGAGCATTGCCCTGCTGTGGGTTCCGGTGGCTGAAGTCCACGGCATGGAACTCCACCCCGGTTTCGCGGCCGCCTGGCCGGACCTGCTGGCACAACTGGAGGCCGGCGAATCCTGGTAATCGGCGGCCGTGCTGCCGGTTCCTAGTAGCCCTCGCCGTACTCGGCAGTGACCAGGATGGGCAGGTGGTCCGAATTGCCGCGCGGAAGGGTTTCCACGCTGGCGATATCCAGGCCCAGGGAGGTGGCGAAGTCGAAATGGCCCTTGAAAACCTTGTACCGGGTGTAGGTGCGCCGGTTGCTCAGGGAGAGGGCATATCCGGAGTTCTTCATGTGCATATCCAGGTTCTTGGTGAAGAACGGATAGTTGAAGTCGCCCACCATCAGCGTCATGAGGCCCTTGCCCATGCTCAGCAGCTCGGCGTGGGCCGCGTGGATCTGCTTTCGCCGCAATGAGTTCGACGCCGTCAGGGGCGCTGCGTGGAACGAGCCGATCACCAGTTCGTGTTCGGTCTCGTTGTCCATGACCCGGGTGCCGATCAGCCGCTCATGGGCCGGGGCAAGGACCCTGTCGTGCATGGATTTCTTCAATGCGAAGGACTGCGTATCCAGCGCCGTGAACCTGCTGGTCCGGTAGTAGATGGCCAGGCCCAGCCTGTTGCCCTTGGTGGCGTCCGCCAGATGGAGGGGGCCCAGGGTCTCCGGGAGGTCGCTGGCATCCACCTCCTGCAGGCACAGCGCATCGACGTCGTGATTCCGTGCCAGGGCGAGAAGTTCGCCGCTTGCGGCATGCTTGCGAAGGTTGTAGCTGATGACGCGCATGAAACACCTCTTTTGAGGGTTGCTGACAGGACCAGTTCCTGAGTGTAGTCCGCTTGGCTGTTGTACCCGCCAACATTTCGTTGCCTTCCGCGTCGCGGCGCACCGACTGGCGATAGGGTTAGTGGCAATTCACTGAATTTTGCGTAAGGGGCCAGCTTTGACTGCAGACCTGCCTGAACTCGCCGAGGGCAACTTCTATTACCAGGAACTGGGCGGTGGCCGGTTCCGTTCAACCATCCACGCCCAGGGCGCCTGGAACGCCCACGAGCAGCACATGGCCCCGGCCTCGGGCCTGATGGCAGACCTCCTGGAACGGCACCAGCCGCGCGACGACATGCGGATGGCCAGGATCAGTTACGAGATCCTGGGACTGATCCCCGGGGGCGGCTTCCGGATCGACACCACCACCCTGCGGCCAGGCAGGACCATTGAACTGGTGCAGGCCGAACTGGTGGCCGGCGGCCGTACCGCCATCCGTGCCACGGCGTGGCGCATGCTGACCAGCGATACCAGCCCGGTAGCAGAGGTCGAAGACACGGCCATACCCGGCCCGGACGAATGCAAGCCGTACGATGGTTCGGCGGTCTGGCCGGGAGGCTACATCCGTTCCCTAGAGATGCGGGTGGCTGAGGGGCACCGCCCCGGGGCCGGGAAGGTGTGGCTCCGCACCGAGCACCCGCTGACCGACCGGGCCGACAGCGGCGACCTGGCGCGGCTGATGGGCATGGTGGACACCGCCAACGGCATCGCCGCCAGGGTCCCGCCGGGCCAAGACAGCTATGCGTTCCCCAACCTGGACCTGCAGATCCACATGTACCGCCGGCCGGCAGGGGAGTGGCTGGGGCTGGACAACGCCGTTTCCTTCGGCTCTGACGGGATTGGCCTCACGTCCACGGTGCTGCACGACCGGCAGGGACCTTTTGGCCGGGCGGAGCAGATCCTCACCCTGCGCAGGACCTGACGTCGCCTCAGCCCTTCCTGTCCCGGAAAACCGGCCGGGCGGCTATGGTGCCTGAATGTATCGCTGAGTATCGTTGTGTATCGTTCGCGATTGACGAAGGAGTTCATCATGCGTGGTTCAAACCCTGCAGGCGGGTTCGGCGGGAACAACCTGGACGGAATGTGGCAGGCGGTCGAGGAGCTTCGCTCCCGATTCGAGAAACGGGCCGGAACCCGGGCCGGAAAGGGCGAGGTCCGGGCGGCGATTCTTGCTCTGCTCGCTGAGCGGCCAATGCACGGTTACCAGGTCATCCGCGAGATTGAGGAGCGCAGCGGCGGCAGCTGGAAGCCGAGCGCAGGGTCGGTCTACCCCACCTTGCAGCTGCTGGCGGACGAAGGGTCCATCAGGGCCGAGGAATCCAACGACCGGAAGATCTACTCACTGACCGATGCCGGCCGCGAAGAGGCGGCGGACCAGCACGGGTCCGCGCCATGGGATCCCGCTGCCCCCACCTACGGAACCGGCGGCGCCTCCCTTCCGAAGGCCGGGATCGAACTGGCCCAGGCCGCAGCGCAGGTGGGCCGGACAGGTTCACCAGACCAGGTACAGCAGGCGGTGGCGGTGCTCGACGAGGCCCGCCGGCGGCTGTACGCCATCCTCGCGCAGGACTGACCCGGGTGGCGCTGACCGTCCGGGACCGGGACGACCCGGCGTCGGCCGTACGGGAACACCGCGGCCGGTACCGGCGGATCCTCCGCTTCGCCGCCTGGCATCTTGCCACCACGTGGTGGTTCGAACTGCTCCTGCCCAGGGTGGGGCTGGGCCGGATCTCCGCGCGGACGCGGTCCCGCCGGATGCAGAACTTCGCACGCAGGTTCCACGACCTGGCCATCGACCTCGGCGGCCTGATGATCAAGGTGGGACAGTTCCTGTCCTCCCGGCTCGACGTCCTCCCGCCGGAAATCACCAAAGAACTCGAAGGGCTTCAGGACGAGGTGCCGCCGGTGGCCTTCCCGCGGATCGCCGCCCTGGCAGCACAGGAACTAGGTGCTCCCGTGGGCCGGGTCTTCGCCGCCGTGGACGAATCCGCGATTGCTGCCGCCTCCCTGGGCCAGGCCCACCGCGCCCGCCTGAATCCCCTGGACGCCGAAGATACGGGTCTGGAAGCCGTCGTCGTGAAAGTACAGCGTCCGGGCATCGGTGCGATCGTCGACGTCGACCTTGCCGCACTGCGGAAAGTGGCCGGCTGGCTCAGCCATGTGCGGCTCGTCTCCCGCCGCGCGGACATGCCGGCACTGGTGGAGGAATTCGCCCAGATCAGCCTGCAGGAGATCGACTACCTGCACGAGGCCGTCAACGCTGAACGCTTCGCCGCAGACTTTGCCGGCGACGCCAGGGTGGCAGTGCCGGATGTCGTCTGGGAACGGACCACCCGCCGCGTGCTCACCCTTGAGGACGTCACGGCCATCAAGATCACCGATGCGGGAGCGCTCCGGGCCGCCGGCATCGATCCGGCCTCGGTGGCCCCCGTCTTCGCGTCCATCATGTTCGACCAGCTCTTCACTAACGGGTTCTTCCACGCAGACCCGCATCCTGGCAACATCTTCGTCACGCCGGCCCCCGCGGGCGCGGGGGAACGCGGCTGGAAGCTGACATTTATCGACTTCGGCATGATGGGCGAGGTCACGGCCTCCACGCGCAGCGGCCTGCGGAAGCTGCTGATCGCCGCGGCCGCCCGCGATGGCAAGGGACTCGTGGCGGCGATCAACGACGTCGGCGTCCTGATGCCGTCGGCGGACGGCGCGGGACTGGAGCGGGCCATGAGCCAGCTTTTTGCCCGGTTCGGCGGCATGGGCTTTGCCGAACTCCGCGAGGTGGACCCCCGCGAGTTCCGCGACTTCGCGGTGGAGTTCGGAGACGTGGTCCGCTCGCTGCCGTTCCAGCTGCCGGAGAACTTCCTGTTGATCATCCGCGCCATGTCCCTGACCTCAGGGGTGTGCAGCGCCCTGGATGAGCGCTTCAACCTCTGGGACTCCGTGGAACCCTACGCGGCGCAGCTGCTGCGGACCGAACGCGGCAACGTGGTCCAGGACGTGGCCCGGCAGGCCCTCGATGCCGCCGCGACCGCGTTCCGCCTGCCGGGCAGGCTGGATGCCCTGGCCGGCAGGCTCGAGGCGGGATCGCTCGAGGTCGCAGTCCCGCGGCTGGAGCGGCAGGCTGCCCGGCTGGAGAGGGCGGCGCGGCGCTCCGGTTCGGCCTTGGTCTTCGGTGCACTGCTGGTGGCAGGCGCCATCGTCCGCGCTGACGACCTTGTCTTTGGCAACGTCCTGATGACCGTCTCTTCGTTTCCCCTGCTGCACGCCCTCTGGGCAGGGCGCCGGGGCCGTTAAGGCGTGTGCCGTCGTCGGGCGTAACCTAAGGGAGGCCTGTCCGCCGGCCGCCACCGACCCCAGGGAGTTCAGCAACAATGCACCACACCGGTACCGATGCCCGCCCGCTGACCGTGGTGCGGCAGGACGTATCCCTCGGCGCGGGACGGGACCTCGAATTCGGCCTGGAGCTGCTGGGCAGGGCCAGGGCAGGCAGCCTCGGTCCCACCCTGCGCCTGTACCGGCCCGCTCCCACTGTCGCCTTCGGGCAGCGGGACACCCGGTTGCCCGGCTTTGATGCGGCCGCCCGGGCCTGCCTGGCCAACGGATTTGAACCCTTGGTCCGCAGGGCCGGGGGAAGGGCCGCCGCCTACCACCAAGGCACCCTGGTGGTGGACCACATCGAACCGGACGCAGACGCGGTGGCAGGGTCCAAGGCCCGGTTCGGCTACTTTGGTGAACTCTTCGCAGAGGCCCTGCGGAGCATCGGGGTCCAGGCTGGGGTGGGGGAGATCCCCGGCGAATACTGCCCCGGCGAGTTCAGTGTGCACGGAACCGATGCGTCGGACAGCTCCCGCCGGGTGAAGCTGGTGGGCACCGCGCAACGGGTGGTTTCCGGTGGCTGGCTCTTCAGCTCGGTGATTGTGGTGGAGGATTCCGCCCCGATCCGGAAGGTGCTCACGGACTGCTATGCCGCCCTCGGCTTGGCCTGGGACCCGTCCACGGCCGGTGCCGCCGACGATCTGGTGCCAGGGCTGGATGTGGCGGCCGTGGAGCATGCCCTCCTGGAAACGTATGCGGGCCACGCCACCCTGGAAACTGCTTCCTTCAGCAGCCTGGGGGCGTGACCCGCATCAGTTCTTCGGCGCGAAGCCGGGTGTCTCCAGCCGTTCAGGCAGCGAGCCTGCTCTGGACCTCGGCGGCCGACGGGTTGGTGGCTGCGGAACCGTCCGGGAACAGGACGGTGGGAACGGTGCGGTTGCCGCCGTTCAGCTTCTCCACGAGTTCGGCAGTGCCGTCGACCTCTTCGATGTTGATTTCCGTGTAGCCGATGCCCTTTGCATCCAGCTGCTTCTTCAGCCGGTTGCAATAGCCGCACCAGGTGGTGGAAAACATGGTGATGGTGCCGGATTCGGGAGTGAAGTCCACGCGGATCTCCTAAACGTCGCTTGAAAGGTTTCCTTACGGTCAACGGTAGCGTGGCCGTCGGTATTCCCGGGCTTTCCGGGGCCGCGGGGCGCCTGGATGACAGTATGTGGCGCCGGTGGCATGCTGGTCCCATGTGTGGACGCTACGTAATTGCACGCGCCGTGGGGGACCTCCTGGCGGAGTTCGACGCCGAGCTGGAGGACGAGGTGAGCATCCCGCCGTCGTGGAATGTAGCCCCTACGGACGCCGTTCCCATCGTGCTGGAGCGGCTGGTGGAGGACGCTGCGGGGGCCCGGCAGGTGCGGCAGTTGCATGTGGCCCGCTGGGGCCTGGTCCCGTCCTGGGCCAAGGATCCCGGGATCGGGTCGCGCATGATCAACGCCCGCAGCGAATCGGTGCTGGAGAAGCCCGCGTTCAGGAAGGCAGTGAAGTCGCGGCGTTGTGCCGTTCCCGCCGACGGCTATTACGAATGGAAGCAAGGGCCCGGCAAGTCCAAGCAGCCCTATTATGTGCACCCCGGCGAGGGGCACGAGCTGGTATTCGCCGGCCTGTATGAGTGGTGGAAGGATCCGTCCGTTCCGGAAGGTGAACCGGGGCGTTGGCTGTTGTCCACCTCCATCCTCACTGCGGATACTCCACCGCCCGGGACTGAATCCACCATCTTCGGAAAGCTGACGGAGCTGCACGACCGCGTGCCACTGCCCATGGACAAAACCACCACGCAGGCGTGGCTGGACCCTCAGGCTGACGACGCTGCCGCCCTTGTGGACCTGGTGCGGGCCGGGGTCAAAGAAGCTGCCGCCGACTGGCACGTGGAGTCCGTGGGCAAAGACGTGGGTAACGTCCGCAACAACGGACCGGACCTGATCCGCCCCGTGGAGGCCCTGTTCTAGCAGCCCCGCCGAGGGTGCGGACGGCCATCACACGGTGACCGTGCCGGCGTCGTCCACGGTCCAGGTGGGGTTGTAGGCGACTTCCCAGCGGAAGCCGTCAGGGTCCGCGAAGTACCCCGTATAGCCGCCCCAGGGCTGCGTGACGGGTTCGGCGATGATAACGGCGCCCGCCCCCGCGGCCTCTTCCATGACCCGGTCCACGTCCATGGCGCTGCCGAGATTATGGCTGAGGGTGATGCAGGGAACCCCGTCCGGCGGGCTGACCCCTGCTTCCGCCTGCATCTGCCGGGCGTCCCATAGGGAGAGCACCAGTCCGTGGTTCACCTGGATGAACAGCACCTCTCCGGCAACTTCGCGGTGGACCGGCCAGCCGAGGCCGTCGACATAGAAGGCCCGCGACCGGTCAACGCTGCGGACACCGAGGGAGATAAAGTCGACTCTGGGCTCCATGCTTCGATACTGTCAGATGATGGCGACAATTCAAGGAAACGATCGGGATGCCCAGGCCGACAAGGAGCAGCTTGCAGCTGTCCGGGTTGCCGTCGATGAGGTGGATGAACAGATTGTCACCCTCATCGCCCGCCGCGAACGGCTGATCCGGATCGCCGGAACGCTGAAAGGCGACGACGCCGAGGTACGGGCCCCCGGCCGGGTGGAACGGATCATCGAGCACGTCCGGGCCGCGGCAGAGAAAAAGGACATTGACCCGGACATCGTCGAGTCAACCTACCGGGCCATGATCTCCGCGTTTATTGAGCTCGAACTGAAGATCCATAAGGAAAACAGCTAAGGAACCCCTACAGGGATTCCTCCACCGGAACCCCATGCTGGAACTCCCGTCCGTCGGCCTCGCTGAAGGCTGACAGGACGTGTCCTTTCCCGAGCCCGTTCAAGGCAGTGGCGGGAAAGCTTCCGGTGATGGTGCTTTCCGAGTGGGATACGCCGGACAGGTCGTAGTCTTCCTCGATTCCCTGGTCCCGGTTGAACGCGTAGCAGGCAATGGCCTCCCCGTTCATGAATTCAATGCACAGCCGCCGCTGCGTGGAATAGTCCGGTGTGGCGCCCATCAAGCCCACCACGTAGGCGCCGGAACCCGGAATGGCGCCATCGATATTGAACGTGGCCACCAGGGTGGAGTCCTGGGTCTTGATGCTTGCCTGCTTCAGGAGTGCGTCATCGGTACTCATGCCATCATCCTGCTCCCTGACGCACGCTCCGTCCACCCCCGCCTATGTTTTGCCGCTTGCCCGGCGTAGACTTTATTTATTCGAACACATATTCGAATCTGGCAATTGGGAAGTACCGTCCGGGAGGCGCGCATGGGCATGTTCAGCGAGTCCATTGACGTGGCATGTTCCCCCTCCGGGCAACCAGAATCGTTAACGTGGGCAGGCAGGAACTACCTCGTCTGCGCCGAACCCGTCCGGTGGTATGAACGCCGGCAGTGGTGGGCTGAAGACGCCAGGGCACCCCTGGGCAGCGGCCCAGGCGTGGTGGACCACGAAATCTGGCGCATCCAGGTGCTTCCCGCTGCCGCGAACAATGCTTCTGAACCCCTGACCCTCGACCTCACCCGGCATGTTGGCAGCGGCCGGTGGCGGCTGTTGAGGATCCATGACGCCCTGCGCCCCAGAACAGCATGAGCTTCACCCACTTACACGTTTCCACAGCATTCAGCGCCCATTACGGCGTCTCCTGGCCGGAGGAACTTGCGCAGGCTGCCGCAAGCGACGGTGCCACTGCCTTGGCCTGCACCGACAGGGACGGCCTGTACGGCACCATCAAGCACCTTAAGGCCTGCCTGGCTGCGGGCATCGACCCCATCGTGGGGGTGGACCTTGCGGTCTTCGACGACGACGGGGACCACCGCACTCAGGTAGCCGGTCGTGTGGTGGTGCTGGCCCGCGGGCACAACAATGGTGCGGGGTACCGTGCCCTGTGCCGGCTGGTTTCCGACGCCCACGCCCGGACTTCCGGGAAGGCCGGGGGAACAGTGCCGGTGGCTGTCACCCGTGCCGAATTGGCCTCCCGTACCCTCGACCCTGCAACACTCAAGCCGGTGCTGGCCGTCCTGATTGGACCGGATTCCGACGTCGGCAGGGCCATGGGAGGACGGCGTTACCTCCGCCCCCGAACCCTTTTCAAACAATGGCTGGATGCCATGCCCGCGGGAACCGTCGTTGCAGAAATCGTCTCCCAGCTCAGCGCCCCCGGCTTTCCCTTCAGCACGGCCCATGCTGTCCGCATGCTCCGGCTTGCCGAGGAACACCACGTTCCCGCCATCCTCAGCAACGCGGTGCGGTATTGCGCTGCGGACGGGGCGCCCACCGCGGATGTCCTGGACTCTGCCCGGACCCTGAAGTCGCTGCCCGAACTGGCGGGGGAACCGCTGCTCCAGCCCACCGGCCAGGGGTGGCTGAAAACCGCGGAACAGATGCTCGGCCTGGGCAAGGAAATCATTTCCGCAGCAGGGTATGGGACCGCCGACCTAAAGCAACTGATGGCACAAACCGAGGCGCTCGCCGACCTCTGCCGGATGGACCCCACCACGGACATGGGGTGGAAGCAGCCCGTGGTGCCGGAGGCATCAGTCATTGGCATCACCCGGGATCCGCATGTGGAACTCATCCAGCGGTGCCATGCGGGAATTGGCAGGCGGTTCCCGGGGATCGGCGGACACGACGAAAAAACGATGCTGGCACGGCTGGAGCATGAGCTGGGGATCATCCGGAACCTGGGCTTCTCGTCCTACTTCCTGACAGTGGCAGAGGTATCCCGGATGATCCAGGACATGGGAGTCAGGGCGGCAGCCCGTGGGTCCGGGGCGTCCAGCCTGGTCAATTACCTGATCGAGGTCAGCCACGTAAATCCCCTGCAGCACGATCTCATCTTCGAACGGTTCCTCTCCAACGACCGGGCCACGCTGCCGGATATCGATATCGACGTCGAAAGCGCTGAACGACATAACGTCTACCGCCAAATCTTCGAACGCTTCGGCTCCGAGCGCGTCACCCTGATGAGCATGCAAAACGGGTACCGGGCCCGCGGGGCAGTGCGCGACGCCGGGATGGCGCTGGGGATGGACGACGACGAGGTGGGGGAGATCGCCAAGCAGTTGTGGCGGTTCTCGGCCAGGAAATTCCGGGAAGCGCTGCAGGAAAAACCCGAGCTCAAGGAGTTCGCCGGCCGGGTGCAGCATCGGGACGCTGACGGAAACCAGCAACTTGACCTGCTGGTGGACCTGACCGAGAGGCTTGACCGGCTGCCCCGGCACATCTCGATGCATCCCTGCGGTGTAATCCTGGGAGACGCCACGCTCCTGGACCGCACCCCGGTCCAGCCAAGCGGCCTGGGCCTGCCCATGAGCCAGTTTGATAAACACGACATGGACCCCATGGGAATGCTCAAGCTCGATGTCCTCGGTGTCAGGATGCAGAGCGCCATGGCCTTCGCTGTCCGGGAAGTGATCCGCCTGCATCCGTCCAAGGCCGAGGTGGTTGCTGAGGGCCGACACCCCGCAGGTCCGGATGGCAGCGGACCTGACTACATCACCGCTGACGGCCTGATCGACCTCAACGCCGTCCCACTCGATGACGAACCAACCTATGAGCTGATCCGCAGCACCCATACCCTGGGGTGTTTCCAGATCGAATCCCCTGGCCAGCGGGAACTGATTGGAAAGCTGGCGCCCCGGGAGTTCAACGACCTCATTATCGACATCTCCCTGTTCCGGCCGGGACCCATGAAATCGGACATGGTGCGTCCCTTCCTGGAACACCGCCATGGTTTCGCTCCTGAGGTGTATCCGCACCCGGACCTCAAACCCGTTCTCCAGGAAACCCATGGAGTGACGGTCTTCCATGAGCAGATCCTCAAGACCTTCGACGTCATGACCGGGTGCGGGCTGGCCCGCGCGGACGAATTCCGGCGCGCCCTCGGCAACGAAGCCCTGGAGGCGGCGGTGGAGGAATTCTTCCGCCGCGAAGCCCGTGTACGCAATTACGCTCCAGAAGTGGTGGACAAGGTCTGGGGAACCCTCAAGGCATTCGGCAGCTTTGGTTTCTGCAAGGCCCACGGTGCCGCCTTTGCCGTACCCACCTACCAGTCGGCCTGGCTCAAGACCCACCATCCCGAAGCGTTCCTGGCCGGACTCTGGGAGCACGATCCCGGAATGTATCCCAAGCGTCTGTTGGTTGCCGAAGCCCGGCGGCTCGGCATCCCCATCCTGCCGCTGGACATCAATCGCAGCCAGGCCCAGTACCGGGTGGAACGGGTGGAGGAAGGCAAGGACCAGGGAAAATTGGGCATCCGGCTGAGCTTGAACGGAATCTACGGCCTCTCAGCGACAGAATTGAAGCGGATTGTGGCCGGGCAGCCCTACGACTCACTGGCGGATCTCAGGGCGCGCTCGCGGCTCAGCAAGCCCAGCATCAGGCGCCTCGCGCAATTAGGCGCCTTCGATTCGCTGCACCGTGAAGCGGGAGGCCACGCCAACCGGGCAGACCTTGTACATCACCTCCAACAACTCCAAACCGGCAAAGGGGCGCGGAAGGGCGTGGAAGTCCTGGAAGGCCAGCTGTCACTGCCGCTGGGCGATGTTGAACTGCGGAACATCAAACCCGGACTGCCGGCACCAACCCTGGTGGAAAACGTCAGGGCCGAACTCGATCTCATGGCCGTCGATGTCAGCGGCCACCTGATGGAAAGCCACCGGCCGTTGCTGGACAGGCTCGGCGTCACCACAGCCGACTCCCTCCTCAGCCTGCGCAACGGCACCGAGGTCCTGGTAGCCGGTGTGCGGGTGGCAACCCAGACCCCTCCCATGCGCGGCGGCAGGCGGGTGGTGTTCATCAGCATCGACGACGGCACCGGCTGCGTGGACTCGGTATTCTTCCATGAGGCCCAGGAGAGCGCAGGGCCCCTCCTTTTTGGTACCCGTTTGCTGCTGATCCGGGGTACCACCAGGAGGACCGGCCCACGGGGCATCAGCCTAAGCGCGAGCATGGCCTGGGACCTGGCCCGGACCGGGACTTTGCCGTTCCCGGAATCAACACCGCCTCCGGACTCTGATGGCCCGCATCCCCTGGATGGCATCAGCAGGGCGCTGGCCATTACCGGTTTCAGCGGCTGAATCCTCCCACCGGCACCGTGTGCCGCGTTGGTCGGCCCCTCACGAAACCGATAGCATTGACGGTGGCTGGCTGTGGTCCCCGTATGCCACAAGCTATGAAGCCTGAACTTTGAATAGGAGACACCCGTGTCAGATGCCCAGCAGATCACCCTTCTCGTCGATGGCGAAGAGACCGTGGTGACTACCGGGACAACCGGTGCGGAACTCTTCTTTGAGCGCCGTGATGTTGTTGTAGCCCGCGTCAACGGCGAACTGAAGGACCTGGACCAGGAACTTCCGGGGGGCGCCGAGGTGGTGGGCGTCACCATCGATTCACCCGACGGCCTGAACGTCCTGCGCCACTCCACCGCCCACGTGATGGCCCAGGCGGTGCAGCAGTTGCGTCCCGACGCCAAGCTTGGCATCGGTCCCTACATCACCGATGGTTTCTACTTCGACTTCGACGTTGCCGAGCCCTTCACCCCCGAGGACCTCAAGACCCTCGAAAAGATGATGCAGAAGATCATCAACCAGAACCAGAAGTTCGTCCGCCGCGTGGTCAGCGAAGACGAAGCCCGGGAGGCCATGAAGGACGAGCCCTACAAGCTCGAACTTCTCGGCAAGAAGAACGATGCCGCCGAGGCTGGTGAGGGCGTCAACGTCGAGGTCGGTGCCGGCGACATCACCATCTATGACAACGTGGAGCGCAAGGAAGGCGCCACCGTCTGGTGCGACCTCTGCCGTGGCCCGCACTTGCCCAACACCAAGCTCATCTCCAACGCATTCGCCCTGACCCGGTCCTCGTCCGCTTACTGGCTGGGCAACCAGAAGAACCAGCAGCTGCAGCGCATCTACGGCACCGCGTGGCCCACCAAGGACGCGCTGAAGGCATACCAGGAGCGCATCGCCGAGGCCGAACGCCGCGACCACCGCAAGCTCGGCTCCGAACTCGACCTGTTCTCCTTCCCGGACGAGCTTGGCTCCGGCCTGCCGGTCTTCCACCCCAAGGGCGGCATCATCCGCAAGGAGATGGAGGACTACTCGCGGCAGCGACACGTCGAGGCCGGCTACGAGTTCGTCTACACCCCGCACATCACCAAAGGCCACCTGTACGAGGTCTCGGGACACCTGGACTGGTATAAGGACGGCATGTTCCCCGCCATGCACGTGGACGCCGAACTCAACGAGGACGGCACCGTGCGCAAGCCCGGCCAGGATTACTACCTGAAGCCGATGAACTGCCCCATGCACAACCTCATCTTCCGCTCCCGCGGCCGGTCCTACCGCGAACTGCCGCTTCGGCTGTTCGAATTCGGTTCGGTCTACCGGTACGAGAAATCCGGTGTGGTGCATGGCCTGACCCGCGTCCGCGGCATGACACAGGACGACGCCCACATCTATTGCACCCGCGAGCAGATGAAGGACGAGCTCACCAAGACCCTGACCTTCGTCCTGGACCTGCTCAAGGACTACGGGCTGAACGACTTCTACCTGGAGCTGTCCACCAAGGACCCGGAGAAGTACGTGGGCGACGACGCCACCTGGGAGGAAGCCACCAGGACCCTCGCCGAGGTGGCGCAGGAGTCCGGGCTGGAACTGGTGCCGGACCCGGGCGGAGCGGCCTTCTACGGACCCAAGATCTCCGTGCAGGCCAAGGACGCACTGGGCCGGACCTGGCAGATGTCCACCATCCAGCTGGACTTCAACCTGCCCGAACGGTTCGAACTTGAATTCCAGGCCGCTGACGGTACCCGCCAGCGCCCCGTGATGATCCACCGTGCGCTGTTCGGATCCGTGGAGCGGTTCATGGGCGTCCTGACCGAACACTACGCCGGCGCGTTCCCCGCCTGGCTGGCCCCTGTCCAGGTGGTGGGCATTCCCGTGGCGGAGGCCTTCAACGAGTACATGTTCGACGTCGTCGACGAGCTCAAGGCGGCGGGCATCCGCGCCGAGGTGGATACTTCCTCGGACCGGTTCCCCAAGAAGATCCGCACGGCCAGCAAGGACAAGATCCCGTTCGTGCTCATCGCCGGAGGCGACGACGCGGAGGCCGGAGCCGTGTCCTTCCGCTTCCGGGACGGCAGCCAGGACAACGGCGTGCCTGTGGCCGAGGCGGTCAAGCGGATTACCGAAGCCGTCCGTAACCGGACCAGCTAGCCGAACGGAACCAGGACAGTGCAGGAGAACACAGGCGCAGGGTATCCAGGTGATGCCGGCGTTACCGACGACTTCGACCTCGCCGGTGTCCCGGACGCCTTCCAGCGCCTGTGGACTCCGCACCGCATGGCCTACATCAAGGGCGGCCAGCACCAGTTCAAGAATGAAAACGACTGCCCGTTCTGCCTTGGCCCCGGCCGCACCGACGAAGAGGCGCTCATCGTCTACCGCGGCAGGACCTGCTACGTGGTGCTGAACCTGTTTCCCTACAACCCCGGCCACCTGCTGGTATGCCCCTACCGGCACATCCCGGACTACACGGACCTGACCCTTGAGGAAACGGCCGAGTTCGCCGAGCTCACCCAGACGGCCATGCGGGTCCTGCGCAAGGTTTCCAATCCAGGCGGCTTCAACCTCGGCATGAACCAGGGCGTTGTGGGCGGGGCAGGCATTTCCGCCCACCTGCACCAGCACATCGTTCCGCGCTGGGGCGGCGACGGCAACTTCTTCCCGATCATTGCCCAGACCAAAGCCATCACCCAGACCCTCGACGAGGTCCGGCAACAAGTGGCTGACGCCTGGCCCGGGGAATCGGATGCTGAATAGGCACGCCCGCGGATTCTTCACCGCACTGTTCACCCCGCTGGCCCGCTGGCTGCTTCGGATGGGCGTTTCCCCTGACGCGGTTACCATCGCAGGAACCCTTGGCGTGGCTGTCGGGGCTTTGGTGTTCTACCCGCTGGGCCAACTCTTCTGGGGAACGGTCTTTATCACGGCATTCATCTTCTCCGACGTCCTGGACGGCATCATGGCCCGGATGCAGAACGTGAAGAGCCGCTGGGGCAACTTCCTTGACTCCACCCTCGACCGCGTCGCCGATGGCGCACTGTTCGCCGGGGTGGCCGTCTGGTTCTACACCGGTGGCAACAATGCCATCATCGCGACGGCGGCTTTGGTTTGCCTCGTCCTGGGCATGGTTGTCTCGTACGCCCGCGCCAAGGCCGAGTCGCTGGGGTTCACCGCCAATGTGGGGATCGCCGAGCGGGCCGAACGCCTGGTATCCGTCCTGGTGGTCACCGGCCTTACGGGGCTGGGCCTCCCGACGATGGTGCTCCTGGCAACACTGGTCCTCCTGGCGGCGGCAAGCCTTGTGACGGTGGTCCAGCGCATCACTTCCGTGCGCCGGCAGGCGTTGGCAGAGCCCACGCCCGCAGATTAGACATGATTAAGCCTGCCGTGCGGCGGGGGACTAGTATATAAGTGCCCGGTCAAGCGACCCGGCAATCCGTGCGTGCACCTCCGGCAGCTGCCGCCGCATGCCCGGCGAAGATCATCTGTCTACCCATAGGGGTTTTTGTGTCTACACCTGATGTAAGCAACGAGGCCGGTTCCTCCGCGAACAGCGTCACGGGCAGCAGCCGCGTGAAGCGCGGCATGGCCGAGATGCTCAAGGGCGGCGTCATCATGGACGTCGTCAACGTCGAGCAGGCCCGCATCGCCGAAGACGCCGGTGCCGTGGCAGTCATGGCGCTGGAGCGTGTTCCGGCCGATATCCGTGCCCAGGGCGGCGTGTCCCGCATGTCCGATCCGGACATGATCGACCAGATCATTGACGCCGTGTCCATCCCGGTCATGGCCAAGGCCCGCATCGGCCACTTCGTCGAGGCCCAGATCCTGCAGTCCCTCGGCGTCGACTACATCGACGAGTCCGAGGTCCTCACCCCGGCCGACTACGTCAACCACATCGACAAGTGGAACTTCAAGGTTCCCTTCGTCTGTGGCGCCACCAACCTCGGTGAGGCCCTGCGCCGCATCAACGAGGGCGCGGCCATGATCCGCTCCAAGGGCGAGGCCGGCACCGGCGACGTCTCCAACGCCACCGGACACATGCGCAAGATCCGTTCCGAGATCGCCAAACTGGCCGCGCTGCCCGAGGACGAGCTCTACGTCGCGGCCAAGGAGCTGCAGGCCCCGTACGAGCTTGTCAAGGAAGTCGCCGCCGCAGGCAAGCTCCCCGTGGTCCTTTTCACCGCCGGTGGCATCGCCACCCCCGCCGATGCCGCCATGATGATGCAGCTCGGCGCCGACGGCGTTTTCGTTGGCTCCGGCATCTTCAAGTCCGGCAACCCCGCCCAGCGCGCGGCCGCCGTCGTGAAGGCCACCACCTTCTTCGATGACCCCGACGTCATCGCCAAGGCTTCCCGCGGCCTGGGCGAGGCCATGGTGGGCATCAACGTCGACGAGATCCCCCAGCCGCACCGCCTGGCCGAGCGCGGCTGGTAACTCTTACCCTTTCGGCGCCTGGGGGCGTCGGTCGGCGTCACCCTCTGCGCGCTATTCCCCGCGCTCCCTTGGCAGCTTTCGCGGCTGGGCGGGGCGCGGGGGCCCTTTTACGCGCGCTGCCGGGTAACGCCGACCTGCGCCTTGCTCTGCCGATGGAACGACGACGGCGGCCTGTCACTCCTCTGGGCGACAGGCCGCCGTCGTTTGCGTTGTGGTGCGGTTACTCCAGGCCGCGGCGCTTGAGCAGCGGGTCTAGCCGGGCGTCGCGGCCCCTGAAGATCCGGAACGATTCCAGCGGATCGCGACTGTTGCCCCTGGACAGCAACTCGCTGCGGAAACGTTCGCCGTTAGCCCTGGTCAGCCCGCCGTTCTCGGTGAACCAGTCGACGGTTTCGGCGTCCAGCACCTCGCTCCAGATGTAGGAGTAATAGCCTGCCGCGTATCCCGCCCCCGCGAAGATGTGCTGGAAGTACCCGGTCCGGTACCGCGGCGGGATCAAGCGGTGGGCGATGCCGGCCGCTGCAAGGGCCTTCGCCTCAAAGGCCAGTGCGTCGTCGGGGATGTCTCCCGGCTCCAGCACATGCCAGGCGAGGTCGAGAAGCGCCGCTCCCAGGTACTCAGTCGTGGCGAAACCTTCACCCCACAGCCGCGACTCCTCCAGCCGTTCCACGATGGACTGGGGCAACGGCTCACCAGTGACGTAATGGCGGGCGTAGTTGGACAGCACCTCCGGCCACATGATCCACATTTCGTTGACCTGGGAGGGGTACTCGACAAAATCCCGTGGCACCGACGTCCCGGCGAAGCGCGGATAGGTGACCGCCGAGAACAGGCCGTGCATTGCGTGGCCGAACTCGTGGAACAGGGTCCGCAGCTCATCCAGGGTCAACAGCGTGGGTTCACCGGGTGCCGGCTTGGAAATATTGAGGGTGTTGATCACCACGGGCCTGGTGCCCAGCAGCGCGGACTGTTCAACGAGCGAGTTCATCCATGCCCCGCCGCGCTTGGTGTCGCGGGCGTAGTAGTCCCCGAGGAAGAGCCCCAGGCCGGTACCGTCTTCACTGCGGACCTCCCAGATCCGCACGTCGGGGTGATAGCCCTGAAGGTCGGTCCGCTCATGGAACGTGATCCCGTACAACGCTGTGGCTGCAAAGAAGACGCCGTCCGTTATGGCCCGGTCCAGTTCGAAATACGGGCGCAGTGCCTGTTCGTCGACGTCGTACTTCTCCCGCCTCACCTTGGCGGCATAGTAGGCCCAGTCCCAGGGCTCCAGGGGGTGGGCGGCGGCTTCCGCCAAGGCGTCCGCCTGGGCGTCGGCGTTCCGGACCGCCGCCGGTGCCAGCCGGTTCATCATGGCCTGGACGGCTTCGAAGTCGGGGGCGGTCTGCTGGTCCACGCTGAGTTCGGCGAAGTTGGCGAAGCCGAGCAGGGTGGCCTTTTCGGCGCGGAGCCGGACCATCTCCTTGACGAGGTCCAGCACATCGAGGCTGCCCCCGGCGCTGCCGCGGCCGATCGAGGCTTCGAACAGGCGACGCCGGACTTCGCGGTTCTGCAGCGCTCCCAGGGCCGGCTGGTTGCTGGATTGGATCAGGGTCAGCAGGCACTTCCCCTCGTGCCCAGCGGTGCGGGCGGCCTCGGCGGCGCTGGCGACGTCGTCCGCGGGCAGCCCCGCGAGCTCGGCGGCATCGTCCAGGAGCAGCGACGCGGACTTCATGCCCTCCTTGACGCGCTGGCCGAATTCGGTTCCGAGGGTGGACAGTTCGGCGTTGATCGCCTTGAGGCGTTCCTGGCCGGCGTCGTCCAGCTGGATGCCGGACTGGCGGAACTCCTTGAGGTATTCCTCCACCAGCCGGCCTGATTCGGCATCGAGGCGGTCGGTGTCGATCGCGGAAAACCTGTCGAACAAGGCCCGATTGAGATATATCTCGTCCTGGTGGGCTGACAGGAGCGGCGACAGTTCCGTTTCGAGCTCCCTGATCTGCGGCGAGGCGTCGGCGGAAACCAGCGTGAAGAAGGCAGCCGCCGACCGGTTCAGCAGTTGTCCCGAGCGCTCCATGGCCAGTGCGGTATTTTCGAAGGTCGCGGCCTCTTCAGAGGCTGTGATGGCCTTGATCTCGCGCAGGTGCTCCGCCAACCCGGCCTTGACGGCCTCACCGTAGTGCCCGGCGGAGAGGAGCGCGAACGGAGGCAGCCCATAAGGCAGGGGACTCGAGGTCAGGAGCGGGTTCGTCATGGGGTAAACCTTTCACAGCGGGCCACGCTTCTCAATTGCCCGAAAAGGCGGCTGCAGCGCGTTGCCCTCCCTAGAATTGCGAGTGCGGGCCACGAGCGGCCCGCATTTGCGCGTCCTTTGCCTGGATCCGCAGCAGGTTGCCACCACGAAGGGATCCGGCCAATGACCAAGCCTGCCACGAGGCCCCGGGCCGCCGTCCTGGGAATGCCCCTCCGCTGGATGGGTCCCGGGGTGGTTCTGGTGCTGGTGGTTGCGTACGCCCTGTTCTGGTACGCGGTGCGTCCGGCGGGGGAACCTGTCCTTGGCTACGTGGGGCAGCTTTTCGGCGGGGAGTCCGTCCTGCTGTACTCGATTGCCTTGGTCCTGGTCAGCACGCTCCCGCACGTTGAACCTATTTTTGGCGGAATTGACCACGCGGCCATCTGGCACCGGAGGGCGGCAATCACCGCGACGGTCCTGCTGCTGCCGCACATTGAATTTGCGGCCAGCCCCGAGGCCACGAGCCTCGGCAAGACGCTGGCCGTGGCAGCCACCTGCGGCCTCATTGCGCTCGTGGTGTGGGCCATCCTCCCGCGGTGGCGGACCATGCTTCCGGCGGCCGCGCGCCGCGTTGTCATCGCCTCGCTGCAAACCCGGCCCTTCCAGCTGGTGGGCCGCCTGCTGGGGGGCTATGAACGCTGGCGCGGTTTCCACCGGCTGACCGGACTGTTCGTTGCTGCCGGATTCCTGCACGGCCTGCTGGATGCCAGCGCTTTCGAGGCGGCCCCTGCGTTGCGGTGGAGCTACGTGGCCATCGGGGCGACGGGGCTGGCCTTCTATGCCTACCGGGAACTGCTATCACGCCATTTCCTGCCGCACCACGATTACCAGGTGTCGGGCGTCCGGACGGTCGCTGCGGACCTGGTGGAGGTGGCCCTCCGTCCCCTGGGCCGGCCGTTGAGCTTCAGGCCGGGGCAGTTCGCCATGATTTACCTGGAAACGGCAGAGGGCTGGCAACGGCATCCCTTTTCCATTTCCGGGCCCGCGGGTGAGGGTGGCATCAGCATCACGGTGAAGGCTCTGGGGGACCACACCACCAGGCTGCCGGACGTCATCAGGCCGGGGATGCCGGCGGTGGTCGGCGGCCCCTACGGCCGCTTCGACCGGCACCGCGGCACCGCCGACCAGGTGTGGATCGCCGGCGGCGTGGGCATCACGCCGTTCCTGAGTTGGCTCCGGTCACTTGACGGGGAACTGCACGAGAACGTCCACTTCTTCGTCACGTCGGCGGGACCGTCCCCATTCGCCGACGAGATCGCCGCCGTCGCCAGGAACCATCCGCGGCTTACGGTCCACGTGGTGGACACCGCGGCGGACGGCCGCCTGACCCCCGAAGCGGTCCTGGAAGCTGTGGGCACCGAACCGCGCAGGCTGTCGGTGTTCATGGGCGGCCCGGACACCATGCTCCGCCAGTTCCGGAGGGCTTTCCGGGCGGCCGGAGTCCGCCGGGCGAACATCCACCGTGAGTATTTCCAGTGGCGCTAGAAGGCAGCGCCCGCGTGCGGCAGTGACTTTAGCGGGGCCTGCGGGCTGCGTGCTCCCGCGCCAGGACAGCGTAGGCATCGTCCGGTGTTCCGGGGGAGAAGCTGCCGAACTTGCGTTCTGCCGCGGTCCGGATCAGGAAGTCGGCAATGGCCGGGTTCTTGGGCAGCAGGGAACCGTGCAGGTAGCTGGCCACGATGTTCCGGTACCGGGCACCTTCGTGGCCGTCGTTGCTGTTGTTGCCCGTTCCCTTTGCCACGGTTCCAAGCGGCCGTACCCCGCCGCCCAGCGTGGTCTGCCCGCTGTGGTTTTCGTAGCCAAGGACTTCGCCGAACTCGGTGGTTGACACCTTCACGTTGCCGATCAGGCGTTCGTCCGTGCCGTGGGTTTCCACGTCCAGGATGCCGATGCCCGGGATCACGGCACCGGTGCGGGTCTTGAAGAACCGGCCGAAAAGCTGGTACAGGCCGCAGATGACCAGCATGGGCGCACCTTGCTCGGCCAGTTCCCGCAATTCGCCGGCCCGGGCCTGCAGATCGTCCTGGATGACCAGCTGCCCGCTGTCCTGCCCGCCGCCACCGACGATGATGTCCACATTGTCCGGAAAAGGATCGCCCACGTTGTATTCAAGGACATCGGGCGTGTAGCCGTGCCAGGCGATCCTGCGTTGCAGGACCAGGGCGTTGCCCCAGTCACCGTAGATGTTCATGTCCCGCGGGTAGAGCTGCACTACGCGGAGGGTGCCCTTGGATGGATGGGCAGCGGTCGAGGTTTCGGCCGGATTCACGAGACAACCTCCACGGTGGTGATTTTGGCCAGCTCACGGCGGATGGCCAGCATGGCGGTGTATGTACAGAAGATCCGCTTGGGCTTCCCGCGGCCTTCCCTGATGAAAGCCGCCAGCGCGGGGGCGATCTCGGGTTCGACGGCGCCGATGCGGACGTCGTCGTACTGCAGCCGGAGCGCCATGTCATAGGCCCTGGAACCGGTCAGCTGGTCAACACCTTCAGCCCGGAGCGAATCGAATTCCACATCCCAGAGCCAGGACATGTCCCGGCCGTCGGCGTAGTTGTCATTGATGGCGATCATGGTGGCGTACCCGCCGGCCGGGAACGACTTGAGCCCCAGCCGGAATCCACTGGGGTTTTTCACCAGGACAAGGTCAAGCGGCAGGCCGTCGACGGTCAGGCTTTCGCCGCGTCCAAACGCGGGCGCCACCCGGGACAACGCCTCCAGCAAGGTGGCGTGATTTGCGGTGGCGGCTCCGCCCCCGCAAATGCTGCGGGCCAGCGACAGCGCCGCCGCGGCGTTGAAGATGTTGTACACGCCCCGCAGCTTCATTGCCGTGGTGACTGCCCCGCCGTCGTACGCAAACTCGGCGCTGTCCGCGCCCACCTTCAGCAGTACGACGTCGGCCGGCGGCTTCTGCGGCAGGCCCGCCGGAGCCGGGCTGCCGGGGGCTGCGCGCATGTCGTCGTCGTTGGGAAAGGTTGCCAGCAACGACTCGTCCAGGCCGAAGTACTTGACCTCCTGGCCGGTCAGGGTGACCGCGATGCGTGCCACCCGCGGGTCCTCACGGTTCAGCACCACAGTGCCGGTGGTCTTGGCGGCGATGTGCTGGAGCAGCTGGGCGGTCTTGTCGATCTCGCCAAAGCGGTCCAGCTGGTCGCGCAGCACATTCAGCAGCAGGCAGTAGCGGGGTGGGACGCTGTTCACGAAGTGCACCGCGTGCGCTTCGTCGAGTTCCAGGACCGCGACGTCGGCGTCCAGCCTGCCACGCCAGTCCACTTCGCCCAGGAGCGCCGCCGCCACGCCACGGGTGAAGTTGCTGCCGGTGCGGTTGGTGAAAACCTTCAGTCCCTGGCTTTCGAGCAGTTCAACCACCATTTTGGTGGTGGTGGTCTTGCCGTTGGTGCCGCTGACGACGGCCACGCCATGGGGGAGGGTGCTGAGCGTCCGCCGCATGAACCCGGGATCGATTTTCTCGACCACCAGGCCCGGCAGGGCCGAGCCGCCGCCCCGAAGCCGGGACACCCGGCGGACCAGCTTGCCGAGCGGAACACTGAAGAAGACCATGTTTTGAATATATCCCAGCAACGGCATGCAACCGCTGCCGGACCGTGCCGCCCGACGGCGGTCGAAGGTCGTGGCCCGTATGCTGGAGGGATGACAAATCCCCCATCAGCTGCTCCTTCGCGCGTGGGAACAGGCCTGCGGATCGGTGTCCTGGCCCTGCAAGGCGATTTCCGCGAGCACCTGCATGCGGCCGAGGCTACCGGCGCCCGGGGCATGCCGGTGCGGCGCCCCCGGGAACTGGACGGCCTGGACGGCCTCATCATCCCCGGCGGCGAATCGACCACCATCGACAAGCTCGCCCGGGCCTTCGAGCTCGCCGATCCGCTCCGGAAGTACATCGCCGAAGGACTCCCCGTCTATGGCTCCTGCGCCGGCATGATCCTGCTCGCCTCGGACATCGCGGATCCCGCAACCGACCTCTCCGGCGCACCGCAGCAGACATTCGGAGGACTGGACATTACCGTCCGCCGCAACGCGTTCGGCCGCCAGCGCGAGTCCTTCGAAACCGACCTGGACTTCAAGGGACTGGACTTCAGTGCCACCGAATCAGGGGTGGCACCGGTGCACGCCGTTTTCATCCGCGGCCCCTGGGTTGAGCGGGTGGGCCCGGGCGTGGAAGTCCTCGCCCAGGTTGAACCGGCGGATCCGGAGCACGCCTCCCACGCCGTCCCGCTGCCCGGGGCGGCTAGAATTGTGGCAGTGCGTTCCGGCCAGCTGTTGGCCACCTCCTTCCACCCGGAAGTGACTGGCGAAAAACGCGTACACGAACTTTTTATCCGCATGATCAGAGGAGAAGCGTAGAGCATGTCAGGCCACTCCAAATGGGCGACGACCAAGCACAAAAAGGCGATCATTGACAGCCGCCGGGCAAAGTCGTTCGCCAAGCTGATCAAGAACATCGAAGTAGCCGCCCGGATGGGCGGACCGGACCTCGCGGGCAACCCGGGCCTGGAACTTGCGGTAACCAAGGCCAAGAAGACCTCTGTACCCAACGACAACATCGACCGCGCCATCAAGCGCGGCGCCGGCCTCACCGGCGAAGTGGTGGACTACACCGAGATCATGTACGAGGCCCGTGGCCCCCAAGGCTCGGCCCTGCTGATCGAGTGCCTCACGGACAACAAGAACCGCGCGGCTTCCGAGGTCCGCCTGGCCATCTCCCGCAACGGCGGCACCATTGCCGACCCCGGGTCGGTCAGCTACCTCTTCACCCGCAAGGGCGTGGTCAATTTGCCCAAGAGCGGCCTGAGCGAGGACGACGTCCTGATGGCCGTGCTGGATGCGGGCGCCGAGGAAGTCAAGGACAACGGCGAGACCTTCGAAATCCACTCGGAACCGGGTGACCTGCAGGCAATCCGCGAGGCACTGACGGAAGCCGGCATCGAGTACGACACCGACGAGGTGGAGTTCGTCCCGTCGATGCAGGTGGAACTCGACGTCGACGGCGCCCGCAAGTTCCTGAAGCTGGCAGACGCCCTCGAAGATCTCGACGACGTCCAAAACGTCTACAGCAACGCCGATCTCAGCGACGAAGTCCAGGCTGCCCTGGAATCAGAGTGACGTCCCGCCTTGCCAACTAAGGCCCGGCACCAGCGGTGACGCTCCGCGTCCTGGGCGTCGACCCAGGCCTGACCCGTTGCGGGATCGGCGTGGTGGACGTCGAGCGGAACCGCAGGGCCACGATGGTGGCCGTCGGGGTGGTGGGGACATCGCCCGACGAATCGCTGGACCGGCGGCTGCTGGTCATCGCCACCGCCATTGACGAGTGGCTGGACCGGTACGAACCCGAGGTCCTCGCCGTCGAACGCGTCTTTTCGCAGCTGAACGTCAGCACCGTGATGGGCGTGGCGCAGGCGTCCGGCGTCGTCATCGCGGCGGCCGCCCGCCGCGGCATACCGGTGGCGCTGCATACGCCGTCGGAAGTGAAGGCGGCGGTGACCGGGAGCGGTTCTTCCAACAAGGACGCCGTAACCAAACTGGTCACCAAGATCCTCCGCCTCGAGGCCCCTCCGCGCCCGGCCGACGCCGCCGACGCGCTGGCGCTGGCCATCACCCACGCGTGGCGGGCCGGGAGCGGTGCCGCCGTGGCAACCACCGGGCCGGGCAGTTCATCCTTGACGCCCGCCCAGCGGGCGTGGGCTGAGGCGGAGGCCAAGGCGCGCCGCGCGCGCTGAATATCCCTGCCGCTTGCTAGGGTATTCGTAGATATGTTCGGATAGCCGGGTGCTCACTGCGAGACCGGCGATACAACGGGAGCCCGGCCTTGATCAGTTTCCTCCGTGGAACCGTAGCGCACGTCGGCCTGTCCACGGCCGTCATCGACCTTAACGGCGCCGGAATGAGCGTGAACGCCACGCCGCAGACCCTCAGCCGGCTGCAGGTGGGCGATCAGGGGCAACTGTTCACATCCCTGATCGTCCGGGAAGACTCGCTTACGCTTTTCGGCTTCGCCTCCGACGACGAACGTGAGGTATTCGACGTCCTGCTCAGTGTCAGCGGCGTCGGTCCCAGGCTCGCCCTTGCCGTGCTGGCGGTCCATGAGCCCGAGGCGATCCGCGTTGCCGCGCACACGGGGGACAGCAAGACTTTCACGAAGGTCCCGGGGATCGGTCCCAAAGTGGCGGGCCGGATCGTGCTGGAGCTGGCCGGAAAGCTTGTTCCGCACGGGACTGCTCCCGCCGCCGGCGCCGCCACCCCCGCCGAGGCGGCCTGGAAGCCGCAGGTGATCGCCGCGATGACCAGCCTTGGCTGGTCCGAAAAAGATGCGTCGGGCAGCATCGACAAAGCCTTGGCCGATGAGCCGGAAATTTCGTTCCGCGGCAACGTCCCGGAGATCCTGCGCACCACGCTCCGCTGGCTGGGCCAGGACGGTGCCCGGGCAGGCAACCGCATAGGCAGCCGTGGCTGAACCGTCACTGGTTGCAGCGGGGGAGGAGCCGGAAGAGCGGGCCATCGAGGCGGCGCTGCGGCCCAAGAACCTCGATGACTTCGTTGGGCAGCACCGGGTCCGCAAGCAGCTGTCCCTGGTCTTGCAGGCCTCCCGGATGCGCGGGCGGACGGCGGACCACGTGCTGTTTTCGGGGCCGCCCGGCCTCGGCAAGACCACGCTGGCGATGATCGTTGCCGCGGAGATGAACGCCCCCTTGCGCCTTAGCAGCGGGCCGGCCATCCAGCACGCCGGCGACCTCGCCGCCATCCTGTCCTCCCTGTCGGAGGGCGAGGTGTTGTTCCTTGACGAAATCCACCGCATGTCCCGGCCGGCAGAAGAAATGCTGTACATGGCCATGGAAGACTTCCGCGTGGATATCGTGGTGGGCAAGGGCGCGGGCGCCACCGCCATTCCGTTGGAGCTCCCGCCGTTCACCCTGGTCGGTGCCACAACCCGCGCCGGCCTGCTCCCGGGGCCGCTCCGGGACCGTTTCGGCTTTACCGGCCACCTCGAGTTCTACTCCGTTCCGGAACTTGAGCTGGTCCTGCGGCGCTCCGCCGGCCTGCTGGACCTGAAGGTGAACTCCGCCGGCTTCGCCGAAATCGCCGGCCGTTCCCGCGGCACCCCCCGCATTGCCAACCGGCTCCTGCGCCGGGTCCGGGACTGGGCGCTGGTGCACGGCATCGAGCAGATCGACTCACGGGCGGCATCGGCAGCCCTGGACATGTATGAAGTGGACAAGAAGGGCCTGGACCGGCTGGACCGAGCCGTCCTCGAGGCACTGATCACCAAGTTCGGCGGCGGGCCGGTAGGCCTGTCCACGCTCGCCATCGCCGTCGGTGAAGAAACCGAAACCGTGGAGACGGTGGCGGAACCCTTCCTGGTCCGCGAGGGGCTGCTGGGGCGGACCCCGCGCGGCCGGATCGCCATGGCGCCCGCGTGGACGCACCTGGGCTACGCCATTCCGTCCGGAGTCTTCGCGCAGGAACAGCTGGACCTTTTCGATTCCGGGGAAGGCGCCGCAAGTGCCGGCGAATGGGCCCCGGAAGGCCAATAGCAGGCTCCCTTCAGCTTTTCCCTTTAGACTGGTATGACGCCCGGCACGTTCGGCGCTTTGTTTCGCCGGTGGCCCTGACGCCTCCGTCGCTTGGGGAAGGAACCGTCAGGCTTTGCCTGCGTCTACCTCCCGCCCCGGCTGAAGCGAGGCCGACGTCGCTGGAAAACCGGCAACACCCACGCAAAAGAACGGAATTCCCCTTGGATCCAATGTCAATTCTCCTGTTCGTCATGCTCGGCGTCTTCATCTTCATGATGTTCCGCCGCAACAAGAAGACGCAGCAGCAGCAGGCAGAGCTCCAGTCGAAGTTTGCCCCGGGCGTGGAGGTCATGACCAGCTTCGGCCTTTTCGGCCGGATCGTGGACATCGACGAAGCAGAGAACAAGGTCACCCTTGAACTGTCCCCCGGAAACCTGGCCACCGTGCACCGCCAGTCAGTGACCAAGGTGGTCGAGCCTGCTGCGGAACCGTCCGTCGCGTCGCCTGCCGTGCCCGATGATGCTTCCTCGCTCACCACCCCGGAATCGGGCAGCTCAGTGACGGGCACCGAGACTCCTGAGGAAACCCTGAAGCGCCTCAACGACGAGGGCAAGAAGGACAGCTAGGCCCGCTGGCTCCTTTCCTCCCTCTACCGCTGCGGATGACCGCCGGCGCAGGCTGCAGCCCGTGCCGGCGGTTCTTCCGCGAATAAGAGAAAGATCGACAATGGCACGAACTGGCCGCAAGAAACCAGGGCTCCGCGTCCTGGTCTGGCTTGGTGTAATCCTGGCAGCGCTGACCGCCGTCCTGGCGGGCGGCACTATCGCCGGACAAGCCAGCTGGGCACCCAAACTGGCCCTGGACCTCGAAGGCGGCACCCAGATGATCCTGGCGCCGAAGGTTGAGGGGGGTTCGGACATCAACGAACAGCAACTCAACCAGGCCGTGGCGATCATCCGCCAGCGCGTGGACGGCTCAGGCGTCTCCGAAGCGGAAATCAGCACCCAGTCCGGTCGCAACGTGGTGGTCAGCCTCCCCGGCACGCCGTCCGCTGAAACCCGGAACCTGATCCAGGCATCCGCCGACATGAACTTCCGCCCCGTCATCCTCAACGGCGACGGCGCAGCGGTGCCGGCAGAGTCACAGACTCCGGAGGACCAGCTGCCCAAGCCGACGGCTGCGCCGGCCAACAGCAGCGACACCAACTGGATCACGCCCGAGATCTACAAGCAGTTCGAAGCACTGGACTGCAACAGTGCCCAGGCCGAGAATCCGCAGCGGTCCGATCCCACCAAGCCGTTGGTAACCTGCGAACCTGCCACCGCCAAAACCCCTGCCATCAAGTACATTCTGGGGCCGGTGGAGGTCAAAGGCACCAACATCGTCACGTCGTCCTTCCAGCTGCAGCAGGGCGTGCACGGTGCGGTCACCAATGACTGGGCCGTCAACATCCAGTTCGACGCCGAGGGCACTGCCAAGTTCAAGGACGTGACCGAGCGCCTGAACCAGTTCTACGTTGCCGCTGGAGGCGAGTCGGGCACCGATCCCAAGTCCCAGTTCGCCATTGTGCTGGACGATCGCGTCATTTCTGCCCCGCGTTCGCTGGCTGTGATTACCGACGGCCGCCCGCAGATCACCGGTGGGTTCACCGAGCAGACCGCCAAGGCGTTGTCCGACCAGCTGCGCTTTGGCGCCCTGCCCATCAGCTTCGAAATCCAGAGCGACCAGCAGATTTCGGCCACGCTCGGTGGCGAACAGCTGCGCATGGGTCTCCTGGCCGGCCTGATCGGCCTCCTCCTGGTGGTGGTTTACTCGCTGTTCCAGTACCGGGCCCTCGGATTTGTCACCATCGCATCGCTGGTGGTGGCCGGTGCGCTGACCTACCTGGCCATCGCCATCCTTGGCTGGACCGAGAACTACCGGCTGTCCCTGGCGGGCGTCGCCGGCATCATCGTGGCCATCGGCCAGACGGCGGACTCGTTCATTGTCTACTTCGAACGCATCCGTGACGAACTGCGTGAGGGCCGCGGCCTGGTGTCCGCCGTCGAAAACGGCTGGAAGCGCGCCAAGCGCACGGTCCTGGCCTCCAAGGCGGTCAACCTCCTCGCTGCCCTCGTCCTGTACTTCGTGGCCGTGGGCAACGTCCGGGGGTTCGCTTTCACCCTGGGCTTGACGGCCATCGCCGACCTCATCGTGGTGTTCATGTTCACGCACCCCACCCTGCAACTCCTGGCGCGCACCAAATTCTTTGGTGAGGGCCATAAGTTCTCCGGCCTGGACCCGGAGCGGCTGGGAGCGGTGCCGCTGTATCGCGGTGCCGGCCGCATGCGGACCCCCGAGGACCGGCCCGTGGCGGTGCGCGGCAAGAACGCCGGTGCCGCGGCAGAGGCCGAGCGCCGCATGACCATCGCCGAACGGCGCCTGGCGGAGAAGCAGGAACAGCTCGCCGGCTCGTCGAAAACCTCCGCGAAGGAGAACAAGTAATGTCAGGCTTCGCCAGCTTTGGTAATGAGCTTTACACCGGAAAGCGCTCCTACGACTTTGTGGGCGCCAAGAAGATCTGGTTCCTCATCGCTGCCGTGGCAGTGGCTTTGTCCATCATCATCCCGGCGGCCAAGGGCGGATTCAACCTTGGGATCGAGTTCCGCGGCGGGTCCGAATTCACGGTTTCCAACGTGAAGACGACCGACCCCACCGTGGGCGAGCACGCAGTCACCGACGTCGTGGCGGGCAGCGTTCCCCGGGTGGCCAACATCGCGGGCAACACCATGCGCATCCAAACCGACAAGCTGGCGGATGATGAAACCCTCAAGATCAAGCAGGGCCTGACCACGGCCTACGGCGTGACCGACAACGAGGTGACCTCTACGTTCGTCGGTCCCACCTGGGGTGCGGACGTGACCAAGCAGGCGCTGATCGGCCTGGTGGTCTTCGTGCTCCTCGCGGCGTTGCTGATGGCCTTGTACTTCCGCACATGGAAGATGTCGCTCTCGGCTCTTGCAGGCATGGCGGTGACGATGTTCATCACCGCCGGGGTCTACGCCCTCAGCGACTTTGAGGTCACGCCGTCTGCCATCATTGGCTTCCTCACGGTCCTCAGCTACTCGCTGTACGACACCGTGGTGGTCTTCGACAAGATCCGGGAAAATACCTCCGGCATTGAGGCCTCCACCCGCCGGACCTTCGGCGAGGAGGTCAATCTCGCCGTCAACCAAACCCTGGTCCGCTCCATTAACACCATGATGGTGGCCATCCTTCCTGTGGGGGCCATCCTCTTCATCGGTGCCGGTCTCCTTGGTGCGGGGACCCTGCGCGACCTGTCGCTGGCCTTGTTCGTCGGGATCCTCATCGGCACGGCCGCGACCATCTTCGTGGCTGCGCCGATGTATGCGTGGCTCCGCCAGGGCGAACCGGACCTGGTGAAGCAGGCACGGCGCGTGGAACAACGGCGTGCGGGTGCGGCGGAACGGGCAGTTCCGGCCTCGCCGGCCAAGGCCTGATCCGCCGCCGGCGGTACCCGCTGGTCCCTGCAAGACCGGGCAACGCAGACTCTGCGTCGCCCGGTCTTCGCGTATGCGGGGCCGGTTATAAAAGTCGCTGCCATGGGGAATAGACTGGGGTAATTAAATGGTGGTGAGGGGTGCTTCATTGGAAGAACGATCGGCGTCGGCGCCTACGGCAGAGGATGATAAGAATCCTGCCGGTGTACAGGCCGGTATGGCATCTTCGGCGCGCCCCGGATCGTTGGTTCCCGTGGACAATTCCGGCTCGCGCGCCACGTTTCCCGGCCGCCGGGAGCGTACCAGGTCCCGGCTTGCCCGCCTGACGGGGCGGGGGGCGGCAACCTACTCGCCCATCCTCGAACCACTGCTGCGGACGGTCCGGGCCAACAATCCCAAAGAGGACTTTGACCTCATCCAGCGTGCGTTCGACGTCGCCGAGCGCAGCCACCGCGGGCAAAAGCGCAAGAGCGGCGACCCCTACATCACCCACCCCGTGGCCGTCGCCACCATCCTGGCTGAACTCGGGCTCAGCGGCACCACCCTCGCGGCCGCCCTGCTGCACGACACCGTGGAAGACACCCCCTATACCCTGGCGGACCTGAAGCGCGACTTCGGGCAGGAAGTGGCCATGCTGGTGGACGGAGTGACCAAGCTGGACAAGGTCAGCTTCGGCGAAGCTGCCCAGTCCGAGACGGTCCGCAAGATGGTCGTCGCCATGGCCAAGGACATCCGGGTCTTGATGATCAAGCTGGCGGACCGGCTGCACAATGCGCGCACCTGGCGGTTTGTGTCCGCTGAGTCATCAGCCCGCAAGGCCCGGGAGACTTTGGAGATTTTCGCTCCGCTGGCGCACCGCCTGGGCATGAACACCATCAAATGGGAGCTTGAGGATCTGTCCTTCGCGGCCCTCTATCCCAAGGTGTACGAGGAGATAGTCCGGATGGTGGGGGACCGGACCCCTGAGCGGGAAAAGAGCCTGGGCGTCATCCGCGACCAGATCACCGAGGACCTGCGTGCCGCCCGCATCAAGGCCACCATCACCGGCAGGCCCAAGCACTATTATTCGATCTACCAGAAGATGATTGTCCGCGACAAGGACTTTGACGACATCAACGACCTCATGGGTGTCCGTGTCCTGGTGGACTCGGTCCGGGACTGCTATGCCGCCCTGGGCACCATGCATTCGCGCTGGAACCCGCTGCCCGGCAGGTTCAAGGACTACATCGCGATGCCCAAATTCAACATGTACCAGTCCCTGCACACCACCGTGATCGGCCCCGGCGGGAAGCCGGTGGAGATCCAGATCCGGACCCATGAGATGCACCGCCGGGCCGAGTACGGCGTGGCGGCACACTGGAAGTACAAGGACCAGCCCAACCGCACCGCCGTCGGCCCGGGAAGCCCGCGCGACGGCGATATGGGCTGGCTGCGTTCCCTGGTGGACTGGCAGCAGGAGACGTCTGATCCCGGAGAGTTCCTGGACTCGCTCCGCTTTGAAATCAACGCGCGCGAAGTGTTCGTCTTCACCCCCAAGGGCGAGGTCATGGCGCTGCCGGCGGGATCGACTCCCGTTGACTTCGCCTACGCCGTGCATACCGAGGTGGGGCACCGCACCATTGGCGCCAGGGTCAACGGGAAGCTGGTTCCGCTCAACAGCGAACTGAACCACGGCGACTGGGTGGAGATCTTCACTTCGAAGGCTGAGGGTGCCGGCCCAAGCCAGGACTGGCAGCACTTCGTCAAGAGCGCACGGGCCCGCAACAAGATCCGCCAGTGGTTCAGCAAGGAACGCCGCGAAGAGGCGATCGACCGCGGGAAGGAACTGCTGACCCGCGCCATGCGGAAGCAGAACCTTCCGCTGCAGCGGCTGATGACGCACGAGGCGTTGGCTGCGGTGGCCGAGGAATTCAAATACACGGATATTTCCGGACTCTACGCAGGCGTGGGTGACGGGCACACCTCGGCCCAGTCCGTCATGGAGAAGCTCATCGAGAGCCTGGGCGGCAATGAAAGCGCCGATGATGACGTCGAAGAGATCAGCATCCCCACCCAGGTCACGAAGGCCCGCTTCTCGGATTCCGGCGTTGTGGTCCGTGGCGTGGGAGACGTCTGGGTGAAGTTGGCCCGGTGCTGCACCCCGGTGCCGCCGGACCCCATCCTTGGGTTCGTGACGAGGGGCTCGGGCGTCTCCGTGCACCGTACCGACTGCACCAACATCTCCGACCTCAAGGACCAGCCCGACAGGATCGTGGACGTAGACTGGGCGCCCACCCAGTCCAGCGTGTTCCTGGTGGAAATCCAGGTAGAGGCACTTGACCGGAAATCCCTGCTCTCGGACGTCACACGCGTCCTGTCGGAGAACCACGTCAACATCCTGGCGGCCAGCGTCCACACGTCCACCGACCGGGTGGCCATCTCAAAGTTCGCCTTCGAGATGGGCGACCCCAAGTACCTCAGCCATGTGCTGAGCGCCGTCCGAAGGATCGACGGGGTGTTCGACGTCTACCGGACCACCGGGAACAAGCGCCGGAGCTAGCAGCGCCAGTTTCTCCAACGCCGCCCGCTTGTGGGGCACGCGGGGGGACGCTTCGATGGCACGTACCAGCAGCCGAAGCCCTACGTCCTGCTGCGGCCGCGCCAGCAGGGCGGTGAGGGCAGGCAGGGCACGTTCCGTTTCCACGTGCAAGGCAATATCCAGCGCCGTCCGCAGCGGACTGGAGACCATCAGCCCGCCCAGGCTGATGACATCGAGCGGACCGAGTTTCACTTCGTGAAGGGTGCAGCCTCGCGTGTTCCGCAGGCTTGATACCCTCCGTTTCGTATCGACCAACAATGCCAGCCGGTCAGGCTCCGCCGCGCAGCCGTAGATCCAGGCTGCGGTCATCCGCCCCGCAACCACGCGTTGCCTTACCGCCGTGGGAACGACGGCGGCGGCTGCCCGGGCCCGTAGCTTCGGCGACGCCGGCATCCCCGGCAGGGTATAGCCGTGGTGATGGAACCGGGCCAACAGGCCGTCGGCGGCGAGGGATTGGAGTTCCGGCCCCGCAAAGGGGGCCCCGGGCGCGTACAGCTCCGGAAAACGGGGAGCGGAGGCGACGTCAGTGCCCTGCAGCGGGCTGCCCGCCGCGGCAGGGCTGCGTTGCCAGGGACCGGAAGGAACTGGTGTTGTGGCCATGTCCCCATCCTGCCCGGATGGCCGTTAACGAGCACAGGCCCGGTCCAGGTTATGTGGATAACCGGACCGGGCCCGTGCGTCAGTCGGGGAAGGGTCAGGACAGCTCGCTGGCCGATCGCTGGATCTGGTCCAGCCAGGCCTGGCGGGCTTCGAGGGCTTCCTGCGCGGCTTTGATCTTGCGCTGGTCGCCGCTCTTCTCTGCCTTCGCGAGGTCTTCCTGGAGCCCGGCAATGGCGGACTCCAGCTGCGACAGGGCACTGTTGGTGCGGGCCTTGCGCTCCGGGTTGGACCGCTGCCACTGCTCTTCCTCGGCGTGGCGGACAGCGTCCTCCACCTTCCGCAGGCCGGCTTCGACCCGGCCCATGTCTGCCCGGGGCACCTTGCCCGCTTCTTCCCACCGGTCACGGACTGACTGCAATGCTTTCTTTGCGGCCGCGAGGTCGTTTACCGGAAGAATCGAGTTGGCCTCAGCGAGGAGTTCCTCCTTGACGGCGAGGTTGGCCGTGTACTCCTGGTCGATCTCGTCGTTGGCAGCCTGGCGGGAGGTGAAGAACACGTCCTGGGCGGCGCGGAACCTGGCCCAGAGCGCGTCATCGTCCTTCCGGCTGGCACGCGGCGATGCCTTCCACTGGTCCATGAGACGGCGGTATTCGCCGGCGGCGAAGCCCCAGTCCGTTGATGTTGACAGGGCTTCAGCCTCGGCGATCAGCTTCTCCTTGGCGGCCTTGGCCGCGGAGTTGTTGCTGTCCAGCTGCGAGAAATAAGCCCGGCGGTGGCGGTCAAAGACGGTACGTGCAGCCCTGAACCGCTTCCACAGCGCATCCTCGTTGCTCCGGCCCAGCCTGACCCCGCTCTTCTGCGCGGCCTTCCAGTTCTCGAACAGCTCGTTCATCCGCGCGCTGGAGGTCTTCCACTGCGTCTGCGCGGGATCCTGGCCGGAAATCTCCTCCGCTTCAGCCACGATGGCTTCCCTGGCCGCGAGTTCGGCGGCGCGGACGGCGTCGTGCTCGGCCTTTTCGGTTTTCTCGAGTTCCGTGATCTGGCCGGCAAGCTTTTCCAGCCTGGCCTCGGCGGCGCGGAGGTCGCCCACCATGTTCCGCTCGGCGAGCTGCTCGTGCAGGTGGGTCACGGTCTTCTGCATGTCCGTGCTGGGGGCCTTGGAGCTGACCCGCTGTTCCAGGAGCACGATCTGGGCCACGACGTCGTCATACTTCCGGGCGAAGTAGATCAGGGCTTCCTCACCGCTGACGCCGGGGTACTGCCCAACCGGGTGTTCACCGCCGTCGATCGTCAGGTAAACGTGGCCGTCCCCTTCAACCCGGCCCCACTTGGAGGCCTCGGCGACAGACGTGCTGGGAGCGGCAGGAACGGGTGCGGCGGCAGGAGCGGCGGCAGCAGGCTTCGGGCGCGAGGCGAACGCGGCAGGAGACGGCGCGGAAGGCCGGGGGCCCGGAGCCGGTGCGGGCGCCGCTTCAGGTGCTTCCGCGGGAGCGGCCTCTTCCGGGGCTGCGGCTGCCGGTGGGTTGGCTGCTTCGGTGCCGGCGCCTTCGCTGGTGTCCGAGGCCGCCGCCACGGTCAGGTCTGTTGCTGTTTCGTCGGATTTCTGACTGTCTGTCACCGCTAAAAGTCTTTCGCTTGGAGGGAAATACTCACGTACTGCACCGTGTCCGCTTGGGCCCGGCGTCCTACTTCAGAGAAAACGAGTCTATCGTGACTGGTTGGATCGGTGCGCCGTCTGTGTCACTGGCCCCGGGCGTAATACCTGCGGCGGCAATCCTGGACACCGCATCCAGTCCGGACGTCACCTTGCCCACCACCGTATAGCCCCCGGCGGAGTCCGGATTGATCACGGTGTCCTTGTAGACGATGAAGAACTGGGTACCGTTTCCATAGGCGTTGTTGCCCGTCCGCGCCACGGCGATGGTCCCTGCGGGGTATTTGTTGTCGGCGGGGGTGTTTTCCAACGGGCCCCAGGAGTAGTTCGGGTCACCCTGGCCGTCACCATTGGCGGAGCCGCATTGCAGGACACCGAACTGGTCTGCTGTGGTCAAGCGGTGGCAGGCCTTGCCGTTAAAGAAGCCTTGATCGCTGAGTGACTTGAAGACTGCGGCCGCCTGCGGCGCCTTGGTGCCGTCCACTTCCACGCCGAGGGGCCTGCCGTTCAGGGACAGCTCACCGGAGAACGTCTTGCCGGCGGCGGTGTCCGCGGCTGGAATGTTCGCCCCGTTGGACACCTGCGGAGACGGAGCGGCGGAGGCGCTTGCGGACGCCGACGGGTCGGTCAGCCCGGCTTGCGCGGCAGCGTATTCGTCTTCGGTGGGATTCCCGGCGAAGGCTGTGAGTTGAAGTACGACGGCGAGCGCGACGGCGGCGGCTCCCGCGCCGGCGGCCACGAGGTTGTCGCGTTTGCGCCGCTTGTCCTGGCTGCGCCGCAGCTCGCGCTTGGCCTCCATTTGCTGGATGCGCCGTTTTGTTTCGCGGGCACTGCGTGAACTGGCCGCCAAGGGTCCTCCTCGTCGTCGGGCTGCTGATGCCCGGCGAATGGCCGCCGGGCGCAGGTGGGGCGGCCGTCAGCGCCGGTCCGCTGCATTAGAGATGCACACGGATGGCGCATAAACTGGCTGCCGCACATAGTTTATGCATGGCTGGCTGTGCTGCCGCCGAACGTCGCCTTGGAGCGGCGCGCGGGCAGCCCCGGCGCACCTTCCACCGTAAGGAGAACTTTCCCCATGGCACGCACCGCCTCCCTGTCCGGATTCCCCGAGTGGCTTCCCGAGGAGCGGTTGGTGGAGCTGCATGTGCTCGATACCCTGCGCCGGGTCTTTGAACTGCATGGGTTTGCTTCGATCGAAACCCGCGCCGTGGAAACGGTGGGCCAGCTGTTGCGCAAGGGCGAGATCGACAAGGAAGTGTACGGCCTCAGCAGGCTGCAGGAAGACGACGGCGACAACCCCGTCAAGGGCGGCAAGGCTGATCCCCACGCGCTTGCCCTGCATTTTGACCTGACGGTTCCGTTTGCCCGGTACGTCGTGGAAAACGCCGGGTACCTGGCATTCCCGTTCCGCCGGTACCAGATCCAGAAGGTGTGGCGCGGCGAGCGGCCCCAGGAAGGCCGGGCCCGGGAGTTCACCCAGGCGGACATCGATGTTGTGGGCGACGGTGAGTTGCCGTTCCGCTATGACGTGGAGATTGCCCTGGTGATCGCCGAGGCGCTCAGCGCGCTTCCCATCCCGGACTTCCGGCTTCGGATCAACAACCGCAAGCTGGCTGAAGGCTTCTATCGGGGGATCGGGCTCGATGACACCGCCGGCGTGCTGCGCAGCATCGACAAGCTCGAAAAAATCGGTCCCGCCAAGGTGGCGGAGTTGCTGAAGACGGAACTCGGTGCCTCCGACGAGCAGGCAGCCAAGGCCCTGCAGTTGGCGGCCATCCGCACGGAAGACACCTCCTTCGTGGCGAAGGTCCGTGCCCTGGGCGTCAGCGACGAGCTCCTGGACGAGGGCTTGGATGAACTGGAACAGGTGATCGATGCCGCCGTCCAGCGGGCCCCCGGCAAGGTGCTGGCGGACCTGAGCATCGCCCGCGGCCTGGACTACTACACGGGCACGGTGGTGGAGACCGTCCTGGTTGGCCATGAACAGCTGGGATCGATCTGCTCCGGCGGCCGTTACGATGCGCTGGCGTCGAAGGGCAACCGAAAGTTCCCGGGGGTGGGCCTGTCAATCGGTGTCACCCGCCTCGTGTCCCGGATCCTCAGCCAGGACCTGGCCAAGGCCTCCCGTTCCGTGCCCACGGCCGTCCTGGTGGCCCTGAGCCACGACGACAGCTGGGGTGCCGCGCAGGACGTTGCTGCCCTGCTTCGCAGCAGGGGCATCCCCACCGAGGTTGCGGCGAAGGCGGAGAAATTCGGCAAGCAGATCAAGTTCGCTGACCGGCGCGGAATCCCGTTCGTATGGTTCACGGACGAGGACGGCACCCACCAGGTCAAGGACATCCGGACCGGCGAACAGGTGGTGGCCGCTCCGGAGACCTGGACCCCGCCGCTGGAGGACCTCACGGTACAGGTGAGCACCACGGCCAACGCAACAGCGTCCGTTTAGCGGCCTCGCTGCCGGCTGGGCTGGTGCTGCCTGAAGCGCAGCACCAGCCAACGGCCGGCCGTACCCGCGGCCAGGACCGCAGCCATGGTCAGTACCGGAGCGGGTGGCAGTGTGAAGGCCAGGACCACGCACCCCAGGAAGCCCGCCGCGTTCAGCCAGCGCGGCGCGTGGCCCGGATGCGAAGCAAGGGTGTAGGCGGAGGCGTTGGCAACTGCGTAATACACCAGTACCCCGAAGCTTGAGAAGCCCACCACGGTCATCACGTCAGTGGTCAGCAGGAGCAGGATCACGACGGCGGACACGGCCAGTTCAGCGACAAACGGTACGGCGTGCGCCCCGCCCACCTTGGCCAGGGAGCGGGGAAGGTCACCTTCCCGCGCCATGGCCAGCGTGGTGCGCCCGACCCCGGTGATCAGGGCGAGCAGGGCGCCCAGGCATGCGGCAGCGGAACCAACCTGTACCAGCGGTGCGCCCGCCGCCAGCTGCGATGCCAACACCGTGTCCAGGAGGGGAGTCCTGGCAGTCGCCAGACGGTCTCCCAGGTGGGCCTGCAGGAGCAAAGCCAGCAACAGGTAGATGGTGAAGGCGGCGGCCAACGCGGCGAGAATGGCCCGCGGGATGGTACGGGAGGGATCTTTTACTTCTTCCCCCAGTGTGGCGATTCGCGCGTACCCGGCGAACGCGAAGAACATCAGGCCGGCCGCAGGGAGGACCCCGGCCGGCCCGCCGGAACCTGGGCCAGCCATGTCCGCGGCAGGATGCGGGCCGAGGACTGCGGCAACCGCGACGAACACCAGGGTAGCCAGGACGAGGCACAACAGGATCCGTGTGAGCTGGGCAGTTCGGGTGATTCCCAGCAGGTTGATGCCGGTCAGGGCAAGCACCGCACCAACGGCCACCGGCGCGGCATAGCCCGGTGCCACGTAACTGCCGAAGGTCAACGCCATGGCCGCGCAGGATGCGGTCTTCCCCGTGACGAATCCCCATCCAGCGACAAAGCCGGGCCACTCACCCAGTTGTTTCCGGCCGTAAACATAGGTGCCGCCGCTGGTGGGATACGTTGCGGCCAGCGCCGCCGAGGCTACCGCGTTGCAGTACGCCACAACACCGGCCAGAACCACGGATAAGACCAGCAGGTTCCCGGCCAGGGCTGCGGCGGGAGCGAACACCACGAACACGCCGGCGCCCAGCATGGAGCCGAGGCCGATGGCGGTGGCATCGAAGGTGCCGAGCCGGCGTTGAAGCTGCTGGGGTTGGCCCATGAGGCGGCAGTACCTTTCCAGCGGGTAAACTCGGACGGGATCGTTCCCGGAACGATCATATTGAACTTCCCACTGTTTTCCCGCAGAAAGGCGTGCTGTGCTGCGCACACATGACCTCGGATCCCTTCGTTCCGAGCACATTGGACAAACCGTAACCCTGGCCGGCTGGGTGGGCCGCCGTCGTGACCACGGTGGTGTGGCCTTCGTGGACCTGCGCGATGCTTCCGGCGTCTCGCAGGTGGTGGTGCGTGAAGAAGAGGTCTTCCATGGCCTGCGCAACGAGTACGTCCTGCAGGTCAAGGGCATTGTTTCCCGGCGGCCCGAGGGCAACGAAAACCCGGCGCTGGCCACCGGTGAGATCGAGGTCATCGCCGAGGACGTCACTATCCTCAACACCTCGGACCCGCTGCCCTTCCAGATTGACGAGCACGTCGAGGTGGGCGAGGAAGCGCGCCTCAAGCACCGCTACCTTGACCTCCGCCGTCCTGGGCCCAGCCGGAACCTGCGCCTCCGTTCCGAGGCGAACCGGGTGGCGCGCGACCTTCTCCACGATGAGGGCTTCGTGGAGATCGAGACGCCCACGCTGACCCGTTCGACGCCGGAAGGCGCCCGTGACTTCCTGGTTCCGGCCCGCCTGGCCCCGGGTTCCTGGTACGCCCTCCCGCAGTCCCCGCAGCTGTTCAAGCAGCTCCTGCAGGTGGGCGGATTCGAGAAGTACTACCAGATTGCGCGCTGCTACCGTGATGAGGACTTCCGTGCGGACAGGCAGCCGGAATTCACCCAGCTGGACATCGAGGCCAGCTTCGTGGACCAGGACGACATCATCCGGCTGGGCGAAAACATCGTCAAGGCGGTGTGGCAGCTCATTGGGGCGGACATCCCTACTCCCATCCAGCGCATCACCTATGCCGACGCCATGGCCCGGTACGGCTCTGACAAGCCGGATCTTCGCTTCGGGCAGGAACTGACCGAACTCACCGAATTCTTCAAGGACACCAACTTCGGCGTCTTCAAGGCCCCCTACGTTGGCGCAGTCGTCATGCCCGGCGGCGCCTCGCAGGCACGCCGCGCCCTGGATGCGTGGCAGGAATGGGCCAAGCAGCGCGGCGCCAAGGGCCTCGCGTACGTCCTGTACAAGGACGACGGCGAGCTCGCTGGCCCGGTGGCCAAGAACCTCACCGAGATCGAACGGGCGGGGCTCGCAGACGCTGTTGGCGCCAAGCCCGGCGACTGCATCTTCTTCGCCGCGGGCGAGAAGACCCCGTCGCGCGCACTGCTTGGTGCCGCCCGCGTGGAAATCGGCCACCGCACCGGCCTCATCGATCCCACCGACTGGGCGTTCTGCTGGGTCGTGGACGCGCCCATGTTCGAGCCCGCCGCCGCGGCCGTTGCCTCGGGCGACGTCGCCGTGGGCGGAGGCCAGTGGACCGCCGTCCACCACGCCTTCACCTCGCCCAAGCCTGAATTCCTTGACACCTTCGACAAGGATCCGGAATCGGCGCTCTCCTACGCCTACGACATCGTCTGCAACGGCAACGAAATCGGTGGCGGCTCCATCCGTATCCACCAGCGCGAAGTGCAGGAACGCGTCTTCGAACTGATGGGCCTGGACAAGGAAGACGCCCAGACCAAGTTCGGCTTCCTGCTCGAGGGCTTCAAGTACGGCGCACCCCCGCACGGCGGCATCGCCTTCGGCTGGGACCGCGTGGTGTCGCTGCTGGCAGGAGTTGAGTCCATCCGCGACGTCATCGCCTTCCCGAAGTCCGGTGGCGGCCATGACCCCCTGACCGAGGCTCCGGCGCCCATTACGCCCCAGCAGCGCAAGGAAGCAGGCGTGGACTTCAAACCGGAAGCTAAAAAGCCGGTAGAAAAGCAGTAAAAAAAGGACGGCCGCCCAAGGCGCCGCCACCGAAGGTTCCCCGGGTCCAACCGGGGGACCTTCGGCCGTTAAGGAAGGAATGCCGATGCCGACCCCTGACAATACGAAACCCGCTGCCTTGGATCTCGAAGCTGCCATGGACGCTGCGTGGCCGGCCCTTGAAAGGCAGGAAGCCGGCAACTGGGTGCTCCGGGCGGCGGCTGGCGTCACTCAGCGGGCCAACTCCATCTGGCCGCGTGCCCAGGAGGCCGGCCAATCCGACGGCGACCTGGCCGCCTTGCTCGCCGACGCAAGGGCGTGGTACCGCCAGCGCCGGCTGCCCGTGATCTTCCAACTGTTCGACAATCCCGCCGCGGCAGCGCTCCACGACCTGCTCGACGCCGAGCGGTTCACCCGCCAGTCCGAGACCGTGGTCATGACCCGCAGCGCCGCCGCAGGCGGTACCCCTGAAGACGGCCGTGAAGGCGCGGCGGTCGAACTGGCACCTGTGCCGTCCGAGGACTGGCTGCGGCTTTGGTGGGAGGTGGACGGCCGCGGCGGCGGGGATGCCCTGGGCACCGCACGGGCAATCCTCGAAGGATGCCCGTCGTTGTACGCGTTGGCGCGGGACGGCGACGGCCGCGCGGCCGCCGTCGGACGCCTTGCCATGCCTGCCGGCGGCACCCTTGGTGGCGTGTACGGGATGGCCACACGTCCTGACGCGCGCCGTAAGGGGTATGCGGCTGCCACTCTCCACGCCCTGCTGCGGGCCGGCGTCGACCGCGGTGTGACGGACTTCTGGTTGCTGGTGACGGCGCAAAACCATGGTGCCCGGGCGCTCTATTCCAGGGCGGGCTTCAGTGAATCCGGACGCTATCTGTACCGCCAGGAGCGGCCGCGCCGGTCGCTGACGGGCTGCTGACCAGGCATCACCTGCGCACTAGCCGGACGCGTCGGTCACGGTGACCCTCACCGAGCACGCGTCCGCCGCCGCCTTCTTCAACACGGCGCCCCTCGGCTCCGGTACGTCGAGATATGCGAGGCGGGACAGCTGGGCATAGGGGCGCAGGGGCGGTTGCTGCAGGACAAGGTCCGCAAGGGCCCTGTCACCGCCCGGCACCACGTACTCGAACGCCTCGCCGCCGAATACCGCTGCCGCTTGTTCCGCCACGGAGGCCACCAAGGCGTCCGCCTGGTTGGAACGGCGCCGGGCGAACCGCTGCTGGGACTGGCCGCCCGCCGCGGTGCGCGACTGAACGTACCTGGTGCCTGCCTTGGACGCCAACAGCATGCCTTCGCTTGCCACCCCTATGCCGTAGCCGCCCCGCCGCACCAGCAGCAGTCCCAGGCGGCGCGGCTGGGACGCCAGGGCGGCCAGGCGTTCCACCGGGTCGTCGCCGCGTCCGGGACGGCCGTCCGCCGGCCACGGCGCCTGCAGGAGCGCCTCGCTGCCGTCAGCGGCCAAAAGCCGGAGGCCGTCGTCGTCATCCCGCAACCGGAAACCGCCGTGGGAGGAACCGAACCGTTCCACCCAGCCGGCCAGCCGGGCGCCGGCCACGAATGCCGTCCGGACGGACGGCGGTCCGCCGGCGGAAGCAGTGGCGGGCATGGCGATCCTTTGCTGTCGGGAGCCGTGAAAAGCAGGAGTGGACTGGAAGTAGCCTATCTATGTGGATGATCTCTTCGGGCACGGCCCAGAAAACGACGACGACGACGGTCCTGTCGCCGGGGCAGGCGCCGGTACCGGGGGGCACGGTGCGCGGGGACAGGGATCGCCGCGGAGCCCGCTGGCGGTCCGCATGCGGCCGCGCAGCGTGGATGAGGTGGTGGGCCAGCAGCACCTGCTCGGCCAGGGATCACCCCTCCGTCAGCTGGCCGCAGGGGCCGATGCCGCAGGTCCGGCGGGGCCCAGTTCCCTGATCCTGTGGGGACCCCCGGGCACCGGCAAGACCACCCTTGCGCACGTCATTGCCCGCGGGCCTGGACGGAAATTCGTCGAACTGTCCGCCATCACGGCAGGCGTCAAGGACGTCCGGCGCGTCATGGATGACGCCCTGACCGCCCGCGACCTCTACAAGACCACCACCGTGCTCTTCCTGGACGAGATCCACCGATTCAACAAGGCCCAGCAGGACGCGCTGCTGCCCGGCGTCGAAAACCGCTGGGTGGTCCTGGTGGCCGCCACCACCGAGAACCCTTCCTTTTCCGTGGTCTCCCCGCTGCTGTCACGGTCCCTGCTCCTGACCCTCAAGCCACTCACGGACGCCGATATCGAGGGCCTGCTGGTGCGGGCCGTGGAAGACCCCCGCGGTCTCGGCGGCAAGGTCCGGCTCAGCGAGGAGGCGCTCGACCACCTGGTCCGGCTCTCCGGCGGCGACGCCCGCCGGGCGTTGACGGCGCTGGAGGCCGCGGCGGGGGTCGCTTTCGGTGACGCGGACGACGTCGAACGTTCAGCGGGAGAGGAAGGTGCGGCGGGGGAGCCGGTCACCGATGAACCGGTCACCGTGGAGTTGCGCCACACCGAGCGTGCCCTGGACGCTGCCGCGGTCCGGTACGACCGTGCCGGCGACCAGCACTATGACGTGGCCAGCGCCTTCATCAAGTCCATCCGGGGCTCCGACGTGGACGCCGCACTGCATTACCTCGCGCGGATGCTGGAAGCGGGGGAGGACCCCCGCTTCGTCGCCCGGCGGATCGTCATTTCCGCGGCAGAGGATGTGGGCATGGCGGATCCCACCGCGCTCCAGACGGCAGTGGCCGCAGCCCAGGCAGTGCAGCTGATCGGAATGCCGGAGGGGCGGATCATCCTGGCCGAGGCAGTGGTCCACCTGGCCACCGCGCCGAAGTCCAACGCCGCCTATATGGGCATCAACAAGGCGATCGCCGATGTGCGGGCCGGCTTCGGGGTCGGAATCCCCGCCCACCTCCGCGATGCACACTATCCGGGCTCCAAGCAGTTGGGCCACGGTGTGGGCTACAAGTACGCCCACGATGCTCCGCACGGGGTGGCCGGCCAGCAGTATCCGCCGGACGACCTGGTGGGGCGGGACTACTACCAGCCAACGAACAATGGAGCCGAACGGGACATCGCGGTACGGCTGGAGCGGCTGCGGAAGATTGTGAGGGGCAAGTAGCTGCCGTGGTAGGCTATATGTTTGTCTGGCAAGGCCCGGCGCACAATCTCCCCAATTTTACCGTTGAGAAGCTTATGCCCTGTGCCCAGTAGCAAAAGGCAGCGGTTGGCCGATGCTCTCCATCGTGGAGGCCAGTAACACTGACACACCGCAGATATTGGAAGGACACAAGTGGCTAACAACACTCGTGCTCGCCGTCAGGCCCGCCTCTCGCGGTCCCTCGGCATCGCTCTGACCCCCAAGGCCGCCAAGTACATGGAGCGCCGCCCGTACGGCCCCGGTGAGCATGGCCGCGCCCGCAAGAAGCAGGACTCCGACTACGCCGTCCGCCTGCGCGAAAAGCAGCGCCTGCGTGCCCAGTACGGCATCCGCGAAGCACAGATGACCCGTGCCTTCGAGGAAGCCCGCCGCACCAAGGGCCTGACCGGTGAAAACCTCATCGAACTGCTCGAAATGCGCCTTGACGCCTTGGTCCTGCGTGCCGGCTTCGCCCGCACCATCGCCCAGGCCCGCCAGCTGGTTGTGCACCGCCACATCATGGTTGACGGCGTCCGCGTTGACCGTCCGTCGTTCCGCGTCGGCGAGGGCCAGCTGGTCCACGTCCACAGCCGCAGCGAGACCATGGTTCCGCTGCAGGTTGCCGCCGCCGGTGCCCACCGCGACGTCCTGCCTGCCGTTCCGGCCTACCTGGACGTCAAGCTGGAAGCCCTGCAGGCCCGCCTGGTCCGCCGCCCCAAGCGTTCGGAAATCCCGGTGACCTGCGAAGAGCAGCTCGTCGTCGAATTCTACGCACGCTAAATCCCAGCAGCGTATCCAAAGAAGCCCGTGGCAAGCGCCACGGGCTTCTTTGTATGTAAGGTACTTGGGGGACATCTGCGCATCGGGCCTTCCGGGTCCGGCCAGGATGGAACCCGACCACGGAATTTCGAGGAGATGAACGTCTATGTCTGGTGGCGATATTGCCGGCCTGATCGCTGCCGGGGTGTTCGCGCTCCTGGTGCTGCTGCTCGCGGTACCCATCCTGAAGCTGGGAAGTGTCTTCGACGAGGTGCGCACCGCCATAAAATCCATCAGTGACGGCGCCACGCCCCTGATGGACGAGGTCACCGCCACCGTGTCGACCACCAACCAGCAGTTGAAGAAGGTCGACGGCATCTCGTCCAACGTCTCGGATGCGTCCGCCAACATTTCCGCCTTGTCCTCGCTGGTCGCCGCCACGGTGGGTTCGCCGCTGATCAAGGTGGCGGCGTTCAGCTACGGCGTTCGCAGCGCCTTCGCGAACCGCAGGAAGCCCGCAGCCGGCCGCCGCAGCCGCTAGATTCGAAAAGAACGAACATGAAAAGAATTGTTTGGATGGGAATTGGCGTGGCCATCGGCGTCATCGCGTTCCGTAAAGTCACTGAGGCGCAGGCCAACCTCGGGCCCGAAGGCCTCAACCGTGCTGTTGGGCGCCTGGCAGACGGCGTGTACGACTTCGCCGACGCCGTCCGCGCCGGGATGCGCGAGCGTGAGACCGACCTCCGCGCCGCACTGGGCGTCGACTCCGCGGAGCTGGTACGCCGCTGAGCCGCTGGGCATGCAACGGCAGCCAACGACAACCGGCGGGAACCGATCCTGGAACCCGCCACCTGAATTAACTTTCCGCGCCCGGCAGGAGCCGCGGACCACGAAGGGTAAGAAAACAGCTCATGAAGTCGCAGGAGATCACAAAGCGCTGGGTGGACTTTTTTGTCAGCAAGGGCCACACGGCGGTTCCCTCCGCATCGCTGGTCTCCAGCGACCCCTCGCTGCTGTTCACGGTGGCCGGCATGGTCCCGTTCATCCCCTACCTCACCGCCCGTGAGGAACCGCCCTACTCCCGTGCCACCAGCGTGCAGAAGTGCATCCGCACCGGTGACATCGAAGAAGTGGGCAAGACGGCCCGGCACGGCACCTTCTTCCAGATGTGCGGCAACTTCTCGTTCGGCGACTACTTCAAGGAAGACGCCATCAAGTTCGCCTGGGAGCTGCTCACCACCGGCGTTGACGACGGCGGCTACGGCCTTCCGCCCGAGCGGCTGTGGGTGACCGTCTACGAAGAGGACGACGAAGCCGAGGAACTGTGGCTCAAGAACACCGGCGTCCCCGCTGAACGCATCCAGCGCATGGGCAAGTCGGACAACTACTGGTCCACCGGCCAGCCTGGTCCGGCCGGGCCCTGCTCGGAGATCTACTACGACCGCGGACCGGCCTACGGCATCGAAGGCGGGCCGCTGGCTGACGAGACCCGCTACATCGAGATCTGGAACCTCGTGTTCATGCAGTACCAGATCGAGAACGTGCGTTCCAAGGTGGACTTCGACATTGTGGGTGAGCTGCCCAAGAAGAACATCGACACGGGCCTGGGCATGGAACGCCTCGCCATGATCCTGCAGGGTGTCGAGAACATGTACGAGACCGACCAGGTCCGGCCTGTCATCGACAAAGCCGCGGCACTCTCCGGCAAGGAATACACCTCCGCTGAGACTCCCGAGGACCCCCACCACACGGACGACGTCCGGATGCGCGTTGTGGCCGACCATATCCGCTCGGCCCTGATGCTGATCTCCGACGGCGTCACCCCGTCCAACGAGGGCCGCGGCTACGTCCTGCGCCGCCTGATCCGGCGCGCCGTGCGCTCCATGCGCCTGCTGGGCGTCGAACAGGCCTGCCTGCCGGAACTGCTGCCGGCCTCGCGGGATGCCATGAAGGGCGTCTACCCCGTGGTTGACACCGACTTCGCACGGATCAGCCGGATCGCCTACGCCGAGGAGAAAGCGTTCCTGCGCACCATTGCGTCCGGCACTGCGCGGCTGGAGGACGCGGTGAAGGAATCCAAGGCTGCCCACAAGCCGCTGTCCGGCGAGGATGCCTTTACCTTGCATGACACCTACGGCTTCCCCATCGACCTCACGCTCGAGATGGCCGAAGAGGCGGGCCTGAAGGTTGACGAGGCGGCCTTCCGCAGCCTGATGCAGGAACAGCGCCAGCGTGCGCAGGCAGATGCCAAGGGCAAGAAGGGCGGCCACGCCGACGTCACCGTCTTCCAGGAGCTCCTGGGCCAGGGTGAGACGGTCTTCACCGGCTACACCGAACTTGAGGGCGAGTCGCGTGTCCGCGGCCTCCTGAGCGCCGGCCGCAAGGTCCAGCAAGCTGCCACCGGCGACGAAATCGAACTGGTGCTCGCCGAAACCCCGTTCTACGCCGAGGCCGGTGGCCAGGCTGCCGATACCGGCCTCATCACCGGTGACGGGTTCGTCGTCGAGGTCTTGGACGTCCAGCGCCCCATCAAGGGGCTGAGCGTCCACAAAGCAGTTGTCCGCGAAGGCGAGATTGGTGCAGACTCGCTGGTGCGCGCCGCCGTCGACCGTGAACGCCGGCATGCAGCAGAGCAGGCCCACACGGGCACGCACATCGTGCACGCCGCCCTGCACCAGATCCTCGGGCCGGAGGCCACCCAGCGTGGCTCCTTCAACAAGGCCGGCTACCTGCGCTTCGACTTTGCCTGGGGCGAAGGCCTGAGCACCGCGACGCGTTCTGAAATCGAAGAGGTGTCCAACCTTGCCATCCGCAACAACTACGCGGTGGAAACGAAGATCATGGGCCTGGCCGAGGCCAAAGCCATGGGGGCCATGGCCCTCTTCGGCGAGAACTACGGCAGCGAAGTGCGCGTGGTGGAAATCGACGGCGCATGGTCGCGCGAGCTTTGCGGCGGCACCCACGTTGCCAACACCTCGCTGATCGGCAGCCTGTCCCTCCTGGGCGAACAGTCCGTCGGTTCAGGCAACCGGCGCGTGGAAGCCTTCGTGGGCATGGAGGCTTTCCGCCACCTTGCCGCCGAGCGGGCCCTGGTGACCGAACTGACGGACCTGCTGAAGGTCCCGTCCGGCCAGCTCGCCGACAGGATTTCCGCCACGCTGGCCAAGCTGAAGGCCACGGAGAAGGAACTGGACCGGCTCCGCAAGGAACAGCTGGCCGCCTCGGCCGCGCAGCTGGTGGACACCGCCAAGGACGCCGGCGGAGTAAAGGTACTGGCCCACGACGCCGGCACCGTCAGCGGAGCGGACGACCTCCGGGGCCTGGCCCTGGACCTGCGCAACCGGCTCGGGTCGGCGCCCTCCGCGGTTGCCGTCGCGGGTGTGGCCAACGACCGTCCGCTGATCCTGGTCGCCACCAATGAGGCAGCCCGGGAAGCCGGCGTCAAAGCGGGTGCGCTGGTCCGCGTCGCCGCAGGCGTGCTCGGCGGTGGCGGTGGCGGCAAGGACGATGTCGCCCAGGGTGGAGGGACCGACGCCGGAAAGGTTGGCGCCGCTCTGGCCGCCGTCGTCAACGCCATTTCGGCGCGCTAATCCTGCCATGAACAATCCTGCAGCTGCCGGCGGCTACCCCCAGGGCGTCAAACTGGGGGTGGACGTGGGCACCGTCCGGGTCGGGGTGGCCATGTGTGACCGCGATGCGATCCTGGCCACGCCGTACAAGACACTTGACCGGAACGCCAAGAAGAACTCGGATGTGCGGGTCATCGCCAACCTGGCGGAGGAACTTGGAGCCGTCCAGGTTTTCGTGGGGCTGCCACGCACCATGAAGGGGGAGGAACACGCCTCAGCCAGGATGGCCACGGACTACGCCCTGCTGCTGGTCGCCGAGTTTTCCGGCCGCGGTTTGGCGGTCCCGGTGAACCTCGTGGACGAGCGGCTGAGCAGCGTCACGGCGCACCGGAACCTGCACGAAGCTGGCATGAGCAGCAGGAACCACCGTAAAGTAGTTGATCAGGTCGCGGCGGCGGGTATCCTTCAGCACGCCATCGACATGCAGAAAGCCAGGGGAGCGGATGTCGGCTCACGCGTGACAGCGCCATCCCCGACCGTGGACCTGGGGGCCGGTGGGGTGGACGAACCAGTCCGCGCCGCCTCCGCAGACACGGCCCAATCTTCAGATAATGGAAGGCAACAGTGAGCCCTGCCAACATTGACGACACTTCCGGCCCGCAGGATGCCGGGGCCGCGAGGCCGTTGACCCGCAAGGAACTGCGCGCACGCGAGAAGAGCCTCAATACCGGTGGCCACGACGCCGTCCCTGAGCAGGCTTATGAGACGGGCGAGGTCCCGCCGCCTCCCGTCACGCCGCCGGCAGCCGCTGCTTCCGCCGCCGAACCAACCTTCGCTCCGCTTCCCGACGCCGGTGACGTGCCGGCTGCTCCCCAAGCGCCACCGTCCATCCAGGACGGACGGCCTGCCGGTGATTCCCACCTTGATGGTGCCTGGGGCAACGAGCATTCGGCCGGCACCCACGACGACGCCGTTGCGGCCCATGACCACGTGCAGGTTGACGACGACGTACACCAGCACGACGACCTGGCCCACGTCCGGGACGCGGAGCACCATGGGGACGCGTACGCCTACGCGGACGTTGCGCACCACCGGGACCTACGGCACCACGACGACGTTGCCCACCACCCGGACCACGCCCCCTTCACCGACGGGCACCATGACGCCGACGGGCTCCATTACGGGGAGATTCCCGACGACCCTGCATACGACGCCGGGTACCACGAGGATGCGCATCCGGACGCTGGCCACACGGATGCAGTCCACGAGCTGCTTCCCGTGTCCTCGGCAGCCCAGGTAGTGCCCCGGCCCTCGAAAAAGGTCCGGCGCCGGCGCAGGTTGCTCGCACTGTTCCTGACACTGGCTGTGTTCGTGACCGCCGTGGCCGTGGGCGCCCAGTTCCTCAAGCCCCTCCTCGGCAGCGGCAAGCCATCGGACTTCCCGGGTCCGGGGACCGGAGAGGTCCACGTAACCGTGGCAAGCGGGGAGGGTACCCGCTCGGTTGCTGCCGACCTTGAGAACCAGCGGGTCGTCGCCAACGCCGACACCTTCATGCAGGCGTTCCATGCATCCGGCGCAACGCTGTCGCCGGGCGACTATGTCTTCAAGACTGAAATGAAGAACGCCGACGCCGTCGACGTCCTTGCCGGAAAGGACAAGTCCAAGGTCATCTACTTCGCCCTCAGCGCAGGCCTGCGGATCGGAGAGTCGCTGCAGGCCATTTCGGAGGGTTCTGGAGTTTCCGTGCAGCAGCTCCAGGCCCTAAGTAACCAGCCTGCCCAGTTTGGCCTGCCGGCGAACGCTAAGAACCTCGAAGGATACCTCGCGCCCGGCGAATACCGCTTCCCCCTCGGAACCCCTGCCAAGGACATCCTGCAGTCCCTCGTGAAAGCCACCACCGACGAGCTGGTGTCCCAGGGAATCACCGACCCCGCCAAGCAGTACGAGGCCGTCATTGTGGCCAGCATTGTCCAGGCCGAGGGCGGCCAGGCTGATTACGGCGACGTGGCGGGTGCGATCTACAACAGGCTCAAGCCGAACGACCAGACCGGCGGTTTCCTCCAGGTGGACTCGGCGGTGACCTACGGCCTGGGCACGAAGAGCTTCAACTTCACGGATGAACAGCGCAAGGACAAGTCCAACCCGTACAACACCTACGCCAACCCCGGACTCCCGCCGGGCCCGATCGGTTCTCCCGGCAAGACTGCCATCGACGCAGCCGCAAAGCCCAAATCCAACGACTACCTGTACTGGGTGACCGTCAACCTGGACACCAAGGAAACCAAGTTCGCGAAGACCCTGGCCGAACACAACGCCTACGTGGAGCAGTACAACGCGTGGTGCAAGGCCAACGCGGGCCGCTGCACATGAGCCTGCGGGCTGCCGTCCTGGGCCACCCGATCAGCCACTCAAAGTCTCCCGCGCTGCACCTTTCGGCGTATGAGCGGCTGAATGCGGCCATCAGCTACACGGCCATCGACGTCACCGAGCAATTGCTGCCGTCCTTCATGCGCCAGATCCGGAACCAGGCCGGCTGGCGCGGGCTCTCCGTTACCATGCCGCTCAAGACCGCCATGCTCAATGAGGTGGACGAAGTCAGGGGAGTGGCGCAGACCCTGGGCGTGGTCAACACGGTCACCTTCGAGGAGTCTGGAGGAACGGTCAAGATGGTGGGTTCCAACACCGACGTCGCCGGGATCGTCAACGCCCTTCGCCACGCCGGGACTGCTGCGGCGCCGACCGCCGTCATCCTCGGCGGCGGCGGCACGGCGGCGTCGGCTGTTGCTGCCCTGAAGGAACTCGGCACCCCTGCGGTTCAGGTCTTCGTCCGTGATGCCGCGCGGACGTCGGACGTCCGGGCCGCTGCCGGCAGCCTGGGCGTCGCGCTGGAAGTCCGTCCCCTCACCGCCGCCGCCCGCCCGACGTCGGAAGCCGACGTCGTCATCTCCACGTTGCCGCCACGCGCGGCCGACGGGCTCGCCGCCGGAATCGCCGCCTTGAAGACACCGACGCCGGGTGTCCTCCTGGATGTCGCCTACGATCCCTGGCCCAGCCTGGTGGCCTCGGTGTGGCAGGCCGGCGGCGGCCGCGTGGTGCCCGGTTTGGAGATGCTGCTGTACCAGGCGGTGGAGCAGGTGCGGCTTTTCACCCGGCGCGGGGAAGACGTTAACGCAGCTGTCATAGATGTGATGTGTGACGCAGTCGGCCTTGCCCGACGGGCGTTGTGACCGCCCTACGTGGCAGGATGGAAATTATGCGTTGGTTGACTGCCGGTGAATCCCATGGCCCGGCTTTGATGGGAATTATTGAGGGCGTCCCCGCTGGTGTGGAAATCACCAGCGGGGACATCGCAGACTCCCTGGCCCGCCGCCGGCTCGGCTACGGCCGCGGCGCACGGATGAAGTTCGAGCAGGACGTGGTTACCATCCTCGGCGGTGTCAGGCACGGCCGCACCCAGGGCGGTCCCGTCGCCATCCAGGTGGGCAACACCGAATGGCCCAAATGGGAGCAGATCATGTCTGCCGACCCCGTGGATCCTGAAATCCTCGCCGACCAGGCCCGCAACGCACCGCTGACGCGGCCCCGACCGGGCCACGCCGACTTCACCGGCATGCAGAAATACGGGTTCGATGAGGCCCGTCCCGTCCTGGAGCGCGCAAGCGCCCGCGAAACGGCAACCCGGGTGGCCCTCGGCACCGTGGCGGCCCGGTTCCTCCGGCACCTCGGGATCGAACTGGTCAGCCACACCGTATCCATCGCCAGCGTCACCGTGCCCGAAGGCAGGCCCCTGCCGCTGCCCGGCGATGTCATCGCCTTGGACACCGATCCTCTGCGCTGCTTCGACCGCGAAACCTCCGACGCCATGGTTGCCGAGGTGGACGCCGCACACAAAGAAGGCGAAACGCTCGGCGGCGTGGTGGAAGTCCTCGCCTACGGGCTTCCGCCGGGACTGGGAAGCTACGTTCACTGGGACCGCCGGCTCGATGCCCGGCTGGCCGCGGCGCTCATGGGAATCCAGGCCATCAAGGGCGTGGAGGTGGGCGACGGGTTCCTGACCGCTGCGCGCCGCGGTTCGGCCGCCCACGACGAAATTGTCCGTGACGGCAAGGGCCGGATCAGCCGCGCCAGCAACCGCGCCGGCGGCATCGAAGGCGGTATGAGCATTGGCGACGTCCTCCGGGTCCGTGCCGCGATGAAGCCGATCGCCACCGTGCCGCGCGCCCTGCGCACCATCGACGTCAGCACCGGTGAACCGGCCAAGGCACACCACCAGCGCTCCGACGTCTGTGCCGTCCCGGCCGCAGGTGTCGTGGCCGAGGCCATGGTGGCCCTGGTCCTGGCCGAAGCCGTCATGGAGAAGTTCGGCGGTGACTCCGTGGCGGAAACCGCCCGCAACATCAAGGGTTACCTGGACAACATCCCGGCTTCCCTGGACTCGATCGGCCAGTAGTGCTCCATCACAGCAGTACCGGCCCCGCAGGCGGCCGGCCGATCGTGCTCATCGGCCCCATGGCCGTCGGCAAATCGGCCATAGGCCAGCAACTGGCACAGCAGCTGGGCGCCCGCTTCATTGACACGGACGCCGTCATCGTCGCCGGGCACGGCTCCATCGCCGATATCTTCGCGGGGCGCGGTGAGCACGCGTTCCGGGAAATCGAAGCCCGGACCGTCGCCGACGCCGTTGAGGAAGCGGCAGAGACCACCACGGTGATTTCGCTTGGCGGCGGGGCCGTGCTCGACTCCGGGACGCAGCAGCTCATGGGCCGCTGCACCGTGGTCTACCTCGAATGCGACGCGGATACGGTGGCAGACAGGATCGCCCGGAACTCGGGGCGGCCACTCCTCGCCGGCGACGCCATGGGCCGCTGGACAGCAATGTTCGCCACCCGCAGGCCGGTCTACGAGAGGCTGGCTGACATTACCCTGGACGTCCGGCACGGCTCCATACCCGAGCTCGGCGGACGGCTGGAAGCAGCACTGCGGCACCACGCAGCTGCCAAACAGGAAGTTGAGAAGTGAACACGCAATCAACAGTCATCAACGTCACCGGCGAAGGTGCCGGAAACAACTACGGCGTCGTCGTCGGGCGCGGCCTGCTTGGTGAACTTCCCGCCCTGCTGGGTGAACGCGTCCGCCGGGTCCTGGTGATCCACCCCCGCGCGCTGCGCCTCACTGGCGACACCGTCCGCGACGAGCTTGCCGAGGCCGGCTTCACCTCGCTTACAGCGGAAATCCCTGACGCCGAGGAAGGCAAGCACATCCAGGTTGCGGCATTCTGCTGGCAGGTCCTGGGCCAGAACGACTTCACCCGTTCGGACGCCATCGTGGCCGTGGGCGGGGGCGCGGTCACCGACCTCGCCGGCTTCGTCGCCGCGACCTGGCTGCGCGGCGTCAAGGTCATCCACATGCCCACCAGCCTGCTGGGCATGGTCGACGCGTCCGTGGGCGGCAAAACCGGCATCAACACCGCCGAGGGGAAGAACCTGGTGGGGGCGTTCCACCCGCCCGCGGCCGTCCTGGCGGACCTGGACACGCTGGACACACTGCCGAAGAACGAGATCATTTCCGGGCTCGCCGAGGTGATCAAGTGCGGCTTCATTGCCGACCCCGCCATCCTCGATCTCGTGGAGAAAGACCCGGCCGCGGTGGTGGACCCCCGCTCGGACGCCCTGCGTGAGCTGATTGAACGCGCCATCGCCGTCAAGGCGAAGGTGGTGTCCGAGGACCTCAAAGAATCCGGGCTCCGGGAAATCCTGAACTACGGACACACCCTGGGCCACGCCATCGAGCTGGTGGAGCGTTACTCGTGGCGGCACGGCGCCGCGGTGTCCGTGGGCATGATGTTCGCGGCCGAACTTGCCCGCAGCGTGGGCAGGCTCAGCGACGCCGACGCCGACCGGCACCGGAGCATTCTGGACGGACTCGGGCTGCCGGTCACCTACCGCCGGGACCGCTGGCAGGGGCTGCTGGACGGGATGCGCCGCGACAAGAAGTCCCGCGGCGACCTGCTGCGCTTCGTGGTGCTGGACGGAATCGCCAAGCCGGGCATACTGGACGTGCCGGACACCTCGCTGCTGTTCGCCGCCTACCAGGAAATTGCGTCCTGATGCAGGGCGACATGACCGGCACCGCCGACTGGCCCCAGGCAGGATTTCCCGGTATCCGCATCAATCCGGATACCTTGATGCCCCAGATAGTCAATCAGGACGCCGTCCGGGAGGCCCTGGCAGCCTCCACTGACCCTGCCGACCATATTTTTGTCCTGCTGGTCGATGGCCACGCTTCCGAAGCGGCTGAACTCTTGGCCGAAGCACGGTTCAAGGACCCTGAATCGTTCCGGCTGCGCGTCTTTGAAGCCGAGGTACTGAGCGTCACCCACCGGATGGACCGCGCCATTGATCTGTTCCGGCAGCTCCTGGCAGAGGTGCACGGCACGCCCCGGGAAGCGCTGGCACTTCAGTTCCTGGGCAAGGCACAATACGCAGCGGGCCAGACCTCCGCCGCCGTGGAGTCTTTCTCCAAGGCGCTGGACTTGCGGGTGGCTCAGTCCGCGGATGCTGCCCAGATCTATTCCTCCACCGTGGCGCTGCAGCGTGCGCGGGACATCCTGGAATTGGCCTGCTGAGGCGGCAGCGGACAGGCTGCCCGGTATTTACCGGTAGAATGGTTGTGGAATTTTTGCATCCACGCGATTTTTGACAAACACGTGCAGGCGGGCCGCTTTGGTTTGCCCGCCCGGCATACAGCACCTGGCCCAAACGGCCAGATAAAGAAACCAGAGGAAACCAGTGGCAACCACTAACGACATTAAGAACGGAACGGTCCTGAAGCTTGAGGGCCAGTTGTGGAACATCATCGAGTTCCAGCACGTCAAGCCCGGCAAGGGCGGCGCGTTTGTCCGCACCAAGATGCGGAACGTGATGTCCGGCAAGGTTGTCGACAAGACCTTCAACGCCGGCCTCAAGATTGAGACGGCCACCGTCGACCGCCGCGACTACCAGTACCTGTACCAGGACGGCGCAGACTTCGTGTTCATGGACACCTCCGACTACGACCAGATCACCGTTTCCGGTGCCACGGTGGGGGACGCCACCAACTTCATGCTTGAGAACCAGATGGTGAACATTGCCATCCACGACGGCAACCCCCTCTACATCGAACTGCCGCCGAGCGTCGTCCTCGAAATCACCTACACCGAGCCGGGCCTGCAGGGTGACCGCTCGTCCGCCGGCACTAAGCCTGCCACCCTGGAAACGGGTTACGAGATCCAGGTGCCGCTGTTCATCGAGAACAACACCAAGGTCAAGGTGGACACCCGTGACGGCAGCTACCTGGGCCGGGTCACCGAGTAGTGAGCGCCCGCGGTAAAGCCCGCAACAGGGCACTGGATGTTCTGTTCGAGGCGGAGCAGCGCTCTGTTTCGGCGTTTGACGTGCTTCGTGCGCGCCGGGAAAAGACCGACCAGGTGGTCAACCCCTATACCCTGGAAATCGTTGAGGGCGTAGTGTCCCAGCAGGCAGCCATTGATGAGTTCCTGGAGACCTACTCGCAGGGCTGGAGCCTGGAACGGATGCCGTCAGTGGACCGCATCATCCTGCGCATCGGTACCTGGGAGCTCCTGTACAACGACGACGTCCCTGACGGGGTGGCGGTCAGCGAGGCCGTTGCCTTGGCCAAGACGCTGTCCACGGATGAGTCACCGCAGTTCATCAACGGACTGCTGGGCCGGTTGCAGCAGCTGAAGCCCTCGCTGCTCGCCTAGCCTGGAGACCAGGCTCGCGGCATCAATTGAACGCAGAAGGGGCCCGCCGGACAACCGGCGGGCCCCTTCTGCGTTCTCACCCGGCGATGACCGCGCGGAGCTCCAGGATCCGCTGGAGCTGTTGCCGCTCCTCGGCCTGGTGAAGGGGCACATCCCGCCCGCTCAGGATCCGCTGGCGGATATTCGCGAGCTGTGTGGCCGCCTTCAGGAATTGCTTCATCTGAGGTTTCCGGCCCGAGCTGGCGGCCCAGGACAAGGCCGTACGCCTTCCGGCCGCGGTCGCCAGGAGCTGGACCTCGTCCGGCGTGAACCAGCCTGCGGCCGAATACTCCAGCAGGCGCTGCCGGGTCAGCCGCTTCTCGGCAACCCGAAGGAAGACGATGCCCGCCACCGCGAGCAGGAAGATCGGAACCTGGACCATGATGTAGTCCAGCAGGAAGCCCCCGCCCATGCTGTTCCACCTGTTGTGCAGGAACATCGCCGGCAGCAGCCCCACGAGGAACGCTCCCACGGAGGCTCCGGTATGCCACTTCCGCGCGGCGAACCCCATCACCAGTCCCGTGGTTCCGGTGAAGATCGCGTGCGCGAAGGGCGACATCACGCCGCGGAGGAAGAAGATCTGGGCCAGGTCGCCGGCCGGCGAGGCCGATTCGGCCACGGCCCTGCCGAAGTAGAGGATGTTCTCGGTGAAGGCGAACCCGCCGGCGATGGTGAAGGCAAACACGACGCCGTCCACGGGCCCGTCGAATTGCCGCCGCGCTGCCAGCAGGATGATCAGCAGGCCCAGGGACTTGGCGAATTCCTCTACGACGGGCGCCTGCACGGTGGCCATATACGTTTGCAGGTCCGGCTGGTCCGTGAACTGGAACGCGATGACGAAGAACGGCTGGATGAGCAGGGTCACGGCGACGGATACCGCGGCGCCCCACAGGAAGGCGAACAACAGCAGCCGTTTGGGCTCCGGTTCCCATCTGTCGATTATGTGGACCGCCGCCAGGACCACCGACAAAGGGACCAATGACGCGAGGAACCCGATCAGGAATCCGCCTGCGCCGGTATTGGACAGCAGGAACGGGACCACCAGGAACAGGCTCAGGAACGCGAGGACACCGCCTGCTATGGACAGCCCCGCCAGCCCGCTCCGCGCCCGGGAGGCCCGCTGGACAGTCCCCGGTGCCGGTGGGCCGACGGTGGCCAAGGGCTGGCCGCCATGACCCGGTGCCGCGCGGTAATGTCCTGGATGGACCTGGCCCATCCAGCTGGGGTTGGCCTGCCGTGGGAGCGGCCCGGGCGCTTCGCGGTAGGGGTGGTCGGGGAGCCCGGGTGTTGGTTGCTGCGGATACGTCGGCATACCGGAAAGCCTAGGCGGGGGCCGTCGGAGCGCCAAGGAACCGCTAACCCAAGCCAGCCGATGTGATCAGCAACGCGTTCCCCCGGGAGCATGCACCGGAAGGCCATGTGGTAATTTTGAACAGCAAATGTTCCTTTTTTAATTCCGTCCTGTGAGGCGGGGAAAGGGGAGACGAGCGTTGACTTCTGTCACCAGCGCACCGGTTCCAGCCAGGGTTGTCCTCAGCCAGGCGGACATTGACCGGGCACTCACTCGTATCGCCCATGAGATCCTCGAGGCCAACAAGGGATCCCGGGACTTGGTCCTGCTGGGCATTCCCCGCCGCGGTTACCCGCTGGCTGTCCGGCTGGCCGAAAAAATCGCTGCTGCCGACGCCACCGTGGACGCCGCCGCCATCGTGGGCCAGTTGGACGTCACCATGTTCCGCGACGACCTTTCCCATCAGGGGACCCGGCCGCCGTACCCCACCAAACTGCCCCGGACAGGGATCGATAACAAGGTGGTGGTGCTGATCGACGACGTCCTGTACTCGGGACGCACCATCCGTGCCGCCCTGGACGCCCTCGTGGACCTCGGCCGCCCGCGCATCGTCCGGCTTGCAGTCCTGATCGACCGGGGCCACCGCGAACTTCCCATCCGTGCTGACCATGTCGGCAAGAACCTGCCCACGTCCTCAGCCGAAAAGGTACGGGTCCGGCTCGAAGAGACCGACACGCCAGAGGGTGGAAACCCGGTCAACGAAGTCGTGATCGAGGGCGGCGCATGAAACACCTCCTGTCCACCCAGGACCTCAGCCTTTCGAACGCCATCCGCATCCTGGACACCGCCGAGGAAATGTCGGCCGTGGGGGAGCGGGAAGTCAAGAAACTCCCGGCCCTGCGCGGACGCACGGTAGTCAACCTCTTCTTCGAGGACTCCACCCGGACCCGCATCTCTTTTGAGGCCGCGGCCAAGCGGCTGTCTGCCGATGTGATCAACTTCGCCGCGAAGGGGTCCTCGGTATCCAAGGGAGAATCTCTCAAGGACACCGCCCAGACATTGTCCGCCATGGGGGCCGACGCCGTCGTCATCCGCCACTGGGCGTCCGGCGCACCGCACCGGCTCGCTGCAACGGACTGGATCGACGCCGGTGTCATCAACGCCGGTGACGGCACCCACGAACACCCCACCCAAGCCCTCCTGGACGCCTTCACCATGCGCCGGCACTGGGCGCGGCTGGCAGGGACGGCGTCGCAGGGTACCGACCTCAAGGGGCTGCGCGTGGCCATCGTAGGCGATGTCCTGCATTCACGCGTGGCACGGTCCAACGTCTGGCTGCTCCGTACCCTGGGTGCGGAGGTCACCCTGGTGGCGCCGCCCACGCTGCTGCCGGTCGGCGTCGAACAATGGCCCTGCAGCGTAAGCTACGACCTCGACCAAACTTTGGCAAACGGCGTGGACGCGGTCATGATGCTCCGCGTCCAGGGCGAACGCATGAACGCCTCGTTCTTCCCCAGCACCAGGGAATACTCCCGCCGCTGGGGCTTCGACGACAACCGTCTCCGCGCCCTGGACGACCTCGGCATGACGGACACCATCATCATGCACCCCGGGCCCATGAACCGCGGCCTGGAAATCAGCGCCGCCGCCGCCGACTCACCCCGGTCCACCGTCCTGGCCCAGGTCCGCAACGGCGTGTCCGTCCGGATGGCGGCACTGTACCTGCTGCTCTCCGGGGATTCCCGCGAACCAGCCGCAACCCGGACCCCGGCCTACACAGCCGCCCCGCCCCTCAAGGAGAGCATCTGATGACCACCACCGGAACCTACCTCATCCAGGGCGCCTCCATCCTCGGCGGCGAAGCCTCGGACCTGCTGGTCCGCGACGGCATCATCGCCGAAATCGGCCAGGCCCTGGCCGCCGGCGGAGCCACGGTGATCGACGCCGCCGGCCTCGTGGCGCTGCCCGGCATGGTGGACGTCCACACCCACCTCCGCGAACCCGGCCGGGAAGATGCCGAAACCGTCGAAACCGGAACCCGCGCAGCAGCGCTGGGAGGCTACACCGCCGTCCACGCCATGGCCAACAGCACCCCGGTCGCGGACACCGCCGGCGTCGTCGAACAGGTCTACACCCTGGGCCGCGCCGCAGGCTGGGTGGACGTACGCCCGGTCGGGGCCGTCACGGTGGGACTGGCGGGGGAGCAGCTGGCAGAGCTTGGCGCCATGGCCGATTCCCGCGCCCGCGTCCGGATGTTCTCCGACGACGGCATCTGCGTCCACGACCCCGTCCTGATGCGCCGGGCGCTGGAATACGTCAAGGCGTTCGACGGCGTGGTGGCCCAGCACGCACAGGAACCCCGCCTCACCGCCGGGGCGCAGATGAACGAGGGCGACGTCTCCGCGGTCCTCGGCCTGACCGGGTGGCCCGCGGTCGCCGAGGAAAGCATCATCGCCCGGGACGTCCTGCTGGCCCAGCACGTCGGCTCGCGGCTGCACGTCTGCCACGTCTCCACGGCCGGCTCCGTGGAAATCATCCGGTGGGCCAAGGAACGGGGCATCGACGTCACAGCGGAGGTGACCCCGCACCACCTGCTGCTCACCGATGACCTCGTGCGCAGCTACGACCCCGTCTTCAAGGTCAACCCGCCGCTGCGGACCGACGCAGACGTCCAGGCATTGCGTGCCGGACTCGCAGACGGCACGATCGACGTTGTGGGTACCGACCATGCACCGCATCCCAGCGAGCATAAGGAATGTGAATGGGCGCAGGCCGCAATGGGAATGACCGGACTGGAGACCGCCCTCTCCGTCGTCCAGCACGCCATGATCGAAACCGGGCTGATGACATGGGCGGATTTCGCCAGGGTCACGTCCACGGCCGCCGCGAAGATCGGGCGGCTCACTGACCAGGGCCGGCCCATCGAAGCGGGCGAACCCGCCAACCTCATCCTGGTGGACCCGGCAGCCCGCTGGACCGTCGATCCGTTCGCGATGGCCACCATGGGCCGCAACTCGCCGTTCAAGGGCAGGGAACTGCCGGGCAAGGTGGTGGCCACCTTCTACAAGGGACACCCCACGGTGCTCGAGGGTGCCCTGAACACGCCCCACCCCGACGCCGCAGCCACCACGGCAGGCGTCGCCTGATGGACACCAAACTCCTGTCCGGCGTGCTCACCGTGGCGATCATCGCCGTCGTCTTGGTGATGATGTGGCTCGGCTGGCGGAACCGGCTCAAGCGCCAGTCCGACGTCGAACAGCTGCCCCCGGTGCCTGCGGCACCCGGTGAACCGGTCGCCGTCGCCGAAGGGCAGTACGTTGCCACCACGACCGCCGGCGACTGGCTTGACCGGATCGCCGTCCACGGCCTGGGCATCCGCACCAACGCAACCCTCGCGGCGTACCCGCATGGCGTCCTCTACGAACGGTCCGGAGCGCCGGCGCTCTACATCCCGGCCGCTTCGCTGGCCGGTGTCCGCCAGGAGAGCGGCATGGCCGGGAAGTTCGTCGAGAAGGACGGCCTGCTTGTGCTGGCCTGGACGCTCGGCGCGCACGAACTCGACACGGGATTCCGGACCCGCCGCGCCGCGGACAAAGACGTGCTGTACCAAGCCCTTCAGGAATTGATTTCGTCAGCCCCAGCGGCTGGTGCCACCAGTGGAAAGTAAGACAGTGAAAGCGAATACATTGACAGCAACCACCTCCGCTCCTGTGTCAGCCCCCGCTGCGCTGGTTCTCGAAGACGGCCGCATTTTCCGAGGCACCAGCTACGGCGCCACCGGCACCGCCCTGGGCGAAGCCGTCTTCGCAACCGGCATGACCGGCTACCAGGAAACCATTACGGACCCGTCCTACGCCCGCCAGCTCGTGGTGCAGACCGCACCCCACATCGGCAACACCGGTGTGAACAGCGAAGACGCCGAGTCCCGGCGGATCTGGGTGGCCGGCTACATTGTCCGGGACGCCGCCCGCCGGCCCTCCAACTGGCGCTCCGAGCGCTCCCTTGACGAAGAACTGGTGGCCCAGGGCATCGTCGGCATCCAGGGCGTGGACACCCGCGCCATCACCCGGCACCTGCGCGAACACAAGACCATGCGCGCCGGCATCTTCTCCGGCGAGGCGGCAGAGGCCACGGACAAGGAACTGCTCGACGCCGTCCTGGCCAGCGCCCCCATGGAGGGTTCGCGCCTGGCAGAGGAGGTCAGCGTCGACGAAGCCTATGTGGTGGAACCGAAGGACCACGGCTGGGAGGGCGAACCCCGCTTCAGCATCGCGGCGATCGACCTTGGCATCAAGGCCATGACCCCAGTCAGGTTCGCCGAGCGGGGCGTCCGCGTCCACGTGCTGCCTGCCACTGCCACCCTTGACGACGTCAAGGCCGTCAACCCCGACGGTTTCTTCATGTCCAACGGCCCCGGCGACCCAGCCACCGCAGACGCCCAGGTCAGCCTCCTGCGCTCGGTACTGGACGAAAAGTTGCCGTACTTCGGGATCTGCTTCGGCAACCAGATCCTGGGCCGGGCTCTGGGCTTTGGCACCTACAAGCTCCGCTACGGACACCGCGGCATCAACCAGCCCGTGATGGACCGACGCACCGGCAAGGTCGAAATCACCTCCCAGAACCACGGCTTCGCCGTGGATGCCCCGCTCGACGGCGCCACCCAGGCGCCGGAATCACGGTACGGCCGGGTGGAAGTCAGCCACATCAGCTTGAACGACGACGTCGTGGAAGGCCTCGCTTGCCTGGATATCCCGGCGTTCTCCGTGCAGTACCACCCCGAAGCGGCCGCCGGCCCGCACGACGCCGCGTACCTGTTCGACCGCTTCATCGACCTGATGGCGGACACCAGGAACACTGACACCAAGACTGCAACCGACAACAAGACCGAGGACAAGAAGTAATGCCGAAACGTACAGACCTCAAAAGCGTCCTCGTCATTGGTTCCGGCCCGATCGTCATCGGCCAGGCTGCGGAATTCGACTACTCCGGCACGCAGGCCCTGCGCGTCCTCAAGGAGGAAGGCCTGCGCGTCATCCTCGTGAACTCCAACCCGGCCACCATCATGACCGACCCCGAGTTCGCCGACGCCACCTACGTCGAACCCATCACCCCCGAGGTGGTGGAGAAGATCATCGCCAAGGAACGGCCCGACGCCGTACTGCCCACCCTCGGCGGCCAGACCGCACTGAACACCGCCATCGCCCTGGACAAGAACGGCGTGCTGGAGAAGTACAACGTGGAACTGATCGGTGCGAACATCGCCGCGATCGAGCTCGGCGAGGACCGTGAGAAGTTCAAGGGCGTGGTGGAGCGCTGCGGTGCTGAATCCGCCCGCAGCCACATCATCCACACCATGGATGAGGCTTTCGCGGCAGCAGAGGACCTGGGCTACCCGATGGTGGTCCGCCCGTCCTTCACCATGGGCGGCCTGGGCTCCGGCCTCGCCTACAACGAGGACGACCTGCGCCGCATCGTCGGCCAGGGCCTGCAGTACAGCCCCACCAGCGAGGTCCTGCTCGAAGAGAGCATCCTGGGCTGGAAGGAATACGAACTCGAAATGATGCGGGACAAGAACGACAACGTGGTTGTCGTCTGCTCCATCGAGAACTTCGACCCCGTGGGCGTGCACACCGGCGACTCCATCACCGTGGCTCCGGCGCTGACCCTCACCGACCGCGAGTACCAGAAGCTGCGCGACGTCGCCATCGCCGTCATCCGCGAAGTGGGCGTCGATACCGGCGGCTGCAACATCCAGTTCGCCATCGACCCCGCCACCGGCCGCGTGGTGGTCATCGAAATGAACCCCCGCGTTTCCCGCTCGTCGGCGCTGGCGTCGAAGGCCACCGGGTTCGCGATCGCCAAGATCGCCACCAAGCTCTCGCTCGGCTACACCCTGGATGAGATCCCCAACGACATCACCCAGAAGACCCCCGCGTCCTTCGAACCCACCCTGGACTACGTGGTGGTCAAGGTCCCGCGCTTCGCCTTCGAGAAGTTCCCGGCGGCGGACAACACCCTCACCACCACCATGAAGTCGGTGGGCGAGGCCATGGCCATGGGCCGCAACTTCACCGAAGCACTGCAGAAGGCACTGCGCTCCCTGGAACAGAAGGGCTCGCAGCTGGACTTCAGCAGCGTCCCGGAATGGGAAGTGGCCGAACTCATCGAAAAGGCCAAACGGCCCACCACCGAGCGCCTGCACCAGGTCCAGCGCGCCCTCCTGGGCGGGGCCACCGTGGAGCAACTTTTCGAAGCCACCAAGATCGATCCCTGGTTCCTTGACCAGCTCCAGCTGCTCAACGAGATCTCCCATGAAATCCGCCAGGCCGGTGCGCTGACAGCGGACATGCTCAAGCGCGCCAAGCGCCACGGGTTCTCGGACGAGCAGATCGGCTCCCTCACCCACAACCCGGAGGCTGTGGTCCGGGGCGTCCGCCAGGCCCTGGGCATCCGCCCGGTCTACAAGACCGTTGACACCTGCGCCGCCGAGTTCGCCGCGTACACGCCGTACCACTACTCGGCCTACGACGAGGAGGACGAGGTTGCGCTGCACTCCAAGCCGTCCATCCTGATCCTCGGCTCCGGCCCCAACCGCATCGGCCAGGGCATCGAGTTCGACTACTCCTGCGTCCATGCGTCCATGGCGCTGCGCAAGGCCGGCTATGAGACCGTCATGGTCAACTGCAACCCGGAAACCGTCTCCACCGACTACGACGTCTCCACCCGGCTGTACTTCGAGCCCCTCACGCTCGAGGACGTCCTGGAGGTCATCGCAGCCGAGGAACGCACAGGCGGCGTCATGGGCGTGTTTGTCCAGCTCGGTGGCCAGACCCCGCTCAAGCTGGCCCAGCAGCTCGCCGACGCCGGCGTGCCCATCCTGGGTACCTCACCGGAGGCCATCGACCTCGCCGAGCACCGTGGCGCCTTCTCCCGCGTGCTGGACAAGGCCGGCCTGGTGGCACCGAAGAACGGCACGGCCGTCTCCTTCGAGGACGCCAAGAAGATCGCTGACGAGATCGGCTACCCCGTCCTGGTCCGCCCGTCCTACGTCCTCGGCGGCCGCGGCATGGAAATCGTCTACGACGAGCCCAACCTCTCCCGCTACATCGCCAACGCCACCGAGATCACCCCGGACCACCCGGTACTGATCGACCGGTTCCTGGAGGACGCCGTCGAGATCGACGTCGACGCCCTCTTCGACGGCACCGACATGTACCTGGGCGGGATCATGGAACACATCGAGGAAGCCGGCATCCACTCCGGTGACTCCGCCTGCGTCCTGCCGCCGATCACCCTGGGCAGCAACGTCATCGAACGGGTCCGCGTGGCCACCCGGGCCATCGCCGAGGGCGTGGGCGTGCGCGGCCTGATCAACATCCAGTTCGCGCTGGCCTCGGACGTCCTGTACGTCCTGGAAGCCAACCCGCGCGCCTCCCGGACCGTCCCGTTCGTGTCCAAGGCCACCGGCGTCCAGATGGCCAAGGCCGCCGCACTGATCGGCACCGGCGTGACCATCAACCAGCTGCGCAGCGCCTACAAGATGCTGCCCGAAACCGGTGACGGCTCCACCCTGCCCCTGGACGCCCCCGTGGCCGTCAAGGAAGCCGTGCTGCCGTTCAGCCGGTTCCGGACCCTCGAGGGCAAGGTGGTGGACTCCCTGCTCGGGCCCGAGATGCGCTCCACCGGCGAAGTCATGGGCATCGACAAGCACTTCGACACCGCCTTCGCCAAGAGCCAGGCAGGTGCCAACAACGCGCTGCCAACCGAGGGCAAGGTCTTCGTGTCCGTGGCCAACCGTGACAAGCGCTCGGTGATCATGGGCGTCAAGCGGCTCTCGGACCTCGGTTTCGAGATCGTCTCCACCGGCGGGACCGCCGATGTCCTGCGCCGCAACGGCATCCAGGCCACCCCGGTGCGGAAGGTGGCCGAGGGCAGCAGCGCTGAAGGGGAAGGCACCATTGCCGACCTCATCGTCGCGGGCGAGATCGACATGGTCTTCAACACGCCGTCCGGCGGCGAAGCCCGCAGCGACGGCTACGAACTCCGGGCCGCGGCCACGTCCATCGGCATCCCGTGCATCACCACGGTGGCCGAGTTCAACGCCGCCGTCCAGGCCATCGAAGCCATGCGCACCTACGAGTGGTCCGTCACCAGCTTGCAGGAGCACGCGGCAGCACTTGCCGAGTCGCAGCGGAAAGCGGCCCTGCAGCATGCCTGAGCAGGTACCGGGCGCCGGCCGGGAGTCCTTTGGCTCCCGGCTGGGCGCCGCCATGGCATCCCGCGGTCCGCTCTGCGTGGGCATCGACCCGCACCCGGCGCTGCTCAAAAACTGGGGACTGGACGACGACGCCGCAGGGCTGAGGCGGTTTTCGCTGACTGTCCTTGAGGCCGTGGCTCCGCTCGCTGCCGCGGTGAAGCCCCAAGTGGCGCTATACGAACGGCACGGATCCGCCGGCATTGCCGTGCTGGAGGAGGTCCTGGCCGCAGCCCGCGACCAGTCGGTGCTCAGCATCGCCGACGCCAAGCGCGGGGACATTGGTTCCACCATGGCCGCCTACGCCGACGCCTGGCTCCGTGACGGCTCCCCGCTCGCGGCGGACTCGGTCACCCTTAGCCCCTACCTCGGGTTCGAGTCCTTGCGGCCGGCACTGGACCTTGCCGCGGAGACGGGCCGGGGCGTGTTCGTCCTTGCCCTGACCTCCAACCCGGAAGGCGCGTCCGTCCAGCACGTCGGCGGCAGCGATTCGGTGGCGCGCAGGATCACCACCGCCGCAGCCAGGGAGAACGCCCGCTACGTGGGAAACCTCGGGTCCGTGGGCCTCGTGGTGGGGGCAACCGTTGGCAGCGCCCTGCTGGACCTGGACCTGGACCTGGCAGCACTGCGCGGCCCCATCCTGGCGCCCGGCCTCGGAGCCCAGGGCGCAACCCCGGCGGACCTTCGGGCAACGTTCGGCGACGCATACCCCCTGGTCCTGGGAACCTCAAGCCGGGACATCCTCTCGGCAGGGCCCCGGCAGGGCGGTTTGCGGGAGGCCGCCCAGCGCACCTTGGACGGGCTGCAGGGACAATAGTCCGCCAATTGCCCGGATGCATTGCTTCGGGCTGCACCAAAGGGTATTTTCAGGACAGGTCCAAGGGCGGCCGCCCTTGGATGAATTCCGCCGACTCCGGGGGTGTCCGTGATGGTCCTGCGACCTTTATCTGCGACTGAACGGGCCGAGGCCCTGGGCAAGGCGGCAGCGGCGAGGGCCACCCGGGCGGCGGCCAAGGAAAGCCTTCGAAACGGGGACAGGTCCGCGGCGGACATCATTGGCTCAGCCCTTGAGGACGACGCCCTGGCCAGGATGAAGGTGTCCGAACTGCTCGAAGCCCTTCCCGGCATCGGGAAGGTCCGGGCCGCGGCCATCATGCAGCAGTTGGGCATTGCGGCGTCCCGCCGGGTCCGCGGACTGGGCGTCCACCAGCGGCGGGCGCTGGTAGATTTTATAGACGAGCATTAGCGCAGGCCGGGCGCCTGCGCTTTCCCACCTCCAGCAAAAGGAATTCGTGAGCAAGAAACCGGGACTGACAGTCCTCGCAGGTCCGACGGCTGTTGGCAAAGGCACCGTGTCCACCTACATCCGGGACAACTACCCCGAAGTCTGGCTTTCCGTCTCGGCCACCACCCGCGCCCCCCGGCCGGGTGAAGAGGATGGCGTCCACTACTTCTTCAAGTCCAAGGAAGAGTTCGAGCAGCTCATCGCCGACGGTGACCTCCTGGAATGGGCTGTGGTCCACGGCCAGAACACCTACGGCACGTTGAAGAGCACCGTGAACCGGGCGATCGCCGAGGGCCGTTCGGTCCTGCTGGAGATCGACCTCCAGGGCGCCCGCCAGGTCAAGGCAGCCGTCCCGGACGCACAGTTCGTCTTCCTGGCCCCGCCCACGTGGGACGAGATGGTCCGGCGACTGGTGGGCCGGGGGACCGAAACCCCTGAGGAACAGCAGCGCCGGCTGGAAACCGCTAAACTGGAACTCGCTGCTGAACCGGAGTTCGACCACACCGTCATCAACGATGACGTCCGCCGGGCAGCGGACGAGCTTGTTTCACTCATGGGGCTGACACCGCATCCACATCTGCCGGAACCGTCAGCCCGCTAGGAATTTGGAGAAATTCGTGTCTACGAACCTTGAAGGCATCATCAACCCGCCGATCGACGATCTGCTGAAGGTAGCGGATTCCAAGTACGGCCTGGTGATCTTCGGTGCCAAGCGTGCTCGTCAGATCAACGCCTACTACGCCCAGCTGCACGAGGGCCTGTTCGAATACGTCGGCCCGCTGGTCGACACCAAGCTGAACGAGAAGTCGCTCTCGATCGCCCTGCGCGAGATCAACGAAGGCAAGCTGGTTTCCACGCCGATCGAAGCCGCAGAGTAGTCCTGCAGCCGAACTGACTCGCTGTTGACGGAGGTCACGTGCGCATAGTCCTCGGAGTCGGGGGAGGGATTGCCGCCTACAAGGTGGCATCGCTCCTCCGGCTTTTTACTGAAGCCGGCCATGACGTCACGGTGATTCCCACCGAGGCGTCCACCCGGTTCGTCGGTACCGCCACCTGGGAGGCGCTGTCCGGCAACCCGGTCAGCAACAGTGTTTTCGATGACGTGCACCTGGTCAACCACGTCCGCCTGGGCCACGAGGCCGACCTTGTGGTCGTCGCACCGGCCACGGCCGACCTCCTGGCCAAGGCAGCCACCGGCCAGGCCGGCGATCTGTTGACCAACACCCTGCTCATGGCGCACGGGCCGGTGCTCTTCGCCCCGGCCATGCACACGGAGATGTGGCAACATGCCGCCACCCGCGCCAATGTGGAGACGCTCCGCACGCGTGGCGCGGCGGTCCTGGAACCCGCCTCCGGCAGGCTGACCGGCGCCGACTCGGGACCCGGCAGGCTCCCGGAACCCCAGGCGATATTCGAGGCGGCCATGGCCCTGGTGCAGGGCCGGTCAGACTACCAGCTTCCGCTGGCAGGACGCACCGTCACCATCAGTGCCGGTGGCACCCGGGAACCCCTGGATCCGGTCAGGTTCCTCGGCAACCGGTCCTCCGGTAAGCAAGGCGTGGCGCTGGCCGTCGCCGCGCGGAACGCCGGAGCAACCGTGCGTTTGCTGGCAGCCCACATGGAGGTCTCGGCGCCGGCAGGGGTTGACGTGCAACGGGTGGAGACGGCCCTGGAGCTACGTGAGGCCGCCCTGGCCGCAGCCGCCGATTCCGACGTGATCATCATGTCCGCCGCCGTGGCCGATTTCCGGCCCGCAGAAGTATCGGACACCAAAATCAAGAAGCGGGACGACACCGCCGACCCCGTCATCACCCTGGTCCGCAACCCGGACATCCTGCAGGAACTCGTGGAGCAGCGCAACGAACACCGTGCCGCAGCCGGGCAGCTCGTCGTCGGATTCGCTGCCGAAACAGGAGACAGCCAAGGCGACGTCCTGGTCTACGCGGAAGCCAAACTGCGGCGCAAGGGCTGCGACCTGCTGGTCCTCAACCATGTGGGGACGGACAAGGTCTTCGGACAGGACTCCAATGCGGTGGTCATCCTCTCCCGGGCCGGCTCCGAACCACAGGAGGCGTCCGGGACCAAAACCGAGGTTGCGGAAGCCATCATCAGGCGCATCAGCTTTGAACTGAACCACGTTTCACCCCGCGCCTGAAGTGTTTCAGGCCACGTTTGCTTAGCACGGGGACATCTCCCGCCTGGCAACCAACACCAACCAGTAAGGTAGTTGAGTGACTTTACCGCTGCACCTTCCCCAGGCCCATGGGGCCACGCCCCCCGCGCTCCGGCTCTTCACGTCCGAGTCGGTCACCGAGGGCCATCCGGACAAGATTTGCGACCAGATCAGCGACGCGATCCTGGACGCGCTGCTTGCGGCCGACCCCGAGTCGCGTGTGGCCGTGGAAACCATGGCCACTACAGGCCTGGTGCACGTGGCAGGCGAAGTCACCACCGACGCTTACGTCGAGATCCCGCAGATCGTCCGCGAGACTATCCTGGGCATCGGCTACGATTCCTCGGCCAACGGCTTCGACGGTGCCCGGTGCGGCGTCTCCGTCTCCATCGGACAGCAGTCCAACGACATCGCCGGCGGTGTGTTCAACTCACTCGAGGCGCGCGAGGGACGCCAGGAGGACGATTACGACCTCCAGGGCGCAGGCGACCAGGGCCTGATGTTCGGCTACGCCAGCGACGAGACCCCCTCGTTCATGCCGACCCCGATCTGGCTTGCCCACCGTCTTTCCGAACGGCTCACCGAGGTCCGCAAGACCGGCCAGCTGGCCTACCTCCGCCCGGACGGCAAGACCCAGGTGACCGTCGGCTACGACAAAGACGTTCCCGTCTCCGTGGAGACAGTGGTGATCTCCAGCCAGCACGCGGAGGGCGCCAGCCTCGCGCAGCTCCGGGCCGACCTCGCCGCCGTCGTGATCGAACCCGTGCTCGCCGGTGCCAACCTGGACCTCTCGCGCACCGCGAACATCCTCAACCCGGCAGGTGAGTTCGTCATCGGCGGACCGGTTGGGGACGCCGGGCTCACCGGCCGCAAGATCATTGTCGACACCTACGGCGGCATGGCCCGCCACGGCGGCGGCGCCTTTTCCGGCAAGGATCCGTCCAAAGTGGACCGCTCCGCTGCGTACGCCATGCGCTGGGTGGCCAAGAACGTGGTGGCCGCAGGACTGGCCAAGCGTGCCGAGATCCAGATCGCGTACGCGATTGGCCAGGCCCGGCCCGTGGGAACGTACGTGGAGACCTTCGGTACCGAGACCGTTGACCCGGCAAGGATCAGCGCCGCCATCGCCGAGATTTTCGACCTGCGCCCGCGCGCCATCATCGACGCCTTGGACCTCAAGCGGCCCATTTACGCCAAGACCGCCGCGCACGGGCACTTCGGCCGCGACGACCCCGACTTCACGTGGGAACGGCTGGACCGGGTGGATGACCTGAAGGCGTTCTTCAACGCCTGACAGTTCTCGTGGAGGCGTCCGGAAGACCAATGTCAGTGCCCTGTGCTTGGCTGTCCATGTCCAACCCGGTAGCTGAACGGAGGTAACCGCCATGGTTGCTGACAGTTCGGTCCAGCCATCGCTGCTGCAGGGGTTTCCGGTTCGGACTCCGTCCGCCGGGGCCCTGGCAGCGCAGCTGCCGGTGGCGCGGGTCCTCGTGGAGTCCTCCCTCCCGCACTTGGACCGGCCCTTCGACTACGCCGTCCCGGCTTCTCTTGACCAGGATGCCCGGCCTGGGGTGCGGGTCAAGGTCAAGTTCAACGGCCAGGACCTCAACGGCTTCCTCCTTGAACGGGTGGCGGAGTCCGACGCCGGCCACGCCCTGGTGCCCCTGGCCAAGGTTGTTTCACCGGTTCCGGTCCTCACCCCCGCCGTCCGGGATCTGGCCACGGCCGTCGCCGCCCGGTACGCCGGCACCGTCAGCGACGTGCTCCGCCTCGCAGTTCCACCCCGCGTCGCCAAGCTGGAAAAGGAATACCCCGGCGGTAGCCCGGCCGCAGAAGCGGGCACCGCTCCCGTTTCCGCCGGCCCGTCAGCCTGGACGGCCTACCGCACCGGGGCGGCCTTTCTGCGGCACCTGGCGGCCGGGGGAACGCCGCGCGCGGTGGTCAACCCGCTCCAGGGTTACGGACCCGCCGGGTGGCCGCACTTGCTCGCCGAGGCCGCTGCCGCCGCCTACACCTCAGGCAGGGGCGCCCTGGTGGTGGTGCCGGATTACCGTGACCTTGACCGCCTCGAAGCAGCACTCAAGCATGTGCTGCCCGATGATGCCGTGGCACGGCTCACCGCAGACGACGGCCCCACACCCCGGTACCGGAATTACCTGCGCTTGCTGGCCGGCACCGCCAAGGTGGCCATTGGCACGCGGTCTGCCGCCTTTGCGCCGGTACCAGACCTTGGGCTGGTCACCTGCTGGGACGACGGCGACGACCTCCATATCGAGCAACGGGCACCTTACCCGCACGCCCGGGAAGTCCTGCTCCTGCGGGCGGAACAGGAAGGCGCCGCATGCCTCCTGGCCGGCCACTCGCGCAGCACGGAGGTCCAGCGGCTGGTGGAGTCCGGTTGGGCCGTCCCCGTCAGCACCGCGCGCGACACCCTAAGGGCGACCGTTCCCCGCGTCGTCAGCACCTCCGACACCTACGAGCAGGCCCGGGACCCGCTGGCCACTGTCGCCCGGCTTCCCCACGCGGCCTGGCAGGCCGCCAAGGAAGGCCTGGAGCGCGGACCTGTCTTGGTGCAGGTGGCCAGGGCCGGCTACGCGCCGTCACTGGTCTGTGAAACGTGCCGCGAACCAGCGCGCTGCGGAACCTGCCAGGGGCCGCTGGCACTGGCAGGCACGTCAGCGCTGCCCCAGTGCCGCTGGTGTTCCACTCCGGCACCGGACTGGAAGTGCACCCACTGCGGCGGGCGGCGGCTCCGGAAAGGGGCCACCGGGGTGCTGCGTACTGCCGAGGAACTGGGCCGGGCTTTTCCCGGCAAGACCGTCATTACCTCGTCCGGCGACCAAGTGAAGGCCCGGGTGGGGGAAGCAAAAGCCCTGGTGGTGGCAACGGTGGGGGCTGAGCCCGTCGCAGCTGGCGGCTATGCAGCGGCCCTGCTCCTGGACGGCGATTCCCTGCTGCGCCGGGAAACGCTCCGTGCCGGCGAGGATACGGTCCGCCGGTGGCTCAACGCCGCGGCCCTGGTCCGGCCTGCCCCGGACGGCGGCCTGGTGGTGGTGACGGCCACGGACCCTGCCGCCACGGGCGCACTGCTCCGCTGGGACCCCGCTGGCTACGCACAGCGGGAGCTGTCCCTGCGGATGGAACTCCAACTGCCGCCGGCGGTCCGAATCGCATCCGTCACCGGGCCGCGCGCCGCTGTGGAGCACTACACGGCCGCCGTCGAGGCCGGGCTCGGCAGCGTCGGAACAACGGTGCGGACCGCGGGCCCTGCGCCGCTGGTGCTCACCGCTCCGCCGTCCGGGAGGCGCTCGGCCGAGGACGTCCGGACCCTGCTGTTCTTCCCCTATGGCCAGGCGGCCGCCGTCGTCCGCGTCCTGCGGGTCACCCGGGCAGCCTCAGCCGCGAAGCGGACCGTTGAGCCGGTACAGCTGCGCCTGGACGGCGTGGACGTCCTGTAGGACGTTCCCGGCACGGTGCCTGTTGCCCGGCCTGCGTGTCGCGGCTTCGGCGCCCGTTCAGCGCCGCCTGTTCGCCACCACTTCGTGTGCCGCATCCACCAGCTGCCTCGCTGATTCCTCCCAGCTGAATTCAGCTGCCCGCGCCACGGAACGCCGGGACAGGTCCTGCCAATGCCCGTCATCCTGCAGCTGCGCCACGGCGCGCGCGAACTGTTCGGGGGAGCCAGGATCCACATACAGGGCTGCGTCTCCACCCACCTCGCGGAAGATCGGGATGTCGCTGGCGATCACGGGCGTCCCCACGGCCATGGCCTCCACCAAAGGGAGCCCGTAGCCCTCGGCCCTGGACAGGCTCACCAGCGCGGTGGCCCGCCGCAGGAGCCCGTCATATTCCTCGTCCGTGACGCCGTTGTGGAACACCACGGAGGCGCCCGGCGGCACCAGGCCTTCGAGTTCCGCCCGCCGTTGTGGACTGATCCGGCTCAGCAGGTGCAAGGTGTAGCCCGGCAGTCCGGACATTCCGGCCACCATGGTTTCCACGTTCTTGTAGGGCATGAACGAGCCCATGTAGATGATCGTCCTGTCCGCGCCATCGCCCGGGGTGCGGTGGACCCGGGCGGGCTGGGGGGCGTTGGCGATGATGCGCACCGGGCGGCGGGTGAGACGGTACTTGGCTATGAGTGCCTCGGTGGTACGGCTGATGGTGGCCACGGTGTCGGCCCGGTTCAGCAGCAGCCGCTGGGGCCAAAACGCCTTGTGGTACAGGCGCCAGAGCAGCCTGACCGGTGCCGGCAGGAATCCCGGGGGAGTGGGGTGCTCGTAGTAGATGAGGTCGTGCAGGGTCAGGATCAGGCCGTACTTCCTGCCCCAGGTGCCCATGGTCTGCATGGGGCATACCACCACGTCGGCCCCGAGGCTGTTGACCTTGCGGGCCACGAACAGCTCCAGCGGTGAGAGCGGGCTGCTGATCAGCGTGTAGGGGACATCCGGCAGGAGGGCGAGCTGCCGGACATCGGAGACCAGCATCGAGACGTCGGCGAGCTTGGCCGTAGCGGCGATCAGGCTGGCCCCGTAGCGGCTGATGCCGTCATGGTGGTCGGTGCGGGTAAAGCGGGCATCAATGACAATCTTCACGCGGGATGATCCTTCAGGAAGCTGCGGATATAGCGGGCGGCGGGCTCCGGGGTTTCGTAGTGGATCAGGTGTCCGACGCCGGGAATCACCTTCAGCTCCCCGTCCGGCAGCAGTGCCAGGAGGCGCTGCTGGCTGGGAAGCGTGGCGATTTCGTCCCTTTCGCCGGCCACCAGCAGTACGGGGAGGTCCAGCCGGCCGGCCACCTGGGCCACGTGGTTGCTGACCGACGCCGTGAATGACTCCAGCAGGCTGTCGCGGTCGGCGAAGGAACTGAAGTACGCGTGGTGCTGGCCGTGGATGAACGCCCGCAGTTCCTTGTCACGGGTCTTCGCCATGGTCTCGCTCATGACGCGCACAATCAGACGGTTGCGCAGCAGGGCCAGCCCCGGCGTGCGGGGGAGCCTTGCCGCCAGCCGGTAGTACAGGACTGCCAGGCGCGTCATCACGCCTTTGGGCCCCTCCAGCGCCGGGGCAGCGATGGGGTTGATGAGGATCAGGGGACGGACTGCGCCGGGATGGCCGGCCACAAAGTGCGCTGCCACGATCGAACCGAAAGAGTGGCCCAGCAGCACGGTGTCCGGTCCCAGCCCCCGGGCCGCCATGAAGTCGCTGATGAACTGTCCGTAGCGCTCCACCGAATGCTCGTCCCGGGCGAAGGCGTCCGAACGGCCGAAGCCCGGCAGGTCCGGCATGATGATGCGCATGTCCGGAAGTTGGTCCGCGACACGCAGGAGCCCATGATGGTCACCGCGGAAACCATGGATCACCAGGATGGTGCGGGTTTCCGCTGTTTCCTCGAGCGGCTCATAGGTCCAGAACGCCACCCTGCCGCCGTCGAGGGTTACGGTGCCGGCTGCAGTTCGCGCTGCCAGTCCGGCACTGAAGTATGCGGGCGCAGGGGAGGGCCCCGGGTTCACGGTATCCATGTCCGCGCCTAGTTGACGTTGTCCGGATGCGAACCGGTACGCTGCCCGCGGTCCAACGCATTGATCGCAGCCAGGTCCCGTTCGGAAAGGTCGAAACCGAAGACGTCCAGGTTCTCCCGGATGCGGTCCGCGGAACTTGCCTTGGGGATGGCGATGTTGCCCAGCTGCATGTGCCAGCGGAGGATAACCTGTGCCGGGGTCCTGCCGTGCTCGGCAGCGCAGGCCTCGATGACCGGATCGGCGAGTACCTGGCCGCGGCCCAGCGGGCTCCACGCTTCCGTCCGGATCCCCAGGTCCGCGTGCTTGCTCCGCAACTCCTCCTGCTGCAGCCAGGGGTGCAGTTCGACCTGGTTGACGGCGGGAACCACTTCAGCGCTTTGCAGGAGCCGGTCAAGGTGGGCGGGCTGGAAGTTGCTGACGCCGATGGCACGGACGCGGCCTTCACGGTAGAGAGTCTCCAGTGCGCGGTACGTTTCCGGAAACAGCCCGCGTCGCGGGCAAGGCCAATGGATCAGGTACATGTCCACGTAGTCGAGGCCCAGGTTGACCATGGAGTCGTCGAAGGCACGCAGCGTGGAATCGTAGCCGTGATGGTCGTTCCAGACCTTGGTGGTGATGAAGACGTCCTGCCGGGCCAGGGAGGGAGACAGCTCCCCGGACCCGCCACTTCCGGTTCCGTCGCCAAGCTGGGAACTGATGCCGCGCGCAACGCCGGTCTCGTTCCCGTACATGGCCGCGGTGTCAAAGTGGCGGTAGCCTGCCGCGAGCGCCGTGGCCACCAGGCCTTCGGCGTCCGCCGCCGGCACTTTGTACAGCCCAAAGCCAAGCTGGTCGATCAGCACGCCGTTGTTCAGGCTGAGCCGGGGTGAGGTTCTCATGGAAACGACTCTACCCACTTCAGCTTGTCAGGCCCTCGTAATCGACCAGGCGGCGGGCGGTGGCTTCGTCCAGGATCAGGTCGGTGGCCAGCCTGGCCGCCAAGGCCCCGCGGAGGCCGTTGATCTTGGAGACACCTGAGACCACGCAAATCCTCCGGCGAACCTGGCGGAGCTGGGCCAGTGCCGGGCCCGTGGAGCGTTCGTTCAGGACGATCCCGTCCGAGGACCCGTCAGCCCGGAAGAACACGGTGGCAACATCGCCCACCACGTCCGAGTTGGCCAGCGCGTTCAGGTCCTCCTCGTCGAGGTATCCGCCGGCGTAGACGTGGCTGGGATAGTCGGCGTGGACCGAACCGACGCCGAAGATGGCGATGCTCATCTTGGCCTGGAGTTCCAGGATGCGCTGCACGCTGCGTTCATTCCACATGGCTGTCTTGGTGGCGGCGTGGTCGAAGAAGGCCGGCACCGGAAATTGCTCCACCCGTGCGCCGTAGGCGCTGCCGAATCTGCGCATGATGTCACTGGCGTAGGTAATGCCCGTGGTGTGCATGTTTCCCGCGCCGTTGAGCTGGACGATGACGCTGTCGTGGGTAATCTTCCTGGTGAGGTGCCGGCTGACCGCACTGAGGGTGGATCCCCAGGCAACGCCGATGATGGCGTTGGAGTCCACCAGGGGGCCGATGGTGCGTGCGGCCTGCATGGCCACACGGTCCAGGGTCTCTGCCTCGTTGAGCGTCCCAAGGACCGGGACAACGTGCACGTCCAGGTTGTAGCGGCGGCGGATCATGCCTTCCAGTTCCGGGCCGGTATCGAGCGGGTTGCGGATCTGGATCTGCACCAGTCCCGATTCCCTGGCGGCTGACAGGAGGCGTGAAACGGTGGACCGGGACGTGCGCAGTTCGCGTGCGATCGCGTCCATGGTGAGGTCCTGCAGATAGTACATTTGTGCAGCTCGGAGGGCATCTGCGTCCCTGGAAAGTGTCATCTCATTTCCGTTCTGCACGTTTGTGCATAGTGCTTGACTCCATTTTCCATCTCTCCAAAGAATAGAGCAGAACGGCGGCGCGCCACGGTGGCGACCGCATCACTCAAAGCCCCAAGGGAGTTTGTTTTGGGACCCAAGGAACCAACTGTCCAACCGTCTGCCAGCGCCCCCCGAGCCGGAGCCGAACGTTCATCGGTGCACAGCCTCCGGCGGCGCCCGCACGCCAAAGTGCTGGTGGTGGGTGGTGGCATTAACGGCGTCGGCACGTTCCGTGACCTGGCGCTGCAAGGCGTCGACGTGGCGCTCGTGGAACGCGGTGACTACTGCCAGGGGGCCAGCGGCGCGTCGTCGCACATGATCCACGGCGGCATTCGCTACCTCGAAAACGGCGAGTTCCGCCTGGTCCGTGAGTCCGTGGTGGAACGCAACCGGCTGCTGAAAATCGCGCCGCACTACGTCAAGCCGCTCCAGACCACCATTCCCATCTTCAGCACGTTCTCCGGCATCCTGTCCGCGCCCCTGCGCTTCCTGACCCACAAGCAGCAGGGCAAGCCGAAGGAGCGCGGTGCGTTCCTCATCAAAGCCGGGCTGAGCCTCTACGACTCGTTTTCCCGTGACGGCGGGACCGTGCCGCGGCACCAGTTCCGGACCCACAAGGCGGCCCTCGCAGAACTGCCTGCCCTCCGCCCGGACGTCAAATACACGGCCACCTACTTCGATGCCTCCGTCCACAACCCGGAGCGGCTCACCCTCGATGTCCTGCAGGACGGCGAGAAAGCCGGCCGCCCGGCCGGGACGGAGCAGGCTCAAGGCAACACGGCCCGTGCCAGCAACTACCTCTCCCTGCAGTCCATGTCGCCGGCCCCCAACCCCGGGACCGGACGGGGCAGCACGGTCCGGCTTCGCGACGAACTCACCGGCGAGGAATTCGACTTCACGGCGGACGTCATCGTCAACACCACCGGCGCGTGGGTGGACCTCACCAACGGAGCCATGGGTGCCGCATCATCATTCATGGGCGGCACCAAGGGCTCGCACATTGTGCTGGACCACCCGGGCCTCCTGGCCGCGTGCCGCGGCCGGGAGATCTTCTTTGAGCACACCGACGGCCGGATCGTCCTGATCTACCCGATGGGTGACCGGGTCCTGGTGGGCACCACCGACGTCGACGCCGACATGTCCGAGGACGCCATCTGCACCGATGAGGAGATTGCGTACTTCTTCGACCTGATCGGCCACGTCTTTCCCTCGATCGACGTGACACCGGACCACATCGTGTACACGTTCTCCGGCGTCCGCCCCCTGCCGAGCCACGATGCCACCCAGCCCGGCTTCGTCTCCCGCGACTACCGCATCGAACGGCGCACCTCCGGACCCGACGCAAGCTCCGCCGTCGTCCTGAGCCTGGTGGGTGGCAAGTGGACAACGTTCCGCGCCCTTGCAGAGCACCTCGCCAACGACGTCCTCGCCGAACTCGGCATGCAGCGCAAGGTTTCAACCGCGCAGCTGCCCATCGGCGGCGGAGCCGGTTTCCCCGCTGACGAGAACGGCGTCCAGCAGTGGATCAAGGCGCACATGTCCGCCGGTAGGGACGCGGACCGCACGGCGGGCCTGCTGACCCGCTACGGAACGCGCGCCGAAGAAGTGATCGGGTACCTCGACGCCGCCCCTGACCAGGCGCTGCGTTCCACCCGTGAGCTCAGCGTCCGGGAACTGGAATTCATGGCCGCACACGAACAGGTGGGCCACTTGGTGGATGTCCTGATCCGGCGCACCTCCCTGGCTTTCCGGGGACTGGTCACCGGCGAGTTGCTCAATGAGGCAGCCGAGGTGCTCTCCGGACCGCTCAAGTGGGACGCAGCAACGCGGACCGCAGAGATCAAGCACGCCCAGGACGTGCTGCAGCGTTTCCACCGGGTGGAAACGCACAGCCTGGTCTCCTGAGGCCGGGCTGGCGGCCGGGGGAGTCAGTCACCCCGGCCCAACGGCCCTCCACCCGCGGAGGGCCGACAACTAAAAACAGAAGGAGTCAAAGATGTCTCTAGGAATAGTCTTCCTCTCCGAAGTCTTTGGTACCGGCATGCTGACCCTCTTGGGTTGCGGCGTCGTTGCCAACGTGGCTTTGCGGGGGACAAAAGGCAACAACGGCGGGTTCCTCATGGTCACATGGGGGTGGGGAATCGCCGTCTTCGCGGGTGTCTTCGTCGCCGCCAAGTCGGGCGCGCACCTGAATCCCGCCGTCACCCTCGGCCTGCTGCTCAACGGCAAAGCCGAGTACGCCCCGGGCGTCACCGTGGATTTCGCCTCCACCCTGACCTACTTCGGCGGCGAAATGGTGGGCGCATTCCTCGGCGCCGTGGTCTGCTGGCTGGCTTACAAGCAGCACTTCGATGACGAACCCGAGCCCGCCGGCAAGCTCGGCGTCTTCTCCACCGGGCCGGCCATCCGGTCCACGCCGTGGAACGTCGTTACCGAAGTCATCGGCACCTTCGTGCTGGTGCTGGTCATCCTCACCCTCGGCGGGACCCCCTCCGGCCTTGGCCCGCTCGCCGTTGCCCTGCTCGTGGTAGGCATCGGCGTGTCCCTCGGCGGCCCCACCGGCTACGCCATCAACCCCGCCCGCGACCTCGGACCCCGGATCGCCCACGCACTGCTTCCCATCAAGGGCAAGGGCTCCAGCGACTGGGCCTACTCCTGGGTGCCCGTCGTCGGACCGTTGATCGGCGGCGCACTCGGTGGCCTCGTGGCCCGCATAGTCCCCATCATCGTCACCGCAGCATCCTGAACCCACACGACAGATCAACAAACCGGACAAGGACGTCATCATGAACCAGTATGTAATCGCCATCGACCAGGGCACCACCAGCACCCGCGCCATCATTTTCGACCACAGCGGCGCCATTGTCTCCTCCGGCCAGATGGAACACGAACAGATCTTCCCGCAGGCCGGCTGGGTTGAGCACGACGCCACGGAAATCTGGAACAACACCCGTGAGGTCATCGGCTCCGCTCTTTCCAAGGCGAACCTGACGCGGCACGATATTGCCGCCGTCGGCATTACCAACCAGCGCGAAACCGCCGTGGTGTGGGACAAGACCACCGGCAAACCGGTCTACAACGCCATCGTGTGGCAGGACACCCGGACCCAGGACATCGTTGACGAACTGTCCAAGGACGGCGGCGGGGACCGTTTCAAGCAGAAGGTGGGGCTGCCGCTGGCAACCTACTTCTCCGGGACAAAGATCAAATGGATCCTGGACAACGTCGACGGCGCACGCGAGAAAGCCGAGGCCGGAGACCTGGTATTCGGCAACACGGACGCCTGGGTCCTCTGGAACCTGACGGGCGGCGTGGACGGCGGTGTCCACGTCACCGATGTCACCAACGCTTCCAGGACGCTGTTCATGGACCTCGATACGCTGCAGTGGGATGACGAAATCCTGGGCATCTTCGGTGTGCCGCGCAGCATGATGCCGGAGATCAAGTCCTCCTCCGAGGTGTACGGCGAGGTCCACGGATCCCAGCTGCTCCGCGAGACGCCGGTGGCAGGTATCCTCGGCGACCAGCAGGCAGCCACGTTCGGACAGGCCGCGTTCGACACCGGCGAAGCCAAGAACACCTACGGCACCGGCTGCTTCCTGATCTTCAACACCGGCGAGGAGATCGTCCACTCCAAGAACGGGCTCCTCACCACCGTTGGCTACAAGCTCGGCGACGCCAAGCCGCACTACGCCCTGGAAGGATCCATTGCCGTCACGGGCTCGCTGATCCAGTGGCTGCGGGACAACCTGGGCATGATCAGCAGCGCACCGGAGGTGGAGACCCTGGCCGCGGCCGTGAAAGACAACGGCGGCGTGTACATCGTTCCCGCATTCTCAGGCCTCTTCGCTCCCTACTGGCGCTCGGACGCCCGTGGTGCGATCGTCGGCCTGACCCGCTTCGTCAACAAGAACCACATCGCCCGGGCAGCCCTGGAGGCCACCGCGTTCCAGACCCGCGAGGTGCTTGACGCCGTCAACGCGGACTCCGGCGTTCCGCTGAGTGAGCTGAAGGTCGACGGCGGCATGGTGGCCAACGATGCCCTCATGCAGTTCCAGGCGGACATCCTGGGCGTTCCGGTGATCCGGCCCAAGGTCGTGGAAACGACCGCGCTCGGCGCCGCCTACGCGGCCGGCCTCGCCGTCGGGTTCTGGAAGGACCTGGGCGAATTGTCCGCCAACTGGTCCGAGGACAAGCGCTGGGAGCCGCAGATGGACAAGGCGGAGCAGGAGCGCCAGCTGCGCCTCTGGAAGAAGGCCGTCACCAAGTCCATGGACTGGGTTGACGAGGACGTGCGATAGCGTCCTTTGCTCTTGGGGCCGCCCTGCCGGTATCCGGCGGGGCGGCCCTTGCATGTCCGGCCCCAGCCAGGCGTGGGCGAGGGGGAGGCGCTTTCAGGGTGCGGGCAGCGGCGACAAGACCTCGGTGGCCGGTCCCTGGATGACCTCGCCGTCCACGGTGAACCGGGAACCGTGGCAAGGGCAATCCCAGGTGCCGTCTTCCCGGTTGAAGCCGACGGTGCAGCCCAGATGGGTGCAGGTCGCGGACACGGCGTGAATCTCACCGGCTTGGCCCCGGTAGTAGGCCGTACTGGTCCCGCCCGCGTCAATCACCTTGCCATCCCCAGGGGCTAGTTCCGCCACCTGCCGAGCAACGTCGTCCGGGCCGGGCTCCTGCCCGGCGGGGCTTCCGTCGGCCGCAGGTTGGCCATCCGCTGCCGCCCTGGCCCCGGGCCGCCCCGGTGCGCGGTTGCTGTCAAACAGCGGAGCCCATTCGTTGGGGGTGCCGTTGAGCAGGTCCGTGAGCATCAGCGCGGCGGCGGTACCGTTGGTCAGCCCCCATTTGCGCAGGCCAGTGATGACGAAGGCATGCCGGCTGTCCGGATTCAGCGGCCCGACGCAGGGCAACCCGTCCCGGGGAACGGCGTCCTGGGTGGACCATCTGTACGCAACGGGCCCGGCCCCGAAATGGCTGTGGGCATAGCCGGCGAGGCTCGCATACCGCTGCACCGGATCCACGTGTTCGGCGGCGGGGTGGCCCTCGCCGCCGGTCAGCAGGTACGTCACCCCGTTCAGCCGGACCGTGAGCAACGACCGCATGGGCTCATCGGCGCTGATAAACGTGGCGTCCAGGGGAGGCCCGTCCACCGACGCGGCAACGATGTAGGAGCGGTGTGGCGGGCACAGTGCTTCCAACCTGCCATGGTCTCCGAAGGGGACATTCGTGGCCACAATCGCGTCAGCGGCCAGCACGGTGCCGTCCCCGGCGGCGACTTTCACCTGTGCGCCGTCTTGCAGGTCAACGGCCCGGCTTCCTTCGAAAACGAAGCTGCCGTCTCCGTCCACTCTTGCGGCCAGCCCCTGGAGGTACTTCACCGCGTGAATCTGGGCCTGGCCGTCAAACCGGACGGCTCCCGCCACAGGGAACGGCAGAGGTACCTCGGCCGTGAATGAGGCGGGAAGTCCAAGCCTGGCGGCCAGTTCGGCTTCGGCGCGCACCTGCGGCAGGATGTCCTTACTCCCGGCGAAGGTGAAGTTGGCAACCCTCCGGAAGCCGCAGGAGATGTCCTCCGCCGCCACCAAGTGGGCGATGTGTTCCACGGCAGCCTGGTTCGCCTTCCCGTAGACCCCTGCGGCGACTGCGCCGTGACTTCGTTCCAATGCCGTATATGCCAGACGGTGAAGGGACGTCACCTTGCCGGTGGTATGCCCAGTGACGCCTGTGCCGATCCGGGCGGCTTCAAGAACGGCTACCGACCGGCCCGAACGTTTGAGGGCCAGCGCTGCCGTCAGTCCTGCGACCCCGCCCCCGATTACTGCCACGTCCACCTCAACTGTGCCGCGCAGTTCAGGGAAGCCGGTCGTGCCGGCGCTTGCCAGCCATAGGGACAGGGGCGCACCTTGGCCGGGGCCGGCGGTGGTTGCATCCGGCACCGCACACCACCTCCCAACGTTTGGGATGATCATGCGCGCTTGGGCCCGCTAATGCAACGAGTCCCGGCTCCCTGCTGCGGCACGCGGCGTACGGGTGCGCTAAAGTAGATCCATGCGTGCGATCCTTCTGCTTAGTTAGCCGCCGGCTGTCCCAGACGTGACAGCTGAGCGGCAGCCCCTCCAATGGTGAGGGGCTTTTGTGTGTCCGGGGCATGCGGGCCGTCAGCAGGAGGATCAGGCCGTTATGGCAGCACCGATGCCGTAACAGAACAGAAAAGGGCAGCAGTGGGCGTTCAGCCGGAGACAGAGACCGGAACAACAACAGTATCGGCAGAGCCTGAAGAGGGCACCTACAGTTTCACCGCCATGGAGGCCAAATGGCCCCAGGTGTGGGAGGACCTCAAGGTCTTCACCCCGGTGGACGACGGGTCCCGGGAACGCCGCTACGTGCTTGACATGTTCCCGTACCCCTCGGGCGACCTGCACATGGGACACGCCGAAGCGTTCGCCATGGGCGACGTCGTGGCCCGTTACCTCCGCCAAAAAGGCTACGACGTCCTGCACCCGATCGGGTGGGACTCCTTCGGCCTGCCCGCGGAAAACGCCGCGATCAAGCGCAACGCGCACCCCAGCGAGTGGACCTACGCCAACATCGACACGCAGGCTGCGTCGTTCAAGCGCTACGCCATCTCCGCGGACTGGTCCCGCCGCCTGCACACCTCGGACCCCGGCTACTACCGCTGGACCCAGTGGCTGTTCAAGCGCTTCTACGAGCGCGGCCTGGCCTACCGCAAGGACTCGCCGGTCAACTGGTGCCCCAAGGACCAGACCGTGCTGGCCAACGAGCAGGTTGTCAACGGCGCGTGTGAGCGCTGCGGCACCGCCGTCACGAAGAAGTCCCTGAACCAGTGGTACTTCAAAATCACCGACTATGCCGACCGGCTGCTGGACGACATGGACGAGCTCCGCGGGCACTGGCCCGAGCGCGTGCTGGCCATGCAGAAGAACTGGATCGGCCGGTCCGAGGGCGCCCACGTCACCTTCGTGGTCGAGGCCGACGGCGGCAAGGCCGCCAAGGACGTCACGGTCTTTACCACCCGCCCCGACACCCTGTACGGTGCGACGTTCTTTGTGGTGGCCGCGGACGCGCCGCTGGCCGTCGAACTGGTCACCGAGGAACACGCCGGGGCCCTGGACGCCTACCGCGAACAGGTCAAGGCGCTCTCCGAGATCGAACGGCAGTCCACCGAACGGGAAAAGACCGGCGTCTTCACCGGCCGCTATGCCATCAACCCGCTCAACGGCGAAAAGCTGCCGGTCTGGGCCGCCGACTACGTCCTGGCGGACTACGGCACCGGCGCCATCATGGCCGTCCCTGCCCATGACCAGCGCGACCTGGACTTCGCCAAGACCTTTGACCTGCCGGTCCGGGCGGTGCTGGACACCGGCGAGGAAGACCCCGCGGTCTCCGGCACGGCAACCACCGGCGAAGGAACGCTGGTCAACTCCGGCGAGCTGGACGGCCTGCCCAAGGCCGAGGCCATCCCGGCGGCCATCGCGATCCTGGAGCAGCAGGGCACCGGGGAGAAGTTCGTGAACTTCCGCCTGCGGGACTGGCTGCTGAGCCGTCAGCGGTTCTGGGGCACGCCGATCCCGATCATCCACTGCCCGGCGTGCGGCGAGGTGCCCGTCCCGGACGAGCAGCTGCCGGTCACCCTGCCGGAGAACCTCCGCGGCGAAGACCTGTCCCCGAAGGGCACGTCCCCGCTGGCCGCCGCCGAGGCGTGGGTCAACGTGGAGTGCCCCAGCTGCCATGGCCCGGCCAAGCGCGACACCGACACCATGGACACCTTCGTGGACTCGTCCTGGTACTTCCTGCGCTTCGTGTCGCCGGAGTACACCGAGGGCCCGTTCGACCCTGCCAGGATCAACGACTGGATGCCGGTGGGCCAGTACGTCGGCGGCGTGGAGCACGCCATCCTCCATCTGCTGTACGCCCGCTTCTTCACCAAGGTCATCCACGACCTGGGGATGATCGACGCCGACGAACCGTTCAGTGCCCTCCTCAACCAGGGGCAGGTGCTCAACGGCGGCAAGGCCATGAGTAAGTCCCTGGGCAACGGCGTGGACCTCGGCGAACAGCTGGACAAGTACGGTGTGGACGCCGTCCGGCTGACCATGGTTTTCGCTTCCCCGCCCGAGGACGACGTGGACTGGGCTGACGTGTCGCCGTCAGGGTCTGCCAAGTTCCTGGCCCGGGCCTGGCGCCTGGCCCAGGATGTCACCAGCAGCCCCGGCGTGGACGCCGCAGCCGGTGACCGCGCCCTGCGTTCGGTAACGCACCGCACCATCGCCGACGCCTCCGAACTGCTGGATGCCAACAAGTTCAATGTGGTGGTGGCCAAGCTGATGGAACTGGTCAACGCCACCCGCAAGGTCATCGATTCCGGGGCCGGCGCCGCGGATCCGGCCGTCCGCGAGGCCGCCGAGGCCGTGGCCGTGATCCTCAGCCTGTTCGCGCCGTACACGGCCGAGGACATGTGGAACCTGCTGGGCCACCCGGCATCGGTGGCAAACGCAGGCTGGCCGGCACACGATCCTGCCCTCCTGGTCCAGGACACGGTCACCGCCGTTGTCCAGGTGCAGGGTAAGGTGCGCGACCGGCTGGAGGTGTCTCCGGACGTTTCCGAGGACCAACTGCGTGAGCTCGCCCTGGCGTCCGGCAATGTCCAGCGTGCCCTCGACGGCCGAGGCATCCGGACTGTCATTGTCCGTGCGCCTAAGCTGGTCAACATCGTTCCGGCCTGACCACTGCACCCGCAGCATCCACCGGCCGTCGGATAGTCTCCGGCGGCCGGTGTCGCCTGAGCCGGACACCGTAGCCAGGAGGCCCCTTGCCCGACAGTAATGCCGCCGCCTGGCCATGGGTACGGTCCCGGCTGTCGGCCCTGAGGCCCTCTGCCCGTCCCGGGACCGCGCGTCCGGGCCCCGGCGCCGCGGTCCGCACCGCCGTCGTCACAGACTCCGCAGCAGCCCTGCCGGCCAGCTATCTTGCCGGGCTTCCGCACGACGGAATCCTGACTGTCGTACCGATGCCCGTGATGGTGGGGGCGGAGATCTACGGCGAAGGCGAAGACGACATCCTGGAGACCATCGCCGTGGCCCTCGCCTCCGGCACCGCGGTCAAAACGTCCCGGCCATCGCCCGGGCAGTTCGAGCAGGCCTACCGTGCAGCCGCGCAACGCGGATTCGAGGCCGTGGTGTCAGTCCACATCTCCGGTGAACTTTCCGGTACGGCGGACGCTGCGAGGCTCGCCGCGGCGAGGGTCGGAATTCCGGTCGAGGTGGTGGACACGCAAACTGTCGGCATGGCCCAGGGCATGGCAGTCCAGGCTGCGGTCGCAACAGCGGCAACCGGTGCAGGCTGTGCCGACGTGGCCGCGGCCGCCCACGCCCAGGCAACCCGGACCCGGGTCTACTTCTACGTTCCCAGCCTGGAACAGTTGCGCCGTGGCGGGCGTATCGGTGCCGCGGCGTCGCTCGTGGGCACCATGCTTGCCATCAAGCCCATCCTGGCGGTCGACGGCGGCAGGATCGTTCCGCTGGAACGGGTGCGTTCTGCCGCGCGCGCCGTGGCCCGGTTGGAGGAAATCGTTGCGGCCGAAGCGGTGCCCCGCTCTGGTGAAACCGTGCGCCTGGCTGTTCATCACTTTGGAAACCAGGCGGAGGCGGACGGCCTGGCCGCGAGGCTGGCAGCGGCTTTGCCCGGCTGCCCTCCTGCACAGATCAGTTCCCTGCCCGCGGTCCTCGCGGCGCACGCCGGGCTCGGAGTGCTTGCTGTCATTGTTGGCAGGGGAACCGGCGACGGGAGCCTTTCCACATAGGAGCTTTGGTGTATGCCGCCCGGTGGCAGGGCTTCCTAGGGTGAAACTATGTCACGCCGGGATGCTGGAGCAGCAGGTCAGCAGGCGCGGCATGCGAGGGACCGGCTCCAGTCCACGCTGGGTGGAGGACGCCCAGGCCTCCTGCTCGATGGTCCGGGCTCGGCTGGCTTTGAGTACCAGGGCCCGGGACAACCCGACGAGACCGGCACGGTGTCCGGTGCGGGTGGCCGAAAAGATGCGGCCCCGCGGCTCCGGTGGCGGGTGGGACTGCGCGTCGCCGCGCTGCTGGCCGCGGTGGCCGTGGCTGCCGGAGCCTGGTTCTGGTGGCAGGCGGGAGCCGTCGCCCCCGAAATCCTGCCACTGGGCGGGGTGGGCACTTCCGGTGGCAGCCATCCCTCCCCGGAGGACCCGGTTGCCGGTTCGGCAGAGGGCCGCCCGGACTCGTCAGCGGATTCCGGCCAGTCCCAGGGGGTGTCCGCGTCCGGGGGCTTGGTGGTGGTACATGTCGCTGGGGCGGTAGGCAGCCCCGGGGTCTTCCGTTTGCGCCAGGGCAGCCGCGTTGACGACGCCATCGCTGCCGCCGGCGGTCCCGCAGCCGACGCCGACGTGGACCGGCTCAATCTCGCCCTTGTCCTGGAAGATGGACAGAAGGTCCAGGTCCCAAAGGTGGGGGAGCCGCTTCCGGCCGCCCAAGGAACAGGAAGCGCTGATGGCCCGGAAACTGCCGGGCCGGCTGCCGGGACACGCCACCCCGGCGGGAAGATCAACCTCAACACCGCCAGTATGGCGGAACTGGACACCCTGCCCAAGGTCGGCCCGGTGCTCGCGCAGCGGATCGTGGACTGGCGAAAGGACCATGGCCCCTTCAAGAGTGTTGAGGAACTGGACGCGGTGGATGGTGTCGGGCCCAAGATGCTTGAGTCCCTGCTGCCCCTGGTGACGGTCTGAGATGGGGTCGCATGGCGGTGGCAACGGTCCCGGTACGCCAGAGCAGGACCGCAATGGCCGGAACCTGCAGCCGAGCCCCTGGGGCAGGTTCGTGGAGTCGGCCGTCCGGGGAGAAGCAGCCGGGCCGCCAAGGCCCGTGCAGGGGCAGGTGCCCTCAGGAACCGCGGGTCCGTCGCGAACGCCCAGGCTCCGTTCACGTCAACGGCTGGACGCCCGGTGCTTCTGGACACGGTGCATAGACTCGGCGCGGAAGCGCGCGAGGGATAAGGCCGACGCCCCGGCAGCAGCGGATTCCGGTTCCACGGCGCCGCGGCGCCGCACCGATCTCCGCCTCGCCCTCCCGGCTGTCCTGGTATGGGGAGGCGCGGTGGCAGGGATCTGGTTGCCGCCCGCGTCACTGGCATTGATGTGCGCTGCCCTGGCTGCAGCGGCCGCGGCATTCATTTCCGGGGCCGCCAGTAGTAGCCGGCGGGGCAGGCGTGCGGCCATTCGCGGTGTCCGATCCAAGCCACGCCGGACGGCCCGGCCACGGAGTTTCGTCGCCGCCGTCGGGGTCTCCCTGATGCTTGCTGCTGCCGCCGCCGCGCATTCGGCCGCCGGCTCGGCCCAGCGTTTCGACGGACCGCTGGCAGAGGCGATCTCGGCAGGCAGATCGGTCGTCGCCGTTGTCGAGGTAGCCGGAACTCCGCGTGCCGTGACCGGCCCCGGGGGAGCGGCGGAACGGTGGTCCGTGCCAGTGGTGACCCAGGAAGTCTCCACCGGCGGGGTGCGAATCCGGACCCATACCCCGCTGGTTGTCATGGGCGGCCGGGACTGGGGCCCGGTGGTGCCGGGACAAACGGTTCGCGCCGCCGGCACGTTGCGGCCCGCCGAGCCGGGACGCACGGAGGCGGGGAACCTTGTGGCCTCCACTTCACCCGCACGGTCAACGGCCGGTCCAGTCCTTCAGGAGACTGCACGGGAGCTCCGGGGCCGGTTCGTAGCGGCCGCGTCCTTCCTGGAGCCCGACGCCCGTGGTCTCCTGCCGGGAATGGTCACCGGAGACACCAGCGCCCTGGACCAGGGATTGGGCAACGCCATGAAGGTGGTGGGCATGACACACCTGACCGCGGTGAGCGGGGCCAACTATGAGTCCCCGCATGGGTTGACCACCAAATGTTGCGAGGTGGGTAACCTCAGGCTCGAGAACCGGGATGCGCCCTCGCCGCAAAGCAAGCCTTGCCGTCAGGACCCGCCGGATTCCGGGAGCGCAATCGCCGCCGCATGCCAAGCACATGCGATGTTACTCGTCGCGAGGGACATTGGATGTCTAGGCCGCCCCGTGGACGACCGGTGATAGACCCCCGCTGAACGCCGCCGATTGGGGTGTTCGGGCATATGTTCGTAGACGGGTTGGTCTGACCAAGTCAACCGACCCTGATGGACAATGAGGGCATGCCCGATGCGACCATAACGACCATCCATCACCTCTATTCCAAACCCGACAATCTGCTGCCTGTCTGCGGCGTGGTGCCCGGCCCCGACGGGTCTGAGTGGCACACCGGACACGACGGCGTGATCCTGCAGGCGTTCTCCGCACAGGGATCCGCGTGCTGCTCCCTGTGTCTGGAGTTGTCCCAGTCAACTCCTGACTGACATGTGCAAGGTGGTACATGTGGTACGTGGTCTGCCATACTGGTAGAGAAAACAGGTATAGGAGTGGAAATCCTGCTCAGTCTCGGCTGAGCAGGTCGTCCGTTCCAGGCGGGCGTGGATAGTCCAGCTTCGGCTCCCGGGCGTGGTCTGGGAACGGGGGCTCGGGGAAACAGTTCTGAACTGTGGAGCCGAGACGCTGGACCTTCCGAGCACTCATTGCCTGGACACACAGAGCCAGGACGACAGGACCGACCAGGGGGACGAGAAGACCATGGACATCACCAGGACCGCACACGTGACGCGGACGAAGCTGGCCGCGACCACTGCGGCCCTGGCATGCGCCGCGCTCGTGCTCAGCGGCTGCAGCAGCTCCGGCGGGGACGGGCGGTACTTCGCCACCTCGGAAGGACAGAACGGCGACATTGTCGTGGTGGACGGTGACCAGATCACCTACTTCGACACCGCCAGCCGCCAGGACCTGGCGTGCCACTCCATCAACTCCGTCCTCGACGACCCGAAGGCGGCCGCTGCCAAAGGTGAGCTCAAGGACGCCTACACCCTCCGCGGCACCGGCAAGATCAACGCGTCCAAGACCTCCGTGGACTGGACCGAGAAGGGCCGCAGCACCACCGAGACCGGAACGATCAGCTTCGGCAAGGACAAGTCGAGCATGGAGTTCGTCTTTTCCAACGGCGTCAACGACGTCGTGCTCGTGCCCGTCGACAGCGAGCAGGGCAAAGCCGTCAAGACCAAGTACTGCGGCTAAGGAGGCTGACCCCTTGACTGACTCGACCGACCTGCAGCACCGGAGCCCCGTGGACCACCCGTCCGCGGGGCTCTGCCTTTTCTCTTCCGGAACGCACCCATGCGCCGGACAGGATGCAGGAAGTCGAGCATGACGCTCATCGGGCCGATCAGGTATTACAAAGACCGGGTGGCGTACCCCAGCGACGAGCAGCTGCGGGCTGCCCGGGCCACCTGGGACTTCGACGACATCCGCCGGCCGACTGCCGACGTTGATTGCACACACATCCAGCTGATCGAGATCTCCGGACGCGACGCAGAGGAGCGGCGGCAGCTCGAAGAGGAGACGCTAGCCAGGTTCTTCGACTACATCGGCGACCGCCCGGGCTTCCGGGTGCTCACACACCAGAAGAAGCCGGACTCGGACACCTCGTCCTTCGTTTCACACGAGATCGTCTACGTCATCGAGTCCAGGCCGACCAGAGGCTACGCCAAGCTCACTCTGCGCTCGGAGCTGCCGCGCAGCGGAACAGCCGGTGCGGTCTCGGACATCTTCAGCGCAGAAGGAATGGACCGTATCTCACGGATCTTCGACAAGGGCCCCCGGAGGGATTGAGACAGGTGTTGCAGTGCGGCCGCCACACCCGACGGGAAGAGAGGACCCCGTGGACATCATGTCCACGGGGTCCTCTTGCATCTGGATGGCCGGCTGGCCAACTGTTCCCCGGGCCTAGTGTCGTCCACCCTTCAGGCGCAGTGCCCTGTATTCCTCGACAGTCTCCGGCGGCCGTCCGTACTTTGGCGCATGTGTCTCGACGAAGTCGATCTCGGCCCAGGCATCCATGTGCCGGATCCGCGACCTGGACAGCACTGCCAGCGCGGTCACTGAGACGACCACGTTGGCCAGCCACCACAGCATGGACACGAGGACCGCGACCTGAACCAGGCCCCGGTCAGGGCTGGAGGAGCCCGTCTGCGCTGCCAGAGACGCCAGAGCGGTAAAGCTGCCCAATGCCATACATCCGAGCAGGAGACCTGCCACCCAGCCCTCAGTCGGCACCCGCCGGCGCGCCAGGTCATCGGGGCTGTCCCGGTCGCGGACCAAGCGCAGCACCTCGCGCACGAAGAGCACTGACGCCAGCGCAGCAAGGCAGTTCACTCCCAGCTCGCGGGCCCCCTCGAGCCACCAGCGTCCCGATCGCCACCAGCCCCGTGGGAACTCGTCGCGCGTCTTAGCTCGCAAGTTCAACAGTTCCGTCCTTTCCCCACCAACAGGCGAAGGGCGGCGCACCCCTTACCGGAGTGCACCGCCCTCATCACCATCGGATCAGTCCTTCGGGTCCTCAGCCGGCTTCCTCCGCGACGTGGGACCGTCCGTGTGCTTCGGAGCCGGATCCGGCGTCCGCCGCGGCTGGGCCGGAACCTGCTGTGACGGCTGCGGAGCCGGAGCCTTCGGTGCCTGGGCCGGAACCTGCGGTTCCGTACGACGTCCGCTGCGCGGAACCGGCTGGACACCCCGGCTGCCCTGAGCCCCACCGGGGACCTGGCCACCCGCACGGGGCTGGACCGGAGCAGGAGACGGAGCCTGCGGGCGCTGACCGGACTGTCCCTGCGCCTGCGCCGGAGTGCCGGTGCGGGGCTGGACCGGAGCGCGGTGGGCATTGCCCTGGCCGGTCGGAGCCTGAACGGGGGCCTGCGGGCTGCGGCGCTGGGTGCCGCCGGCCTGCGGGACACCGGGGCCCGGCTGCACAGCATGGGAACCAGCTTTGGCCTGCGGCGGCTGACCCTCCGCGGCCCGCGTCGCACGCGTTCCCGGAATGCCCGGGACCGCGGCGACGACGGGGTTCACCTGTGCAGGGCCGCCGGTACCGGCCGTGAAGCGCGGACCCTGCTCCGGGGAGGCAGAGGAGGCCTGCTGGCCGGAGCCGAACTGCGTCGGAGCCGACTGGCCGGCGATACCCTTGCGGCCGCTGCTGGTGCGTGCACCGCTGTCGGTGCTGCCCGTGACCCCGTCCTGCTTCTGACCCTGGACCTGGCCCGGCTGCCCGGTGCCGGAACCACCCTGCGTGCCGCCGAACCCGAAGCCCGTCTGGCCGCCGGTGGCCTGGCCGCCCCGCGAGGAGGGACCCTGGCCCGTGCTGTAGCCGAGGTTCGACAGGCCGCCCTTGCTGCTCAGAGTCTGCGCGGTCTCCTTGTCCGAGCGGGAACTCCCCGCCTTGCCGCCCGTGAGCTGCAGGGGACCACCCTTGTCGCCGGGACCCTCGGGACCGCCAGCGGACGGGCCATGGCCACCACTGTCACCACCGCCGCCGGGGACCGGGCCGGGACCGGCGGGGCTGCCGCCGTCGGGGCCGCCCTCCGGACCGTCATTCGGACCAGCCGCCAGCGCCAGTGCACCCTTCCCGGCAGCGAGCGAGTTCTGCTCCCCGTTGAGGCCGCCGGCGTTGGTCGAAGGGCCCTTGCCGCCACCGGGGGTGCCGCCGGGCTTCGTGGCCCCGCTGCCGCCGAGCTTTCCGCCGACACCCGAGGCGAGCTTGTTGCCCACGGCCATGCCCGCTCCCGCACCGGCTCCCGCAGCCAGAGCGGGGAGCATGCCGCTCTTGTCCGGCTTCGGTGCGGTGTTCGTGTCGAGGAACTTGTCTACGAGCTTGGTGAACACCTCGTCCATCGCCTGCAGCACGACCTTGCGCACCCGCAGGAGCGCGAAGGTGATGCCGATGATCAGCAGCGAGGAGATCAGGGTCAGGATGACCACGATAATCCCGCCGAGCATGCCCGAGCCCCACAGGCCGTCCTTGGACATCCAGGCCGACACCGGTCCGGAGATGATGTCCGGGATGGAGATCAGCAGCTCCGAAACGAACTGGTAGATGAACAGCGTGACCAGCACCTCGAGGATCAGTGCGACGGAGTAGACGATCACCTTGCTGATCGCGGCGATCGCGCCCAGCGTGGCAAACGGCACCGCGGCCACGAGGCTGAAGGTGCGCTTGACCGCGCCGACCAGCATGCCGATGGCGTACCAGAAGCCGAGCAGGACCATGCTGCCCAGGACAACGCCGGCGTTCTGCCAGTACATGAACTTCGCCGGGCCCGTGCCGACCTGGCTGACCGCCATGTGGTCTTCACGGGTGAGGCCGCTGGTGACGTTGTTCGAGCTGTACATCGTCATCGAATCGGGGCCGAAGCCGGTGTTCAGGTAGTTGTAGGCCGACAGCGCCGACATGTTGCAGGAGACCGGGGCGTTGTCCGCCCAGACCGAGAACCCGCAGCCGTGCTTGGTGCTCTGGGTCGAGAAGCTCGTCGTATTCCCGCCCGGGTTCGAGGAAGTCAGACCCTTGCCGCCGACAGCCAGGACCGGGTGGTTGGTCGGGACGTAGTCCGACTCGCCGTGTCCGCCGAAGTTGTCGCTGTCGCCGTAGGACTTCTTGTCGATGAACCACTCCTTCTTCACGTCACTGCTGACCGGCAGGTTGGTGATCGCACTCTTAATACCCGACTCGAAGTCGGACGCCGAGGTGATCTGGCCTGAGATGTAGCTGTTCAGCATGCCGAAGGTCGCACCCACCGCGTTGAAGTCGCCCGCAGGGCTGCCCTCCATGCCGACCAGGCTGTTCTTCCAGGCCGTCTCGGCGTTGGTCGCGCCCGGGCCCACATTGATGTCGCGGAAGGTCGCGCCGTGCGCCTGCTTGTTGATCGCCAGTGCGGTCGTGCGCACCGACATCATCGCGTTGTTGCTGGCCTGGCCGTTGTCCCAGGCGATGACGGCCTCATCGGGGACGCCGAGCCGGTCGTTCATCATCCAGGCCTCGAAGTCCACGTAAGTGGAGAGCACCACGCGGGTCGGGCCGGCGTGCTGACCCAGCAGTGAGTCGTCGAACTTGTCCAGGACGCCGGTGTACATCGAGCCCAGCAGCGGCAGGCCCACCCCGATGAAGACGACGCGCACGACGAGCTTCTTGATCGCCGAGCCGCGGTCCATCTTCTTGAACAGGACCAGACCGATAATCAGGAAGCCAATGAAGAGGGGGACCAGCGCCTCCCAGGCGATGGACTGCAGCAGGCCGTACCAGCTGGCGATCCAATGCTGCAGGCCCGCGAGGGCACCGCCGCCAGCCTGGCTGCCGGTCATCCCGTCGGCGAGGTCCTGCTGGTGCGCGCTGTTCGTGTTGCCGCTGGAGTCTGCAACGCCGGCGACTGCCTGGTAGAACCACATGAAAGGGTTCAGCACCTTCAGCAGCTGGATGATGAGGTAGAACAGCGTGCCCACGGCCAGTGCCATTGCGTAGAGCAGCCACATCGCGCCGCCGCCGATGAGCGCCAGGATCTGGCCGCCGATGCCCGAGGACATCGTGTCCAGGCCGAGGTCGGCGTTGGCCGCGCCGAAGTGGGCGTAGTCCACCATGCCGGCGTAGACGTTCTTCCCGCTGCCGCTGGCCGTCGCGTTCAACGTGTCGTACCCGATGGTCTGCGTGGAGCCGGTCGCCTCAGCGAAGAGCCAGCCGACCACATTGAAGAGGCTGAACTCAGGGTCGGCGTAGCCGAGCATGTCGCCGCCGGTCGCCGGGTTGGCGGTGATGGCCCGCCAGTCCTCGTTCATCCGCTCCTCGGGCTTGTCCTTGCCCTCGGGGGAGTTTTCCTGGCTGAAGTACGTGCTCGAATTACTTGCCAACTGGTAGAGGCTGTAATTGTCGCGCTCGTCCTTGTTGTCATCAGCAAATGCGGATGCCGGGTTCAGCATCATCAGCACCGGAATCAGCAGCGCGGCCAAAATGGAAACAGCGATTCCACGCCGCATCCCAGGCTTCTGCGTGATACGAGTGATCATCGGCCCATCTCCTTCTCCTTGGCCCTCTGCTTCTTGTAATAGTCCGGATCTTCTGCCAACTTCCGCCGGCGATAGTCACGCAGGTACTGCCTCATTCGCTCCCTGTATTCAGGATCGGAATCGCGCTTCTTCCGCATGTACTCACGGTTGTACGAACGGCACTTCTCGCGAAGCGCAGGATTCTCAGCACGAGCCTTCCGGTTCCACTCACGAGAAGTCTGCCGCCGGCGCTCACGGAATTCCGGATCGTTGGTCATGCGCTCCTCGCGATGCTGACGACGCCGAGTCCTGATCCGGGCGCCGATCTCTAGATCGGCACGCCTAGCAGCTTCGCGCCCACGTGCGCACGTAAGACACCTCCGTCCCTGGCCATCGGAAACATATGTATTCGTGTCGTTGTACTCATGTCCCCGCGGACAATGCGTCTTGGCACGACCAGCCGAACCCAACAAGCCAGCCTGCGCAGCGCGGCGGGTATTCTCTACCTGCGTGACTGCCTCGAGATGGGCAGGATTGACGCAGTTCTTGACCATGCACAGATGGTCGATGACCAGATCGTTCGGAATCGCGCCATTCGACTGTTCGTACGACCAGCGATGAGCAAGCTGGTGCCCGTCAATGCCACACGCGCCGTATCCGGCCGGAGTCAGCGCAGCCGTCCACAGCCAACAACCGTCAACGCTCGCCTCGCGGTCGACCTTGGCCCAGAAGCGCTCAGCAGTGGTCAGGGCCGCAATCTCACCGGCAACGCGCGCGCGGACGCAGATCCGGCACTGCCGGCCACCCGACGGAGCCACGTACGTGTTCTCCTCGGTGAACTCATGACCACGAGAGCAGTGCGTCCAATCACGCTGACGACCGAGTGCCTTCGCCGCGGCTGCACGACGCACGTTCTCAGCCTGGGTGACCGCTTCAAGATGGTCCGGGCGAACGCACAGCTTGTTCATGCACAGGTGGTCGATGACGAGCCTGTCCCGGATCTCACCGTAGAAGTACACGTAGGACCAACGATGCACGACTATACGACGGTCCGAAATCGTGATCGTGCCGTAGTTACCCTTGTCCTTCCGTGCCGTCTGCCACAGCCAGCAATCGTCGAACTCGACGCGAGCCCAGAAGCGGCCGGCCGCATGCTCGTCGAACATCCTCATCGTCGTCATGACTTGCCCAGCTTCCGCGGGGCCGTCCCGGCCGTCTTCATGGCCTTCCTCCGCTCGGCCCGCCCCATCTGGTCCTCAGAGCGGTCCTCCTCGGATTCGAGGCTCTGGCGGGCGCTGGTGAGCTTCGCGCCGGGTGCCGGCTTGTCCTTCATCAGCTGGTCCATCCGGGCCGCCTCGTCGGCCTTGGCGGCCTCCAGACGAACCTGCCTGCGCTGGGCCTCGCGGAAGGGGTTGATCCCCAGCGCGAGGTCGAGGTGGAAGACCACGTTCGACACGTCCCGGCGGAGGTAGGTAAGGTTCTCGCCCTTGGTCGTGATGAGCTGGGCGAGGTCCGGCGGGATCTGCTGATGCAGCTGCTTCTGGTACTCCGCCACCGTGCGGTCGCGCATCGGCCCGAAGAGCGTGTAGTCCGCGGCGTCGAACTTGTTGAAGTCCGAGTCCGCAAGCATCTTGTCGACGTCGTTGTAGCTGTAGACCACGCGGCCGCCGCGCTCGTGCATGTGGTCGAACTGGTCGCGCAGGTACTTCTTGACGCGGTCGTCAATCTGCTCGGTGCCGTGGATCACCACGGTGTCCCCGAGCCCGAGCTTGCCGACGGCGAAGCCGACGATGTTGACCAGCTGGGCCATGGCCACGCCCTTGCCGCGGCGCATGAGCCGGGAGAAGTCGTAGACCACGCGCCGGGCGTCCCGGACCCCGTCCACGGCCGAGGCCGTGTGGTTGTTGAACAGGTCGCCGTTCGTGCTGAGCATCGTGTTCGCAATGCCGCGCAGTACGTTGTACGCGCGCAACTGGTCGGGGTCGGTCTTGCTCGAGTTCAGCAGGGTCTTGTGCGCGGTGGCGAGGTACGAGACGAACATCTGCAGCCGCGGCACCTGCTGGTGCGGGATGTTGACCACGCGCAGGCGGTGCCGCTGGTCTTTGGCGTTGTGCCGCCACATGCCCTGCTCGATGTAGAAGTCAGTCGCGGTGTCCTCGAGCGCGGAGCGGATGATCGAGCCGATTGCGCCGTCCGTGGTCTCGTAGAGCTGCTCGAACATCAGCTTGAGCTTCTCCATCTGCGCCGCGAAGACCGTCAGCTCGTCGTCCTCGTCGCCGAACATCTCGAACGGGTTGACATCGCCGCGGTTCAGGTCGATGCGCGAAGTCAGCCGCTCAAAGTCCGGGCCGAGCTTGTTCAGGTCCGCCCCGTCCAGCACGAGGTGGACCACGGAGCCGTTGCCGAGCATGCAGGCCTGGGAGAGCTTCGAGCACCACATGTTCGATACGCGCTGGCGGTCCAGGTATTCGCTCAGGGTCGCGTCGGCCACGACGACGTGGTGCTCGTACCGGTTGACGTCCATCAGCACGGCGGAGTTGTTGACGTCGCCGACCATGTAGCCGACGTACTCGCCGCCCCGGTCGTTCAGGCCGTTGGTCACCAGCGAGTACGAGCCTGCCAGCTCGGTCGAGGTGAAGTGGAAGCCCTTGCCGCGCTTCTTCTCGTTGTTCTTGAACAGGCCGGCGAGCTCCTGGCGCTGCTCGCCGGCATATGCTGCCGCCTTGAGCGTCCCGAAGCGGTCGATGTACAGGCGCGTGACCCGGTCGACCGAGTCGTCCAGCGTCTCCAGGTCCGGGGCCTTGAGGAACAGCCGGTTGTGCACAGAAAGGTAGCTCGCGCCGTCCTGGATTTCGCCGATGGTGACCTCCAGATCCGAGGAGATCTTCGCGGCCTTGCGCTTGGAGGAAGTCGTGCCGGTCTCCTCCTGCTCGTTCGCATCGAGCCGGTCGAGCTTCTCTGACTGTTTCGTGAATTGGTCGACCCACTTCTCGTCCATCCGGCGCACCTGCTCCAGGACCACCGCGGTGACGCGCTCGTCGAGCCCGTCCGGGATCCGGTCGATGCCCCAGAACGCGGCGAAGTTGTCATGGGCGGCGTCGTCGTGGAAGAACGCGAGCACGCACGCCACGGAGCCGTCGACCTCGAAGTAATCGGAACGGAAGACGTACTTCTCCCGCGGCTTGAGCGCCAGCAGGTGCGGATACGAGTCGAACCGCCCCTCCAGCTTCTTCATCTCCTGGTGGCGCTGCCACCAGTTCTTCTTCGGTTCGGCTCCGTCGGCGGACTCAGCCGGCCCGGGGGCCGCCGCCGGCGCGGCTACCTCCGCGGGTACCGCCGTCCCGTCAGTGGCGGGAACGTCGTCGAGGGCGGCCTCCAGTTCGTCCACGCCCGGCACAGCCGTTGCGTCCCCGCCCCGGGGCTTCTTCCCCGGGATGCCCAGCTGCGCGCGGGCCTTCGTCATCAGCGCCATGTCACCCTTCGTCCTTCCTGTGTTCGTCCAGCTCGGCCCGGTCAGCCCAGTGATGCCTTGAGAGAGTGCAGTTCGTAGTCGATGCCCTGGTAGAAGACCCGAAGCATGGGCTCGGTCTCCTCGCGGTCGAGGATCGTCGCCTCCTTGATCATCAGCGCGGACCCCTCGACCTCGGCCTGCAGCACCATGTGCGCCCGGCGCAGAGCGTCAGCGCTCTTGCCCATGAGCAGCAGGTACTGGTGGATCGAGGTGAACTTGCCGCCGACGTGCCGCGTGAGAATGTCGTACTGCTCGTTCTGCAGCTCGATCAGGTCGGGATCGCGGACTTCAAGGGCGTGGTTGCGGTGCTCGAGCGAGGCCACCTGGTGGTAGATCCGCTGCGGCTCCTTCGTGGTGATGAAGGCCCACTCGCAGTTCGTGTCGATCTTGCGCCAGAAAGCGTCCACCCGGTCCAGGATGGCAATGCGGTCCTCGTCGAAGAGCAGGTACGACGCCGAGCCGACGACCAGGTAGACCTGGCCCTCGCCGCCGTCGGAAAAGTGGATCCGGCCGTCCTCCTCGATGCCGTCGATGCCAACGATCGAGTAAAAGTCGCTCGGGTCGGAGTTGCGGCGGGTGAGCACGTTGCGCGCCCGGGGAGGGGCGTAGGCCAGCAGTGCGGGCACGTTCATCGCCCGCAGCTCCTTGGTCTTGGTCATGCCGCCGAAGTAGACGATCAGCGCCAGGCCCCAGATGACGAAGAGCGTGATGAACACCGGTCCCGAGCTCGCCACGAAGGTCTGCGTCACCGCCCACAGCAGCGCCAGTGCACCCCCGCCGAAGAAGAAGAGCTGCTTGATGGGGGAGGGCTTGGCCGCCCAGCCGCCTTTGCTGAGCGTGATCTCGTGGTCGAGGAACGACCTGTTGAGGCTCGTAGGCACCTTATAGGCCATCTTCGCCATGAATCTCTCCCCGCTGCCACCACTGGTTTGTCTGTGTCTGTCCGAATGCCCTCATAGGTGAGGGATACATGACTACTCTACCTTAGATAGGTCTATCCAATTGAGCAGGACTGATACACAAATGACGACGCCCGGCGGTTCGGATGAAGCGATCCGATGCCGCCGGGCGGTGCCGTGATGTGCTGATTTACGTGGACGGGCAGACTATCCGACTCGTCCTCAAATGATTATTTCAGGACGACTAAGAGACTTTAGCCGAAGGAGGGGACGAGCTTCTTCTTGCCGCCCTCGTCCTTCCACTGCAGTTCGGCGTCGAACTTCTTTCCCTTCGCCGACCTGAAGCCCGTGCCCTTGATCGTCTTGCCCGCGGCCAGCGCCGCGAGCTGGTCGTCGGTGAAGGCAACGCCGCACCAGCTCTTGGGCGGGGAGTCCAGGGAGGCCTCGAAGTCGGGGACGATCTTCTTGCCCTCGCCCTTCTTCTCCTCCCGGAAGAAGACCTTGCACTGGAAGCGGTTGCCCTTCCTGGAGACGAAGTCGCTGGACTCGACACCCTCACCGGCCATCAGACGGTCAATCTCCTCGGGCGTAAAGGTGTAGTGGCACCAGGAGTCCGGGGGCAGCGCGTTGCCGCTGGCGTCGCGCCGGCCGAAGCCGAGCTTCTGGAAGCCGACGAACTTCCGGCCCTTGAAGAGGCCCTCGCCGAGCTCACCAAAGACCTCGTAGGCCTTGCCCGTGGTGCTGCTCGCCGAGAATTCGATCGTCTCGCCGGCCAGCAGGCGGGCGACCTCGTCGTCGGTGAAACGGTGGCCGCCCCACTCGCGGGCGAACACGACGGCCGCACCGGTCTTGGCCCAGGTGCCCTGCGCCCGTTCCTTCCGGGTGACCGATTCCTCCTTCAGCCCCAGCTCGGAGCGCATGGTAGCCGCGTTCTTCTGCATGGTCGCGATGTCCTCGCGCACCCAGTCGGCCACGACCCCCAGCCGCTCCTCCGCGCTCGGGCCCGTGCCAGCGGCGATCTCCTTCATGTCGGTGTAGACCTTCTCGGTCAGCGCCAGATCACCGATCCGGGTGCCCGGCAGCAGTCGCCAGCTCATGTCGCCGGCCTCGGCGAGAGTGAGCTTGCGTCCCTTCTCCAGCAGCAGCGGGTACTTCGTCTTCGTCGAGGTCACTTCCGAGTATGTCGAGGTCCGGGTGGCACCGGTGCCCACGTCGCGCTTCTCCAGCTGCTTCATCAGCCACTTCATGCTCGGGTGCTCGGGGCGCTTGTTCGCACCCTCGAAGACGAAGGGCGCAGCGTTGGTGCCCAGGCCCTTGGCCGACTCGTTCTCGTCGCCCTCGGCGGTGTCGTCGCCGGCGTCCGGATCGAACACCGCCTTCCAGCCCGCCGACAGCGGGACGTTGGCGATGCCAACGAAGTCCGAGTAATCCTTGACGTGGCCCTTCTGCTGCTCGTAGACGTAGTCCTCGGCGATCATCGCCAGGTAGTTCTTGCCCAGCGTTTCGTAGATAAGGCGGCCGGCCTTGCCGAAGCGCTGCTCGACATCGTCCAATGAAGCGGGTACCTTCGGGCCCGGCCGGTTCGCACCGTGCGCGCCTTGGGGCTTGACGTGCGTCTTACGCGGCTGGCGGTGCGTCAGGAGCTTCACGTCCACGCCCACGACCCCGGCGATCTTGTCCACCAGGGGCGCGAGCTCGTCAAACTGCTCCGGCGTGATCGTCACGTCGGCAGTTCGCGGGTAGCTGACGGTTTGGGATTCATACATGGACTGGTAGGTCGAAAGCACCAGCTGGGCCTTGATTCCCTTGCCGACCAGGAGCGAGGAGAGTGCAGCCAGGTCCAGCAGTTTCGGCGGCGCAGTCTGCTTCGTTGACTTGCCGTCCAGCACGACGGGGGAGGGGCCGTACTGGTTCGGCACCTGGTCCTTCCGGTCAAACCGCGGCTCTTCCGGATTGGTGTACATCACGTCGTTCTCGTCGCGGAACCGATTCTGGAAGAACGGCTTCTTGACGTAGTCGTTGTACGCCTTGAGCTGGTCGCCGACGAGCTTGACCATCGCCGACTTCAACCGGCCCTGGCGCAGCACCGTGTCCTGCCCGGACTGCCGTGCCATGTTCGTGGCGACGCGGGTGAACTGCATCGAGAGCAGGTCGAACTGTGAGCGGTAGCGCGCCTTGCGGTACTCGTCGAAGTCCAGCAGCGACGGGATCACCTTGCGTGCGGCGAAGGCCTTCTGCAGCGACGCCGGGGCCTCATCGGTGAAGTACATGCGCGACCACTTGCCCGGCTTGAGCCCCAGCTCGAGGAAGGCGTTGACCGCGATCATGCCGCCTTCACCGGTGGGGTCGACGTCGGTGGCGATCACGATCTCATCGCACTTGCCCAGCGTGCGCTTCACGTCCTGGGCAACGGACCCGGCGTTCTTGATCACCTCCAGGCTCCAGTCCAGCTGCCGCGGGTCCCACGGCAGGTTGCCCAGGTCCCAGGTCCGGTACTTCTCAGCCATGTCCGGGTCCGCGACCATCCGGTGCGGATCGACGAACTCGTACAGGTGCCCCCGGGCGTGGGCGATAACGAACTGCTCCCCGTTGTACGTGCCGTTCATACCGCCGAGGGCTGCGGCGAAGTGCCGCGCCGCGCTCGGCTTCTCGGTGAGGATCCCGACAACCATCATGACTCCTTCTCGTCGATGACTCATAAACCAGTCGACTCATAAATCAATGACGAGTCTATCGAGAGGACGACTCGAAAGACGAGTCGAATAGTGTCAGTGGTTGGGTCAGGTGAAAGCGCAGTGACCCGCGCCGGCACGGCGGTCAGAGAGGCCCCCGGATCATTCACGGATAGCTCGATCCGGGGTAACGTCTATGGAGTCGCTACCCGCTCACGCCTGACCCAGGAGCACGAACCCCATGGCCCTCGACAACGCCTTCCTCCGCACACCGCAGGACTTCGCCGGCATGCTCATCGACATGCAGGAGGGCAGCTGGCCGCCGGACGAGGCGGACGTTATCCGTATCGCCCAGGGGTGCTCGATGCTGATCGAGTGCATCGACGCCTGGGAGAGCGCGACGCACGGCAAGAACGTCTTCGACGTCGCCGGCGGAGAGATCTGCACGGCCGACGTGCGGCGGCTCCTCGCCCAGGAGGTCTCACTGAGCTACGAGGGCGACGTCGCGGTGCTGCTGGTGCCGCCTGCGGACGAACGTGTGCGCGTGGAGATCCGTGCCGACGTCGACGAATACCAGGGGCTGCTGCGCCGTCCGGAGATGGTCCTGGATTGGGAGCAGGACGGCAAGCAGCACGAGCACTACATCTCACTCAAGCCCAAGGGCGCGCACTGGTACATGCTGTCGCAGCTGCGCGATGACATGAAGGAAGGCCGGCTCACCGTCCGGTCCTAGCTCCGCCTCAGCCGCGCCAGAGCTCGAGCGACTCCCAGCCGACAGGCGCGCCCATCGACTCAATGGTCAGGGCGTGTGAGACCGGGAATTGGCGAAGCAAAGCCGCCAGCCGACCGGACCAACCCGTGTCCGGGTCGATGGCGCGCAGCAGGTATGCGATCACGGCCAGGGTCCATGGAGGTCACGGCCCTCCAATCGCTGTGCGGTCTGACGTAGTCCGCGGTGCAGCTTCTGCGGCGGCCACCGTTCGAAAACCCGCACCGCTCGGCCACCGCGGCGGCCATTATTAGGGGTGGTTCAGGGCTTCCGCGGCCGGGTGCCGCATCCCGCGCGCACCGTGGCGTGCTTTTCCTGGACGAGGCGTCAAATCTAGGGCATACCACGCTTTACCGTCAACGCTGGGGGTGTCGGAGGGACTGGGTAGCGTAAGTGCATGCGTTCAATCGAACTTGAAGCCAGAGTGCTCACCGCCGTGGATCAAATCCGTGCTGGAAAAGAAGTAGAGCACGATTTCATCGAGTGGAAGCGCGATTGGCCAAAGGAAAACAAAGCGCGAGAAGATGTCTAAAGGGGGCGGTTCAAAGCGCGCTAGCACCCTTCCATTCTTCCGGCTTAACTCGCTTAATGTTTGAAGAGTGCGCCCAACCTATGTGGTACTTTCCGGAAGAGTCGAGCCATTCGATCAGGCCGTAGGTGTGCGTCCAGGCAACTGCCATGCCGTAGATCCCGCTGACGTAGACCAGGGGGCGGCCATACTTCGGGAAGTCGCGGATCGGAGCCGGATCATCAATCGGACGGCTCTGGTCAGCTTCCAGCCGAGCCATCATGCGTTCCATGTCCTCGGGGGAGCCTGACTTGATCACGCAAGCAAGTATAGAACATATGTTCTAACGATCGGCCCGGCCGCTACTCTTCGCCGTCTGCCTCGGGCAGCTTGTCGAGCAGTTTTTTCGCGGTGGCCGCAGCTGCTTTACCCGCCTGTGGGCCACTGACGCCAAGCGCACTCAGGACCATAGCGAGTTCTGGGCTGTCTGCGCTCACAATCAGGATTCCCCATGTCATGTAGATTGCCACGACCACACCAATGAACCAGACAAGAAGCTGCTGGTCCGAGATTGTCAGGCCGCTGAGGAAAGGCAGCCTCTCGATGGATTCAGTCAGGACAGGTTGGTCATCCAAGAACTCGGCGGCGAAGTTGTCAACATCAGGCCGGTCTTCTATGAATCCTTGCAGTGACGCAGCTTGCGACAGCAGCGAACTTACGCTTGTTGAGCTGACTGACTCGGTAAATGCCTGGCTAAAGCCCAACATAGCGCTCTGGAACTCGGCTCTTTGGAACATGTCTTCAAACTGAGTCCGATGCAGCTCAGCAAGAGCCTTGCCGAGAGAGCCGACTCTCGACTCAAAGTGGTCTGAGATCATCTTCGAGATGTTGGACGTAGGTGCGATGTCGCCGACCAGGCTCGCAAATCTAGGCGTGTTGAACTGCTGCAGAACAAGGGAGCCAATGTTCGATGTGCTGTTGGTGAACTGTTGCCCCAGGAGAGCAGTGAGCGACGGCTGCATTGAATCATAAGCGAGCGAAGCAAAGCGGTCCGAGAGAGTGTTCACTCGTGAGGTAGGAGTATCAGCAGTCATTGCTCAAGGCTACTAGTACCGGCCGGCAAGGCGGGGCCCTTCTAATTCTTCACCAGCTGTCCGAACGCTATAGAAACCGCAGTACCAAGGCAGACAGAACGATGCACGCACCGCCGGCGCACCCCGTGAACATCGAGAGCTGAACCCAGCGATGCTTCTGCCATGCGATGTCAGCCATGACAATAATCTGACGGCCGATCACTGGAAGAATTTCGCGCTCTCGAAGGGCGACAGCCAGGTCATCTGGCTCCCAGTGCTGGGCATGACCGAAGTAGATGAAGTTGTCCGGTGCGCTGCTCTTCACCAGGTCAGATTTGAGCCGGGGGATAACCACAGTCACGGCGAAGAGTGCGCCAATCAGGAGGAGCGCTAAGCCTATGCCGTATAGCCAAGCGGCTGCATGGTCGCTTAGATCACCGAAGATCCTGCCCTTTGCGCTGAGCGCAACAACTGTGACGATGGCCGCGGATTCCAGACCAAATGCAAAAGAGGCTTTGGCATCCACCTTGCCGGTCCACTCCGCTTGAGCCGCGTGGATCTTCCAGGCGTTATCAATAGCTTCCTTGTCCTCCATTCAGACGCCCCAGGTTGCCTGTGACCGGAACAAAGTCTCCTGAACCCCGCTGTCGTTCCTCGCATAAGACTTGTGCCAGAGCGAACTTCCATCGTCCATGTAGGCGACATCGTTGGACATCGCCTCAAAGACCGCCGGCGTAATGGTCAGCTGGTAAGAATCACGAATCTCGCTGAGCTTGGCAGCTTTGTTCGGTGCCTTACCAATGGAGATCAGGTCATTGTTGTCACGGACGCCACCGCGGACGATCAACGCTTCACCGGTATCGATACCGATGCCATGGCTTATGCTGCAGAAGTCCTCTCCATCAGACCAGTTCGATTTGATCTGAGGACGCAATACCTTGTAGACAGCCCAGTTGATCGCCAGAGCGGCGCGAACCGCGTTCGTCTCCTTGTCACTGCCCATGAAGATTGCCATAACGCGGTCACCGTCAAAGCTTCTGATCTCGCCGCTAAAGTTGCGAAGGATACGAGACGCAGTGTTGATGTAGGCCCGAATGATCTTGGCGGTGGCTTCTTTCTTTAGTGAGTTTGCCATCAAGGAAGAGCCTGCAAGATCCGCATATAGGTACGTTGCGTCCACGAGTTTGCCACCGTTCTTCATTACGATGTCTTCCGTCTTGGGAACGACCCGCCCATCAGTGATAGCCCATGCCGCAGTTAGGATATCGCTGACGCTACTTTCAATGGATGGATACACCAAGTCCCCCTCAGTTAGTTGGTAATTCAACCTTACTGAACGGGTCAGACATTTTTGGTGGGCCGACTTAGTTGGTAGGTGGTGTGTGGCATCCCCGAGAGTCGAAGTCAGTAGCAGTTCATGGAATCGACCCGGTAGGTGGCACCGTTACCAGACAAATCCGTGAAGTCTAATTGTGCTTGCTCGCCAGGGCGAAGCGCCCCGGAACTCCTGATGGAGCTGTAGACAGATAGCCCGTTCGCGGCCAGAAACGACACATTGGCGCTCACGCCGGATGGACAGCCGTTCGGTTGCATAGTGTTGGTGACAATGAAGGATGCGCACCCGTAATGGCTAGGGCAGGTGAAGTGCTTAGTAGGAGTGGCGTAGTACAGGTAGTCGGACACATACTTCCAGCCGTTCTTCTCCATGGCGACGCGGTCTGCTTTGGCAGCATCCGCAGCAGTCTTATCCACGGCAGCTGCCAGGTCCTTGATCGACTGGTCTAGGTCGGCTTGTGCCTTCGCTTTAGCGGCACTCGCTGACGCCTCGGCTGACCTGCTCGCCGCAGCACTCGCTGAGGCTGATACGCTCGCTTCGGCCGCTGCGTTGATCGAGCTAAGAGTAATCGCACCTATGACTCCAGCCCCGATAGCGAGAACGCCGACGACAGCGATCGCAATCTTCCACCAGAGCCCCGCTCTGCGCTTTGAGGGTGCCGGTGGTGTTTCATAGTCCTGGTAAGTCATTGTTGTTCCCCCAAAAGATCCCCAACCTAACGGCGGAAGCGTAACCCGGAACAAACGGAATGGCTTTGAAACTGCGCATTACCTGCGCCATTCTTGAGGAAGAAAGCTTCTACCCGTCGGCGGCGGCCTGTACCCAGGCGTATCGGCGCGGCGTGACCGAGGACCCGCCGTTCGACAGGCCGAAGCGGCCCGAGGCGGTCCAGCTCCAGCAGCCTGTGCCGTCGAGCCTGCCCGCCTCCTTGTCGACCTTCTCCCAGAACCGCTCGGCGTCGGTCGCTGTACTCCTGTGCGTGGCGGTGCTCACCGGATCGGCCGCCCTTCCCGCTCGCGCTCGAGCTTCGCCTGCTTCTTCGTTGCCTCGCGCACCCGGTCGCGCACGAAGACGGCGTCCTTATGGGTGATCGGGGCCTCGTGGACATCGTGCGAGCCGCGCAGGAAGTTGCTCGTGCGGTCCGCGATCGAGTACGCGACCGCCTGTTCGATCGCGGCGCTGGTTTCCTTCACCTCGCCCAGCTGCCCGTGCAGCGCGGCCAGGCCCTGGGACTGCTCGCGGCCCCACCGCTCCAGGGTCTCCATGCGGGCGGCGATACTGCCCAGTAGCGGATCCCGGGAGCGGAACAGCTGCGCCGCGCGCCGCGTGGCGGCATCGGTCGCCAGCCCGAGATCGAGCTGGGCCAGCAGGAAGGCCGTGACCAGGCTCGCCTGGCTCAACCGTTCAGCGAACTCCCGGGCTGCGGTGTCGCCGACACCGAGCTCACGGACGGCTGCTGAGCGCAGCTGCTTGCGGAGCGCGCCGACGATGGTCTCGGGCAGGGCCCGGACCGCCGGCTGGCTCTTCACGCCATCGAGCCGGAAGCCGGTCTGAGGCAACGCCCCGCTGCCCTCGTCCCCTCCGCCGGAGCCGCCCCTGGCCGCCGCAGACTGCACGGAATCCTGATGGTCAGTGTGCTGGAGCGGGACGGATGGGAGGAGGGTGGCATCTTCAGGCGGCGACACCGACAGGACCGCCTGATGTGCTTCATCGTCTGCGTCGTCGTGCACGTGCGCCGTCGCCGCTGGGTCCACGGCGACGGCGTCGCTCTGGGCCGGGGGAGTAGCGCTGCTTGCTCCCGAGCCTCCCCGTTGGCCGGCACCGGAGTCCCGGTCGGGGTCTTCGGTGCTCGGCTGCGGGGCCTCAGCCTTCTCCGGTGTGTCCCGCTCCGGCTCAGGCTGCTGTGCCCGTTGCTGGGCCCGCTTCAGACCCTCGCTCCCACCGGTGCGGTAGGCGTCGAGGAAGGACGTGTCCACGTCCATCAGCTCGTCGGTGGAGGGCATGATCTCGTTCAGCCCCTGGCTCACGTCAGCTCCCCGTTCTCCTCGTCCAAGAGGTAGTTATCCCCGCGAGTCAATCCGAGCAAGCTGTCGAAGCCCATGGTTACGACCCGTTCGAGGTTGGCGTTGTTCGTCGAGAGCGCCTTGAGCTCGTCGACCACCTGGTTGATACGCGCGGTGAGCAGATCGGGGATGTCGAAGTCGAGGTTCTCGCGCCGGACCTTCTCGGCGATTGCCTCGGCGTAGTACTCGTTGACGGAGGGGTAGCCGCGCCGCCGCGCCCAGTACTCCGCCCGCTGCTTCTCATCCGAGGACAGGCGGGTGAAGACCCGCTCCCTGCGGTGGCTGCCGTTCTGGTCGGCGCCCGGTCCGCTGGACGTGGTCGCAACCCGCGTAGACGGAGGCCCGGCCTTCGGCTCGTCGACGACGGTCATGTCTCGCCTCTCTGTCGCATTCGACTGATGTACGAGTCAATTCTAGCGCTATTTAACTCCTGTAACGAATAATTGGTTAATGAGCCAGTGATAGACCTCTGGAGAGCAATTCGGCAGGCATCTAAAGTCGTCTGCATCACGCGGTCAGCGCCTGATCACGTGTCCCCTTAAAGGGCGGCCCCGGGTCCACGGCCCCGATGCCGCCCCACAGGTGTCCCCGACCCGGGCAGAAAGTCTCTGTTGCTCCCCATGCTCTTGGTGAAAGCCTGAACCTCATGCCGGTTCACGAGGAGGGATGCAATGCCCGATCAGAAGCTTTGGCTGCACCACCTGTGGTCGTTCGCCGGGGCCGGATCGTCGTCGGAGTGCTCACCGCCGCGGTCACTCACGCGGTATGGCAGGAGTGACGGCCACCCTCTGCCGGTTGTCCCGGCTCCCCATTCATCCATGTTTCATGGAGTGCTTTGCTCAAAGTCATAAGCCTCGAACTCGGAGTGCAAGCCGGACACAAGAAAGCCGAGTCTGCGTCATGGCCTACGTGTTCCTCGCCGACGCAATCATCTTCGAAGTCGCGGGCACTGTTAGCCTTCGCCTCGCTGTCGACAATAGGCGCTGGTATGGCGGGGTTGCCGCCGGCTACCTCGTCGCCTTCATGATGCTCACCCTCACCTTAGCTAATGGCCTTCCCCTGGGGGTGTCCTACGGTATCTGGGCAGCAGCAGGGGTCGCTCTCACAGCCAGCATCTCCAAATTCCTATTCAAGGAACCGCTCACCTGGCTGATGGGCCTTGGAATAATCCTCGTAATCGGTGGCGTCTTGCTCGTCGAACTCGGCGCGACCCACTAGCAAGATTCCCGCACGCCATCCAGTAAGCAGCCAGGGATCGTCACGACGCAACGGCCCTGAGACACTCGATACCGACGCCTCGCCTTGTTAAATACGCTCAGGCGACTACCGGAGGAGATCCTCCGGCAGCCGCCATAGCTAACAGATTCGGCTGGGATTCGCCACTTCCCTTTAGAACGCCTTGAGGATGTCCTCGACTCTTTGTTTGGCGTCGCCAAACAACATCTGGGAGTTGTCCCTGAAGAAGAGGGGGTTTTGGACGCCGGCGTAGCCAGGAGCCATCGATCGTTTGAAGATGACGACGTTCTCGGCTTCCCAGACGCGGAGAACGGGCATACCGGCAATGGGGCTGCCGGGATCTTCGGCTGCCGCGGGGTTGACGGTGTCGTTGGCTCCGATGACGAGGACGACCGAGGTTTCGTTGAGGTCCTCGTTGATTTCGTCCATTTCCAGGACGATGTCGTAGGGGACTTTGGCCTCGGCGAGGAGGACGTTCATGTGTCCGGGCAGGCGCCCGGCGACAGGATGGATGCCGAATTTGACGTCCACACCGCGGTCGCGGAGTTGTTGGGCGAGTTCCGCGACAGGGTACTGGGCCTGCGCGACGGCCATGCCATAGCCGGGGGTGATGACGACGCTGGAGGCATTGGTCAACATTTCGGCGGTTGCTTGGGCGGAGATCTCGCGGTGCTCGCCGTAGTCGGTGTCTCCTGTCTTGGTGGCTTCGATGCCGAAACCGCCGGCGATCACGGAGATGAAGGACCGGTTCATCGCTTTGCACATGATGTAGGACAGGTAGGCGCCGGAGGATCCGACCAGGGCGCCAGTGATGATGAGTAGGTCGTTGTTGAGCAGGAAACCGGCGGCCGCTGCGGCCCAGCCGGAGTAGCTGTTGAGCATGGAGACGACAACGGGCATGTCGCCGCCGCCAATGGAAGCCACGAGGTGCCAGCCCAGCCCGAGGGCGAGGATGGTGACGGCGATGAGGAGCCAGAGCTGGGAGTCGTTGACGTACCAGACGGTCAGGGCGATGAACGCGGCCAGGGCGCCGAGGTTGATGCCGTTTTTGCCGGGCAAAGTCAGCGGTGAGGATTTCATCCGGGCTGAGAGTTTCAGGTAGGCCACAATGGAGCCGGTGAAGGTGACGGCTCCGATGAAGACTCCGATGAAGACTTCTGCGTGGTGGATGCCTTGGAGGGCTTCGGGCAGTTTGGGGGCTTCCAGGTGCCCGTTCCAGCCGACGAGCACGGCGGCGAGGCCGACGAAGCTGTGTAGCAGGGCGATGAGTTCTGGCATCCCGGTCATTAGGACTACGCGGGCCCGCCACAGGCCGATCGCGGCGCCTACCAGGACCGCGACCAGTAGCAGAATGAGACCTGTGAGGCCGTGGCCCGAGCCCCATGCGTCTCGGAGGGTCAGCCAGATGGTCGCTGCAAGGGCAATGACCATTCCGGAGATGCCGTAGATGACGCCGGCGCGTGCTTTTTCGTGCCTGCTGAGACCGGCAAGGCTGAGTATGAACAGCAGGGCCGCTGCGATGTACGCTGCTCCGGCTACGGATTCGGCGGTCAACAGACCGGATGCGGTGTCAGTCACTGCGGTGCTCCTTGTAAGAATTCCTGTTGCTTCGCGTACCGGGCTCATCCGTGTGCCTTATTTCCCTTGGAGAACATCGCGAGCATGCGCCGAGTGACGGCGAAACCGCCGAAAATGTTGATGCTGGCAAGCAGGACAGCCACAGCTGAGAGGGCCTGCACGATGAGGTTTTCAGAGGTGATTTGCAGCAGCGCGCCGACGACGATGATCCCGGAAATAGCGTTGGTGACGGACATTAGCGGGGTGTGCAGGGCGTGGTGGACTTTGCCGATGACGTAGAATCCGACCACGATGGAAAGCAGCAGCACCGTGAAGTGCTGCGGCAGCGGGGCCGGAGCCACGGCGTTGATGCCAAAGAGGACAGCGATTCCTGCGGTGATAAGAACGGCTTTGCCGCCAGTGCCCAGCCCCGCCTTTTTTTCCGCCTTGTCGGCGGAGCGCGCACCGGCGCGAGTGGCTTCCGCTTGCGCAACGGGTGCCGCCGAGACCTGGACGGGGGGTGGGGGCCAGGTTTTTTCTCCCTCGCGTACTACCGTCACTGATCGTTGAACGACGTCGTCGAAGTCGATCCTCAGCTGACCGTCTTTGTCCTTTGTGAGCAGCTTGAGAAGGTTTAGCAGGTTGGTCCCGTACAGCTGCGAGGCCTGGGCCGGCAGCCGGGAAGGGAGATCCGTGTAGCCGAGAATGATCACACCGTTTTCGGTGACGATTCGTTCCCCGGCCACGGAGCCTTCAACGTTTCCGCCCTGCCCAGCGGCCATATCCACGATGACGCTGCCCGGCTTCATCTCGGCGACGTCACCGGCCGTGAGCAGTTTCGGTGCCGGACGACCCGGAATCAGGGCCGTGGTGATGATGATGTCAACGTCCCTCGCCTGTTCGGTGTAGATTTCGGCAGCGCGCCGGTTGTACGCCTCCGAGGTCGCCTTGGCGTACCCGTCGGAGGACTTCATCTCCTCCTCCACCTCGACCTTGAGGTAAGTTCCGCCGATGGACTTCACTTGGTCCGCGACCTCGGGCCGGGGGTCCGTCGCCCGGACAATCGCGCCCAGGCTGCTCGCAGCGCCGATCGCCGCCAACCCGGCGACGCCGGCGCCCGCGACGAGCACTTTCGCGGGCGGAACCTTGCCCGCCGCGGTCACCTGTCCCGTGAAAAACCGGCCGAACTCGTGGGCCGCCTCGATCACGGCACGGTACCCGGCAATGTTCGCCATCGAACTGAGCACATCCATCGACTGGGCCCGGGAGATCCGCGGCACCGCATCCAGCGCCAGCGCCGTGATCGGACGCCCCGCCAATGCATCCACCAACTCAGGCCGCAATCCAGGGCTCAACGACCCAATCAGCGTGGCACCCTCGGTGAGACGGGCGATCTCATCCTCAGTGGGCGGATTGATCCGCAGCACGATCGCACAGCCCCAGGCTTCGTCTGCGCCAACAATCAGGGCGCCAGCAGCAAGGTATGCCTCATCACGGAAAGATGCTGCCTCCCCGGCGCCCTTTTCGACTACGACTTCGTAGCCCAACTGAATTATTTGACTAACAGTTGCGGGCGTCGCCGCCACCCTCTTCTCATGACCCAACTCGGCCACGATGCCAATTCTTGTCACGTTCGCTCTCTCTCATTCATCCCGCTGCGGCTTCCGCTGCGGTCACAACTGCATTTATTCTTTGTCCTCCGCGCCGAACAGCAAAGACTGCCTAGCGCGGAATTCTCGACAATATCTACGTCAATCCGGCCAGATGTGCTGATTGTCACTGATTCAAAACCTGGTCGCCTCTGTTGAGTTCGGGATTGCAGTAGGCCGCCTGCTCATTGCAATGCCGTCTTCCCGATACTTAGGGTCGACTATCTCGCATTGGATTTCGGTTTCGCTACGACGGTACACATAGAGCGCCGATCCCACCCAAAAACGAGTCACGAATATTTCCTGAATCTCGCAGATGTATACACAGCCAGTACGCACGCTCGGAAATAAAATCCCTCGAGAAGATCGACCAGCTTATACCCAGGAGCCGCTGAGGTGGCTAGATGCGCGTTCCACGCTCGGTGCTTGAATGGGCACCTAAGGTGAGAGGCATTTCCGCGGGGTTGAGGAGTTTGTTGGTGTCTTGGGTATCAACGAGGTGTTGAGCCTCTTCCGCTGTTTCCACATTGGGCATAGACCCGTTTAGTGGTTTCCTACTTGTTTCTTTGAGGAACAAAACGGAAATGAGCCCCAGAACGCCAGCGCCCATCAGGTAGTAAGCGGGCACCATCTTGTTCCCAGTGACTCCGATAAGGGCAGCAACAACCAGTGGAGCTGTGCCGCCAAAGGCGGCATTTCCCACGTTATATGCGAGCCCGAGAGCGCTCGAACGCGCCGGGGTGGGGAACTGTTCGGGCAGCGAAGAAGCGTAGCTCGACGAAAAGAGAGTGGCACAGATCATGATGAAAAGTGTGCCGAGCTGTGCGCCCCAGACTTCGCCGGACCCCATCATCATGAACGCTGGAACCGGAAGCACGACGCCGAGGATTGCGCCGGTGTACAGGATCCGCTTCCTGCCTATCTTGTCCGAGAGCGAGGCAAAGAACTGGGTTGCGAAGGCAGCGAGGACGAAGAGGGGAAAGATCACGAGGGTGCCGAGGGCTCCTTGGAACCCGAGCGTCTGGTTCAGGTACGTGGGAGTGAATGACGTCATGGTGTAGGCAATGACGTTGCCGGCGGCTGCAACGCCCATTACCGGCAGAATGAAACGTCCGTGGGTCCAAATGACCTGTACGATACCGGGGTTTTTTGCCAACTCGCCGGTTTTCCGGGATTCCTCAGCCCGCTCTTTCAAAACCGCACTGAAGGTAGGTGACTCTTCGATCCGATAGCGGAAATACAGAGCTATGACTCCAAGCGGCCCAGCGATGAGAAACGGAATTCGCCAGCCGAAGGACTGCATAGCGTCCTGACTAAGGCTCAGTTGTAGGACAGCTACCAAACCGGCTCCAAAGGCGAACCCGAGGTAAGAGGAGCCCATGAACCCAACGTAGAAACCCCGTCGCCGATCAGGGGCGTATTCGCTCAGGAAAGTCGCACCTCCGGTGTATTCTCCGCTGGCCGAAAACCCTTGCAGCAGTTTTAGGAACACGAGAAGTGCCGGGGCCCACAGACCGATCACGGCGTAGCCCGGGAGCAGTCCGGTACCAAACGTGGCGACGGCCATCAGGAGCAGCGTGAACGTGAGGACTTTCCGCCGGCCGATCCTGTCTCCCAACCATCCGAAGAATACGCCGCCCAGGGGGCGGGCAACGAACGTGATTGCAAATGTTCCGTACAGGTACAGAGCCTGGACCGTTGGGTCGGCCTGTGGCAGGAAGACGGGCCCCATTACAGTTATGAGGTAGGCAAATACTCCGAACTCATACCATTCGATGATGTTTCCGACGACTGTTCCGGCGACAGCGCGTCTCAGGGCAGCCTTGTTGACAATTCGAATGTCGCTTACTTTCAGACGCCGCTTGCCAGGATGGGCGCCGGTGGCGCTCCTCAATCCTTGGTCTCCAGTGGACATTGGTATCCTTCATTCCGATTCGCTGATGCTAGGTGAAGTCGCAGTCGACCGTAAGGCCGCCATCTTGCTTCCCTAGAGAAACTCAAGCAGTTATATACAGAATGATCCATAAGACATTCGACAGCGGAACATTTGGAAACTTGTACAGACCCCAAATCCTGGCCATGGCGCCCAGCGGATCTCATCCTTGTTTACTGCCCTCAAGATTGTGACCCGCTCCCGTCGTCGTTGGTGTGCTATGACCGGAACATCCAATCCGGAACAGAGCGATGACGAAAAAATTAGCGGGGCTGGGCAGGAGGCGGTGTTCGCGACTGCTCCGGCTGAAGATGCTATACCTCTGGGATCAGTTCGGGTGGAACTGTCACGGTGAGGTTGGGGACTTCAGCCGGCCAGGCTTCCACCTCGACAAGTGCGTGCTGCGCAGTCGTAGCCTGTGAGAGGCTGGAGGATGGTCTGTCTGCTGTCAGCACATTAGGGTTCCCGTGCCGGCAAAAGGAAGGGTCGTTCGGCGCAGGGTCGTACCAGGCCCCGGCCGAAAGCTGAACGACGCCCTGCCGTAGGGAAGCACTGATCGCCAAACCCGCTAAACAACTTCCGCGGTCATTCCGTACCAGTACAACCTGTCCGTCTTCGAGGCCGCGCGCGGCGGCATCAGCCGGGTTCATTCGAAGCGGTTCTCGCCCCTGAATCTTGGATTTCTGACTCGTCGCACCCATGTCAAGTTGGCTATGAAGTTTTGTCTTTGGCTGATTGGCGATTAGGTGCAGGGGATAGTCGCCGGACGAACCGAGCCATTCGTCAGGTTCGATCCACACGGGGTGGCCCGGGCAATCGGCATAACCGAAGCTCGCGATCGTCGAGGAAAAGATCTCGATTTTGCCGCTGGGAGTGCCGAGTGGGTACTTCTCAGGATTCTGCCGGAATTCAGAGAATAGAACTTGGCGCGGTTCGATAATTGGGATCTCAATTCTCTCTGATTCCCAAAAGGTGTCGAAGTCGACAACATCAACACCACGATCGCCAAGCTTGGTTCTCCACCCCCCGTACAGGTGACGGAGCCAGCCCATCGTATCCCGGTTCTCCGTAAACGTTTCCGCCCGGCCGAGTTTGTCTGCTATCGCGGCGAAAATGTCATAGTCGTCTCTTGCACTGCCAGGAGGTGCCGTGAGTGCATGCATCGGGAAAAACGACGGGTCGTTTCGACCTGCCCCATAATCATCCCGCTCGATTGACATTGTTGCTGGAAGCACTATGTCAGCATGACGGGCCGTGCTGGTCCAAAACTGTTCATTCACGATAACCGTAGCTGGTTGGGCCCACGCCTTCCGGAACCGGGCCAAATCCTGATGATGGTGGAACGGGTTACCGCCGGCCCAGTAAATCAACTCGATCTCCGGCAGCGTAATCCGCTGACCGTTAAAATCTATCTGAGTGCCGGGCTCGAGCAGCATGTCGGAAATTCTCGCCACAGGAATATAAGAAGTCTCTGGATTGCGACCTTGCGGGAATGACGGCGCACTGGAGACTCGTAGAGGTAGCCCTACGTCTGCGGATGATCCATAACCGTGCTGGAAACCACCGCCAGGCAACCCTATCTGCCCAAGCATCGCGGCGATTGTGACCCCAAGCCAGATCGGCTGCTCGCCGTGCTGCTGCCGCTGCATGGACCAGCTCAGATTTATCATTGTTCGCGAGGCAGCCATTTCGCGCGCTAACTGGAAGATTCGAGCAGCAGGAATGCCCGTTAGCTTTTCAGCCCACCGCGGGTCCTTCGGAACACCGTCTACCTCACCTCGGAGGTACGGCAGGAACCTGTCGAGCCCAACGCAATACCGAGAAAGGAAATTTTCGTCGGCAAGTTTCTCACTGTCCAGCACATACGCGAGTGCCAGCATCAGGGCGGCGTCGCTGCCAGGTAGCGGCGCAATCCACTCGGCTTCCGCTTCCTTATACGTATCGTCCCCAATCGGCGACACATCAATAAATCTGCACCCCCTGGCCACCGCTTTACGGATGGCATCTCTGGCGACATGACGACCAATTCCGCCCGGCCCGATTCCGCTGTTTTTCTCGGAAATTCCCCCGAAGGAAACGAAAAGTTCTGTCTTGTCAATCACCACTTCCCATGAAGTTGCACGGGCCATGACCTGATCGGGGGAGGCAGCGATGATGTGCGGCAGAAGCACGCCAGAGGCGCCGTAGCTGTAGTCGGTTACGCCGGCAACATATCCTCCCAGAGAGTTGAGGAATCTGTGGATCTGGCTTTGCGCGTGATGAAATCGGCCGGCGCTGGCCCACCCATAAGAACATCCGTACACAGCGGAGGGGCCCTTTTCGCGGTAGACGCGCCCCAGTTCCGCACTCACCAGCTCAATTGCCCGGTCCCATGAAACCTCTACAAAGGGTTCATTTCCTCGCCCGGAACCGGTTCCGGGCCCACGTTCCAACCACCCAGCACGAACTGCGGGACGCAAAACACGAGTCGGGTGATGTTGCGCAGAAGACACGTTAGCCAAAAGGTCTCGCGGGTCCGGATCCTGGGACCAGGGCCTGACAGACAGCAGAGCCTTTCCATCGCTCTCAGCTTCAAAAGCTCCCCAGTGGGTCAAATGCGTGCGCATGCTTCCGTTTCCTTGGATGCTGTTCTAGTGGCGGCCGACCGCGGGTGCCGAAGAACGGCTCAGGTAGGTACCCCAACACTAAATTGTGTCCATATACGTCAAAATTGGAGAAGGGCCGATGCGACCATCGTGCGATCGTAGGAACTCCAGCGAAGCAGGTCACCGACTTCCTAATGCTGGCGATTTGAGAAGTCATCAATACCGCCGCAATCTGTCAAGCTCGACGAAGTCTGCCAGCGGCGGACGTGTCCCCCTGTGGAAAACCATGCCTTCAGGCAATCCTTCAACTTTCGCATCGGATCCCGACACATCGAGCGTCACCCGCCCCCCGCCCACCGGCAGGTTGGTGGTATGCAGGGTTCCCCAGGCTTCCGGTAACACGGGGTCCATCCACAGCCTGCCCAGCGAGACGTGGGCGTCGTAGCGCAGCAGGCTCCGGAAGAGCATCACAGGGGCCGCCGATGCCCATGCCTGCGGTGAACAGGCCGTCGGGTAAGGGATAGGTTCGGGGCACGCGGACCGGCTGAACCCACAAAACAATTCGGGCAGCCTGTTGTCGGTATATTCGGCGGCCTCCATCAGCGCTGAGGAAAGCTGCTGCGCTTCCTTCACGAAGCCGTACCGAATGAAACCTGCGACAATCAGCGCATTGTCGTGGGGCCAGACGGAGCCGTTGTGGTAGCTGACCGGGTTGTAAGCCCCCATGTCCGTTGCCAGGGTGCGCACGCCCCAGCCGCTGAACATTTCCGGGGACATAAGTCGGCGGGCAACTTGTGGTGCCTTGTCCTCATCCACGATTCCTGACCAGAGGCAGTGGCCCATGTTGGAGGCACAGGCATCAACCTGGCGCTTGTCTCGGTCCAGTGCGATCGCATAGTACCCGCGGTCGGGCAGCCAGAACTGTTCGTTGAACTGTTTTTTCAGCCGCTCTGCACGTTCCCGGAAATCATGGGCAAGAGCCTCGTCGCCGACGTCGTACGCCATCCATGCCCGGGCGATATAGGCACTGTAAACGTAGCCCTGAACCTCGCATAATGCGATAGGGGCCTCCGCGAGGCTGCCGTCGGCAAAATTGATTCCGTCCCAGGAGTCCTTCCAGCCCTGGTTTATCAGGCCCTGGTCGTTCAGGCGCTCGTACTCCACGAACCCGTCGCCGTCGCGGTCGCCGTAGCACTGAATCCAGTCCAGGGCACGGTCGGCGTGGGGCACCAGCGCCGCGATGTCCTCTGCCGCGAGTCCCCAGCGGCTCGCCTCGCCGAGCACTGTCACGAACAGGGGCGTGGCGTCGGCCGTGCCGTAGTATGCGGATCTGCCGCCAAGAGCAAGGCGGGTTCCGACGTCGAGCCTCACCTCGTGCAGAATTCGGCCAGGTTGCTCCTCGGTCAGCGAATCCACCTTCGTGCCCTGCCTGTCCGCGAGAGTCTGCAGCGTGCCCAGTGCCAGCGTTGCGTCGAGCGGCAGGACCATGAAGGAGGACAGCAATGAGTCCCGCCCGAAGAGCGCCATGAACCATGGTGCTCCGGCCGCGACGACCATATGGTCCGGATGTTCGGGGTCAACAATGCGCAGGGCCCCGATATCGTCGTGGCTCCGCAGGAGACTTCGTTCGATCGAGGGATTGCCAATGCGGGGAAGGGGGATACGTGCCTCCCACGCCTGCTGTAGCTGCTCCTGCGCCGAGCTCATAGCGGCAGAGAGGGAGACGTTCGGTGTATCCGCATCGATTTCGGTTTCGGCTGCGAGCGGGAGCACTGTCGCCCGAACAGTCCACTGTTTATGCGCTGGGATGGTCATGCTGAGGACGAAGCCTTCAGCATTGGCTTCGGAATTGAACACGCGCACGACGATCCCTTTCCGTGTCTCCTGCCAAGCCGCTTCGATCGTCACAGACCCCGCGTTAGTGCGCCGCGTATGCTCCCAGAGACGGTGGAATCGACCGTCCTTGACTTCGAAAAGATCAGCGAAGTCCGCATCCACCGAGAGGACGATCTCGCAGGCCGCCGGCTGCATGGAATAGTTGTGGATAGTGATGTCCTCCACGATGCCGGCACCCAGTTTGCGATTCCGTTCCACCATCAGCGGGCTGTCGGCCCGGCCATCGGAACGCGCGGCCCTCCCGATGTGCGTGCCTTGGTAGGGGGAAGGGTTCCACGCCCCCAGCGGTTCCACCGGCTGCCCGTTTACCGTGAGCGACCATCGTGACAAGATCCTTGTATCCCGGTAGAAAACCCCGTGAGGATGATGAGGGAAGATATCCCCATTCTGCAGCGAGATGCAGAATGATGATCCCGCCACCAAAGTCACGGCCCCCTGTCCGGCAGGTCCGGCCGCGTTCTCCGCATTCCATCCAGCCATTCCAGGCTCCCTGTAAAAAATGCCGCCTCGAATAGAGCTGAATCTACGCCTGTCACTGAACCTATGCCAGACGGTACTCCAAACAGCAAGGCACTGCCTAAGTTCCCGCGAGTCCGACGGCGGTTGTGGGAAATGGGTCTGCTTCGGGGTACAGCTGTCAGCGGAACAGTCCTGAGAACATGTCGGCGCTTAGGTGCCTACCATCGGAAAGTGACGGAACCTCCTGGAGGTAGAAGCTTCGCCGGTAGTTGGGGGTTGGCGGCCCTTCCGCTGGCAGATTACCTAAGTGAAATCGAGTTGAGGCATTATGTCAGCCGTTGACCCAGATGGAAGAGATCCCGCATGGGGGTGGACGCTGCCTCCGCGGTTCGTGTCGGTGACGGCCGAAAAGTGAGCCATTGTGACGGCTCGGCGGCCGAATGGCTCACTTTTCGGCCGTCGTTGACAGTGCCCCATCTCCAGAATCACATGCCGGCCTGGATGCCATCTTCTTCACGACGCACCTTCGGCCGTGGTTCTTGCCTTCGCATTTGGCAGGGCTTTATGAAGTAGGACTTCCGTGATGCCACCGCCGCCTAAACGCCTGCGTCACGCCAGTTAACCGGTGCGATGGACAGTAGAAGACGCGTTCCTGGCAAGGCACCGTACTGGACGGTGGTTCCTTTTGGAAGAACGAGCAGCTCGTCAGGGTCCCCGACCAAAGACTCTTCGTTTTCGCCGTTGATGACGACAAAGCGGGCCTGTCCCTCGATCACATAGATCGTTTCTTCGTATTGCACCGTCCAAGGGTCGCTGAACTCTGTCCCATCGAAGGTCATCAGGTAGGTGCCCAGCTGTGTAAGTTCTGAAGCCGCCGTCCTGTGCTCGATTCGTGCGGGGCCGAAGTCCTTTACATTGTTCGAGTCAAATTTTGGTTTGTAGTTGGTAGTTACCGCCATTAGTTACTCTCCTATATGTCTGGTTTGATGTGGTGCTCAGGAACGGCGGCCCGTAGAGGGGACCGCCAGCCATCCGTGCTTCCAGGCAGGAAGCGCGGCAATTCACTGTGATTTGCCTGTTAGGGCCTCTCGGAGGGCAAATGCCACTGCTTCGGGCAGCGGCCGGGACCTTGCTGCGCTGGGGTCGACATTGACATAAACGAGCTCGATGTCGGCCAACCCTGCGTAGTCACGGCTAATTCGAACGTCCAACGTGAAGCTGGAGTTTCCGACCTTGCGGCATTCGACGTCGACGTCCAGGGTGTCGTCGAAATAAGCAGGAGCCTTGAATGCCACAACTGCATTGACCACGGAGGGATCAGTACCTTGGGCTACAAGCTTGGGGTAGGGCCAGCCGATGCTGCGGAAGTACTCAGTCATTGCTACGTCAGCAATTTCAAGGTAGCGGCTATTGAATAAGAACCCTTGCGAATCGACTTCGTGATTCCTGACCCGGTGCTGATAGACCAGCATTATGCTCCCATTTCCGCCTGAAGCTTTGCGTAAAGGTCCAACCGGCGGAGGGCCAGGCCGGGTGCTTCTGGATTCGCCCTTGAGGCCAGCAGCAGGTCGTGATCAAGGTCAACGATCAGAACTTGTTCTTCAGCTGAGTCCGTGGTTGCCAAAATTCCATCGTTGATCCCTACGGTTTTATCCACCGGCCCGGACACGAGCGCTTTGCCTACTGCGTACATGGGCGAATCAGTCGGAAGTCCGTTGGTTCCAAACAGCGGCGACATGACGACGTACAGCTGGTTTTCTATAGCCCGCGCCTGGCATCCGGTACGAACACGGTGCACTCCGCGTCGGTTCCAGGTGAGAGATGGGCAAAGGATCAGGTCGACCCCTTTGTGCACGAGGTAGCGTGTCAGTTCGGGAAACTGGATATCGGCGCAAATCAAAAGCCCAGCAGTAAAAGGGCCGATCTTTGTCACGAGTAACTCGTCGCCACCCCTGGCGCCCAGGGCGTGCTCTTGGGGTGTCAGGTGGATCTTGTCCTGGGATTCAACGCGCCCGTCCGGGTGCACAATGAAAGCCGTGTTCCGGAGCGACCCATCTTCTGCGACGCGGTTGTGGCTTCCACCAGCGACGACAATTTGGTTCTCACGTGCCATCCTGACAAGACCTGCCACGATATCGTCCGTCAGATGTGGCAGGAAGTGCCAATAGTCGGAAGCGATGGAGGCAGTCGTGACGTCATGGTCTTCAACTGCAGCAAGAAGTCCAGTACTGGCAAGTTCGGGGAAGAGCACAACTTCGGCACCTTGTTTCGCGGCACGCTTCACGAAGCTCTCCATGTGCTCCAAGTACTGGCGGAGGCTCTTCTCCTGTCGAAGTTCGAACTGAATGGTGGCTACCTTCAATGACGCCTTGGTCATAAGAAACTCCTGTCTAAGACCGGCCGTTTCAGAACGGCGATTCTTGTCCTCGCTTGTTTTCCCATCGGTCACCGAGGGTGAGGGCAGTTGATGTTGCAGATGAACGTTCGAGGTTGAGCACGAATTGGTGGACCGGTTCATGGCTCGGCGCTCCAGCTTCTGACCTTGACGGTACTCGAGGGCAAAGGGTCCGGACATTGGGAGGATTCTCAAAAGTCCGACCCGACTTTGGTTTGGATGCCAAAGCAAGTGCCAGAGTCCACCTCGCAGGACCGGCTTATGCCCAGCGCCTCCGGTACTCAGACGCTCAAGAAGGACCTGGACTGCTATATCGTGCAGGCCAGAGCCCAAGGGAGCAACCCTTTAGGGTGACTGTCGGAGGAAGGAACGGATTAGGACGGTGAGCCGGTCGCAGCGGCCAGCGTAGGCCTGTTTAGTTTCAGTGCGGTGGCAAAGCTGCTTGTTTCGCCGGCGATGACCTCGGCCATCACCTGACCGCAAATAGGGGCGCTCGCTATTCCCCAGGCGTGCCCAACGTTTATGTAGGCGCCGTCGGCGCGATCAACAATGGGCAGGTGGTCGGAGGTCTCACTTCCCAATCCGGCCCATAGGCCGGTTACTCCATAATCGGCGAGCCCTTGATACCTGTCCAACGTCGTCGAGACCATGGCGTTTGTTGCATTAATGCTGATGTGCGGGTTGAGCGAGCCCCTACCGTCAAAGCTGTTGCCTATGAATATCGCACCGCCGCGATTCTGGGCGATGGAGTCGTCATAGCTAACGGTGGAAGCGACGGGGGGAGCAAACATTGCAGCATCGTACGTAGCAAGGTCCGTGAGTGCCCCACAGCCGTAGACACCCCGTGGGCCACGCATGATGGCGTTTGCTTGTGCGTCTACGGGTTGGGTCAGTAACTGGCCCACTCGGGCGGTCTCGATGGGAACCTCTATACCCTCGGCCCGGAGGTTGGTAGACCAAGCACCGGTTGCCCACACCACTCCCGGGGCATGGATTTCGCCTCTGACCGTGCGTACACCGATGACTGTTTCCCCCTGGCGAAGGGTAGAAAGTACTGACGTATTTTCGAAGGTTCGGATGCCAGCACGGACGCAGGCAGAGGCCAAGGAATTGACGAACTGAACACCGTCGATCTGTACGTCGTCTGCACAAAATACAGCACCTGCTGCACTATCTGGAAGGATGGAAGAGTGTTTCAGCGCCTCGTCCCGACTAATCATATTTACATCCAAACCGGCCTCCCGCCGGTCTAGAACATAGTCCTCCAGGACTCTGCCTTGTTCGTCGGTTTCGAAGAAGAACAGCCCGCCCTGACTGCGATAGTCGAACACGTCACCAAGCTCGCCCAAAAATTCCTGATACTTCTCTTTACCTGCCTTGGCGAGGGCCAGCTCCGTGCCGGTACGGCGAGTCTGCAGCCACAACGAGCCAGAGTTTCTCCCGGATGCGCCATATGTGGGGAATCGCTGTTCCACAACGACAACATCGAAGCCCCTTTTGCGCAGCTCCCAAGCCGTGCACAGGCCTACCATTCCTGCTCCTACGACCACGATGTCACCGGTCGCGAGGGTGTCAGCGCCCATAGCACGTTCCTTCCTGCTGGCAGAGCTTTTTTAAGCCCTTCCTTAGTCTTCCAGATCACCGGGGCCGAAAGCACGGATTCGTCCGCTTAGTCCGGGAGCGATCTGCTCGTTCTGCTTGGCTTACAGCCTTTCACCGCGGTAGGTTCCGTTTGATTTCCCAATGATCCAATTAATGTTCTGCACGTGACGTTAGAAGGCTATGGAGTGGGCTGTAATTGGCACTCCTCCAAAGTTTCGCCAACGGGCTTAGAATTTCTCCAATGGTAGGGCTGCGTTCCTCGTTTAGTCTGGGCGAAAGCGACGGCAGGAGGGCGTCGTCCCTTCCGCCCTCGTTCCAAGAGAGTTTCCCAATGAATAAAGATTCGACTTCCGTGCCGCTGGGAACGGTGCTAGCAGATTTGGGTGCGGCCGCCGCGTTGCTGACGGGTGATGATTCTCAACTGTCCAGGCAGGTTAGCGGCGCTACGGTCCTGCTGAAGCCAGAAGATCTTCCTGACGATACCGGCGTTGTCGTGGTTTGCCCGCGCCTGGAAAACTATGCCGATTTGAAGGAGTTCCTCGGCCAACTTACTGGGCCAGGTCGAGTGCTCTTTGTATCTTCAACGGCCGCAGTCGCGGCGGAGGGTGTTCAAGCTGTTGCTGGAAGTCACCTTATTGTCGCCGTTGATGCCCGTTTGAACGTTGCCGACGTAATCGTCTCCATCGCACGATCAATGCAGGTACCGGAGGAATCAGTGTCAAGGAGACTGGCCTCGCTGCAGCGGGCACTCAGTCAGGCCATGACGGAGCCTGAGCCAATACCAGCGCTATTGGCCCGACTAGCGCATGTGTGCAACGCCACGGCAGTCCTGGTAGATCGGCTCGGCGTTACGCTACATGCGACGGGACCAATCCCGATGTCCCTCCTGTTCGGCGAGGTCGCCCGAACCGAAGCTGACTCCCAAATGGTGGACGTTGACGGGTGGCGGGGGATGGCGGCGAGAATTTCCGCTCCCGGCCCAGATGAGTCTCACTTTGGTTGGCTGGTCGTGACGACTAGGCGGGAAAACTTTCCTGACACCTACTCAACGTCGGCCACTCACGTAGCCGCAACGCTCGTGGAAGCCAGTCAACGAATGGCCGTTGCTGCCAGGCAGCAGGAGCGGGCTATACGGACAGCAGTACTTGAGGAGGCTCTTGCTTTACGCCGGGAGCCAAACAACCCTGAGCTGGCAGGGCGGATCTCCGCATTTGGCCTGTCCTTTGCTGAAGAGTTGCGAACGCTGGTTTTTCGTCCCATTCGTTCTTCCGTCGCATCACGGCCGTTGCCCCACATCGACGACGTTTCCGAGCTATTAGGCATGGCATTGGAATCGCAGTCAGTCGCGTATCTGTTGACCACGAAGGATAAAGCCGTCATCATAACCGCCCAGTGCGGCGTTCAAACCCTGCGTAGAATCGTGGTTGCCGAAGGCAACAAACTTCCGAACGCCCATATTGGTATCGGGCGAAAGGTGCGTGCCCTTGGCGAGATTCTGGATTCTTACCAAGATGCACAGCTAGCTGTCAGAACACTTCGCAGGAGCTCCCGGGGCCCGAAAATCATGGCCTACGAGGACTTTAACTATGCAACGCGGCTCTTTGCGGATGTTGGCTTTGACAAAATGATCATGTGGGCCCAGGAGTTTATGAAGCCACTGGAGGGGCGAGATCTGCTTATAGAAGGGCTACAGACCTATTTTGAGCATGCTCAGAATATCAACGCAGCTGCAGACTCGCTGGAAATCCACCACAATTCATTGCGCTACCGATTAGCAAAGGCTGAAGAGATTCTTGCGATCAACTTGAGAGAGCCGGGTGCGGTTTCTTCAGTCTTCCTGGCATTGACTGCTCTGGAGCTAGGTCGCATCCAACAGGCTCGGCCAAAGTCCTCAGGTGAAACGCTGGGAAATCGTAAGGCGACTGACGTCGAGGCTACGGGTGTGCTGCCTTACGCCAGACCGCCGGCACAAAGAGGCGGGGTAGTAAAGCCCCCTGCCCGGTAAGTGCCTCGTGGGCCCTTAACTGCGAGGGGGGCCGGCCCTCGTGATGAACTGCTCCACAGGAGTCGGGACTGGGAAATCCAGTTCCGACTCCCGGGGAGCAGTCTTATGTGTTCGTCTAGTTCGCTATCGGAGGACCAGCACGAGGCCGTCGTAACGTGGTTTGAGAAGGGCGTTGCCGACACGGCGACGGCCAACGTGCTGGGCGTGGCCTGCACGCCGGTTGGTCTCCTTTATCGACGGTGGGGTCTCCATGGCCGGGGAGCGTTGATGGCTAAGCCGACAAAACGCGCATACTCGTTTAAATCAGGCTCGGTCTTGTTGAACTCTTCGCCGCAGGTGAGGCTGCGCAGGATCTCGCTTCAGAAGTGGCTTGTCATCACCCAAACTTATGGAAACGTGGGCTCGGGCATACCGCCGGGAGGGGCCGGATGCGCTGCGTCCGAAGGCAAGAGGCCGTCCCAGAGACACCGGCGCCTCGCCACCAGTGGAGCTATCGGAACTGGAACGACTGCGCCTGGAGAACGAGCGTTTGCGGGCGGAAGTGGCTTTTCTGGGAAAATTGCGGGTCTTGAGGGCGCAGAGCGACGGTGAAGGTTCAAGCCCTCATCTCTCTCAAGGCTGACTTTCCGCTCCCGGTACTGCTTCAGGTCACGGGTCTTGCCAGGTCAACGTTTTTCTACCATCAGGCCCGTCTCCAAGCTCCCGACCTCCGGGAGGCGCCTTAGGGGCAAGGCCATCGACATCTTCGAGAAGAACCATGGCCAGTACGGGAACACGCGTATCCATGCGGAGCTGGTCAAGTAAGGATGAGCGACCGCCAAGAAGACAGTGCTGAAGCTAATGCGCTCCTTGGAGCTCGTCTGCAAAGTCCGGCGGCGGAAACGCTACAGCTCCTACAAGGGTGATCAGGGAAAGGCTGCCCCGAACGCGTTGAATCGAGAGTTTGAGGCTGATAGACCCAACCGGTGGTGGGTGACAGACGTGACGGAGTTCAGGGTCGGGGACCGGAAGCTTTACCTCTCACCGATCATGGACCACTTCTACCAGCAGATCATCTACCACGCCGTCAGCCCGTCCCCGAACTTGGAGCTCACTAACGCTTCCCTGCGCAAGGCCCTCAGCTGCCTAAAGCCTGGCCAGCGTCCAGTTGTGCATTCGGATCAAGGTTTTCAATACCAGAACGGTACCTGGCGGACTCTGGAGAGCACCGGCGTCGGCCAGTCGACGTACCGAAAAGCCAATTGCTACGACAACGCCGTTACGGAGAACTTCTTCGGACACCTGAAAGAAGAGCTCATCTCAACAAAGCTCAAGGGGCCTGAGCCCGGTGCAATACCGCGCTCAGGCCCTCGCGGCTTAGGCTCTTACATAGACAGTCCAACTTTCGGGGACCAGTTCATGAGGACCGGCCCCTCGCCTGAGCGACCAGATTTATAGCCAACGTCTTGGTGCTGTTCACTTTCGGCCAAACCTAGAGCGGCAAAGACGCCCCTAATTTCACATCCAGGGCATTTGAAACCCGCTGGGCAACATCCGAGACGTCGCCGACGCCTTCGACGCTGGTGAGGAGGCCGCGTTCGTCGTACAGCGTGGTCACGGAGGTTGTTTGTTCGAAATAGAGCGCCATTCGCTCCCGGATAACTTCGGCCGTATCGTCAGTGCGGTTTTCGCTGACGGCCCGCTTGAGCAGTCGGTGAATCAATTCCTCCGGGTCAACGACGAGTTGCAGTACTACATCAAGTCGGTGCCCCATATCAGCCAGGATCTCATCGAGGAAGGCTACCTGCGCTGCGGTGCGGGGGTACCCGTCCAGCAAGAAACCGTCCCGCGCGTCCGACTGTTCCAGACGATCCCGCACCATGTTGTTCGTGATTTGATCCGGGACGAACTGCCCTGCATTAATGTAAGACTCCGCGGCTTGACCCAAGGGAGTTCGGTTCTTCACGTTTTGCCGAAAGATGTCTCCAGTCGAAATGGCGAGGATTCCGAACTCTTCGCTGACGCGGCTAGCCTGAGTACCTTTTCCGGCCCCCGGGGGGCCGATCAGGAGCATTCTGATCATGGGGTGGTCCTTTCGTGATGGAGGGGGGAATGACGGACGAATTGCGTCAACGGGGCCGCATCCTGGTTGGCCTGCCCCCGGTTATCGTCATTCCAGCTGTCAAAGAGCTCGGAGAGAGTCGGAAACCAAACGCCATCGAATGCAGTAATGTGGTCGAGAAATTTTTCAAGCATTAGGAGGTTGTGCGCCCTTCCGATCGTCTGCGGGTGCAGAGTCCACGTCATCGCACCGCCCGGGCAACGTTCATATGCGAAGTTGAAGCTGTCGATCCAACGCGCGAGCACCGCCTCATTGCTTTGCATCAGTGGGCTGCCCTTGAAGGACTCCAACTCGGGGAAGTCGTCAAGAATCCAAGAAACCGGAAACTCGAGGACGTTGCTTTCCCGTCCGAACCGGTTACCTTTTTCTAGGCTGACATCCACGACCATTCGGGGCCGGTACGGTTCAAAATCCCGACCCATCAAAGATGAATCCCAATCAAAGCCGAACTCTTCCAGGAGCTCAAGCGTATTGTCGGTGACATCTAGGGCGGGGGAGCGATAGCCTCGCGGACGCTTTCCAATAAACCCTTCGTGCTGCTCGATTTGCAGTTCCAACAGGCGCCGCTCCTCGTCCCGCTCCAATTTAGGCACGTACTCGTGGTAAACACCGTGAGCGCCGATTTCATGTCCAGAATCTACGACCGCCGCTACAGAGTCGGGAAATGTTTGCATCGTGTGTGTAGGTACACACCACGTCGTTGTAATCCCGTATCGGCGGAACACCTCTAATAGCCGTGGAGCGCCAACGACAGCACCGAATTCACCACGTGACAGCTGGGTTTGAGAGGTAGTGCGAAACGTTCCCAACCAGACACTTTGGGCGTCAAAATCCGGACTTAGCGAAACGGCGAGCCGTTTACCTTCTGGTAGTTGGAGTGGCACAGCAATCAGCTTTCTTTGGGATAAGTTTGACGAGGTAGGTGCTTAGACCGACTTAGGCCCTCTACATTGGCCGCCGGGAAAGGAGGACGACCCAGTCTCCTTCCTGGCAGACAGCTCCGTTCTGATTAAGAATTCGGACCCGGGTCGTTACCACGCCGCGGTCCGGCTTGGTGCTTGAGGGGCGGATGTTAGTGACCACTTCATCAACGGTGATAGTGTCACCAATGCGTATCGGGGCGGACATTCTCCAATTGTCGATCCCCAGGAACGCGATAGCGGACCCGTTCTTCCATCCCAAAGCCATCTCGAGCCCAAATGCTAGGGACAGCGCCCCAGGGCCGTGGAAAAGCCGGGTCCCGAATTCAGTGGTTTTGGCATACTCCTCATTTGTATGCAACGGATGCATGTCGCCCGACCACGTGCCGAAAGTCACGACGTCGTATTCGGTGACGGTGCGACCGGCAGAGGTCCATTTATGACCGAGGTCAAGGTCGTCGAGATACCGCACGGCCGATGTGTTGGCCGTGCCCAGGAGGTTGGCAGTCAAAGTCTTCCCCACTTCTAGTGTATTTGTTGGATGCTGTGCATTTGAACTGGCAGGCTCAGTACCTGATGACCCCGTCGACCGGGGCGGCGAGGGACGGTCGATAGAGTGACAGCTCGTCGAGGGACAGGGTGGTCTGTTCGCCCGAAAGTAGCTCAGCCACAAGGCGCCCTGTGATCGGGCCGGCGAGATTGCCATAAACATGGCCCGTGGCGAGGACCAGCCCAGGAAGCTCCTCCACTTCATCAACGATCGGGAGGGAATCAGCCGTTGCTGGTACCAGCCCAGCCCATGCGCTCTCGATTCCGAGAGTCCTGTAATTGGGGAACGTGCGAAGCAATGAGTCGATTGCTAGCTTGAGACCAGCAGCAGGCATCCGGTCATCAAGCTGTTCCGGGTAGTCCATTGGGCAACCTATGAACAAATTGCCGTCTTCCGTCTTGGCCACGCACTCCATATGTTCAAGACCGTGGGTCTGATCCTCGGAAGGCGAGGTGAAATACTCGTCCTTATAGCTGGGAAGGTTGCGGATATGGGCATACTGTTTTGCCGCCAGCGGACCATTGAGGATCTTGTCGAGTTTCTCTTCAACGGGCGCGAGCAACACAGCCCCCAGCCTGTGTGGCTTTATCGGTACGCTGACGCCTTCCGCTTCAAGCATCGTTGACCAAATGCCCCCGGCCCAAACAACTTTGTCCGCAGAGACATCGCCCGCGACTGTCCTCACACCTACGACTTTCGAATTACGCCGCAGCAGCCCAAGGACGGGGGTGTTTTCGTGGATGCGAACTCCAAGCCGGCGGCACTCCTGCGCCAGTGCACGAACAAACTTTGGCGTTCGAATCTGACCGTCCTCAGGGCTGAAGGTAGCTCCAATGACGTCGGGGGGCAGGATGGGGGCAGCTTCGTGAGCGGCTTGGTCGTCGAGCAGCTCGGCCTTGAACCCGTCAGCAATGCGCGCTTCAACGAATTCCTTGTAGACCCGCCGCTGGTCGTCCGTGTAGAAAAACGTCATCGCGCCGTTGCTTCTGTATTCAAAGGTTGGCCCGAGGATGTCCGCGAAGTCATCGTAAAGGGCTCTGCCGGCGCGCGTCAGCCTCACCGCGTAGTCGCCGTGACGATTTTGCATGTGCAGGAATCCCAGGTTTCGCCCAGAAGCTCCGTGGCCAAGTTCCCGCTGCTCGAGGAGCACAACCTTGTGGCCCTTACTCGCCAAGAAATAGGCGGTTGTTACGCCTACTATCCCGCCGCCTACGACTACAACTCCGGCCTTGTCGAGATTCATTTCGTCCTGTCCTAACTCGTCTGGTCTGGCAGCATGTCTAGGAGCGCTGCCGCATAAATTTTGGTGGTGGAGTCTGCCGTTATGAGCCGCTTGTGCTTGCTTCTTCCGACAGAAGCGCTGCCACGTCACGCCTGCTGACTTTTCCGGTCGTCAAATTCACTGGAAGTGAATCGACGGTAATGAATTGGCTGGGAACCTTATAAGACGAGAGCCGCGCCGCAGTAAACGTTTCAAGCTCGACGTGGTCAAGGGGTGCACCCCCCTGGGGGACAATGGCAGCCACGACGCGCTGGCCGTAGATGTCATCCGGGATGCCCACGACGGCAGCTTCAGCAACGGACGGGTGTTGCTGAAGAACTCGCTCGACTTCTGCAGGAGAGATATTTGTGCCGCCGCGGATGATGACATCGGATAGACGGCCAACCACGTAAACGAAGCCATCCTCGTCTACTCTCACAAGGTCTTTGGTGCGGTACCAGCCATCATCGGTGATAGCGGCTTGCGTTTGCTCCTCGTCCCTCCAGTATCCGAGCATTAGTCCGGGGCCTGAGGAGTAGGCTTCCCCAATTTGGCCTGCTGGAACTTCTTGTCCTTCGGCGTCGAGAACCTTCAGTTTCGAGCGGGGCACGAGCTTGCCGGCGGAGCCCGGTTTGGGGGTTGGGGTGGAGATGGGGTCATACGTCACCAGCGGTAGGCATTCCGAGGCGCAGTAGGCGTCCAGGACGGGCAGTCCGGTCTGTGCCTGCCAGCGGCTGAACGCGGCTTCATTTCGGGGCTCTCCGCCTGAAATGCAAAGCCGCAGTGAAGGGAAGGCAGGATGGCCGGTGCTGTTCTGTTCCGCGAATTGTGCCAGTTTCCCGAAGGTGGCAGTGACCCCAGCCAGGAACGTCGCACGATGTTTCTCGATGGCTGGCGCGATCATCTCCGGTCGGGCCCTGCGGACCACGACCACGGTCCCGCCGCGTAGCAGGACGGCCAATGAGGTACTGGCGAGCCCATACAACCAGGCCATTGGTAGACAAATGATGGCTGTATCTTCGGGGCCGAGGTGCCAAACCTCACCGTAGGTATCCGCGCAATTGTGGATGGTGGTTGCTGAGAGCATAATCGCTTTCGGCCTGCTCGTGGTGCCCGATGAGAAGCAGATCATGGCGAGGGGTTCGCGAAGACCTTCGGGGTTGGACGACGCGTCATGCCGTAACTCGGCAACGCGAAAGTCGGCAATATCGACAATAGGCACGTTACGTGCTGCTGGAGCGACCAATGCGCGGTCGACGCTTTCCGAAGTAACGATCAGTGCTGGGTCACTCGTGTCAATGGCGTACTCCAGATCACCGGGCCCCGAAGAGGGGTAGACGGTCACAAGGACGCCGCCACTACGCCAGACGGCCAAAGCAGTGACCAGATAGTCGGCGGAGCTTTCAGCAATGAGGGCCACCCGGTAACCGGGCTTGAGCCCGGCTTCGAGCAGAATGCCGGCGCGGCGATCGATGGATGCCTGCATATCCCCATAGCTGAGGGTCCTATCGCCATCGATGATCGCCGTTTGGCCGGGGTTGCGGCCGGCGACTTTCTCGAAGGCGGATACACATCCCTTTTGCTCGGTTGACGAGTTGTTCATATCCGCTCCACGTTGAATTTGATAGTTGAACACGCTGTAGGCCCCGTAAGGACTGCTGTCAGGCGCTAAGACCGGTTGCCTACCAGTCCTTCGGCCCGGCGAGCGGTTGGTCAGACCCCGAGTCCTTTGAGGATCTTCTCAGCGTCCGAGGCCATGTTCTCCACGATCTGGCCGGCGGGAAGTATCTCGTGAACCAGCTGCATTGTCTGGCCGACCGGCATCATACCGAAATCCATGTCACCGTCCTGGTACCCGGTCTCGACCCTGGTACCCGCGACCGCGTACTGGCCGGGGAAGCCTGCGGGCTTCTTATCGGCCGCCGTCCATTCCGACGTCCACTTGTTTTCGAAAGCGCGCATACGCTTACCGCTGTAGGAGTAAGTGATGGTGCTGTCCTTGAAAGAGCCTTCAACGACGCGGTTCTTGAAGTTGTTATGGCCGTAGGCCTCCGGGCTTGCGATAAATCGGGTTCCTACCCAAACGCCCGCTGCACCCAAGGCGAGGGAAGCCGCCAGTCCTCGCCCGTCGGCGATGCCGCCGGCAGCCAAGACGGGCTGTTTTACAACATCCGCTACGGCTGGCACGAGGGTCATGGTTGATGCGTAGCCAGTGTGCCCCCCGGCCTCGGTTCCCTGGGCGACGATGAAGTCAACACCGGCCTCGCTGGCTTCCTTTGCTTTGCCCACGGAGCCGACAAGGGAAAAGACAGTTATCCCACGATCCTTGCATTCCTTGATGAACCAGTCAGGCGTGGCGAAGGTCAGGACAACGGCGGCAGGTGCCGCGTCCAGGACAATCTGGACTTGATCTGCCACGGCGCCAGGGGTCAGGAGAGCTTCCACGCCGGCCATTTTTTCCTGGTCGGCTCCAGACAGTGACTTCCACAGCTCGCGCACCGGTGCCCACTGCGCTTCATCGTCAGTGGTAAGGGAGTCCGGAAGCAGCAGGTTGACCGCATAGGGTTTGTCGGTGCCAGCTTCGATCCTCTTGATTTCGGCCCGGAGGTTATCCGGCATGAAGCTGACACCACCGAGGCAACCCAGGCCCCCGGCGTTGCTAACGGCAGTTACAAGCTCGGCCTGCGCCACCCGGGCCATGCCTGCGGAGCAGATGGGGTACTGGAGACCGAGGGCCTCGGTCAATGCTGTCCTGATCACTGATACACCTTTCACGTCCCGGATTTCGGCTTCGGCCTTGCTCCGGCTGTTTCATCTTGTCCCCACTTGGGACCCTTGGTTGGTTGTTTGTTAGCCAGTCATACGGCCCGGCCGATTTAGGTGGCGTTCCAGCCGCCATCGACCTGAATGGTCTGACCGTTGACATAGCTGGCGGCGTCGGAAGCGAGAAAGAGGACGACACTCGCGACTTCTGATGGTTCACCTGACCGTTTCGCGGGGATGAGGAAGTCCATGATTTCGGGCGATACGCCAATGCCGCGTTGCTGGGTTGAGACAAGGTCGCCCAGGATTTCCTCCGACGTCGCGCGGAGGTTGGTTTTGATAACGCCGGGAGCGACGACGTTGGCGGTGACGCCGTGTGGGGCAACATCAATGGCCAGCCGCCGGGTCAGGCCTTCCAGGCCAGCCTTGGAAGCGACATACGAGATTCCATCGGCTGCACCCCGCTGCCCTGCAACTGACCCGATAGTGATGATGCGACCGGAGTTCTGCTTGGTCATTACCTGTGCCGCGGCGCGGGCTCCGTAGAAGGCCCCGGTCAGGTTGACCCCGATGATCTTGGCCCATAGCTCCGGGGTCGTTTCAAGCACGTCGGCGTATCCGTCGAATACCCCTGCGCTGTTGACGAAGACGTCCAGCTTCCCGGTCTTGTCCACGACCTCGTCTACGAGTGCGGATACCGACTGGTAGTCGCTGACATCTGCAACCCTTGTGTGCAGTGACTCCGGAGAACCGAGCTCGTTTCGAGTCTCTGCGAGGCGTTCCTCGGAGATATCGCTGGCGAAGACCTCATATCCTGCTTCGACAAATGCTGTGGCAATGCCTCGACCGATACCCGATCCGGACCCTGTGATTAATACGCTTTTGCTTCCCATGCCATCCAAATTACGGGGATGAATCCTGTGGCGAAACTGGCAACTTCACGGCATCGGGCCGTTCTCTTCGTGGAAGCTACAGGTAGTGGCGCAGAGGCTCAACGCACCGCGATGATCTGCCCAGTCCCGTACCGGTAGGGCACGACAGGGTTTGTACCCTAAATCTAGGTGGAGAGTTGAGGCAGCAAAACAGGGCCCTCGGAAAAGGACCAAAGTTCCGTTCTTTCTTTCGAAGAAATTATGGCGGCTGCTGCCCCTGAGACCATCCTAAGATCTCAGAACAGCATTCGATGGCGAAGGTAACGCCTCGTCGACGGGGCAGAGCCGCCACCAGTCTTAGATAGGCCCGACAGGCCACCTTACGGAAAGTTTCAGCACATGAGCTCAGACATCACCGAAGCGCTTGTTCGTGATCTAAAAGGCGCTGGCATAGAGGTGGACAGCAGTAGTCGGCGACGGACGGAGTACTCATTTGATGCCTCCAACTACCGGGTCCGGCCACTGGGGGTCGCCTTTCCCCGTACCAGCGCGGACGTCAGGTCGATTGTTCGAATTTGCCAACGCCACGGATGCCCCGTGACGAGTCGGGGTGGCGGGACTAGCATGGCGGGGAACGCCATTGGAAGCGGCCTTGTCATGGATTTTTCCCGTTACATGAACCGCCTGCTGGGACTGGATTTGGCGTCGCAGACCGTCACGGTCGAACCTGGAATTGTCCTCACGACCCTCCAAAAGGAAATCCAAGCAGCAACAGCTGGAATGTACACCTTTGCTCCTGATCCTTCATCTATGGGCCGGGTAACCGTGGCAGGGGCGATAGGCAACGATGCTTGCGGCAACCACTCCGTTAGGGACGGCAGGACGGCAGACCACATCGTAGCCGTCGACTTGGTAACGGCATCGGGCCACTTGGTGACGGCGGAAGCGGGCGGAGTCCGGGCAGTCGATCCTTTGGATACGGAATCAGTGGTCGAGGCGGCACGCATCCAGGAAGGACTTAAGCGGCTTGCGGACTCCAACCTGGCCCTCTTCAGGACTGAGTTTGGTCGACTTGCCCGGCAAGTTTCCGGATACCAGCTGGCGAACCTACTGCCTGAGAATGGCTTTAATACTGCTAAGGCGCTGGCTGGCAGCGAGGGTACCTGCGCCGTCATCGTCTCTGCCACAGTTAAATTGGCAAAGGTTGCCCCCTCCGCGCTACTTGTGTGTCTTGGTTATCCTGACGTCGTTGCCGCCGCATCCGATGTACCCGAGATCCTGCGGTTCAATCCCGCAGCAGTCGAGGGTATCGACGATGCCATCGTCCAGACCATCCGCCATCGCAGGGGGGACGCGGCGGTTGGGGCGCTGCCTGAAGGCAGGGCATATCTCTACGTGGACTTGGATGGTGAAGATGCAGAAGATGTCGGCCGGCAGGCGGAGATTCTTCTGAAAAACCTGGCCAAGCGCGGAAACCTCCTGGAAGGATTGGCCGTACCGGACCCGGTCGAACGTGCGAATCTCTGGCGTGTAAGGGAAGACGGGGCGGGTCTCTCATCACGGCTGGCGAACGGCGAGCAGTCGTGGGCCGGATGGGAGGACGCCGCCGTTTCTCCGGACAATCTTGCGGCTTATCTTTCGGACTTCATTGCCCTGCTGGAAAAACACCAACTTCGCGGCGTGATGTACGGGCACTTCGGCGCTGGCTGCACTCATGTACGAGTAACCTTTGACCCACGAAGCGAGTCGGGGCGTGAGATCATGCAACGCTTCCTCCAGGAGGCGGCTGCTCTCGTTAGCCGCCACGGCGGATCGCTTTCCGGCGAGCATGGGGATGGCAGGGCCCGTTCTGAACTCCTTCCGATTATGTATAGCCCCGCAGCCATCACGGCCTTCGCTCACTACAAGGCCATCTGGGATCCACAGGAACTTCTAAACCCTGGAATCATCACCAAGCCAGTCCCGGTCATGGCAGACCTTGCCCTCGCTGGCCCCCCTGCACGCGGTTTCCGGACTTCCTTTGCCCTCGAGCCGACGACGGAAGGCAGAGAAGGCTTTCCGGACGCCGTTCAATCCTGCATCGGTGTTGGACGATGTCGTACCACGGCTGGAGCGGGAGTAATGTGTCCAAGCTACCGGGCCACTCGGGACGAAAAAGACTCAACCAGGGCCCGTGCACGGGTCTTGCAAGAAATGGTCGTGGGGTCTAGAACGGCGCAGGAGGGGTGGAAATCGAAAGACGTTCGAGAGTCCCTGGACCTTTGCCTTTCCTGCAAGGCATGTTCAAGTGACTGTCCTGCAGGAGTCGACATGGCTTCGTATAAATCCGAGTTCTTCCACCACTTCTACCAGAGGCGCCTGCGTCCTTTGTCGCATTACAGTCTGGGTTGGCTGCCAACGTGGCTGAAGGTCACCGGCCACATAGCCCCATTGATCAACATGACCCTTCACAGCCCTCTTGCTGGGGTAATAGCCCGTGCCGCAGGAATCACACCGAAACGCAAGATGCCTGACTTCGCATCGCGGAGACAGCTGCAAAGAGAACTGGGGGACAGCAGGCCGGCTGAGGCCGACACTGTGCTATTCGTGGACAGTTTCACTCGCGGATTCCGGCCGGCAGTCGCGGGTGCAGCGAAACGGGTCCTGGAAGACGCCCAGAAATCTGTTGAGTGCAGCGCCGACCAATGCTGCGGTTTGACCTGGATCTCAACAGGACAATTGGATACAGCCCGGAAGCTCCTTGCAAAGACCGCCGCCGCCCTCGATGACGGGACAGATCGCCCAATTGTCGTCATCGAGCCCAGCTGTGCAGCAGCACTGAGAAAAGACCTGCCGGAGCTCGTGCCTACCGAATCTGCGCGCCGCGTCGCAAGTCGTATTCAGAACTTCGCAGGCGCGGTCCTGGAACAAGCAAGCGCAGGCTGGCGCCCCCAAACCGTGCCCTTGGCTGTCACCGTCCAGACTCATTGTCACGAATACGCCACTTTTGGATCAGCGTCACAAACCTCTGCGCTGGCTGCTTTAGGAGTAGCAACTATCACTCAGGCCACCGGCTGCTGCGGTGTTGCTGGGAACTTCGGCTTCGAACACCAGCACTTTGACGTCAGTATGGCAGTTGCTGAGCAGTCGCTGGCGCCTGCACTACGGGAAACGCTGGACGGGACGCCCATCCTGACGGACGGATTCAGTTGCCACATGCAGGTCCGGCAAATTCTGGAAAACCATACGGACCAGGCATCACTCCATCTCGCTGAGATCATCGATCCGAGACTTGCCCGTGAACAGCAATAGGTCCGGCAGCTCCGAACTGGTCCAGTAATCGCAATCATCTGTGGCTTCAAGTACCCGGGTCCTCCAGCTGCTATTTCAAGTTGGAGGGCCCGGAACCACCATGTTCAGCGGCCCACGGAGACCCGGGGGAGATGCCTATCGGAATCTTCAACCTGGGAAGCGGAATCTCGTTGAATCTCCAATGTCGGCAACGCCAATGCGGACCTACTGTTCTGTTGTCCTGGGCAGGACGTCCGGCCCAAGTCCTTGAGCACTCTGTACCCCATCAGCCTTTTCAGACACTCATCAGTTCGGAGACTCCCATCGGAAGCGGAAATGACGGAACAGTCGCGGAAGTACTGGCGGACGCATGCAGCGGCACAAGCTATGGCCACGCTTAACAGTGGGAGTCAAGTGATCCCGGAGACTATGCTTGCCTTCCCTCTCGAAGCATTTGGTGCCAGTGACGTACTCCAGATACGTACTCGAGATGTCCCGGTCCCAGGGCGGGGCCAAGTCCTCGTAAAAGTAGAAGCCTGCGGTGTTTGCGGCCAGGACATCATGAGAAGAAGCGGCAGGGTCGATCGCGTCCTGGGGCCGGTGATAGGACATGAAATAGCCGGCACTGTTGCCGGCACTGGTCCGGGCTTATCGGAACTCCGGCTTGGAGACCGGGTTGCCTCCACACAGCGCATGTCCTGCCATACTTGCCGGCAGTGCCTGGGTGGACGGGAAGTTCTCTGCACGCAGGGGGCCCTGTACGGAGAAGGCCTGGACGGAGGCTACGCCGAATACTGCGTCATCGATGAACTCAGCCTTGCGCAAATTCCCGATGGAGTTTCCTTCGATGCTGCCGCCATTGCTGCGTGTGCCATTGGCACGGGATATCACGCGCTGATGCTCGCAGGTGTAAAGCCAGGCCAGCGCGTGCTGGTTACAGGGGCCAGCGGGGGCATCGGAATACATGCTCTTCAGTTGGCCCGAAGCATGGGGGCCGAGGTTGTAGGGGTTACTTCCAGTGCGCGAAAAGTTGATAAGCTGCGGCTATATGCCGACGAGGTTGTCGTTGCTGAGGGAGGAGTGTTCGACAAGGAAGTACGACAACGAAACCTCCAACCGGACATCGTCCTTGACATGACTGCTTACGCGACCCTGGACAGTAGTCTCCGGTCGGTCCGACGTGGTGGCAGCGTCGCCGTCGTGGGGAACTTAGAAAACAAGACAGTCGCCATCTTGCCGGGAGCCCTAATCCAACGAGAGATACGACTTGTGGGTTCCAAGGCGTGCAGCCGTGCTGAGCTCGAAGATTGCCTACAGTTCCTACAACGCAATCTTGTTCGTGCCGAAATACAGGAGATCTTGCCTCTTCAGTCAGCTTCAGCCGCCCACGAACTCCTCGAGTCCGGGGCCGTGCAAGGCAGAGTTGTGCTGAGACCGTGAGATCCATGCCGTCAATCTGCCAGGAGAGAGACAAGTGCCAGGCGTGCCTGCGGCACAGCCAGAAGCGTTAGTAGACCCATGTCTTCCCGTTAGCGTCGTTTCTGCTCCGGGATGCACCCGCAGGACTTGAAGTGTTAGTTCAGCACAGGGGTCTCGGCCACGCCTTCCAGTGTCGTTGAGAAGCGGTGTACGGAATTAACGCCTGGCCCCCATTTCGTCCCTTGCCGGGAAATACTCCGACCGGAGTGGCGGCATGTGGCGTGCCGCCTGCTCCTGCCGGGCGTTCAGGTTACCAGTGGACGGTTGCCCCAGGAATTACGGGATCAAGCTGGCGGTTCCAGCGAACCTCCGTCAGGTCAATCTCAGGTTCAGTTTCCGTGAGGAGTTGGCTGATGAGTTTTCCGGTCATTGGCCCTGAGGAATTGCCGAACACATGCCCGGCCGCCATGATGAGGCCGGGCGTGATCTCATCAACCACCGGGACCAGATCTGAAGTAAACGGCAGGACGCCTGCCCATACTCGGTCTATGCCCACCTTCCTTAGACCTGGGAAATCTCCGATAATGTCATCGGCGATTGCTTTCAGCCCGTCAAGTGTCGGGAATAGATCTACTTCCGAAGGGTAGTCCATCGGACAACCAATCAGGATTTCCCCATTCGCCCGTTGTGCGGCGAGGGTGAGCATTTCATAGCCAGACTCTTCTTCGATCCTGCTGCGGAAAAGCTCATCGTCCCAGCTCGGTAGATTGCGGAAGAGCCCGTATGATTTTGCTGCGGTGGGACCGTAGACGACCGGCTTGATCTGCATGGGCAGGGGTTTGGTAGCCATAACCTGGAGGCGTTCGCGCCCGATTGGGACTACCAGGTTGCTCGCCCGCATCAACTTTTCGGTCCATGCTCCCGATGCAACGACTACCTTGTCTGCGAAAAGGTTTCCCTCATTCGTTTCCACGCCGATGACACGTCCTCCGGAGAAGATGAGTTTGGAAACCGTTACTCCTTCGCGGAGGTCTGCCCCTTCGGCCCGTGCTCCTGCGGCCAAGGCCGCCACCACTGTGGCTGTATTGATCTGGGCGTCCTCGGCGCAATAGCTGGCGCCGACAACGTCTTCACGGATCGGCCCGACCAGGTCCCGAACCTCTTTGGTCTCCAGCAGCGACATATCGAGGCCGTCGGCCTGTCGTGCAGCAACGAACTCCTTGAAAATGGGTGCCTGGCGTTCGTCGTGGAAATAGATCAGACCGCCTTCAGCCCGGAATTCGAAGGGAATAGGCAGGTCGTTACGGAGTTCATCGTAGAGTGCACGGCCCTTCTTCGAGATGTCGAGTGCCCAACCAGGGTTGCGGCAATGGAGCCAAACGAATCCTGCGTTGCGGCTGGAGGCGCCAAAACCCATTGTTTTCTGTTCGAGCAAGGTGACGTTCAAGCCTAGTCGTGCGGAAAAGTATGCGCTGGATGTACCGATGAGGCCACCGCCAATGATAAGAACTGAACTGGTCAAGACTGAATCCTTTCGGAGCAAGGGAGCGAAAGTAGGAGGCTAATGTCACTTGGTTCGACATATTCACGTCCCAGGGCTTTGGTATCGCGCGGACCGCACCATCAGGCCAGGCTTGGTTCAAGGCCGGGAGTCTCTCTTCTGGCCTGATGGTGGAGAGCTTGAACTGAGAAACAGAAAGCCAGCTGATAGGCCAGCTCACACAGGGGTTGCTACTCTTCCCTCCATCCAGCCTTACTCCAGCCGTTGTTGAAGTCCTTTGCTGTTAGGTCATATTCGGCCGTACCCTCAGGGACCGTGCGGATAGGCCGCTTTTGTCCCAATTCCTCGGAGACATGGGCGATAACGCCTGGAAGTGTTGACAGGATCGCGAGACCAGTAGTTTCTTCCGGCGAAAACCCCATCTCGACAAGCACCAGTGCCATCATCCCAATGTCGTTCAGTACAATCGACTGTTTGCCGGGAAGGCTGGTGAATGCGCGGAAAATTTCCTCGAAGAACTCGGCCCTGGGTCCCCAGATGCCTGCGTCAACGGCGCGCTGGCGCAGCTTCTGCGCCCGAGGGTCAACGTACCGGAAAACGGGATGGCCCAGACCTGGAATCCGCTGCTTCCTTGCCCGTAGTTCCTCGACAATCTCAACGGCCAGAGCGTCGGAGGTCTTGTTGCTGGTCTGCAGGCGCGAATACATATCAATGCAGAACCGGGCCGTGTCCGCTGGGTCCATGGTGTTCTTCCCAACGCCAAGGATTCCGGTGGCCAGTGCAGCTGCCATGTTGGGATTGGCAGAGGCGACGTAGCGGGCTGCAACAGTTCCTGACTTTTGCAGGGAGTAGTCCATGATGGCCGATAGAACCGCGTCAAGCAGATCCGCTTCAGCTGGTGTAGGAAGTCGGCCCTGCAGCAACAAGAACGTCGAGGCCGCGAACGGGACATTGCCGATCATTTCTTCAAGATCATACCCACGGATGTAGACCTTTGAATCCGTTACCCGGCTCACCGAAGTGGACCAATATCTCGGCGCATCCACCTGCTGTGAAGGATCGGCGGAAGGTGTGCTAGGTGCATTGGCTTCTGAGAAAGCAGCTGAATTTAACTGATGCATGTAGGAAGACTAGGACGCCTACTTGATCGGCTACATTGGTGGGAAATCCACCTTACGCCGATCTTTTCGTATTACCCACAAGCCGCAGAAGACAACTTGTTTCATTCATATGCCGCCGGACTGTACATCCGCCATACAGGCCTGACGATAAGAGGGTCAAAGCCGTGGTGGCCTCGTGTCACTGGAACTCACCTGGACCAGCCTGGAGTTCCATATGACCGCTTACGCAAAGCAGGGTACGGTCATCCAAGCCGCGGTCGTCAAGTGGCCCGGTGGATACCGCAGCCCATCGAGCAGGACGCTGGCTGGCGGTACTCCCCTTCGACAAGAGGCTCCACAACGCACCAAAAGCATCTCCCGGTCGCAACCGCATGACGACGCTTTGAGTTCTATGGGCCCCGCAGGGCAGCACGAGTCTTTATGCCCGACTGTCGATGAAGTTAAATAAGAGGCATTGAAAGACTCTGCCATGCTGCAACGTTGCGGCTCGGCAGTGATTTTGTCTGGCCTAGGCCTCAGGATCCGGCGCTGGTCGAAAAACCGTGCGCAAGCGATAGAACTGTTCAATCCCGTCAGGACGAAGCTGCACAGCTTCAATCGTTCGACGCTTTTGGTGGATGTGCTCTGCTCCACCAGATTCAAGGAGCTCATCCAGGATCGTCAGCGTCGGGGGCAGGAGCCTATGCAGGCCGGCGGCTTCCTGTTCTAGGAGTTGGCGAACGGACACCCAATACGAATGCGATGCCTCGGTTGTTACATGCCGTGGCTCAACGCCGGGCGCCAACGCGCACACAAAGAAGTATGTATCAAAACGTTTCGGCATGCCGTTTGGGGTTATCCAGTTTGCCCAAGGCGTCAGGGCAACGGGTTCCACGGAGATGCCGCATTCTTCTGCCACCTCGCGCACGGCTGCAGCAATGAGACGGCCAGCGTTATGGCACGCCTCGGCGGCTTCAGAGGAGGCCTCGGTACGCTCCCAAGCCGCAGCATGTGCTTCCACCAGGTCGACGCTCAATTGCCCATACGAGGAGTCGACAGCGTCAACTCGCCCTCCGGGGAAAGCGACCACACCAGCGGCAAAGTCCATTGTCGAAGCACGATGCTGAACAAACACCTCAAGCCCGTTTTGCGAGTCCCGAAGCAGGACGACGCTGACAGCGAGCCGTGGCTCAGGATTTTTGAACGCATCCTCTTTTGGCGTGCTTATATGCTCCACCGTCGCCTCCTTTTGTACGGGTGATGGCGCTAATCGCATCGGTTCAGTCCGCTCAGGCGCTGCTGACATGTAACTGCGAGGCGGGCCTGGGTGGGTCGTCAGGGGGTATGTACCGCGGACCGGTACAAAAGAACAACCCAGTGGCCTGCCTGACAGACTTCGCCGTGTTGGTTGACTATCTCAACTTTGGTTTTTACGATTCCGCGATCGGTCTTGGTTGCGGAGGGCCTGACCTCCGCTACCTCTTCCCGTACCGAAATTGTGTCCCCTATCCTCACAGGCGCCATGAGTTTCCAGTCCTGGATGCCCAGGAATGCTATGGCGGAATGCTCTTTCCAGCCGATTCCCATTTCCAGCCCGAAGGCGATCGCCAGTGCTCCGGGGCCGTGGAAGATGCGTCCGCCGAATTGGGTGCGCCTCGCATACTCCTCATTGGAATGCAATGGGTGCATGTCACCTGACCAGGTCCCGAACGCTACCACATCGGTCTCGGTTATAGTGCGTCCTTGCGAGAGCCACGAGTCACCGACGTCGAGGTCCTCAAGGAATCGGTTTGCCGACGTCAGGCGACTGTCCGTTGGGGGTGTCATCTTTTAGTCCTTTTCCGTTGAGTACCTGTCTGGTGGGATTTGCCAGCCGGCTTTGACTCGAGCAGCACCGGAGTGAGGGCAAGCCGTGCGGGCAATGCAGCTCCGAAAACATGTTCGTCATGACATCGAACTGTAGGGTCGATTTTGACTTGCCGACATTGGATAATTACCCAAACTTCACCCCTAACGAGGATAGATTCCAAGTCGCGGCTGCAGTGCTTCTGATGACTGGCTATTCGCCGGTGAAGCCGGGCCCTCCAGCGCAGAGAGCAGCTGGAGACCCCGGGGTCTAAGGGCTACACGTACGGTGCTGCCAGGCATTAGTGGGTAGTTTCGTCTTGGGCGGCCCTATCTTGCGCCTTGAGAAGCGCTGCGATGATCGAGTATTTCAGCGAGGCGCTTTGACGCCTGCTCGGAATGACTATCCAAATCTTTCGAACCTGCATGTGGCAACTGAATGTCGCCCCGCGCCATCCTCACGGGGCTAAACGTGTGTCGAATTCGAACCGCGACTTGTCGGTGCTGAAGGTGCGGACAACCAAGACCCGGGCAGCAGCCACCGCTCCTTGGTACAGGCGAGAAAACACGGTCGATGGTGAATCTCCTGGATGGCAGATCCTGACACTACAGTCCGCCCATTTCGGCAGGATATCCAGGGCTGCTACCTCTTCGGGTCAGCGGACGAGCTGCGTTTGTGGCTTCCAAGCATGGCAATGGGGACCCGCCAAGGGAAGGCAGGTCCCCAACAGTCCTGTTCGCCCTTTATGCGTTCAGGTCAGGCTTGACCATTACATGCTTTACCTGGGAATACTCGTCTATTCCGTGAGCGGTGAGTTCGTACCCCATGCCGGACTCTCCGAAGCCGCCGAAGGGCATCTCGGAGGCGTTGTACTCGTGCTGGTTGACCCAGACTGTGCCGAACTGTAGTTCCCGTGAAAAACGCAATGTCCGACTCAAATTTGTGGTCCATACACTCGCTGACAATCCAAAATTGACATCGTTCGCGAGCTGGAGCATCTCGTCGTCATCTTTTGCAGATTGGATGGTCACGACGGGTCCGAAGACTTCGTCCTGAACAATTTCGTCCGTTTGCTTCACCTCTGTCACGACGGTGGGTTCAACGAACCAACCTGGCCGCTCGATCCGGTTTCCGCCGACGAGAATTTTCGCGCCTGCCTCCCGTGCACGTTCAATGAAACCGAGGACCTTATTCATGTGGTGCTCCGAAATCAGAGGCCCCATCCCTGTTGCAGGGTCCGCGGGATCACCGACGACCAACGATTTCACCTCGGCGCAATAGGCCTCGACGAATTCGTCGTAGATCGAATCCTCAACGATGATCCGGTGGGGTCCAGTACAAGACTGGCCACTGTTCGAGAACCCGAACTCTACAAGGTCCCGTGCAGTCTCCCGGATGGGACTATCCGCGAAGACCAGTACAGGTGCCTTGCCGCCGAGCTCCAGACCGAGCCGTTTCAGTGTCTTCGAGGCAGTCGCGGCAACAAACTTACCGGTAGACGTCGCTCCGGTGAGCGAAATCTTCCGAATGCTTGGATGCTCCACCATGGCCGTCCCACTCTCCCGGTCCCCAATAATGAGGTTGAGAACCCCTTCGGGCAGGAAACGGTTGGCGACCTCGACCAACTTGATCGTCGTCGCCGGCGTCAACGAGGCCGGCTTCAGCAGAACGGTATTCCCAGCGGCAAGAGCCGGGGCTATCTTCCAAATCGCCATCAAGAGAGGATAGTTCCAGGGCGTGATCAGCCCGACAACCCCCAGCGGCTCGCGACGAACCCAGGACGTGCTCCCATTCGCGTATTCACCGGCGGCGGGCACCGAAGAAACTCGAGCAGCTCCGGCGAAGAAGCGCATTACATCCCACATCCACGGCATGTCGCCGCGTGCATGGGTAATGGGCTTGCCCACGTCCTCGCTCTCAAGCCGCGCGAACTCTTCGGCCTCTTCCTCGATGGCGTCAGCAATCTTGAGCAGCGCCTCAGCGCGTTCAACCGGGGGAGTGGCGCCCCATATCTTGAATGCAGCTTCAGCCCGTTTAACGGCCGAATGAACGTCCTCACGGGTGGCGCGGCGGTAACGGGCAGAGATCTGCCCTGTCGCCGGGTTGATCACCTCGGAGACATTCTGGTCATCGGGTCCCGCCGCAAGGGTTGCAGCAAGACCACCTTGATTCTTTTGAACTACGGTCGTCGTCAAGGAAGACTCCTCACATCATGTTGTTCGGGCTCGGCAACGCTCTCGAGGACCACAGCTAGCATCCCACCCGGATTAATTGGCAAGACCATCTTCTGGCAATCTGCACCCCAGAAGAACTGTGAAACTAACGAAAGGATCGGACTTCCATTCATGAACTTACAACGCCGACTCCATCTTGTCTGCCGATGCCACAAGGGGTATCCCTGTCACGACTGATATCGGTGTCATCGAGCGCCGGGATGGAACATGGATATGCTGTCGGCTAGGGGACCCTCGTGATTTGCAGGTCGTCGCATAATGTCAGGAAGACAGGGATGGGTGAAGCCGGTGCCTTGATCCCCATAGGAAAAAGACACCGGCTTCACGGTCATATGCTGTTGTTTTTTCTTTATATCGGCATGCACTCCGCTACAGGCAGCCTGTGTCCGAGGCTAGGCCTTGAGGTCGATTGACTCAGGCACCTCCATTCACCGTGTCGCGGACGATGCAACAGGGCTATCCGATTTCCTGGGCGGCGGCGCGTCGTTCTAGGACACCTTGGCTGCTCGATAGAAGTCAACCTGCTCAGGAGCCTGCGTTTCCTTTCCCAGGATAAGGTCGGCTGCCTTCTCGGCGATCATCATCACGGGGGCATACAGGTTGGCGTTCGGAATTGATGGCATCACGGATGCATCGACAACGCGCAGGCCCTCAGTGCCGTGCACTCGCAGCGTTGTAGGGTCTACTACTGACTCCTCGTCCGTGCCCATCTTGGCGGTCCCGCAGGGGTGGTACGTTGTTTCGGCATCCTTAGCCACCCAGTCGAGAATCTCCTTGTCCGTCTTTACGGCGGGCCCCGGGGAGAGTTCGCCACCATTGAAGGGTGCAAACGCCGGTTGGTTCATAAGCTCCCGTGTAAGGCGAACTCCATCGATCCAATCCTGTCGATCCCGTTCAGTTGAAAGGTAGTTGAATGTAAGTACAGGATCTTGGAAGGGATCGCTCGATCGAAGCTTGACATGCCCCTTTGATTCTGGCTGCTGGGGCCCAAGGTTGATCTGATAGGCGTGAGGCGTGGGGGCGGGCGTACCATCGTTCCTTACCCCCAGGGACAGCATGGTGAGCATGAGGTTGGGCATAGGGTCACCTGGCTGCGAACGTATGAATCCTCCTGCTTCGAAGTGATTTGTCGATGCGGGGCCCCTGCGTCCGGTGAGCCATTGCAGCCCGGTGCTGGGGTATGTACGTTTCCGCAGGATCCCGGCATTGGACACAGGTTGTGTGCATGAGTACATGACGAATGCTTCAAGGTGGTCCTGCAGGTTCTCACCCACGCCTGGGAGATTTTCCACTACGTCGATCCCGAGCTTCGTCAGTTCATCTGCGTTGCCTACTCCGGAGAGCTGCAGCAGTTGGGGCGAATTGAATGCGCCCCCGCAGAGAATGACCTCTGCTCCTCTGACTTCATTCCGCCCGCCCCTCCGAGAACCGTATTCCACACCGACCGCCCTGTTGCCGTCGAAGATGATGCGGGTTGCTTGGGCTCCTGTGATGACGTCGAGATTTTTCCGGTCCCGGACCGGCGCGTAGTATGTTCGCGCAGCGTCGTAACGCTCACCGTTCTCAATGTTGGAGTCGAAGGGTGCGAACCCTTCTTGCCGGTAGCCGTTGACGTTATCGAGGATCTCGTAGCCGGCTTCCTTGGCAGCACCGAAAAGGGAGTTGAACAGTGGGTTCTTCACATTGTGCTGGTGAACGGGTATTGGGCCGTTGTAGCCTCGATACTTTTGATCGGGGTCCGAACCTGTGAACCTCTCAAGTCGCTTGAAGTAGGGCAGCACGTGTGCGTAGTCCCATTCGTCGCTGCCCGATTCGGCAGCCCATTTCTCATAGCTGAGGGGGTTTGCCCGCTGGAAGAACATGCCGTTGATCGAGCTGCAGCCTCCCATGATCTTTCCCCGGTACTGCTCTATCCTCCGACCAGCCAGCATGGGCTCAGGCTCAGATTTGAAACGCCAATCGTAAAAGGGGTGGCCCATCACGAACAGGAACGCTGCCGGTACCCGTACTGGGTAGTCGAAGCGAGAGTGACGGTGTCCGGCCTCAAGCACGAGGACGCGGGTTCGTTCGTCAGCAGACAATCGATTCGCTAAAACACAGCCCGCAGACCCTCCACCGACGATGATGTAGTCGTAGGTTTTATCATTCAATGCTCTTCTCCTGTCGCTGAAGCACTGCCACGAGCACACCGGTGCGGAACTTATTCCGCATTGCTCTGATCATGCATCAAACTTCCTACGTACAGGTGCGATCGTGCACTTGGGAGGTTTACGAAGGTCCGGTAAGGATCTTGGCGACTGCATGAGATAGAAGACTGAGAACAGGGCCGTAATACAGGGTGCTACTGAGAATTACACCTCCCGCTGGGACCAAAACGCTCCCAGCGGGTGGTGGAAGACTTGATAGGTACTTCCAGATGCTCCAGGACGTAGCAAGTCGTGGGCGGAGATTCGCAACGGCACAGAGGCAACAAAGGAGGCCTAATAGTGTTCCTGGTTGGGAGTAAACGTTGCCTCGATCCCGTCCAGATACACCGCGTCACCCCAAATGGGCGTCGTTCCGGACAGCCTTCCACACCGTGCCGGGGCTCCGGGCCGTGAGCTGCGCCTCACTGTGATGCATCGGCTATAGCGATGATGAACAAAGCATGTTTGTGAAAAATACATCTGATTACTGTCAGATTTCAGAAGTGAGCGAATGCCCTTCGTGTTTCCCACGAAGGCTGTCTTAGCCGGGGTATTCGCTGAATCGTCCTGTTATGACAACATCTCATCCGTTTCTTCGCTCAACGCTTGATCAGGGGCAGGATGAGCCGGCTGGGATGGTCAGGTCCGTGCACGATCCTGTTGGTGGCGACGATCGCCTGATCGAGTGATTCGTAGGCGATGAAGCCGCCGGTGTTCGTGTTCCGGTCGTAATGCGGGAAGTTGCTGCTGGAGATGTCGAGCCGGATACGGTGTCCTGGCAGGAACACGTTGGAGGTGGCCGCCATTGGTACGGTTACTTCGTACACTTCCCCGGGGGCCAGGGGTGTGGGGTTGGAGAGGTCGTTGCGGTAGCGCAGCCGCAAGATGCCGTCGCAGAGATTGATCGCCCGACCGTCGGGGAAGACATCTACGAGTTTTGCGGTGATGTCGGTATCCAGAGCGTTGGAAGAGACGAAGACCTTGAGCTCGACGTGCCCGGTGACCTCGATGGGCTCTTCGAGGACGGGCCCGGTGTAGCACAGGACGTCGGTGCGGGAATCTACAACCCTTTGGTCGACCGGTCCGACCAGTCCCGGCTCGGATGGCAGGAGCGCGCCGCCTGCGGTAGGTACCGCATCGCGGGGGTCGTACCGGAATTCGTCGTGGGCGTTTGTCGGGGAGGGAAGGGGCTGGAGGGTTCCGTCACCATGGCGGGTGTTGGCCGCGCCGCCGCTGTGCAGGTGGTAATCCGTGTAGGAGGTATCCGGCAGTGGCCAGTCCTGTTCGTCGCGCCATTGGTCAGTGCCCATAACGAAGATCCGTACCCTGGGCGCAGGGGTTTCGGGGGTGAGGCCACGGAGCGTCTGATCGAAGAAAGCGATGTGTTCATCGCCGACGTTGCCGAGGCTCAACGGCCCGAAATGCCGGTCGGGGTACTTCCCTGTAAGGTTTTCGTGGTCCCAAGGCCCGATGATCAGGCGGGAGTTCTCGCGCGCTTCCTCCGAAGCGCCCTGGGTTCGGACCCGGACGAAGTCGGCGACTGTCCCATGGATCTTAAGGTCGTACCAACCGCCGGTTGCCAAGACAGGAACCGCGACCGAACTGACCATAGGAGACCAGTCTTGGCCTGCCCAGTAACCGTCGAAGTCAGGATGGGATAGCCAGTCATCAAACCACCGTCCCCTCCCGAGAACCGGCAGATCCGCGACAGGGGTGGGTTCATTCAGCGATATCGGGTCCATGAGTGCGTTGCCGAGCTGCGTCAGCGCGCTGGGATCGGTCGTTTTGCCGCTCTCAAGGTCCCGTTGTTCCTCGGCGGCATACATGAAGGCGTTCCACCAGGTGACGAAGCTCAGGGACAGGGCTCCGCCCTTTGAATACAAGAGCTCGGAGTACCAGTCGGTTGCTGACATCGCGGGTGCGATTGCCTTCAACCCGGGTGTGTTCTTTATCGCCAAGGCCCACTGAGTCATGCCCATGTAGGAGCCGCTGTACATGCCGACCATCCCGTTAGACCAGTCTTGCCTAATGATCCACGCCACCGTGTCCTGGCCATCGACGATTTCGTTTATCTTGGGTTGAAACTCGCCCTTGGAACCAAAGGTTCCCCGCGCGTCTTGGAAGACCACCGCGTATCCGGCGTTTACCAGCGCCATAATGCCAGGAATTAGGGACGGGCTGCCGCCGTACATGAAGGGCGCCCGCTTTCCGTAAGGCGTCCGCACGAGCAGAGCGGGGGCTGTGCCCTCCAAAGGCCGCCAGATGTCAGCCACCAGTGTGATCCCGTCCCTTAGCGGCATGCTGACGTCAGGCTCATATACGTGTTTCATGAGAATCTCCTCATTGGTAAGTTGAACGGCGGCAGGCGATTGCGGCGCCGCGTCCTGTTGGTATTGGCTAGGGCATTCTGTACCAGCTGAAGGTATGCGGGTGCTACCGCACCAACCATTGGAGATAGGCCGAATCGCAGATATTGCATTCGGCGTGTAACAACGTCAGCTAGGGATTCCGCTGCCGGAAATTTTCAAGGTGAGCTGTACCAACGGGAGTTAGGCGGCTAACTGTTCGGTGATTTCGTTTGGCTGGTTGCCCAGGCTGGTCCCGGGAGTGCTCGCGCGTGTGGAGCCATGAGTTGCATAGGGGCGGATCAGGCGGATCAGGGATTGTTTATCCGCGCGAGTATCTCGTCGAGGGGCAGCGATGTCTCAACAACTGCGACTTGACGTATGGCGTCCGACTGGTAACGGGTAAGCGACGCGGTTGCCTCTTTAAACCTGGTGGGGGCTGATATATCCGGATGCTGAAGGTAGTCACGCATCGCGATTCGAGCGCCGGTGATGATCGCGGCGGCTGTCATTTCGGCCTGGATGGTCGTTCGGAGATTCGTGTGGTCAGTCAAGAAGCTGGCGATAGTTGTTTGATGCCTGTCAAACCAGCGGTTTTCCTCGGCAGAGAGAGCGGAGCTCGATGCAAGGAGGGCAGCTCGTTCGAGCGAGTCTTCGCGGACTGCGGTAAGGCTGTCTACGATCAGTGCCGCACCCCTTGCGGCGCGACCGATGGAACGCTGCCCCTGATGCTGGAGAAGGTAAGTGTGCATCTCGCGGTGGTATACCTCGTGGTCGCAGGAAACTAGTTGATCCTTGCCCCCGAAAAGGCGGAAAAACGTGCGTCGAGAAATCCCCGCTATTCCGATGATGTCCTCGATTGTGACGGCGTCATATCCACGTTGAATGAGCAACGGTAGCGTTGCCCGGCGAATAGCTAGGCGCTGAGCTGTTCGCGAACGATTAGGCTCGTCGCTGTGAGTTGCCCATGCTGGCTCAATTGTTAGAACCATAATTGGCCTCTCGTTCTTCAGCGGTTAGTTCGCCGTTCCACGTCGGGAACCTCTATGACGGCAGACTACCAACTAGATGGCGGTAATTGCTCTGCATCGGTCAGTCCACGATGCCGCGGACACTCTTGCATTAGGCGCCAGCCGATCGAATGCATGCAGGCTACCGGGCCGGACATGGAGTTCGCACGGTACACCGGCACTTAGCAGGTTGCGAGCATACGCGATGTTTTCATCCCTGAAGATGTCAAGATCACCGACATCGATGAAAGCAGGAGCGAGCCCGTCGAACCTTGACAGCCTGGCGGGGGCGGCAAGGGGTGACACTCGTTCCGTGCCGAGATCATCTCCTAGGAGCGCATGCCAGCCGGTGTAGTTATTGTCGTACGTCCAGGTGGCAAAGGGAGCGATGTGAGCATCCGGTTCGACGTTGCGGTCATCAAGCATGGGATAGATGAGTATTTGAGCGGCAAGCGGCGTTCTGGCCTCTCTGGCTGCGATCGCGACGCCGGCGGCGACGCCTCCGCCTCCGCTGTCGCCCAGGACCGCTACACGAGCTGGGTCTACGCCGAAGTCTTCCCCCCGCTCAACCAGCCAAGTGAGTGCGGAGTGGCTGTCAGTGACGAGGGTGGTTCCAGGGTGCTCGGGTGCCAGTCGGTAGTCGACAGACAGGAAAGGCACCCCCGTCTCCTCGACATACTTGGCGACGACGCCGTCATACAAGTCCACCGACCCGCAAATCATGCCTCCGCCGTGAAGGTAGAGGACAGCAGAACCAGGTCTGGATCCTGCCTTTGTGTACCATCGGGCGAGGATCGACGACCCGTCCCCAACCGTCACTGCGTGATCTTCGGTCAGGACATTAGGAAACTCTGGATCCCCTGCGTCCATAGCGGCAAGAGTGGCGTTCGTTACCTCTCTTAGGGCCTGGGCATCGCCGCGAGGGGTAGGTGGCACCTCTCCGGCTGCCTCCAGGGCAGAGGCGAGGACAGCAGCAATCTCTGCATCCATCATTAAAGGCATAATCGCCCTTCCAATCTTCGCTTCATCGCAATTCGGTAACTGAGTGCCACAAGCTTGGCATGCAGTGGCAAAGCTGGCAAGAAGCTGGAACGCAGAATTACAAACCAGCGTCCGCGCCACCGCACACTAATGGCCGCAGCAATGTTAGTTGTGTTTGCATTCGCGGCTCCCGTCTAGCAAATTGCAAAGATGTGACAGAGCACCACGCGCGCGGCTGGCGCACAGACTTGGTTTCTGGCGGCTCGGACTAATCCGAAATGTTGAGCGTTTGCCCATACGGCACCTTTACTCAAGGACCACCCGATTTATTACGCCAATAACGGATCTCCGTCAACCTGTCGGGGCGGGCGGGCAAATCCGTGCTCGCTGATCACGCGGCCGGCCTGATGGCGACTCTTATCCGTCCATGGCTGGGGTCAATTCAGCTTATCCACGACTGGAAGTAGGATCCGTGGACGTATCTCCCTGATAGCAGGAGCGGTGGATAACCTATGAGACGCAAGGACGGCACCCTTGCAAAGCTTGTGGTTGACGCCGGCCTTGAGCCTTCCGCTGCAGACATCGGCCAAGTGCAACTTGTTGAGTAACCTGACTCGGCCCGTCTACTCAGCGACTCGCAGGGAAGCCATCCCCGGGACTTGGGAGCAGACCGCTCCTTCATAGGCGACGGCACCAATCCCGTCTTTAAGTGGTGTCCCGTCACCCTGGCGGATTCCGCCGAGGTATCGCCCCCACCGCCGGAAGCCCATCGGACCAGGTGGACGCGGACAGGCCCACCCTCCAGCGCAAGCCAACTTTTGTGACTCCCACAAAGAGTGGCCAGCTCACTGGAATTTTCCCAGTATTCGGGAGGCGCGTCATGGCTATTCACTAGTGGTGAGACAGGTGGCTTCCCGGATCACCTTCTTCATTGAAAGTTCAGGAGGCAACATGACCAAGATTTCCTATTGGCAAACAAGGGAAGCCGCTGGCCATCCCTGGACTCTGCACTGACTGCATCTTGTTGAGCAACTCGACGCGACCTGTTTACTCATCGCCTCGGTGTGTAGGCAACTCCGTAGGAGATATCCGTTGTCTCGAGCAGCTGACCTACGGCCGAAAAATGAACGAAAGGAACTGATTAATGAGCCAGCTTGAGGGCAAAGTAGCGGTGGTAACTGGTGCCGGACGCGGAATTGGGCGTGGCATCGCTGAGGAGCTTTTGAAGGCTGGAGCGAAGGTAGTCATCGCCCAACGGGCGGAAAGCGCACTTCGGGAGGTCGAGCAGGAACTAAGTGCGCTTGGCCCTGTCTCGGCATATGCCTGCGACGTGTCACAGCGCGAAGAAGTACAGGCCCTATGTGACCATGCGATTTCGACCTTCGGCAGTCTCGACATTCTTGTCGCGAATGCAGGAACCTCTAGCTACAGCCCCTTCCTGGAGATGACCGAAGAAGATTGGGACCGAGTGCTTGGGGTCAATCTTAAGGGTGTCTACTTCAGCGGTCAGGCGGCGGCGCAGCGTATGGCCGCGGCTGGTAACGGCGGCAGCATCATTCTGATCTCATCGGTCTGCGCGTCGGCCGCGGAGCCGAACAGCGCCCCGTACACCGTAAGTAAGGGCGGCGTCTCGGCCCTGGCAAAGGCAATGGCGGTAGACCTTGCTGGCCATGGCATTACCGTCAACGCTATTGCTCCAGGGTGGATCCATTCCACATCAACTTCAACGATCGCGCCTGAGTCTATGGTTTCGGGTGAGGAGCCGTTCCCATTGAACCCTCTCAAGGTCATCGGCAAGCCTCAGCATATCGGCAGCACGGTGGTATGGCTTGCTAGCCCTGGCGGCGGCTTCACGACTGGCTCTGTCGTCACGGTTGACGGTGGTCAAATGGCCGCCCTGCAAACCGTGAATCGCCGCGCACTGGGGGAGCTGTGAGGGGCATCGGACACGACGCCGGACTTAGAAACAAAGCACACACGAACAGGAACCAGGCAACATGACACGTACATATGTAGTAACGGGCTCCGCTTCCGGAATCGGTAAGGCCACGGCAGAGAAACTGCGTTTGGATGGACACCGCGTAATTGGCGTAGATCTTCGAGACGCCGATATCGAGGTGGACCTTAGCACGGAAAAGGGCCGCGCTGAGCTTGTAAGTAAGGCTACTGAGCTGAGCGGCGGAGTGCTGGACGGTGTACTGGCGATTGCAGGAGTTCTGGCCTCATCGTCGCCCTCAGTGGCAGTCAATCACTTTGGTGCAGTGGCGACCCTTGAAGGACTGCGGCCTCTCCTCGCTGCTGCCGAGCGGCCGCGCGCAGCTGTAGTGGCCTCGCGAGCGATCATCGACGAGTTCGATAAGACTCTCCTTGATCTCATCGAGTCGGGTGACGAAGGGGCTGCACGGGCGCATGCCGATTCCCTCGCGGAAGCAAAGGATATCGCGGGTGCCAGCACCGTTTACACAACGACTAAGCTCTCTCTTGCCCGTTGGGTGCGGCGCAATGCTCCTTCGGCTTCTTGGGCTAAGGAGGGTATCGCTCTCAACGCTGTTGCCCCAGGGGTGATCCTTTCGCCCATGACCACTTCAGTTCTTGAGACTGAAGAAGGCCGTGCATCTCTAAATGAGCTCGCGCCAGCACCTTTCGGAGGGCCGGCCGCGAACCCCTCCGCAGTGGCGAACCTCCTTGCTTGGCTTACAAGTCCGGATAACAGCTTTGTGACTGGCCAAGTTATCTTCATCGACGGCGGCGCAGAGAGCCTCCGCCGACCCGAGCTAGTGTAAGGCTCACCTACCCGGCAAGGGCCGGTCCCGGAGGACCGGCCCTTGTTGCAACCGACCGAGGCCCAGGACGGTCGCTAAGTGGACCGTCCAGCAGGTTGATGACCGGGGATTGGCTTTGGGCAATAAGAGGACCTCCGGGTGTTGTACGGTGCTTTGTCGAGAACGCACACACGTCGGGAGGTCTCTTTGCGTATCTAACGCCGTAAAGCCTCTTTCTACTTATTCGGGGCGCTGCAGCTGGCCCAGTGCATCCTGATTGACAGCCGGCCTTTGCGCGGCGAGACGGAGAGGTCTGATGTTTCTGTCCCGACCGCTGCCTACTGGTCCGTACGCTACAGCGAGCTAGGCGAGGCGGGGCTGTAGGGAATAAACGAGCCGGGCACTGCCCTGCCCGCACCCGACCGGGAGGTGCACCGGGTGGCGCGTGCTGGGACTGCGTGTGAACCGGTGCTGGGAAGCGGTCCGGATCCGCTTATCACAAGCACAAAAACGTCTTCACGGTCCACCTGTGTCGGCCGCTGGGCTTCACCCAGCCAGCCCCGGGGATCAGGGTCCGTGGCCGGGACCGCGCCGGCCGGTACGAACATGCCTGGCCGAACGAAATGATCCGCATGGACATCAAGAAACCCCGACGCATCCCAACGGCGGGGTACACCCCGTTCAGGGTCGCTCCCAAAGAGAAGTGAACGCCCAGGGCCGGAACTTAGCCGAAAGGGCCGGACCGAAGACCGCGGCTACACCGTCCTGCATCAGGAAGTGGGTGACCGTTCCCGGTTCGTCTACTCCGAACTCCTGTCGGACAGACCAAGAAAACTGCGTCGGCGTCCATGCGCAAGCACCATCGCCACGTTCAGCGCGCGAGACGTGTAAATGCGAGGGTGCTGTTCGATAACGCCTCCAGCTATCGCTCCCGTGCCTGCGTCGCTGTCCTGGCGAGATCCGGGATCGGGCGCGAGCGCACCAGGGCCCTAGCGAATCCAAACCAACGGCAAGTCTATGAAGACTTATTGTGGTGCTGCGTTGGGTCCGGTCTGACCCCGGCCAAAGTCGGACCATGGTGTCCTTCGTTCGATTTGTCGACTGGGCGCGGCGCAGCACCGTAGAGTGCGCCGGCCAGACGGATCTGACCTGATAGCGCCTCTTTGTGTCAAGCAGCGGTCTTTTCGGCCTGGTGGTGGTCGTGCAGGATCCGCCGGTAGAGGACGTTGGAGAGGCGTCGTTTGAGTGCTCTGCGGGCTTCGGGGGGTGTTTTTCCTTCGGCGGTTTTCTTTAGGTAGTAGTCCGGCCTGGCCCCGGGTCACGGCTTTGGCAGAGGGCCATGATGTGCAACACCGAGTTCAGCTGTCGGTTACCTCCGGTGTTGAGTCTGTGGCGGATTTGGTGGCCGCTTGAGGCGTCCAGGGGTGCGGTGCCCGTGTAACTGGCGAAATGTGAGGCGCTGGGGAATCGGGTGATGTCGCCGACGTGGCCCAGGAGCTTTGCCGCCAGGACGACGCCGACTCCGGGGATCTCCTGCAACGTGGTAGCCGATGCGGCCAGGGCGTCGCGGGTTTGTGCCTCGTTGTTTTTGATGCCTGCATCGATGCGCCGCAGGTCGGCCAGCAATTCCCGGGCGAGCTCGCGTCTGATTGCGTCGGTGGCTGTTGCCGGCCGGGCGGTGCGCAGCGCGGCGGCAGCCTTTTCGGCACTGAGTCCGGGATCGACGCCGCCTGGTATCAGTTCGCGCAGGAGCCGGTGCAGGCGGTTGAGCAGCCGGGCGCGTTCGTGGCCGAGGTCTTCGCGACGTTCTGCCAGCAGGCGAAAAATCGTGCTCTGGTTTTCGGCGGTGACTGGGCGCAAGTTCTCCTGCCGCAGGGCAATGACGGCAATAGCGAACGCATCGGCCGGGTCACTCTTACGGCCACCGTCGGTAGAAAGAACCCCGACCTTCATGGCCAGTGTCGAGGGCACATCGACAACTGACTCCCCACGGGCAACAAGGATCTGGGCGATTTCGTGTCCCAGCCCGTTGGCACCCTCGATAGCGAACCTGCGTTCAGGCCATTGCGCGACCCAGCCCAGCAGTTGCTTGGCGGTGCCCGCGTTGACCACGAAGCGCCGCACCGCGAGCTGACAGCCCGAGGAATCGATGGCTGAGGCGGTGATTGAGGATTTATGCGGGTCGATGCCGATAACGATCACGTCCGGGTTCCCTTCGCCGATGTCGGTGATGAATCACCCGTGGCGGGCACCCTGACTTGGAGTGTTTGCATGCCTCTGTCGAGCCACGCCCCGGGCGGGTGTCAGCGGCGCGGCACGCTATCAGTGAGCCAACCCGGACCATACCGGGCGGCAAGGAGCTTGCGGACCTGTGCCGGCTGACACCCTGGACGCTACAAGACTGCAGATCCTGCGGCATCCCACCATCAATGAAACAAGTCAGGAGCTTCGACTAGAAGCCCCGTCACAGACCTGCCGCCCGCCCCGCCGGCTCGCCCTCATCCGTTCATTCATCCAGCACGGAAGGAGCGTTTCCAGCATGACAACCCTGATCGACGATGTCACGGTCATTGGTGGAGTCGACACCCACAAGCACACCCACTATGCCGCCCTGATCGACGACCACGGCCGGCTGCTCGGCCATCGGGAGTTCCCCGCCACCTCTCCCGGATACGCAGCATTACAGTCCTGGATGCGCTGCTGTGGCCACCTCGCCTTGATTGGGGTGGAGAGCAAAGGATCATTCGGTGCCGCACTCGCGCGCGAATTGACCCGCAAGGTGAGCATGTGATCGAGGTGAACCGGCCCAATCGGATAGCCCGTCGGATGGACGGCAAATCTGATCGCCTAGACGTCGAACAAAGGGCTCGCGCCGTTCTGGGGGAAACCTCCACAGCCATCCCGAAAAGCAAATCAGGGACAATCGAGGTTATCCGAACCCTCCGTGTCACTCGGTCCAGCGCCGTGAAAGCACGAACTCAAGCTTTCAACACCTTGTTGGGCATCGTGATCTGCGCTCCCTCAGCGTTGCGCGACGAGCTGGTCGACCTCACCATGCGCACCCTCGTGAACAGGTGCCTGCGACTCCGCCCCGCGACCGAGGATCTCATGTCACTAACAACCGCTCCCGAACGGATGCACCTGGCAGGGACCAAGCTTGCACTGCCGGACCTCGCGCGCCGTTGGAAGGCGCTGGACGATGAGATCAAGCAGCTCAACGCTCAGATTGATGCGCTTGTGACAAATGCTGCCCCCGACCTCATTCATCTCCACGGCGTGGGCACCGAAATTGCTGGACAGTTCCTGGTCACGGTCGGGGATAACACCGACAGGATCCGTAACGAGTCCGCGTTCGCGAAACTCTGTGGAGTTGCACCGCAACCGGCCAGTAGCGGACGGACAACCGGGCGGCACCGGCTCTCCCGCAGCGGCGATCGCGCAGCAAACAGTGCGCTCTACATCATCGCTACGGGACTAGGGCGTGTCTCCTAAAGCTGTCAGCCAGATGCTGATTGCTCGGAGGACTGCTCCGCCGCGGTAGGTCAGGGCGAGCTTGTCGTAGCGGGTCGCCAAGGCTCGCCACTGTTTGAAGGTGTTGAAGTTGCGTTCGACGACGTTGCGGCCTTTGTAGTCCTCTTTGTCGAAGGCGGGTGGTCGGCCACCGGTGGAACCTCTTCGCTTCCGGTGGCCGATCTGGTCGGACGGTTGCGGGATGACTGCGGTAATGCCGCGGTCGCGAAGGTGGGTCCGGATCGCTCTTGAAGAGTAGGCCTTGTCACCGCGGACCCGGTCCGGGCGGGTTCGGGGCCTTCCCGGACCCACCCGGTGGATCTTCAACTGGTTCATCAGGTGGGCGAACATTGGAGCGTCGCCACCCTGGCCCGGCGCGACCAGCAGGACCAAAGGCCGGCCTTTGCCGTCCACCAGAGCGTGGATCTTGGTGCTCAGTCCGCCGCGGGAACGGCCAATGGCGTGATCTTCCGGTTCAGCAAACAGATTCATGTAATTCGAGCCGGCCCCCTGTGGTGCGGGGAAGGTTAGTGCCGTGCTGGTGGGCACGGTTCACCGTCGAGTCGACCGAGACCGACCAGTCCACTTCACCCCGGGTATCGGCGACCGTCAGCAGTGCCGCCAGGATGCTGTCCCAGGTTTCGTCACCGCTATAGCGGCGATGACGCTTCCAAATGGTCTGCCAAGGACCGAACTCTTCGGGTACATCCCGCCAGGCGATCCCGCACCGGTACCGGTAGATGATGCCCTCGACCACTCGGCGGTCGTCCCGGAAAGGACGTCCCCGCCGGCCAGCAGAGGATGGCAGCAACGGCTGGATGCGGGCCCACTGCCCATCAGTCAAAACAGAAGTACGAGACACCCCTCAAGCATCCCGGCTAAACCAAACAGGGTTTAGGAGACACGCCCTAGGCCTGCGGGTCCCGAACCGCGGTCTGTTTCCAGGCTTGGGTACGGTTGGCGCCTTGTTCGGCAGATCTGTCAAAGCGGGCCTCTAGGCCTCGCGATGATGGCCTCCTTGGCAGCGTCCATAGATGCGAAAGCTACTGGTGGCGGGCTGAAGTATTTCATCCACCGATCAGCAGGGATGTTCGCTACTACTCATCGCGCACGGGGATGGAGATGTACCCGAGCCATCAACTGCGCATCGTAAAAGACAACCTGGCGCTGTCCGACGGGCACTCTGGGCAAGTAGGCGCATCTTCTTCTGATAACGAAAGACCTCATTACTTGGCGACGCGATGGGAGCGACAATGTCCTTCGGTATGAGTCTTTAACTTAGAGGGCCGGGGCTCACTGACGCTTCCTCTCAATGAGCCCCGGCACAGTCGAATAGATCCAGCCCTACGGGGTGACGACGATCTTGCCTACGTGGGACCTCTTGATCATCAGTGTTTGTGCCTCCGGCAGGTCCTGGAGCTTATATGTTGCTTCCAGAAGGGGCTTGAGTTGACCGCTCTGAATCAGTCCCACCAAGCGTGCAAAGGTCGACGCTGTGGGGTTTGTGATGCCGTGCATTTCGAGGTCCTTGTAGATCAGTTCCCGCAGGTCGATGCGGGTGATTGGTCCGCCGATGGCGCCCGCCGTGGTGTAACGCCCGGCTGGTTTCAGGACCTTCATGAGAACGCCAAACATGTCACCCCCGACGACGTCTGCAGCAACGTGGGCGCCACGCTCGCCGATGAGACGTTCCACCTCGGCCTGCAGATCCTGGCTTTCACGTGCAACAAAGTCGTGTGCGCCGAGAGCGCGCAGCCGTTCTTCCTTGGATCCGCTAGCAACTGCTACGACGCGTGCTCCACGGATTCGTGCAAGTTGAATAAGGGCAGTGCCGACGCCTCCGGCTGCCCCTGTGATTACCACCGTCTCTCCCTCAGACAGGCCTGCGCGCTCAAGCATTTCTTCGGCCGTGTCATACGAGCATGGGAAGGTGGCCAGCTCAGCATCAGTCAGGTCTGATTGGATGGGGTGAGCGTTTACCGCCGGGACTGCGACCAACTCAGCGTATCCGCCATCCCGTTCGCTGCCGAGATACCCGCTCATTTGAGCACGGGCCGGCAACGATTCGTCACGGATTGATGGGTCTACGATTACACGTTCACCGATCCGTGCGGAGTCCACACCGGGACCCACTGCAGTGATTCGACCTACGACCGCAGCGCCCTGCACCCTGGGAAACGGGATGGAGGCACCTGTCCACGACAGCCCGGCATCGTCATCACGGCCTTTCAGGCCTAGATCCTCCGAGAGATTGGTTTCGACCACCCTGTCGTACCAGCCGGTGCGTGTGTTGATGTCGGTGTTGTTAAGACCGCATGCGCCGACCGTGATAAGCACCTCGTCCTGCTGGGGTGCTGGGGCGGGATAATCCGTGCGGAATTCCAGTTTGTCGATGCCACCATGGCCGGTGAGAACGGTCGCTTTCATTACTGTTGTAGACCCTCCTGCTGCTGTCTCAGAGATCGTCACGGACGTTGTCTTCATCTTGAACTTCACTTTCCTCCGGGCGTCGAGGCCCAGCTCCGGTCTTGAGCGGTCACTACTTGGAGTGCCGCTGGAATATGGTGGGGTGCCGCAAGACTCCCGAAAGCGGGACCCCGCGCGGCGTTCTAACCGTGCACAAATCATCTCCGGCGGCAACCAGCCCGAAAACAGGAGATCCAACAACAAGATTCACGAAAACGTGGGCAATTTCCAAGACTGTCATGCTTGCTGGGTGTTGACCCTTCCTGAGGTGTCTCCTGGAATTCGTCTCGACTTTGCTTCCTGAAGCGTGCGGCTTTCAGCAGGAGCAGGCGCTGCCTGCGTCCATGGGCGGGGTTGTATCCCACGATGGCTGCAGAAGACCCTGATGAGGTTAATGTAGGTCAACACACCGTGACTCCCAGAGCCAGAACTGTATCTTGAAGCCTCCACATTCCGTTACCTATTTACTCGATCCGCGGAACGATATCCCCTGCGTCATCTCGACCGATTCGGGCGTAAATGTCGGGCCGGCGCTTCTTGTATACGGCCGCGGTAACCATCCCCGTCCCGATGACACCGAGAATAACGGCAAGGATCAGCCACGTGAGAGTACCTTCTGTTCCAATGATTAGCTCGAAGTTTGTCGTGGCCAAAACAAGTGCGATGACCAGAAACACGGTGGAGATTCCGGTAGCTACGGCCTGCCAGAGGGCTCTTCGTCCTCCTGTCATGTCTTTCGCGAGGAAGACTGTGATCGCCAGTGCCGCGACAGCCATCAGGATTGCGAAGGCGTAGGCGTAAATACCAGCCAAGCGAGCGTAGGCTAGTCCTCCTTCCATGCCAGAAAAAAGGAGAATACCGACTGCGACGAAGGCGCTGACAGCTACCGAAGCCTTGTGAGGGGATGCGTGGCGCCTGTGGACGTGTGAGAGGGATTTGACGATGACACCGTCCGTGCTGAGGTTGAACAAGTACCGCGAGACGATGTTGTGACTTGCCAGGGAGAGGGCGAAATTACTTGTAATCAGAAGCATTGTTGCCGCTAGGTAAGCGAAGTCCCCCGTGAAGTGCCGGACGCTTTCGAACGATGATTCGGCTGCATTGGAACTCAGGACCCCCATGATTGCTTGCGGTCCGTAGGAATTGATGAATGACCACGCAGTGAATGCATAGAGGATAGTGAGCACGACGACCACGGTATATGTGGCACGCGGGACAGTTTTCTCCGGCCGTTTCACCTCGTCGCGGAAGATGACGCTGGCTTCGAATCCGCCGTACATACCAATCCCGAGGAGGAATGCGATGCCGATTGAGCCGCTGAAGATGTTCTCCGGCTGAAAGCTATCTAGGCCCAATCCTTGAGCCCCGCCCTGCGACACCACAGAAATGTTGTATGCAAGCATGAGGAGAAGCTCAAGAGCCAAGAAAAAAGTGAGCACTTTTGCCGAAAAATCAATGTTCATGTAGCCGAGGAATGACGTGACAGCGAACATTCCAAGCCCGTAGATCCACCATGGAAGCTCAGGGCCGCCGATGTCACGCAAAAAGCTTTCGGCAGCTACACCGCCTAGAGCATAAGCGCCCAAATTGGCTGCAAAGTAGCAAACCATGGCTGTGTAACCCGCCCCCAGGCCGACGACTTTACCCAGACCTGCAGAGGCAATTGAGTAGAAGCCGCCCGGTTTCGGAAGTCGTAAGCCCATTGCAACCAGGCCGGCCGTAAAAAGCACGGCAACGATACCGCACACGATAATCATGGCCGGTGTCCCGACTCCGTTGCCTAGGAGTATGACGATGGGGATAAATCCGAGGAACACTACCATGGGGCCGTTGTAGGCGAGGATGGTGAAAACGAGATTAAGGAAGCCAATATTGCCGTGCAACTGTCCCTGTCTTACAGCTGTCGTGGCTTGAGGAGGTGAGCTTTCAGTGATTGGCATAGCAGGTACTCCTGTCGTGTGTGAAAACCGGAAGCGCAGCGATTCGGCAATGGCCGCGAACGGGCACATCCGCTTCTGGTCCCGCAAATCTTTACGCATTGAAGGTATGCGGGTGCTGCCCCACCAACCATTGGAGATAGACCGAATGGCCGATGAGGCATTCGGTATGTGACCGAAATCTCAGGAGAGTGATTGCCGCGAGCTGTCGGGATAGACGCGTTCCGCCAATATCGGTCATCATCGCTAATCGCGGCCCGGGGACGGCCTCACTAGAGTGCCACCTGGGCCCCGTTCTGTAACTGCCGCCAACGCTGGACGTCACCGGCTCACGTGCAATGTTTCCAGGCGGAAAGAAAACAGGACGGCCTTGCTAAATCGGCTTAGGGAGTAGATTGGACTGGTGGATCCGCCGCATGCCAACCAGACTGTTCAGGGGTCATAGCGAGGTGCCTGATCGCATCCCTTCTGGGGGCCGGGCGGTGCCGGTAAGCGACAGTGGCTTGACCTCCCGTTGCCGGCTCGGACAGACCTGAAGCTACGGAGGGCTTTAGTCTTCTTGTCTGTAGCCGGTGTCCGCGCTTCGGGCCGCTCAATATCGCCCTCGGGCGTACATGTCTAAGTTCACCAGCGACGGCGACAGCACTCAGGCAAAGCAGGCCGAGCCTTCGACCCTGGTGGAGCCTACGCTCCCGAGAGTTAGCAGCGGCTGTATAGGAGGGCGAGTACGGCTTCATGCAGATGAGCTCTGAAGGACCAGCACATGGAGCATCCGTACGCCAGCAGGCCTACGGTTGAGCTGACGCTCGGCGACGCACAGCCGGCAAGCAATAAATCCGTTTCCGTCCAAGCCGCCATGGCGGAACCTGGGCAGCGCCGGCGATAATAAACTGGACGGCCAGGGACCAGAGCGTTCCACTGATAATAGGGACGCACAAACCGGCAGTTTGTGCGGCATCAACGCGCAGAAGCGTCACCTCAGTCTTGGTCCCCTTGGCTTTGTCGAAGAATCCATCCTCCATTGAATAGACAAGCCAGGTACCGCCTTGGTTGACCCGGTTCAGCCATAACGTCCCTAAAAGCAACGCAACTGCCAAAGGGACCGCCAACAACTACTGCCATGAGAAGGGAAGTTCGGAAGTACGTCCGTCTAGCGCTGCTTCCACCGACCCAGGACAGAACCGCATGCCTTCCCCGTGGTATCAAACCGGGACTGGGTGCTCGACTCATCACCGGACCTACGCCGCCATCGCATCGGGACCGAATTGGGGGTTCCACCCAGAGCGTTCCTGCAATTCTGAGATCTGACAGTAATCAGGTGCAATTTCGCAGATACGTTTCCTCTTGCTCATCGGTATGGCCGATGTCTTAAGTGAGGGACGCCACCCCCGAGCCCCCGGGAATGTATACGAAGTGACCTACCGATGGCGGCCACCTCCAACATGTTCAAGCCAGGACGCCGCATCTGGCTCGACATCTCCAGCAGCAACTTTCCCGCACCACGACGGAACACGAACACCGGCGGCTTCATTGCCCACCAATCAATTGATGATGCGATAGTAGCCACCAACAGGATCATGCACGGGCCTGACCATGCCAGCAGCTCATCCTGCCCCTAAGCAGGCGCTGAGCGAGGGATTCGCCAGCTGGCGTTGTTTCAGCGAATGGGGAAAGGCGCCGCCGTGCGAAACAGTCTGATGCGGGCCAATCGCGGAAGGTGGAGAGCGAACCTCATCAACTTTGCGGTTGGCCGAGGGGGTGAAATCGCGTTGAGTCCGTCTTGGTACGCGGAACACGATAGCGCTGGGTGGGAACGCAGCGCGGTGGTCGCGGTGCCGCTCTGTTCGTACTTCCGGTGTTGTGTGTCTAGTCCAGCACGGGCACGCGTTCCAAGTCCGGCGTCAGATGGAGCCTGTTGTACGACAACCGCAGCCCTTACTGAATCCACTGTCCGGGGCCCCCTGCGGGTTCAACTTTCCTGATCTTCGGTATGAACGGCCGCTATTGCGAGTTGGGCCGCCAGGATCCCGGCTCTTATGGACTCGTTGCAATTGTCGTGCTGCCAAATGGGCGCACTTCTTCTCTGCTTATCACTTGGAGCTCTGTCCGCATGCCGTTCACCGGCTTGAGGGTCGGCCGGGTTGGAACGGCCGCTAGCGTCAGGGCGGACGGCATGCTTATCGCCCCGCGACGGTCGGCATCGCCTGTTCCCTCGGCTGGTCAGCCGCAGCGATTGCCGTCGCCCTATTTGCGTACGGGATGGGGATAGTAGTAAGGGACATCGCACAGAGTATTGAAGGCGTAGACGTGGAACATAAGCTTCGCCGGACAGTAATGCCTCAGTTCCACGTAGCCTCCTGAATGACGTTGACATATTCACCTCCAGTGGCGGCACCTTTCTCGACGCCTTCCTGGGGGCAATCGTGTCCGCGGCAGGGCTTGGTCTCCCAGTTCATCTCCTGGTTATCGCAGCCCCGATTGTGGTCCTGACGCTGTTGGCTTCCCGCACTTCGAACCCCGTGCCCGGGTAATTGGTTTAGATGATGCTGGCGACCGACGCAAGGCCGCCAGGAAAGGACCTAGCATGGAAGAACTCCCGGACGTTTGCTCCAGGGGGCCGTCTTACTCGTCACCGGATTAGCACAAGACGGCGGCCACGACTGGGTCGCCAAGGCGATTACCGATGGCACGCATCCCTCGGAGTCGAGCGGCGCGCTGCTGCATGACATTTTTGTGGCTGCCTTGACCATTACGCGCGTTCTTGGAGGACGTGCAATCGGCAGGCTCGGAAGGGTGGTTGTCCTCCGGACCAGCCTGGCGGCGGTCGTAGTGGGCTTGGCCCTATTAATAATGGCAGAAAACGTCATCATGATCGGGCGTCGGAGCCACGTTATGGGGTGGCCGGCCACATTGGCATTTCCCATGGAAAGGTCTGCTGGCGCGGATTATTTGCTGCATGCCGCCGCACGCATTCTGTGGTGTCCATCCGGAGATACGCCTTCTTCTTGGCAGGGCCGCCGTTGCTCGGTTTGCTGGGCGACGTTACAGGCATCCATCTTGCACCGCTGACAACCCACGGCGCCTGGCTTGCTCGCATTTTGGCTTGCGTCCATCTCTACGCCGTCGTCGGGGCAATAAGCCGAGTATCAGCGCGAGCTTGCGAAACCACCACTTTTCCTCCTGCCGACGGAGAACCGAGCCACCAGTCGGGCTGGGCGTTTTCGGGATTATCCAGAGCTTCGATGGCTTGGATCTATTTTCGGTGATCTGTCGACCCAGGGCCGCCCCGGTGCGGTGGACCTTTGTAAGAAACACTAAGGCTGGTCCCGAAGTTATGAAATCTAACGATCGATGGGTGAGCCGCTTCACAGGTAGCTTTTGTTCAAATCGTTATCGGTCTGTCCGGTACGTCGAACATGGAGGTGTTTCGCATGGATCACAACTTTCAAAAGCCGTCCACATCGGGGGTCGGTAATGCACTTAATTTCGCGCCGTCACGGCGCCAGGTGTTGGCAGTGGGTGGCATCAGCCTGGGCGCTCTGTTGCTTGCTGCATGCACCAACTCGCCGGGCAGCACCGGCTCCGAGCAGTCTGGCGGAACGCCCAAGAAGGGCGGTACCCTCCGCATTTCGATCGGCGATGGCGGCAGTTCGGATACGCTCGACCCGGGTACCATTCTCACGGCTAATGCAACCTTGGCCGTGAAATCGATTTACGACCCGCTTGCTGTCACAGACACAGATTTTAAGGCCCAACCGGCACTGGCGACATCGTGGGAAGCCAATGCCGATGCGACAAAGTGGACCATCCACCTTCGAGAAGGTGTGAAATGGCACGACGGAAGTGATTTCACGTCAAAAGACGTGATGTACACCATCAGCCGCTGGCTCGATCCCAAGTCGGAAAGTGCGCTCAACGGATTCCTGTCTCCGTACCTCGACATGGGCGGGGTCTCGGCCCCGGATGCTTCGACGATTGTGCTCAACCTCAAGAAGGCCAACAGCGTCCTCATGGAGACCATTGGCGCTAACCCCGCAAGTCACCTGATTAAGGAAGGCGTGACAGACTTCAGCGGCAAGAACTTGGTGGGAACAGGGCCGTTCAAGCTGACTTCATGGAGCCCCGGCACGGGGTGGAAGGCTGTCCGGAACGACGCTTATTGGGGTGACACTGTCTACCTGGATGGAATCGAGGCAACCGTTACCCCGGATCAGGGCGCCAAGTTGCAGGCCGCACTATCAGGTGCAGCTGATGTCACGGACATGATTCCGGTCTCGCTGTGGGCTGGAATCCAGGGCAGAAACGACCTGGCACTCGAAACAATCAAGAACAGGCAAAGCTGGGCCTTCGCGTTCGATCAGCGCGTTGCACCGTTCAACGACAGCCGCGTGCTCGATGCCATCAAACTTGCAACCGACCGCGACAAGATGGTCGAGACCGCACTGCTGGGCCACGGGTCGGCTACGGCGGATGTGCCGATCGCCCCCGATTCTTCATGGTATCCAGCTAATCTGAAGCCGGAGTACGACCCGGACAAGGCGAAGAAGCTGCTGGCCGACGCGGGTTTCCCAGACGGACTGGATATCAAGCTGAGTGTGACAGATTCGGTGCCCGGCATGTTGGACGCTGCCCAAGCCTGGCAGCAGGTCGTCAAGAGCGCCGGGATCAACGTGACATTGGACCAGTTCTCACCGGACACGTACTGGTCGAAGGGGTGGATGGCCACCCCTGCCTTCGTCGACACCTTTACACAGTTCTTCCCCCCTGTTGGGTTCGACGCTTTCTATCGGAAGAGCGCTGCTTGGCCTCTCACGCACTTCGCAGACCCAGCTGTGGACAAGAAAGTCGATGAGCTTTACGCCGCAACCGATCAGCGCCGGCAAGTCGAGCTGACCCAGGAGGCCTACTTGCAGGCCCGAAAGTCCTATGGCCTTCTGATTCCCGTTTTCTCAGACGCAGCTTATGCACGGTCCTCGAAAGTCAACGGCCTGTTCATGAATTTGGACACGGTCGATTTCCGAAAGACGTGGTTGGCCTGAAAGCCCGGAGGCGAGCACAAATGTTGGATCATTTGCAAGTGAGGAAGGGTATCGAATGACTATCGTGGCCCCGGAACCGGTCGCCGAGACGGTGGTCGCACCCAGAAGGAGTATGACTCGCGTCTGGGCCGTGGCCCGTCAGCTTTTGATGTCGGTTCTGACGCTCCTGTTGATCTCATTCATTGCGTTCGTAGCGATGAACCGTTCAGCCGAACAGATCGCGCGCAATGCACTCGGTATAGGTGTTACCGACGAACAGCTGCAGTCTTTTATCACGGGACGAGGACTAGATCGGCCACTGTTCGTTCGATACTTCGACTGGCTCGGTCACTACCTTCAAGGTGACTGGGGCATGACACTGACCTCGAACGTGCCGATCAAACCTGTCGTACTTCCTGCTTTCGCCCACACCGCTGAGCTCGCCCTGGCTTCGCTGGCTTGGTCCCTTCCTGTGGCCGTCGCACTGGGGGTGTTCATGGCCCGAAAAGGAGGAATGTTTGATCGAGCTGCGTTCGTGGTGATGACTGTGCTGGCTGCACTCCCTGAATTCGTCATCGGGTTGGGACTAATGATTCTGCTTGCAGTTCAGCTTCGCTGGCTGCCTGTTGCCTCCTCAGCAGTGTCGGGTGAGGTAAGTGTCGCCTGGGTCCAGGCCTTCATCCTCCCCGCGTCGGCTCTCGGACTGATTGTCGTGCCTTATGTCTCGCGCATTGCACGTGCGTCCGTATCAGAGGCCTTGAATTCTCCCTTTACAAGAAATGCCGTGCTGCGAGGGTTGCCCCGGCGCGTGGTCGTGTGGGGACATGCCACCCGATCGGCGGCCGTTCCACTCGTGCACGCCGTCGCACTCGTCATTATCTACCTGCTTGGAGGGGCCATCATCGTTGAGAACGTGTTCGCTTTTCCAGGTCTGGGACGGCTCTTGATACAAGGCATCACCCAAGGCGACACCAACTCCGCTCTTGCGATCACGGTGCTCTTGGGTGCGGTGTTTATCGCGCTCAGCTTCGTCGCAGACATCTTCGTCACCTACCTCAACCCACGATTGAAGGCAGTCCGATGAGCGCCGATTCGCCAGGCCAGACGGCAGTTGTGAATAGCCGGTCAACACGTAAGCTTCGCCCATTCCGCCCGATAACCCACACTTGGTCGGGTCGCTGTGGACTCGTTATCGTCAGCGGGGTTCTGTTGGTCCTTATTTTCGGTCCGGCACTGGCTCCGCATCCGTTTGACCAGCTTGCGGTGGGGCGGCCTCTCTCACCTCCCACCAGCAATCTGCCGTTAGGAACGGACAACCTGGGACGGGATGTCTTCAGCCGGTTCCTCGTCGGCGGTCAGATGGTGTTGCTGATTCCGCTCGCTGCCGTCGCACTGGCTACGGTCACCGGTGGACTGCTAGGGATGGTTGCTGCCTACACCGGTGGACTGTTCGATAAGGTGGTCTCCCGAGTCTTCGACACCCTGCTGACTCTGCCGCCCCTACTCATTGCGCTCTCCGTTATCGCTGGCTTCGGTTCGTCAACCACAGTCCTGTTAACGACGGTGGCCGTAATCTTCGCACCTGGAATCGGAAAAGTGGCCCGCGGAGCAACCCTTGGAGTTGTCACATCGGACTACATACAAGCAGCACGGGCACGTGGTGAATGGCCTGTATCCATCGTCGTGCGGGAGATCGCGCCGAACATCGTCGGCCCCGTGGTGTCAGATCTCGCCCTCCGGGTCACCTACGGAGTACTCTTCGTTGCCGCTCTTAACTTCCTTGGCCTCGGGGCTAAGCCTCCCTCACCTGACTGGGCCCTCTCCATTGCGAGCAGCCTGGGGTATGTGCAGATTCAGCCGTGGGCCGCCCTGGCACCGGTCGCCGGGATCGCTGCCCTGTCGGTCGGCCTCAACCTGATGGCAGATTCAATCATCTCCTACGTCAACAATGACACGTCAAAGGACTTCATGCTATGACTACCTCGGTCGCACTGGAAGTGCGGGGCCTCTCAGTAGGGTACGGCCTGCGGAACAATGACTTGAAGACGGTGGTCAGCGACGTCGATTTCGTGCTTGAGCGAGGAAAGATTCTCGGAATGGCAGGCGAATCCGGCTGTGGTAAGAGCACGACGGCGTTGGCGGCGATCGGATACCGTCCCGGTGCTATGCAAGTGCCCGCGGGTCAGTCGAAGCTCGGGGATATTGATTTGCTGAAGATCCCCCTTCCACAACTTCGACGGATATGGGGCAGCAGGGTCGTATATATGCCCCAAGCATCATCCAACGCATTGACCCCGGCTTTGACAATCGGGCGTCAGATGGCAGAGCCGATGGAGGTCCATCTTGGGCTCAAGGGACGAGCCAACTACGACAGGCAGATCGAACTTTTGGAGGAGGTCGGCGTTCCCAATCCGAAGGCCGCCCTTCGGCGCTATCCGCATGAGTTCAGCGGCGGACAGCAACAACGGATTAACCTCGCGATAGCGCTGTCGTGCAACCCCCAGGTGCTGATCCTCGACGAGCCGACCACTGGATTGGACGTCACGACACAAGCAAAAATTGTGAAACTGCTCAAGCGTGCTATTGAGGAACACCAGACCGCTGCCCTGTTCGTCAGTCATGACCTGCCTCTCCTCGCGGAAGTTGCCGACCGGATCGCAATAATGTATGCGGGCCAGGTGGTCGAGTCAGGTCCGGCGAGGGAACTGATGTCAAGCCCAGAGCATCCATACACGAGGGCGCTACTGGCCGCCGTTCCGGATGCGAGTGGTACTCGTGCGTTGTCAGGGATCCCAGGTGCGCCGCCGTCGGGGGTCGTCCATGGAGCCTGTCCTTTCGTGCCGCGATGCCCGTTCAGCATCAAGAGCTGCTCAGAGTCCAACCCGAGCCTGTTGCCGTTAAGACCTTCCCACGACGTCCGGTGCATCCGAGCCGGCAACTACGAAATTCATTCGGTAAGTGACCGGCCTTCAGTTCTCGGAGTGGTGGAGGATTCAGCGCCGCTGCTGTCGGTAGACGACGTGTGGTGCGAGTATGGCTCGCGCGGTCATTCGACGCCGGTCGTCAAGGGGGTCACGTTCAGCGTCGCGGCTGGCGAGACGCTTGCAGTGGTGGGTGAATCCGGCAGCGGCAAGTCAACTCTGCTGCGCGCAATTGCAGGACTGCACCCGCGCAGCAGTGGAGAGATCCAGTTCGAGGGCACAACACTAGCGCCTAACGTGGGAAAGAGATCACGCTCGTTGCGGCGTGATGTGCAAATAGTCTTCCAAAACCCGGATATGTCTCTGAACCCGCGCCACGATGTGATGAGCCTCGTCTCGCGGCCTCTGCAGCTCTTCGAACCGACGTTATCCAAGGCTGACCGTGAAGAACGTGTGCGTAAAATTTTGGCGGACGTAAATCTTCCTGAGTCAATGGTTCACCGGTACTCCAGCGAGCTGTCTGGCGGACAGAAGCAACGCGTCGCAATCGCCCGGGCATTCGTGACGCACCCGCGCCTGATCCTTGCCGACGAGATCACTTCCGCACTCGATGTGTCAGTGCAGGCCGCAATACTCGACCTGTTGGCAAAGTTATCTGCGGAGCACGGAACTTCCGTAGTATTCATTACCCATGATCTAGCGGTGGTCCGGGCCGTTGCGCATCGTGCTCTTGTCTTGAAGAAGGGCGTCGTCAGAGAAGTCGGGAAGGTCGCCCAGCTGTTCGAGTCGCCTACCGACGACTACACGCGCGAACTGGTTGAGGCCATTCCAATGTACAGTCCCGCTGCCACTCTCAACGCCTCTGCATCGGGTCCATTCCTGACAGGGGCTGTTCCACAAGCGGCCAGGCGGGACAGGCAGGGCCTGTCGTCAACAAGAATCGCGGAATGAACGAGAACGGGTAAGCAGATCTTGTTGACGGATGTGTAAAAGCTTAGGTGGGGATCAGATGGTTAGTGTGACAATCGAATACGACATCCCAGTTCCTATGCGAGACGGAGTGGTTCTACGAGCGGACATCTATCGTCCAGGAGGAAATGGTCCCTGGCCTGTCATCGTTGCACGAACGCCCTACGACAAAGGGGATCTATTCGTACTCTCGTTGCTTGACCCTTGGCTGGCTGCACGTCGCGGCTTTATGGCCGTCGTTCAAGATGTCCGAGGCCGTTACAGCTCCGAGGGCGAGTTCCAGCCCTTTGTGGCAGAAGGATTCGACGGTGAGGACACCATTTCATGGGCGGCAACCCTTCCCGGTGCAAGCGGTGCCGTCGGGATGTGGGGGCCTAGCTACCTGGGAAACGTCCAGTGGCAGGCAGCCGGCAGGCGGCCCGATGCCCTCAAAGCAATCGTCCCCTCCTTTACCTTCCGAGAGCCAGCCGACGGGCTAATAGCTCGCGGGGGCGCCAACGAAGTTGGTCTCATCCGCAGTTGGGGCGTTTCTATGGGGTTCGATCAAGCTATTCGGCGCCACGGCCACGACAGCAACGAGTTGGACAAGCATCTTCGGTTGTTGGCGGAAGCATCAGACGGTATACCGGAACGGATTTATTCGGAACTACCCACATCACCGGACGCCGTCATCAGCCGGTATGGCCTCCCGAACCTGGCGAGCCCCGACTCAAGAGAATCTGCCGAAATCCCTCCACATCAGACAGAAGTGACTGTCCCAAGCCTGCACATAGGTGGCTGGTACGACGTCTTTATGCAGGGAACAATCGATAATTATCTCGCTGCCGCAAAGAACACGCCCGCGAGACTTATCATCGGCCCTTGGAGCCACACTCAGATGTCTGCCCAACAAGGAGACATCAACTTTGGCTTTGCGGGGAACGGGTCTGCAATTGATTTCAAAGACTCCATCGCCGGGCTTACCTTCGACTGGCTCCACTCTTGGATGACCATCGGCAAGGCGCCTGATAATGAGCTGCCGGTAAAGATTTACGTAATGGGTGCCAACGAATGGCGTTCCGAATCCGAATGGCCTCTTCAGCGAGCTACCCCGACACCATGGTTCTTCACTGCCGGTGGAGCCCTCAAGCCGAAGGCCGAAAGCACAGCTTCATCAGTACCCTTCACGTACGACCCGCAGGATCCCGTTCCTGCCGTAGGCGGCGCGAGCCTCCTCGATCCAAGCCCTTCTGCAGGAGCGATGGACCAAGAGCAGGTGGAAGCTAGAGCCGACGTACTTCTCTTCACGAGTGATGTTCTGACTGAGGATCTCGAAGTTACTGGCCGTGTTTGCGCAACTCTCGTTGCCCAAACCGACGGGCCGACCACTGACTGGGTGGTGCGCCTGTGCGATGTTCATCCGAACGAACGCTCATACGTGGTGACCGATGGAATCAGAAGGATTAACGGCAAGCCAGGGGAAATGAAGTCCGTGGAGGTAGACCTTTGGTCAACCAGCATGGTGTTCAAAAAGGGGCACCGCATCCGAGTGCAGGTCACGTCCAGTTGCTTCCCTCGATGGGACCGGAACCTGAATACCGAAGAAGGCCTGGCAACAGGGAAAATGCGAGTGGCCAACCAACTCATTCACGTGGGTGGCGGCTGGTCTTACGTGACCCTCCCAATTGTCCAGACGGCATGAGCGGCCAGGACCTGCTCGATTTGGATTCCTTCCGGCCCCTGTAAAGGGCGTCTGCGCCGGTACATTCAGTGGTGCGCATGCAACTGACGCGCCAACAGAGCTTCGCCGGCTAGACCAAAGCACGCCGGGCTGAGCTTTTGTCATCCAAAGTTTGGATCTCTATGAAGAAAGCAGGAGCTTGATTGGGAAGGACAGTTGTCACCGATCCATCTGGTCGAAGATGAGTCAGGTTGCTGTGAATATCGAAAGGAAATTACTAATGAGCGGTACAAATCTGTCCTTGCAGACGTCAGATGGAGTGACCCTTCGCTACGACGATGAGGGCGATGGGCGCCCTATCGTCTTCTCCTCCGGGTTCCAAGGGCAAAGCGCACACTTCGTGTGGCAACGCGATGCTCTGGTGCAGGCAGGATACCGTGTAATCAGATACGACCACAGGTGCCACGGGCGCTCCGACTTCCCGGAACACGGACAGAGGATGAGCCGCCTCGCTCTTGACCTCGGCGAGCTGTTAGCGGCCTTGGACCTCCGTGATGTTGTCCTGGTCGGTCACTCGATGGGTGTGAATGTCAGTCTGGCTTACTTCTCTATTACTGCCGATCCCTGGGAGCGCGTCACCGCATTTGTCGCCGTAGATCAGTCCCCGAAGATCGTCAACGACGAAGAATGGCAATGGGGTGTACGCGGTATTAACGAGCAGAACGTCTTCGACGCGGCCCGCTTTCGTTTCGAATGGTTCGATAATGGACGTGAACCAACGGTGCCCGATTTCGTGAAGCAGTTGGTCGATACAATTGAGCCTTCTTGGGAGAGCTATCCGTTCGATAAGGCACGCCGCCTGCTTATCGACCATATGGTCTCCGACTGGCGGGATGTCGTGCCGACGGTCGCGGTCCCGACACTCGTTATGACGGGTCGTCATTCTCCCTTCTACGAACTCGAAGGTATGCGTTGGTTTGCCGACACTTTGCCCAATGGTCGCCTGAGCGTATTCGAGCAGAGCGGTCACGAGCCCTACCTTAACGAATATTCTGAGTTCAATGCCCAACTTCTGGAGTTCATCGCCCAGCATTGATTGCTGAGACGTCGACTCGGGCGAGTATGCGAGACGGCGGTCGGTCCTCAACCGGTCGTCGTCTCGCTCCTTGGGTTACACGACTGTAGGTGTCGCTGCTTGCCCTCGGGGAGTGCGAGATTCGGTGTGGTGTCCCATAATAAGTTTTTGGGCTCGATGTCGGCCGCCAGAAGGGCCGTGTCCTGTTTTTCCCAGCTGAATCGGATCCGCAGTCTTTCGCGTTAGATGGCTTGTAGCGAGGACTCCCGGCGTGCGGGACGAAGTGCCATTCGAATTGTTATCGACCCTCAGGCGCGAGTTGGTGGCGCCCCGCATGGCTGGCAATGAGGTACCAACGTGCTCAAGGCTCTCTGCGCGACCAGGTTCCGTGCCGGTGCGAAGCCGCCAGGTCGCTAGTGCTGGCCGAACGTAGAGGGGTCAACTGGGCGCAGATTTTTTGGCAGGTTCTCGACGACGAGCAGGTACGATTCCGTGACGAGGTCGTCGACCGTCTGCGCATCGAGCTCGCCGCCTGGGTGGAGTGTAATCCAGTGTCGTTTGTTCATGTGATAGCCGGCCGTGATGTCGTCGTGCGCTTCGCGCAGTGCCCTCCCGTCAGCCGGTGCTGCTTTCAAGATCACGATGGGTTCGCCGGTGATCGAGGTCTGGAGCATGAAGACCCTGCCGCACACCTTCCAGACGTCCCAATCCGTGCCGAACGGGTGAGTGAGCTCCGCGCCGGGTAGTTCCTGTGTGCGGGTCGCGGCTCGGTCTTGCAGTTGTTTGATGTACATATGCTTCCCGTCTTTCCGTCGGATGCCGATCAATTCACACTGGTGTGGCGGCAAGCGGTGGATGCCGGATCGCAGCACGCCGTACAACGCGCACGCCATCTGGCAAAGGCGTTGTACAGTCGGACGGGCCCTGTCGACAGCGCCTTTGTGCTCGTGTCGGAAGCGACGGCTCACGCATCCAGCAGCCCTACTGCGACAAAGCCTCCATCGACCGGCAGCGTGTGCCCGTTGATGTAGTTGGCCTCCTCGGAAACGAGGAAAGCAACTGCATTAGCAATGTCTTCCACCTTCCCGTAGCGACGCAGCGGGATGTGGCGGTAATACGCGTCGCGGGTCGCGTCCGTGTGGACACTGTTTGCCAGCGGCGTTTCGATGGGGCCGGGAGCGACGGCGTTGGCAGTGATGCCTTTTGAGCCCAGCTCGGCTGCGAACTGCCTTGTGAGCGCGTCCACTCCCGCCTTTGTAGGGCCATAGGCCGCACGTCCGATCCCCGCGCGAAGTCCGCTGATCGAGCTGATGTTGACGATACGTCCCCAGCCACCGCGTGCCATGATCCGGGCTGCCCGCTGGCTGCACCGAAACGTCCCGATCAGGTTAATCTGGACGGTCATGGTGAATAGATCGTCGGGGAAGTCGAGAAGATCCCGAATCTGCGAGACACCAGCGTTGTTGACGAGGATGTCGCAGCGCTGATGCTCCTTGTCGATACTTGAAAACAGGGCGTCGATCGAGTCGCAGTCCCCGATGTCGACATGCCTAGCCTGGGCGCACAGCCCCTGCTTGACGAGCTGATCGACGACACGCTCAGCAGCCTCGATGTCTCGGTCGGCCACAACGATGCGGTGGCCTCGCTTGGCCAACACATCGGCGGTTGCGGCTCCAATGCCGGAGCCAGCGCCTGTGATGACAGCAATCCTTGATGCCATAAGTGTTCCTCCTGAAGGCTTGTGGCACGCGCCGCCTCGGCGGAGCGCCACTCGATGTCGACGACGGGCTGAGGCTCCCGCTACTAGTCGGCGTCAAGGCCGGCTGATCATCGACCCACACCATGTGGTCCGTGATTCAGTCTCGTACACCGTCAGTCCGGGCGGAACCGTCAGTGAGAGGAAGAGAGGACCCCCGATTCCGACTATCTGTCGGAGATAGAGGAAAGAAGGACGAGGCGTAGAAGGTGCAGCCCGATGTGCAGCTCGAGGCGGTTGCGGCCGTCGTCGAGATCGAGTCCGGTGGCCTTCCGTATCTGGTCGATCCGATACTGCGGAGTTGTGCGATGGAGATGCATGGCATTTGCTGTATGGGCGACAGATCCACCGTGGTCCATGTATACGAGCATCGTCTGTAGGAGCGTCCCGTCGCGAACTTGCTCGTGGAAGCCTCCACCGAGGCGAGTACTTTGTCCAACGTAAGGTCAGTCTCTGTGAGGCGCAGGAGGAGGGGCGTCCACACCGAGGTCTTCCCAGAACGCTGTGGCCGCGTTCTTAGCGGTCGACTTTCGTTGGGAAGCGAATAGCACTGTGTCGGCGCGACGACGAGCGAGCCATGCTGTATCCAGCCCGCCATGATCGGCACCAACGCCGACATCGACACGGCAACGACGTCCGAAGGAGCACACGACCTCGACTACGATCCGGCGAACAGGGGGACGCAATAACGAGGCGCCATACCCAGATCAGGATTCGCTTGGAGTACATGTGGCTGACTCCACTGGTTTACGCCCTGGGCCAGGATCCGTGCAGCCAGCTCCGCGCCGCTGTGGCCGTAGAATAGGGCGAATGCGCGCGGGGTCTTCGTCCCCGTAGTGAGGACTCGCAAAGACCAGACGTACGGCCTGATGGTTCACGGCGACGGAGCGCTGAAGGTGACGCGACAGTTCGTCCACGAGCTGCCGTAGCCCATTCCCCGCAGTCATTTTGACCGTCATCGGTCAACTCCACCCCATTTGCCCGGCGATCTGCCAAATCAAGCTCAGTCGGAAGGGAAGGAGTGTGCGTTGTATACGGGAGCCAGCTACGAGGAAAGCCTCGGAGGGACTAGGCCTGCAATCCCTCCGAGGCTAACTCACGCGCAACCTGCACTTCGTTCCACTGCTAATCGTGATCGCTAGAACCAGCGGTGGTCGATTGTGGTGTGCCCGAGCGCCTTTCCGATGTCGGAGACGTGGCGCACGATCATGCCGACATCGGATCCGAGTGCTACCATTCCGAACCCCTGATCCTGGCGAGCCACGACGTCATCAGCATTGCGTGCTACCACTGCGCTGGCAATGCCCTTGGCCTTCGCCCGCCCGACGAGCTCCAGGATCTCCTCGCCCACACCGGGCGCTTCCCACTGTCCGATGTGGCCGTAGCTGGACGAGAGATCGCCGGGCCCGAAGACAACTGCCTCAACCTGGTCGAGGGCGATGATGTCGTCGAAGGCCGCTGTCGCCTCCTTGACCTCGATCATGGGGAAGATCATGATCTCGTCGTTTGCTCGCCTAATGTAGTCCTCAAGCCCAAGGCCCCAGCGCACGTTGCGCTCACCTCCCAGACCGCGCTCGCCCCGCGGCGGGTAGTAAGCGTACTTCTGGATCTGCTCGACGTCGGCTGCACTACGGACGAGCGGGACCACGAGGCCGTGAGCTCCCAAGTCGAGCACGCGCTTCGTCGGCTCAAGGTCGTGTGAAGGCACGCGGACGATGACGCTGAGATCGGTGCCCTTCGCCGCACGCAGGTGGTTAGCGATGTGTTCGTAGCTCAGATATCCGTGTTCAAGGTCGATCACCACCCAGTCAAGCCCCAGCTCGGCGGCGACCTCGATGACCGCGGGGCTCTCCATAGTGACCCACAATCCGTAAGCTGTTTCGTCAGCAGCAATCTTGGCCCGCAGCTTCTCGTTCATAGTCGTTCCTTTCTAGGGTGCACAGGTCCGGCAGGCGCTGACGGACGCTCCACTTCGGCGTACGGACAATCGCACTTCATGAAGTGCCAAGCTGTTCGTGCGCGGTTGGTGAGCGTCCGGATTATTGCCGTTCCACACTGATTAACACTCGCAGTCAACGAGGGGGGTGTGCCACAGCGCCCGGCAGCAGGAATGCCGGCGATTCTTCGTCGTTTTGTCGTAAAGACGAGAAAAGCTGGCCCGAAGCCCGCGTCGTGCTGGTCATATGGCTCTGCTGCTTAACTTGGGAGCTTGGCCTCATGCGTGCAAGCGCTTCCTCCGGGGGAGGCCTGGCCGGACTGGACCGCGTTGTCACCACTGATCTCCATGCGCCACGATGATCATCGGTCTTCGCGTGGCCAGTTCGAGCCCAACTCGATAATGCCAGCTACAGGGAGCGCTGCTCCACGCCGTTATATGCACTCAGCGGTCGGATTAGGGAATTGGATGCGGATTGTTCCAAGATGTGGGCCGTCCAGCCGGTGATGCGGCTGGCGACGAAGATGGGTGTGAACATCTGAGTGTCAAAGCCCATGAGGTGGTAGGTAGGCCCGGCGGGGTAGTCGAGGTTGGGCTTGATGCCCTTGGCTTCGTCCATCGCGGTTTCCAGGCCGTTGTACAGCCCCAGCAGCTCCGGGCGGCCATAGTGGGCGATCATCTTGTCCAGCGCCGACTTCATGGTGGGAACGCGGCAGTCCCCGTGCTTGTAGACGCGGTGGCCGAAGCCCATGACTTTCTTCTTCTGAGCCAGGGCATCTTCCATCCAGGCCTTTGCACGGGAAGCTGCCTCGTCCACGGACTCCTGAGTGCGGATGCCGATCTCGTCGAAGGTGTGCATGACGGCTTCGTTGGCGCCGCCGTGCAGCGGCCCCTTGAGTGCCCCGATTGCGGCAGTGACTGCCGAATGCAGGTCCGAAAGCGATGAGGTGACCACCCGCGCCGTGAACGTGGAAGCATTGAAGGAGTGCTCGGCGTAAAGGATCATCGACACATCAAACGCCGAGACCACCTCCGCTGTCGGGTCTTTCCCAAATGTCATGTAGAGAAAGTTCGCCGAATAGCCCAGATCCTCACGCGGCTCCACTATCTCCTGGCCGCGGCGGCGGCGCTGATCGTAGGCCACGACGGCAGGAAACGCGGCAAAGAGATCCTTTGCTTTGATGAGGTTTGCCGCCGCCGAGGAGTCTTCTGCCAGCGGGTGCCGCGCCCCCATCACGGAGGCGGCCGTGCGGCAGACGTCCATGGGGTGCGTTGACATGGGGAGGGAATCCATTACCGTCTTGACAGTGGGGTCCAGGGCGCGGCCTGCACGCTCAAGCTTTCGGAAGCGATCCAGTTCCGCTTCGGTGGGCAACTCCCCGTTCCACAGCAGATAAGCGACCTCTTCGAAGCTGCGCTTGGCCGCAAGCTCCTGTACGGGGTAACCACGGTAAAGCAGTGAGTTGGTGTCCGGGTTGACCTTTGAGACGGAGGTGTAGTCCACTACGACTCCGGCGAGTCCCTTGCGGACTTCAATCGTTGGGGTGCTCATGTGACGTCCTTGCGTTGTAGATGTGCGCAGTACTAACTTCGTCCGGGGATGTGAAAGTCGAAGACCCCTGTATCGAAGCGGTTGTAGCCTTCGTAGTCCACCAAGTCATAAAGCCTTGCCCTGGTCAGCATTGCCTCCACTTGAGTCTCCTGGCAGCCTTCCAGACGCAAGGTATCCAAGACGTGTTCAGCGGCGCCCATGGCGCTGCGGAGCAGCGTGACTGGATAGATGACCATGTTGACTCCCACGGCCTGCAGCTGTCGTGTGGAGAAGAGGTCACTTTTGCCGAATTCGGTCATGTTGGCCAGGATCGGCACGTTGACTGCGTCGCGGATGGCCTGGAATTCGGCGAGGTCGCGCATGGCTTCGGGGAAGATGGCGTCGGCGCCGGCGTCCACGAGGGCTTTGGCGCGGTCTTTGGCTGCGTGGAGTCCGTCGGTGGCGCGGATGTCGGTGCGGGCCATGATGAGGAAGTTCGGGTCACGGCGGGCGTCGGCGGCGGCACGAATGCGCTTGGTGGCCGTCTCCAGATCCACGACGTTTTTGCCGTCGAGGTGGCCGCAGCGTTTGGGATTGAACTGGTCCTCGATGTGCAGCCCGGCCAGGCCCGCGTTTTCGATCTCCTGGACGGTGCGGGCCACGTTCATCGGTTCGCCGAAACCGGTGTCAGCGTCCACGATGGCGGGAAGGTCCGTCATCCGCGCGATCTGCCCGGCCCGGGTGGCGACCTCGGTGAGGGTGGTCAGGCCGATGTCGGGCAGGCCGAGGTCGTTGGCCAGGACCGCACCGGAAATGTAAACCCCCGCGAAGCCCTTCTCCTCGATCAGCCGGGCCGAGAGCGGGTTGAATGCACCAGGAAACTGCGCGATAGTGGCCGAAGCAAGCAAGTTGTGGAAATCGATTCGCTTCTGCTCGGGCGTGACTTTCGAATACAGCATCAGAAGAGTCCCTTGGGTGCGGCGCCGAGGTTGATGACGCCGGGGGCGGCGGTGATGTTCAGCTGGTCCAGCTCGCCTGCAGCGAGTTCGGGGAGGCGTTCGACGGCGGCGAGGACCCTTTCGATCTCGCCCTCCTCCACTAGGCCGGCAGCGAGGGTACGGAACTTGGTGACGTACTGCTCCCGGCCGAAGGGCCGGGCGCCGAGCGGGTGCGCGTCGGCGACGGCGATCTGGTCGGTGATCACGCTGCCGTCCTTGAGCGTGATTTCCACGGAGCCGCCGAAGGCCTTCTCGGCGATGTCCAGGGAGTGGTAGCGGCGGGTCCATTCCGGATCTTCCACCGTGGTGACCTTGTGCCACAGGTCCACGGTGTCCGGGCGGCCGGCGCGTTCGGGGGAGTAGGAGTCCACGTGGTGCCAGGCGCCGTCCTGCAGGGCCACGGTGAAGATGTACGGAATGGAGTGGTCCAGGGTTTCCCTTGACGCGGTGGGGGAGTACTTCTGCGGATCGTTCGCGCCGGAGCCGATCACGTAGTGCGTGTGATGGCTGGTCTTGATCAGTACGGACTTTACCTTGGCCGGGTCGGTGGCTTCGGGGTGCTCTTTGTGGAGTTTCCGGGCGAGGTCGATCCAGGCCTGGGCCTGGTACTCGGCGGAGTGTTCCTTCGTGTAGGTGTCCAGGATGGCCCGCTTGGCCTCACCGGGAGTGGGGAGCGGGACCTGGTAGGAGGCGTCCGGACCGTCGAGCAGCCAGGCGATCACCCCGTCTTCACCCTCGTAGATCGGCACCGGAGAGGTCTGCCCGCGCATGGACCGGTCCACGGCCTCGACGGCCATCTTTCCGGCGAACGCGGGGGCGTGTGCCTTCCACGTGGAGATCTCGCCCTTGCGTGACTGACGGGTGGCAGTGGTGGTGTGCAGCGCCTGCCCGACTGACTGGAAGATCGTCTCCACGTCCAGGCCCAGCAGGGTACCGATGCCGGCGGCGGCTGAGGGACCCAGGTGTGCGACGTGGTCGATCTTGTGCTTGTGCAGGCAGATGGCTTTGACCAGGTTGACCTGGATCTCGTAGCCGGTGGTGATGCCGCGGATCAGGTCCCGGCCGCTGGAACCCACGTGCTGGGCCACGGCCAGGATCGGCGGGATGTTGTCGCCCGGGTGGGAGTAGTCCGCTGCCAGGAAGGTGTCGTGGTAGTCGAGTTCACGAACGGCCACGCCGTTGGCCCAGGCGGCCCATTCGGGGGAGACTCGCTCCTCGATGCCGAAGACCTTGGAGCCCTTGCCGCCGGTGCTGGGTCCGTGGGTGAGGGCCTGGGCGCGGGCGGCGACGATAGGGGCCCGGTTCAGCGAGGCGATGGCCACGGAGGCGTTGTCGATGATCCGGTTGATGACCATGTCGGTGACCTCGTCGGTGACCTCTACCGGGTCGGCGGCGACCTTGGCGATCTTGTAGGCCAGTTGGTCCTCGCGGGGCAGGTTCTCTTCGCTTTTGTAGACGCGGACGTGGTGTTCCTTGACCATGGTGCTCCTTGTCATGCGGTGTGAGCGTGTTTTTGACATGCGAAAGGCTCGGGTGCAGATGCAAACTTGGTGATAGCTGGCGCGACGGGCTAATTGCTGAGGGCCATGGCTTGGGCGATGCCGCATCTGATTGCTTCGTAAATTCCGGCGGCCACGTAACAGCCGTCTACCGGAATATGAGCAGTAACAAATGAAGCATCATCCGAGCGGAGGGCATCGACAGTGGCAGCCATATGTGATTGTCGCGCCACTGGGGTATCACCCAGTAGTGATGCTCATGAAAACGTGCTTGCAATAGTCACATGCTGGAACCAGATAGGGAAGGACCACCGATTTCCTGCTTGCTGGTGAGGGGCTGTTTAAGAACACGGAACTCGTTCACCTGGTGCTGTTGTGCGAGCGCAGCATAGTTTTGGGCATTTTCTACGAGCGAAGCTGCTTCGGCATCGGAGACAGGTCTAACGACTTTGGCTGGAACCCCGGCAACAAGCGAGCGCGGAGGGATTACAGTGCCCTCGAGAATTACGGCTCCTGCTGCAATGAGACTTTCGTCGCCTATTGTTGCGCCATTCATGACAACGGCGCCCATGCCTACCAGGACTCCGTCGCCAATCGTGGCACCGTGGCAAATAGCGACGTGGCCAACGGTGGTGTTGTTGCCGATGGTAAGCGGGAACCCAGGATCGGCGTGGAGGACACAGTTGTCCTGCACGTTGGTCCGGCTGCCGATCTGGATTAGAGCCGAATCCGCCCGGACAACTGCGCCATACCAGATGCTCGACTCCGCCCCTATGATGACATCACCTATGACAGTGGCGTTGGGCGCTATCCATGGTGTTAGAGGCCGATCAGACACAGCGAGCCGCCAGACCACCATCGACGGGAAGGCAGACGCCGTTGATGTAGGACGCCTTGTCGGAGGCCAGGAACACGGCTGCGTTTGCGATGTCCTGGGGACTTCCCATCCGACCCGTGGGACTCATTTCATGACGCGCTGCCAAGGCCGCGGGGTCATCCGTAATCTTGCTGCTGACTAGTGGTGTGTCAATAAGTCCCGGCAAGATTGCATTGGCCCTGATGCCCTGCCTGGCGTAGGAAAGCGCCAGGGAGGTAGTCAGCTGGTTTACTGCCGCCTTGGCGGAGCTGTAGGCCGGGTAGAGGTAGCCGGTGTCGCGGATACTGGCTACTGACGAAATGTTGGTGATGACTCCCCGGCCGGCCCGCAACATATGCGGGATGGTGTGTCGGCACGTCAGGTAGGCGCTGGTCAGGTTGAGATTGATCGAAGCGTTCCACGCATCCAGATCGACGTCGAGAACCGAGCCCATTCTTGGAACACCGACGTTGTTGTGGAGAACTTCGGGGATCCCAAGCTCTTGGACAACAGTGGCGACCGCCCGGGCGACGTCGGCCTCGCTCGTTACGTTGGCAGTAATGCTGATGCCGGTCCCGCCGGCGGCAACGATTTCCTTGGCGACGCGGTCCGCCTCGGAGGCGTTGAGGTCTATGACTGCCACCGCTGCGCCGGCTGCAGCGTAGGCCATGGCGGCTGCTTCGCCGTTGCTTATGCCTGCGCCACTGGAGCCGGCGCCGAAAACGAGGACGACCTTGCCGTCGAGTTCAGGTACGTTCATTGAAAACTTCTTCCACGAGCAGTTCCATGGCACAGGCCACGATGGTTTCTTCCTCGACGAGCTGGCCGGTATGGACGGCTCCAAAGCGGTCGATGGCAATGCCGCTGAACCAAGGGGCAGGGGCATTGGGATCGCGTAGGTCGAACTCACCAGTGAAGGTGACTTCTGTGGCGGGACCATCGACCACTGCAACGGTGTTGTTCGCGCGATGAAAAACAGCACCGACCAAACTGCCGACGCTGCCGGCTATTGAAGCCTGTTGGAAACCCTGCTCCCGCATAATTTCCCGGACGGCTGCGGCCACTTCAACGCCAGGAGCCAAGCGGGAGATCACTGCACGAACGGAGTTTGCCTTTTCCAGCTTGCGGGAGGGGCAAGGATGAGGCGTGAATACAGGGAGCCTGGTCTCGGGGTCGGTTTCACAGATCAACTCCGCTTCGTCCAAAGCGTGGACAATGGCTTCGACGGGGCCAGGCCCAATAACGGTCTCCCACCAGAGATGGCCACCACGGACATCGCCATTGGCATCGAACCAACTGGCATGGCAGTGGGCTAGGCGCTTTCCGTCACGGAATCCGACGGTTGCAGACCCGGCGATCACCCTCGCCGGAACCATAGCCTCATGCGTCGAGCTGTAGGTGACTGCGGTCGATGCGTCCTCACAAAGGGCGGGAAAACAGTAGCTGACCCTGGACAGGGAACCGTCGAGGAGTTCCACCTGTCCAGACGTGGCTCCCAGAGCCTCTAACGCGTCCGCCATGGCATCAAGGAGCTTTGCCCCGGCCGGCAGGGTCACCCTGCGCGCGATGCTGCGGGTAACTACGGACGTCCTGCGCTCCGCAGCGACCACTCCGGGGTGTTTGAGGGGCTGGATTCGGCGGGTGAGAGTCAAGGGGTGTCTCCCTTGGTCTGTCCGCCGACGGGTCCGAGTTGGGGGTCCCAGCCAAGTTCGAGGAAGAGTTGCCGTACGGTGCGGCGCACAATTTTGCCGTTTCCGGAGCGCGGCAGCTCATCCCAGAACACGATGTGGCGGGGGATCTTGTATCGCGCCATGCGCTCGGAGAGGTACTGGCGCATCTCTTCTTCGGTCATGGAACTTCCCCGGTGCAGCACGCATACGGCCACTCCAACCTCGCCCCACGTGGGGTCAGGCATTCCCAGGACAAGCGTCTCCTGGACGGCCGGATGTGTAAGGATCTTCTCCTCGATATCGCGGGGGTGGATATTGGAACCGCCAGAAATGAACATGTCGGAGGAGCGGCCCGTTATGTAGAGGAATCCCTCATTATCGAATGTTCCGATATCTCCGGTACGGAGCCAGCCGTCGCGGAAGGCGGCGTCATTAGCCTTGGGGTTATTGAGATATCCGGGAAAGACAGCGGGCCCGGCGACGCAGATCTCTCCGTGTTCAAGAGGCGCCAGTTCATTGCCCTGCTCATCCTGGATGCTCACCTGCATCCCAGTCCGCGGGAAGCCGCAGGTGCTGAACTCGATGCCGGGAGGTGACGGATGACCGTGGTGGTGAGGGGGAAGGACAGTAATGTTGCCTGTGGCCTCTGCCAAGCCATAGTACTGCACGAGAACCTCGCCGAGGGCGGCGCGAGCCTCCTGCTGGTCCCGGCTGGGCATGGGCGCCCCGGCGTAGATGACGTAGCGAAGGGAAGAGTGGTCATAGCTGTTGATGGACTCGTCGTCGACCAGACGCTTCAGGATGGTCGGGACTGTGAACATGTTGGCCACACGCTCGGTCTCGACCAGTTCCCACACCTCTGCAGGTTTGAGGCTGAAGGAGACCGGGATGACCGTTGCTGCTCCTCGTGCCACCTGTGGCAGGAGGTGAACGCCTGCGCCGTGTGACAGCGGGGCCACAACGAGAGAACGATCAGTCTCCGTCGTGGTGGGCATCAAATCTGCCAGGTGATTGGTAACGACATAGCCGAGCTGGTCGTGGGTCAGTACAGCGGCTTTTGGTGGACCGCTGGTTCCGGAAGTGAAGAAGTACCAGGCTGCGTCACCCGTCCACACGCTTTGGTCCTGGAGCGGACTGGCTGGGCGGGTATAGGCGCTGACTGTGTCGGGACCGGGAGAATCGTCCAGCCACAGCGTTTCCAGTTCCGGGCTGATGGCCGCCTTGACGGCGTTGACATGGGAAGCCGTGGACGAATGGGCGATCATTAGTACCGGTTGGCAAACCCGGGCGATCGAAACGATGTCACTGTCGTGCAGACGGGTATTAACTGGGGCCAGCACTGCACCGATGCGCCAGGTAGCGTACATTGCCTGTACGAATTCTGGGTGGTTCGGTGCGTCCAATAGTACGCACTCGCCGGGCTTAACCCCCCTTTCGATCAAGTGGGCGGCAAGGGCAGTGACCCTGTCGTTCAGGTCGCGCCAGCTCCAGCGCGTCTGCCCATGAATGAGGGCGTCAGCTTCCGGGATTCGCCTGGCCGTCTGGGTCAGGGCGTGAGCCAGATTCACTGCCCTGTGAGCTGGGGCGGTCGACGCGCTCCCAATAGGGTGGTTAGACATTTCGACGTTGACGGCGCTCACCGGACACTCTCCAGAACGGTTGCATAGTTTGCCACTGCGGTGCCGCCCATGTTGAACACTGCTGCCCGATTGACTTTGGCCAACTGCATCGCTCCGGCTTCGCCCACGAGCTGCATCGCTGCCATGACGTGCTGGGAGACGCCCGTCGCTCCCAGTGGGTGTCCCTTGGACTTCAAGCCGCCCGAGACATTTACCGGCAGCGTTCCGTCCCGGTTGGTAGCGCCGCTGGCCAGGACTTGGGCTGCCTTGCCTGGTTCAGCAATCCCGAACGCTTCGTACTGCAGAAGCTCGGCAATGGTGAAGCAGTCGTGGGTCTCAAGGAGGTCCAAGTCTTCCAAGGTGACCGAAGCTTCCTCGAGGGCGCGACGGAAGGCGCTTGCCGCACCCGCTAGTGCGAGGGGGTCTGGACGGGCGGCAATGGCGAAGTGGTCGTTGACGTGCGCACGGCCGCGGACCGCAACGGATCGGCGCGCTGTTCGGGCTATGTCAGCCGATGTGATGACTAGTGCTGCCGCACCGTCAGAAACCATCGAGCAGTCAGTGCGCAGCAGCCGACCCGCCACCCTGGGGTTTCGCTCGGACTCGGCGGCGCAGAAATCGAAACCCAAGTCCTTTCGCATGTGCGCCCATGGGTTGTCAACGCCATTGCGATGGTTCTTCGCGGCGATCATGGCCATGGCGTCATGCGGGTCGCCGTACCGGTCCGCGTACCGATCAGCCAGGCCGGCAAAGACACCAGCGAAACTGCCTGCTTTGCCTTCAGTCCGCCGGTGCGAGCCGCTGAGCAGGATATCGTTGACCTCAGCGTTTGCCGTCGCAGTCATCTTTTCCGCGCCCACGACGAGTACTGCCCGGGCTTTGCCGGCCTCGATCCGGTCTAAGGCTCCAAAAATGGCAGCAGAACCGGTGGCGCAGGCATTTTCCACGTGCGTGGCGGGAACTGCCGCCAGCGCTGGCAGGGCTGCGCCGACCAGCGCACCCTCGAACCCTTGCGCGGAGAACCCGTTGTTGAATACACCGACAAAAATTGCATCAATGTCGCCGGGCTCAAGCCCTGCGTCTTCAATGGCGGAGCCGCTGACAGCCGCGATCAGCGCCTCAACGTCCTCATGTGGTTGGCGGCCGAACGGGGTATGGGCCCATCCAATGATGTGTGGTGAAGTGACCATCGAAACCTCTTCGTTTCAAAGTTTGTGCCAAAGCTCTCGACCCGGTGGAGGAAGGATTTGGCGACATAACTGGGAGGGAAGCCCGCTGTGATGGGCCATTGTGTTTCCCATCACGATGCCAAAGAACGCAGTGAGAGGGCACCGTCCGCCGACGAGATAATGTCGACGTTGTTCCTCTGACTGTAGAATCGAACCGTGAAGGAGAACCCAATTCAATCGGCTGTGGACCAACTGGCGGAACAGCTCCAACGATCCGTGGTAATCAATGACCCCGGAGTCCATATGCTCTATTCCAGTGTCCACTTTGGTGATGAGGACCCGGCAAGGGTTCAAGCAATTCTCAAAAGGGACGCCGGCACTAAGGCCATAGGTCACGTACTCGCGCAGGGCGTTTCGACATGGACCACGGCGGGTGTCATTCCGGCCAACGAAGAGATCGGAATGAAGGCGCGCGTATGCGTGCCCATTAGGTGGCGCGGGGAGCTGCTGGGCCAGCTGATGGTGATGGACGCAGAGGGATCTCTAACCACTTCCGAATTGTCTAAAATGAACCAATCGGCAATGGACATTGCTGCGGTGATGGTAGCTGAAGGACAAGGGGAATCCGACGCCGGTGTCCAGGATCAGACGGTTCGTGACCTGCTCGGTCGGGAGGTAAGATTGCGTCGGCGCGCTCTGGAAGAGCTTGCTGCAAGCCACATGTCCGGACGTTTCGAGAACGTCACTGCCGTAGAGTTCGGTCTGCGGGGCACCTTGGACAGTGCCACCGCGTCGCACGCCGATGCGGCGCTGCGAACCGTCTTGACCATGGGCTCCAGGCAGGGCCGCGTAACCGAGCTTCACGCTGTAGCCCCTGGGACTGGTTTTCTGCTTATTGGCAATGACGCGTCTACCGGCGAGGCCGCCGTCCGCGTTCATGTCCAGAAAATGCTCGATCAGTTGAAGGACTTGTCATCGGGGAGATTCGCCTGCGTGGCTGGTATCGGACCCTCCGTTTCGGGTCTTGAGCAGGCTCACAAGACCGCTAGGCATGCCCACTTGGCGCGGCGGGCAGCGGCACGTGGCCTAGGTTCGGAGGTAGCAGTCTGGACGGACCTGGGACCCTACGCCCTACTGCTGCAAATACCCGACGAGGATGTAACTGAAGAAGCATTGCCTGAAGAAGTCCGGCGACTTCTCGCCGTTGATCCTGGTGGAGATCTGACAGCGACTTTGAGAGCCTACCTCGACCACGCCTGTAACGGTCCGTCGGCTTCCGAAGCGCTGCACATACACCGCACGACCCTCTACTACCGTCTGGGACGCATCACGGAGTTGACCGGGCTGGATCTGAGCGACGGCCGCACGCGGCTTAGTCTTCACGCCGGGCTGACCATGCTTGACCTTGTAAGGGCGTCCTCTTCGCGCTGACCCGCACTGCGTCAGGTTGGTGCCGCATTCTACAGAGAGAGGAAAATGCGCGCCAAGTTCTCGTCGTTGAGTAGTAGTGACCCAAGGCACAATTCGACCAAGGTGTTGTGACAGACAGCTCACGATCGTCGGGCTGCTCCAGAGTGCCGTTCTTCGCGGTTCCTCTCTTCAAACAGCAAGGAGGCTGTCTTCGTGAGTTTCGGAACTGATCGAGTCCACCAAGGTAAGGACCTGCCGGTCATCCAAGCGCAAGTCATGCGCAAAGTAGCCATTCGGCTCATTCCCTTCCTCGCGCTTGCCTATTTTCTCAACTACCTTGACCGGACCAATATCTCCTTCGCCAAGCTCACGATGAGTGAGGACCTGGGGCTCACTGAAACGATGTATGGCTTGGCAAGTGGGCTGTTCTTTATCGGTTACGTATTCCTCGAAGTTCCCAGCAACCTGGCACTGCACAGGTTCGGTGCCCGGCGCTGGATCGCCAGGATCATGGTCAGTTGGGGCCTTGTTGCGGCGGCGATGGCGTTCGTGAACACCCCAGCCACGCTCTATATTGCCCGGATTCTGCTCGGGATCGCCGAGGCAGGGTTTTTCCCCGGCATCGTGCTGTACTTGACGTTCTGGTTTCCCCGTGCTGTACGGGTTCGGCTCATCGGTGCGTTCATGATTGCGCTACCGATCTCCTCGGCTTTGGGCGCCCCGGTGTCGGGGGTGATCATCCAATACCTGGATGGCGTGTTCGGTTTGGCCGGGTGGCAGATGTTGTTTCTGCTCCAGGGCATCCCAACGGTTCTGCTGGGCGTCGCTGCCTGGTTTTACTTAACGGACCGTCCGCAGCACGCGAAATGGCTTACTGCTCCCGAGCGGGAGTGGCTCGTCGCGACCATAGACGCCGAACATCAGGCCGCCTCAGATGCAGGGCACGTATCCGTCGCTCGCACCCTTCGCGATCCCCGTGTGTGGACTCTTGGCGTGGTCTATTTTGGGATCGCCTATGGCCTCTTCGCTCTGAGTTTCTTCCTCCCGACGATCGTTGGTGGACTCGCCAAGACATTCAACACCAAATTTTCCATCCTCGAGACCGGCCTGATCGTCGCCGTTCCATTCGCGTGTGGTGCGATCGCTATGGTGTTCTGGAGTCGGCACTCGGACCGTACAGGGGAGCGGGTCTGGCACGTCGCCCTGCCTGCGCTCCTTGCGGCCGTCAGCATACCATTGGCCCTGTATACGAACTCACCGTGGGCCACGATGGCAGTGATCTCTGTAACCGCCATCGGCATCTTCTGTGCGATGCCCGTGTTCTGGTACCTGCCCTCAATCTTCCTCGCTGGGGCCGGTGCTGCAGCTGGCATCGCTCTGGTCAACACGTTGGGCGCAGCATCCGGCCTCGTCGCCCCCTATGTGACCGGTTGGCTGCTCGACGCTACGGGCGACTCGCGTGCCGCCATGTGGGTCGTCGGAGGATTTGAGCTCGTAGCCGTGATCGCAGTTCTCCTATTGCGCAAGAGTCTCCGCGCTGCGGACATTCACCGCGGTCCTGCAGTCACCGCTACGTCGCAGGCCAGTCACCCTTCTTGAGCCCGCGCCGTTTGACAGCAGGCCTCGGCCAACGAAGTCCCCGCGGCGGCAGCACGGAACCCACTGCCTGCAATACGGGTGTGAATGTCCATGTCGATCAGCGCATGGACGGCCGGCGCGGTTCAATATAGGCGCTTATAAAGAGTCGATGCAGATTTAGGGACGATTACCTATGACATTGATAGTCCTTCGCTGACCGGCCGCCGGCCCTGGTCGTTGATCCCTTCACTGACGCCCCGGCGAGGTCTTTGATCTCGGCGGGGCGTTCTCGGGTCTTGACCAGTGAGTTGTGGTTCTTGGACTGCTTGCGGTCTATCCGAACGATGAGAGCGCCTTTTGGACCTCGCGCTTGAACCTCCGGAGGTCTGACAGTAGGTGGTGTCGTGGCTGACTGGGTCTGTTCACAGGCGGGCGCGTTGATCAGTAGGCGGGAGATTGTAATGGGAACCGGCGAGTGTGGGGCCTGGTCTTCAGGGCAAGCCATGAGGAGCCGCCGGGTCTCTAGAGCATAATTGCTATCCCACAATAGTGCTCTGTTGCCCCGGCAACTACGAGCGATGCGTCCTTCCGGACCCTTCTTTCTCGACGCTGGCGCAGATATTGAATCTATTCTTAGCTGGCGCTGCAGAAGGGTAGAACTTCTGCCGGCATTGGGCCACCCGGCTGCGCTCATCCAGGTTGTACAACCTTGTGGACGAAGGGAGACTTTGCGGGCCGTTCGCGTTACGGCACTGGCGCTGATGGTCTATGGAACATGCATAAAGCTGCGAAGATCAGTGCAGCCCCGGCAGCGCCGAGCAGGAAGGCGTTCACCGCGGCTGTCGCGCCCCAGAAATCCATAGCCAATCCAAGACCGAGAACCGGGATGGCACTGCCAAGATAAGTGATGACGTACATCAGACTGACAGTCTGGGCAGCGGTCCCGCTAGGCAACTCCGAGTTGAGTGCGGCGAAGAGCGTCCGGAAGGCAACTCCCTGGCTCAACCCGGTGAGCGCAGCGGAAATAAAGAGCAACCCCGTGAGATGCTGAAATTGGGCTACCACAATGAACGCAAGGCCACTCACCATTGCCCCCAGGCTAACCGCGGCTTTGTGTCGCCCTCGGATCGGCAACAGTTGGGCGCAGGCAGAACTACCTAGTAACAGCGCACCCGCAAGTCCGCCCATGATTCTCGATCCACTCAGTATCGGGGCATAAAAGGCCGGGGCTACGGAGAGAAAGAAACCAAACACGGCAAAGGACAAAAAGCCCACACCGGAGGTCAGAAAGAAGATCCTGAAAGTAGGCCGGGGAATAGACGGGCGGGGAGGACGCAAACTCCTCAGGAACCCACCCGATGGGGGAACCAGAGGTGGGGGATATGCTCGCACCACGGCCAGCAGGACAACTACCACCACCATGGTCAGGAGATACACAGAGAACGGTGTTCCAACCGGATCCCCGAATTCTGATAACCATCCGCCCACGAGGGGGCCTGCGGCGCCACCTCCCACTGACGCGAGCAAGATGATACGCGCACAGAGAGCGGGCTCACCGGGCAGCAGATCCCTCAGTGCAGCTGCCCCAGCACCGAAGGATAAGGCGACCGCCAACCCGTGAAGCGCCCGTCCTGCAAGCAGCCCGGGGAGCCCCGAGGCAAAGAGAAGAACCGTGACGGCTATTATCCCAAGCGCAAGGCTGGCGACCAGCACTACCCGCCGGCCCATGTACTCAGACCAGTGACCGAAGAGAGTCAATCCAAAGACGACTGGCAGGACGTAGGCTACAAAGGCTGCTGTGATAGCGCCGTTGCCCAGCATCATGCGTTCCTGGAACAAGGGGAAAAGCGGGGTCATCAGATTGGTGCCCAGGGGGAGCAGACCGATCCCAAGAGCGGCGAGCCCGACTCGTATCGCATGAGGTGCGTCCCACCCCCGAGGCGTAGGGTTGGGACGGAGCAGGAACTCCCGGGCAAGGTTCAGCGGCATTTATGTTCTCAGTGTTCGATTCGGCCTAATTTAGCTGGTACGGGTTACCGTCTCTAAATGCTGTAACACATGCCAGTAGGGCCGCCCCGTGGCTTCTGTCATGCCCTGCTCGCAGGTGCGGTTGAGGGAGGCGTAGGCGTCGTACTGGCCGGACTTGATCTCGGCCGCCTCTGCTGCGGTGGCAGAGGCTGTCAGCTCAGGGTGTAGCATCCCCCGGTCTCCTGCATAAGCGCAACAGCTCCATTCTTTAGGGAGAACGACTTCAGTGGCCACTGCCTGCGCCACTTTCTCTAACGCGTCAGTGATGCCCAGATGGATCGACGAGCACGTGGGATGCACGGCCAACGAGTTCAAGAGCGTGGTCACGGTCAGGTGGGGTAGGACGTTGTCGGCGACGAACTCCACCGCATCAATAAACCGGAGCCTGCTGTATTCCGCTGACCCCTTGACGAGGTCACGCATTGCAACTAATCCTTCCGTGCATGATGATGCGTCGCAGACCACCGGCAGCCGGCCATGATCCGTAGTTTCCCAAAGCATGCTCAGCGTCCGCGGCGCCATTGTTCGGTATCCAGAAGGTAAGCCCTTCGACTTCCAGGGCGTCCCGCAGCACGCGGAGTTGATCCCCTCAGGGATAGTGATGGCCACGCCAGCTCGTTCACATAGCGCGAGGAACGCTTCGGAAGCAGACATCCCCGTCCCGTCGGGTGTGCCGAACATGCTGGATACACAGGCGGGGAAGAATACAGCCGTAGCAGCCTCGTCCCGGTGCGCTGGCCGGGAGCGCCCACCGCCAGGCAGCAGGTCTTGGTACTGAGGAACGTGTTCTGAACCGAGGACGGCACGGCCAACTTTAGTTACCGCCCGAGGCAACGCTGGTGGCATCGCATTCGCCACACTGAGCCCCACGCCAGCCACGCGGGTCGTTGTTCCCCAAACCGACGCGGCAGCCCCCCAAACCCTATCGGCCACAACGGAGTGGTTTTCCTCACGCAGGCGACGAACGAGATCTCCGGTGTTGATGTTCACCGGGCACGCCGTGGCGCACATGCCGTCCACAGCGCAGGTCTGCAAGCCCTCGTAGTCATAATCCTCCCGCAGTCTCCGCGCCAGCTCTTCATCACCGTTGGCTTCCGCAGCCGCGATCTCCCGGCGCCCGACGATGCGCTGTCGCGGCGTGAGAGTGAGGTCTTTGGAAGGACATACGGGCTCGCAATAGCCACACTCCACACACCGGTCCACCTCTTCTTCTACGGACGGCGCGGTTTTGAGATTATCGAGATAGGAGCGCGGATGAGTGCTTAGGACCACCCCGCGGTTGAACGCATTGCGCGGATCAACAAGGGCCTTGAGTTCGCACATGACCTCGTACAGTTCGTCCCCGTACTGCCGCTGAACGTACGGAGCCATGATCCGGCCCGTCCCGTGCTCGGCCTTCAACGATCCTCCGTGATCCAGGATGAGATGAACCATCTCTTCAGTAAACTGCTCGTACCGCTTCAAGGACACTGCGTCATCGAAGTTTTCGTTCAGCATGAAGTGGACGTTGCCGTCCTTTGCATGGCCGAAAATCACCGAGTCCTCGTATGCGTGCTTATCGAAGAGCCGGGTGAGTTCCCGGCACGTTTCGCCCAGAACCGCGACGGGAACAGCGATGTCTTCGAGCAAGGCGTTGGACCCACTGGGCCGGTTCCCGGCAACTGTTGCATACAGGCCCTTGCGGACCTTCCATAGGGCCGCACGTTCCAGGGACGCATCGGTAAGCGTTGCGGGGGTAGTGAGGTTCAGTCGCGCGAAGAGTCGTTCAGCCCCAGCGATCCGGTCCCGTAGTTCCTGATCGTCACGTCCCTGATACTCCACCAGCAATGCTGCGTGCTCCTGCACACTAATCGCCGCCATTGCGGCAGGGGCTTGACCGGTGCGCTGAGCCATCCGCAGGGATGTTGCATCCAGCAGTTCCACGGTGGCAGATTGCACGTCCACCAGGTCCGGAACGATGCTCGTTGCACTCATCAGGTCCGGGAAGACAAGCAGCCCTGTGGCCACCTTAGGCATAACCTCAATCGTGCGGAAGACTGCCTCCGCCACAAAACCCAGCGTGCCCTCGGAGCCGATCAAAAGGTGCTCCAAAATGCGCACCGGTTCCTCAAAATCAAGGAACGCATTGAGCCCATAACCCATAGTGTTCTTCATGGAAAACAAACGGCGCAGGGTCCTCACGGATTCCGCATTCTCGTGCACCCGCCGTCGGAGGCCCAGTAAACCCGCGTGGAGCTCCGGCTCCCGCTCGCGGAAGATGCTGTCCGCCCCAGCATCGGCCGTATTTACCACAGTGCCGGAAGGCGTCACGAAGGTCATGGACTCCAGAGTCCGGTAGGTGTTGAACTCCGTACCACAATGCATTCCTGAAGAATTGTTCGCCACCACGCCGCCGATGGTGCAGGCCGACTCGCTCGCCGGATCCGGACCCAGCTTCCGCCCGTACTGCGCCAGCCGCTGATTAACCTGTCGCACAGTCGCTCCTGGTTGGACGCGGACCCGGTGACCGCCATCCAAGACCTCAATCTTCCGAAAGTTCCGTCGGGTGTCGACCAGGACTTGATCCGAAACCGACTGGCCCGACAGTGAGGTGCCGCCGGAACGGAACGTCAGTCCCAGTCCGTGCCGGTCAAGGACCCGAAAAAGCTCACCCATGTCATCCACTGAACCGGGACGGACGACAGCGCGGGGCTGGAGAAGGTAGTGGGAAGCGTCGTGGGCAATCGCTCGACGTTCGAGTTCTGACTCCACTACCGACCCGGGACCTCCCCATGTCCCGAGGTCCTGCAACAACGCCTGGTCCTCTGTGCGGGGAGATCCCTGCGGCCGATGCGGCGAGTGGATAAGAGTCATCGTTGAGTTCCTCAATAGGTATGAGCTCGGAATTTTTGGTAGGACGTACCTGCCTGTTAAACGCCACGGCGCGAGGTCGGTCTGCCGCCCTTTCCACTATGCCCGGGACTGCCCCTGGATAGCACCGACTTCAGACGAAACACCGAAAGGAAAGTTGCTCCACCTGTAGCGTCCTTTTGCTTGTCTGGCTTGCGAAGATTAGGTCCCCGAGTGAAAAGCCCCTGCGTTAATCCGCCCGAGCGCTGCTAGGCGACAGGTGTCCCGGTCTGCCCGTCGAGCGCCTACATGGTTTCGATTTGCTGCCGCCGAAGCGTTCACGCGAAACGGTTGGAAGACAAAGTAAATAGTAGGGATCCCGAGTAAATAGTAGGGACCCCTAGTAAATACTAGGGAGACCTAGTATATTCGTTTCGGGGTCACATACGACATAGCTCAACGAGGAGGAAAGTCCGATGAAAATCATCGTCCTGGTGAAGCAGGTACCCGATACTGCAGAGGAGCGAAGGTTCGACCCGGCAACCGGCCGCGTGGACCGAGACGCAACCGCACGGGTGGCCGACGAGATAAATGAGCGCGCCCTCGAGGTAGCCCTGCGCTTGAAAGACGTGGACAAGAGGACCGAGGTTGTAATTCTGACGATGGGCCCTGCCGATGCCACTCAGGCGCTCCGCAAAGCCCTTTCCATGGGTGCAGACTCTGCGGTCCATGTTGTTGATGACGGGTTGGAGGGGGCTGACATCGCCCGGACTGCCGAGGTGCTGGCTGCAGCGGCTAAGCAGACCGGTTTTGATCTGCTCGTCGCTGGCAACGAGTCCACGGACGGTCGCGGCGGCGTAGTACCGGCGATGATCGCCGAACACCTTGGGCTGCCGTCGTTGCCCTCGCTGAATACGGTCGACATTGACGTTGAGTCCGTTACCGGCGAGGTGGGTATCGAGGAGGGCACGCTGACCGTGCGTTCATTGCTGCCGGCAGTAATTTCTGTGACGGAGCGGGTGGCCGAAGCCCGCTTCCCCAACTTCAAGGGCATCATGACCGCCAAGCGGAAGCCTTTGGTCACTTTGAGCCTCGATGATCTGGGGCTGGGGAGTGCCGGTCCGGCAACGGTAGTGCTCGCCACGTCCGAACGGCCGGCCCGCGCTGCCGGAAAGAAAATTTTCGACGACGGCAACGCAGCTGTTGAGCTTGCCGAATTCCTGGCCGCCGGCCGCCTGATCTGAGCGAGGAAAACCTATGTCAAACGTACTGGCATTCATTGAAACGTCCCCCACCGGGGACATCGGGGGCAGCGCTGCGTCCGTCATTGCGGCCGCCTCTAGGCTCGGCACGCCGATAGCGGTTCTTACTGTGAAGCCCGGTCACGGTGCTGGTTTGATCTCCCGGCTTGGCGACTTCGGCGCCCAGCATGTCTATCTCGCCGAAAGCGCCCAGACTGGCGCGATACTGGCGGCCCCCCAGGTTGCCGCGTTGGCCGAGGCCTCCCAGGCATTCTCTCCCGTTGCGGTCATAGCCGCGAACTCGGTGGAGAGCAGGGATATCGCTGCCCGCTTCGCCGTTCGTTCCGGCGCGGGCCTGCTGGCCGATGTTGTCGACGTCGCCCTCTCCGCTGATGGCACTCCCACCGCCTCCCACTCGGTGTTCGGCGGTGCCTACCGCGTCCAGGCAGCTGTCCCACAAGGCCCTGCAGTTATCACGCTGCGCCAGGGCGCACTGGATGAGCGTGCCCCGGCCGGTGCACCAGAGTTCACCACCGTATCGCTGGACGTCGAGACCGGCGATGCAGCAGTAATCGAGCAGGTTCACCCGCCTGCCGCAGATTCGGGACGTCCGCCACTGCACGGCGCGTCGACCATAGTCTCTGGTGGCCGCGGCCTGGGCTCGAAGGAGAGCTTTGTTTTGGTCGAGCAGCTTGCCGATGCGCTCGGGGGTGCCGTGGGTGCCTCTCGTGCGGCCGTTGATGCAGGCTTCATTCCGCAAAGTTCCCAAGTCGGGCAGACCGGCATCACGGTCTCGCCGCAGCTCTATGTGGCTTTGGGAATTTCCGGCGCGATCCAGCACCTGGCCGGTATGCAGACGGCCAAGACCATAGTGGCAATCAACAAGGACGAGGACGCCCCCATCTTCGACGTCGCAGACTTCGGCATTGTGGGCGATGTCTTCACCGTTGTGCCCCAGCTGATCGAAGCCCTCAAGGCCCGCAGCAACTAGCGCTTCCCCTCCCCGGCCGGAAGAGGCGGGGGAGGGGAGTTCCACGGAAAGGTATCAAGGATATGACGACGACGAAGAAGCCGGCGAAGGTTTCCAAAAACAAGCCGACCAAGCTGGCCGTGATCGTGGTGGCCGCCGTCCTGGCACTGCTCGTGGTGGTGCTCGTTGCTCAATGGATGCGAACACTCCCCGCCGTCCAGTCCTTCATGGCAGACTATCCGGGACACTCGGAGCTGCCCGCTGGCGCCCCGACAGGGCTACCGGCATGGCTCGGGTGGCAGCATTTCCTCAACGCCTTTTTCATCCTGCTGATTATCCGCTCGGGCTGGCAGGTCAGGACAATCACCCGGCCTAAAGCGAACTGGACCAGGAACAACAAGGGCCTGGTCCGGACAAAGAACCCGCCGTCAAAAATTAGCCTGGACCTGTGGTTCCACCTGACCATGGATGCGCTCTGGGTACTAAACGGCATCGTCTTCCTGGTGGTGCTCATCGCCACGGGACAATGGATGCGCATCGTACCGACCAGCTGGGACATCATTCCGAATGCCTTGTCCACTGCGCTGCAATACGCGTCACTAAGCTGGCCTACCGAAAACGGCTGGCTCAACTACAACGCACTTCAGGTGCTGGCATACTTCACCACCGTTTATGTTGCCGCTCCGCTGGCTCTGGTCACCGGGCTGCGTATGTCGGGTGCGTGGCCCAAGAACGCCGTGAAGCTTAACAAGGCGTATCCGATTGAGCTTGCCCGCGCTATCCACTTCCCAGTGATGCTCTACTTTGCCTTTTTCATCATCGTGCACGTGACCCTTGTTTTGGCGACGGGAGCACTGCGCAATCTAAACCATATGTATGCCTCCCGCGACGACGGCAGTTGGGTGGGCTTTTGGATCTTCGCAGCTTCGCTGGCGGTCATGATCACCGTCTGGTTCCTGGCCCGACCTCTGTTCCTGCGCCCTGTCGCCTCCCTGACAGGCAAGGTTTCACGCTAGCGGCCAGGCCTCCTGCCGATACGGCTTCGCCCTCGGGTGCGGCTACATAATTGACCACCACCAGCTCGGAAGGGCGAAAGAATGTTTGAACTTAATGAAGACCAGCAAGCCATGGTCGAGATGGTCCGGGACTTCACGGCTGAAGCCCTGGCGCCCAACGCGGCAAAGTGGGACGAAAGCAAGCATTTCCCCGTGGACGTGCTCCGGGAAGCGGGCGCCCTGGGGATGGGCGGCATCTACGTTCAGGAGAAGTTCGGCGGTTCCGGACTCACCCGCAGTGACGCGGTGCTGATTTTCGAGGAGCTGGCCAAGGGTGACACGACGATCGCGGCGTACATCTCCATCCACAACATGGTGGTGTGGATGATCGATACGTTCGGCAACGATCAGCAGCGCGCGGAGTGGGTGCCGCAGTTGGCCTCAATGGAGGCACTGGGCAGCTACTGCCTTACCGAACCCGGTGCAGGCTCGGACGCTGCCGCGCTCAGCACCAAGGCGGTCCGTGACGGGGACGAGTACGTGCTCAATGGTGTCAAGCAGTTCATCTCCGGCGCGGGAGCCTCGAGCTTTTATATCGTCATGGCCCGCACCGCCGACACCGGCGCCCGGGGCATCACCGCAATCGTGGTCCCCGCCGACACGCCCGGACTGTCCTTCGGAGCCAACGAGAAGAAAATGGGCTGGAACGCACAGCCTACCCGCCAGGTCATTCTTGAGAACGTCCGCGTCCCGGTCGCCAACCGGCTGGGCGAGGAAGGCAGCGGCTTCGGGATTGCCATGAAGGGGCTCAACGGCGGCCGCATCAATATGGGCGCCTGCTCCTTGGGCGGCGGACAGGCCGCCCTGGACCAGACCGTTGCCTACCTCAAACAGCGTTCGGCATTCGGCGGGCCGCTGATCAACCAGCAGGCACTGCTATTCCAACTCGCCGACATGGACACCGAGCTTGAAGCCGCGCGGACGTTGCTGCGCCGGGCCGCCGATGCGCTGGACCGGGGCTCCGCGGACGCCGTCAGACTCTGCGCGATGGCCAAGCGGGTCTCCACGGATGCCGGTTTCAACGTCGCCAACACCGCCGTCCAACTTCATGGCGGGTATGGATACCTGTCGGAGTATGGCATCGAGAGGATCATGCGGGACCTGCGGGTCCATCAGATTTTGGAAGGCAGCAACGAGATTATGCGACTTATTGTCGGCCGGATGCTGGCGGAGGACTAGACAGTGAAAAGCGATGCAACGCAGAACGAAGAAATCCTGCTCAGACGCGACGGCCGCTTGGGCCACATCATCCTGAACCGGCCACAGGCCATGAACGCGCTGACTCATGGCATGGTGACAGCGATGACGGCGGCGTTGACAGAATGGGAATATGACGACAGCGTCTCGACGATTCTCCTGACCGGGGCCGGCGAAAGGGGGCTCTGTGCAGGCGGGGATATCGTGGCCATCTATCGCGACGCCCTGGACGGCGGACATGAAACTGCCCGTTTCTGGGCCGATGAATACAAGCTCAATGCCCTGATCGCGCGCTACCCGAAGCCCTACGTGGCGGTCATGGACGGCGTGGTGCTCGGCGGCGGAGTCGGCGTCTCGGCGCACGCCTCGGTGCGGATAGTGACGGAGAGGACGAAACTTGGCATGCCGGAGACCGGCATCGGCTTCGTCCCCGACGTTGGCGGCACCTTCCTGCTTTCCCACGCCCCGGGCGAGCTGGGCACCCACGTTGCGCTGACTGCCGGCACCATCACCGGTCCGGACGCCATCGCCCTGGGGCTGGCGGACTACTACGTCACCAGTGACAAGCTGCCCGCGTTGGCACAGGCACTGGCCCATGGGGAGACCTACCCAACGGTCCAGGCCTTCGCGGCGAACTACTATCCGCCGTCGACACTGGTTAAAGAGCGAGGATGGATTGACGAGTGCTACGCGCACGACGACGTCCAGGCGATTCTTGATGCCCTCCAGTCTGCATCGGTTCCCGCAGCACAGGTCGCGTCAGAGCGGATCCGCGCCAAGTCACCTACAGCTCTGCAGGTAACACTGGAGTCGCTCCGCCGGGCACGCCGCCTTTCCCTGCTTGAGGAAGCACTCGACCAGGAATACCGTGTTTCCCTTCGTTGTCTGGCCGGGAGGGATTTCCCGGAAGGCATCCGGGCGCAGGTCATCGATAAAGACCGTAGCCCCCGCTGGTCTCCGCCGTCCCTGACTGAAGCCTCAACGGAGGCGATCGAAACGTACTTTGCCGACCTGGGTCCGGCGGAACTGGGGCTCGCCGCGGCGGCGGTTCAACAGTCCAACAAGTAGGACCCTTCAACGCACCGACACGTCAAACCATCAGTAGGAGAAGTGTTTAATGACTGAACAGATAGCCTTCATAGGACTGGGCCATATGGGCCTTCCCATGGCGATCAACCTCGCCAGGGCCGGGTACCCGGTCACGGGCTTTGACCTGATGCCCGCCGCCTTGGCAGAGGCCGGGGACAACGGCGTGAGCGTCGCATCTTCCGCGGCGGCAGCAGCAAAGGACGCAGACGTCATCATTACAATGCTGCCCGCAGGCCGGCACGTCCTCGCAGCCTACCAAGGAGAAACAGGTCTCCTCACGGCGGCCAGGCCAAACAGCCTGTTCATTGATTGCTCCACAATATCCGTCGAGGATGCACGCTCGGCCCATGAACTCATCACGGCGGCAGGCCACCACGGGCTGGACGCCCCAGTCTCCGGCGGGGTAGTCGGGGCGGCAGCCGGAACGCTGACCTTCATGGTTGGTGGAAACGAGGAAGACTTTGCAACGGCGAAACCTGTCTTGGAAGCAATGGGCAAGCGCACGGTGCACTGTGGTACCCCAGGGGCGGGTCAGGCCGCCAAAGTCTGCAACAACATGATCCTTGCCGTCTCGATGATCGCGGTCTCTGAAGGCTTCGTACTGGGGGAGCAGCTGGGATTGTCGCATCAGGCCCTCTTCGACGTCGCCGCCAACGCCACTGGCCAATGCTGGGCCCTGACCACCAACTGCCCGGTGCCGGGCCCAGTGGCTGCCAGCCCGGCCAACCGCGGCTATCAGCCCGGCTTCGCAGCCGCCCTCATGGCCAAAGACCTGGGCCTGGCTGCACACGCCTTGGAAAGCACCGGCGTCGATGCCCGGCTCGGCGCGATGGCCGAAGAAATTTACCGTCGCTTCGCCGAAGGAGAAGGCGGGCAGCAGGACTTCTCCGCAATCATCAACGAGATCCGGGCCAACTCGAAGACGAAGGAAGCGGTATGAGCGATTACCAGAACATCCTTGTCAAGATCCAGGGCCGCGTTGGCATCATCACGTTAAATCGTCCTGAGGCCTTGAACGCCCTCAACGATGAGCTCAGCCATGAGCTGTTGGCGGCAGCCCAGGAGTTCGACCGTGATCCTGACGTGGGTTCGATTATCATCACGGGCTCCGACCGGGCCTTCGCTGCGGGGGCCGACATCAAGGAAATGGCTCCCAAGTCCTACACCGACATGTACCTGGAGGACTGGTTTGGCGTGTGGGACCAGGTGGCTAAGGTCCGCACCCCGATGATCGCAGCGGTCGCAGGGCACGCCTTGGGCGGCGGATGCGAGCTGGCAATGATCTGCGACATCATCATTGCGGCAGACAACGCCAAGTTCGGCCAGCCCGAAATCAGGCTGGGCGTGATTCCAGGGATGGGCGGCTCCCAGCGCCTTACCCGGGCCATCGGCAAGGCCAAGGCCATGGAGATGGTGCTTACCGGAAGGACCATGGGGGCCGAGGAAGCCGAAAGGTCCGGGCTCGTCGCCCGGGTAGTTCCGGTTGCAACCCTGGTGGATGAGGCTCTCGCTACCGCCGCAACGATCGCCTCCATGTCGAAGCCGGTTGCCATGCTTGCGAAGGAAGCCGTCAACGCCGTGTTCGAGGGGGGCCTTGCCGAAGGTGTCCGTCTGGAACGCCGGCTCAATCATTCCTGTTTCGCCACGGAGGACCAGAAAGAGGGGATGAACGCTTTTATCGAGAAACGCTCCCCGGATTTCAGTCACCGGTAGCTTCACCTTCTCCACAATAAGCCAGCGTGCCCTTCACGAGGCGCCAAAGAATTCTGAATGCGAGGAAGCATGACTGAGGTAAGCGTGTCCCCCACCATAGGGTTGATTGTGGGAGACAGAGATCAATTGATGTGGATTGACGGCGAGCGGACCGAGGCGGCCACCGGGGAGTGGCGCGAGGTCAAGAATCCCGCGCTCCGGGATACCGTCATTGCCAGGGTGCCATCGGCAGGGGCTGAAGACGTGGACCGGGCCGTCACCGCGTCACGGAGGGCGTTTCCGGGATGGCGCGCCCAGCACTTCACGGAGCGGTCCCGCGCACTGTCCCGGATCGCCGACGATATCGAAGCCCGGGCCGAGGACTTCGCCCGGCTGACCGCCCTGGACACCGGCAACGCACTGCGCACGCAGGCCCGTCCGGAGGTAGCTACCTTAATATCTCTGTTCCGCTACTTTGCCGGCATCGCAGGGGAAGTCAAGGGCACCACTCTGCCCGCGGGGGACAACCAGCTGCAGTACACCCGGCTTGAGCCCCTGGGCGTCGTGGCCTGCATCCTGCCGTGGAATTCCCCGCTGATGATCGCCGGTTTCAAGATCCCGGCGGCGCTGGCCGCGGGCAACACCGTGATCTTGAAGGCAGCCGACGACGCTCCACTGACCATCCTGCTGCTCGCCGAAATCTGCAACCGGCACCTGCCTGCCGGCGTCGTCAACGCCCTGACGGGCCGTGGCAGTGTCATCGGCTCTGCGCTTTCACGGCACCCTGGTGTGGATAAAGTGTCGTTCACGGGTTCCACTGAAGTGGGACGAGGCGTCGCGCGCGAGGCCGGACAGCGTCTCGCCCACGTGTCCCTGGAACTGGGCGGCAAGAATCCGTCCATTGTCTTCCCCGACGCGGTCGACGACGAGCTGATAGACGGTCTGCTCGCAGCTTCGCGCTTCACGCGCCAGGGTCAGAGCTGCACCGCGGGCTCCCGGTTGTTCCTTCACGAGGACGTCTACGACGAGGTGCTCGAACGGCTGGTAGCCAAGCTCGGTGCCCTGAAGGTGGGCGACCCTCTGGACGAGGCCACTGACATGGGCGCCATCATCAACAACAGCCAATTCACCCAGATCAGCCGGTACCTCGAAGAAGGGCGCGCCAGCAAAGACCTGGACATTGCGTTGGGCGGCAACGTCCCCGCCGACGGCCCTTTGACCGAGGGCTACTACCACCTGCCGACTGTCTTCGGCGGCGCCCGGAACGACTTCCGCCTCGCGCAGGAGGAAATCTTCGGGCCCGTCCTCGTGGCTATCCGGTGGAAAGACGTTGACGACGTCGTCCGCATGGCCAACGACACACACTTTGGACTTGCCGCCTACGTGTGGAGCCACAATCTGGACACCGCTCTGAACACCGCCCACCGCGTGGAAGCCGGCTGGGTCCAGGTTAACCAGGGTGGCGGGCAAGTGGTGGGGCAGTCCTACGGTGGCTACAAACAGAGCGGCATCGGCCGGGAGGTCTCCCTCGAGGGTATGCTGGCAGGCTTTACCCAGACCAAACAAATCAACGTCAAACTGCGGGGCTGACCATGACTGAATCAACCCCAACAGCCGGACCCCTGGCCGGCATCACGGTCCTTGATCTTAGCCGCGCTCTTGCCGGGCCTTTCGCCACGGCGCTCCTAACCGACATGGGCGCCGCCGTCATCAAGGTCGAGAGCATCAAGGGCGGGGACTCAACCAGGTCCTGGCCGCCATTTGAAAATGAACACAGTCTTTATTTCGACTCCACCAACCGGGGAAAATCATCCCTGGCCCTGGACTTCTACAGCCCGGAAGGCCGGAGAGTGCTACGTCAGCTGGCACTGCAGGCCGACGTTCTCGTGGAGAATTTCCGTCCGGGCGTCCTTAGCGACATGGGACTGGACCCGGCCGAGCTCCGGAGCGAAAAACCGGAACTGATTATCGCTTCGGTCAGCGGCTTTGGCACGTTAGGTCCACTGAACCAAGCCGCAGGCCTTGACCAAGTGGCTCAGGGCATGTCCGGTCTTATGTCTATCACTGGTGCGGATTCAGAGAATGTATATCGCGTGGGGGTCCCTGTCATCGACATGTACGCCGGCGTGTTCATCGCGTTCGGCATCGCCTCGGCATTGGCCGGCAAAGAACGCAGCGGGAACGGAATGGAAGTTTCGACCTCGCTTCTGGAGTCAGCGCTGGCCATTTCATCCTTCCAGGGCCAGCGGTACCTCAGCACCGGAGAAGTACCCGTGCCGCAGGGCAACAATCACCCGGTACTGTCACCGTACGGCGTTTTCAAAACCGCCGATATCCCGGTGATCATCGCCGTCGGAAACGACAAACAATGGCGACAGCTCTGCATGCTGGCAGGTGATCCTGCACTGGCCGATGAACGTGAATATCTCACCGGCCGCGATCGCACGGCACATCGGGACGCCCTCACAGCTCGTCTGGAAAGACTGCTGGCATCACGCCCGGCCACCGAGTGGGTGCAGATGTTCCGGGACGCGAAAATCCCAACCGGGCCGATTTACAACTACCGCGAAGTCTTCGATGACCCGCAAGTCCAAGCCCTGGACATGGTTAAGAACATCACTCGACATGACGGCTCACACCTTCCACTCCTACGGGGACCGCTGTCCATCAACGGGGAAGGCACACCTATCTCCAAGGCGCCGCCGGCATTGGGCGGGGACACCCGACGGGTGTTGGAGGGCTTAGGACTCACCGACGAGCAAATTACCGGGCTCCTGGAGGCCGGAGTGGTAAGGGAAGCTCTCGTTCCGCAGAAGGCACCGCTATGAAAACCGCAAGGGAGGACACTGTGACCGGAACGCTCCAGGTCGAGTACAACGGCCCCGTGGCAACGATCCTGCTGGACAACGAGCGCCGGCGAAATGCGATGACAAAGAATATGTGGCAGCAGTTCCAACCCATACTTCAGCATCTGGCCGACAAGGAATCGGTCAAGGTCGTGGTGGTACGTGGGGCAGGGGAGAACTTCTCCGCCGGAGCGGACATAAGCGACCTCAAAGACATCCTGCACGATCCCGACACCGGCCGTCACGACGGCGGCCATGTCACCGCTGGCGAAAACGCCCTGGCTAGCTTCCCCAAGCCGACCATCGCCGCCGTCGATGGCTACTGCATCGGCGGCGGCTGGCAGATCGCAGGTGCCTGCGACATTCGGCTTGCCACCGACCGGTCTACATTCGGGATCACACCGGCAAAGGTCGGCATCGTCTACCCTTTGTCTGGTATCGAACGGCTAGTCAAGCTGGCCGGACCGGCCACCGCAAAATACCTTCTCTTCAGCGGCGACTTCATACCGGCCGCGGAAGCAATGTCTCTGGGCCTCCTGGCACGGGTAATACCTCAGGCAAGCTTCTGGACGGAAATCACCGAATTCGCCGAGCGTCTGGCCTCCCGCTCGCAGCTGTCCATCCAAGCCATGAAGGACATCGTGGACGTCATTGCGGCCGGAGGTTACCGCTTGGGGGAGACAAACGCCGAGTGGCAACGTGAGATGGCAGTGAGCGGCGAGCCAGAGATAGGTATCACGGCCTTCCTCTCAAAGCAGACGCCTGAATTTAAGTGGACGGGACGCCATTCACGGCTGCTTGATCTCTAGGAACGATTTGGTACCGTGCTGGAGCTGCCCGCCGGGACGTCAGTACTCGTCCCCGCGGGCATTTTCGTCAAAGTCGCCCGCTTGGCGCCGGAACCGGCCAAGAGTTTCGATCAGGCCCCCAATTTCGCTATCTGTAAACCCGGTCTGTGTGAACACCTTCGCGTTCAGATCGTTGGTGGCTGCCAGGACGACTTTTCGGCCTTCTGAGGAGATTTGAACCAACGTGGCTCTGCCGTCCGTTGGATGCGCGACCCTGTCCACGAGCCCGGCCTTTTCCAACCGGTTGACCGCACTTGTCACGCTCGTGGGGTGAACCTGCAAACGCGCGCTGGCCTTGGCCATCGGCAGCGACCCGTTCCTGGTGAAGCTAAGCAGCGCCAGAAGTTCATACCGGGCAAACGATAACCCGTGCGGTTTGAGCACCGCTTCTATACGGCCAAGCAGGATCTGCTGGGCCCGCATCAGAGCAGTGACGGCAGCCATGCCGTCTGCGGCGTCGACCCACCCGTGATCCTGCCAATGACGCCGCGCCTCAGCTATCGGGTCCTTGAGCAGGGGAAAGGCAGCCGACACATCATCTCCTATGTTTGGGGCCAGCTATGGCAACGAACAATCCTTCGACCATTCTCTCATTTCGTTGCTCAATCCATTGGAGGTTGGCGCTAGCACCGCGATGTCTGCCGGAGCGCTGGCGTCGTATGTGCAGCATTTCCAACGCTCAGGAAGCATGTGTTGATCGCGAAGCATCTCACTGGCTCAAGGTGCCAGATTGAGTTGGTGAGGCACCACGTCTTGCTGCGTTCATTGGGCCCGAACCTCCAGTTCTCTCTCAACGTTCTGCGCCCCAACGATGGCACCTTCCGCACTACCCCGTGTACTGGTGCCTGCCCCTCACCGTTCCCCGCGGCAGCGCCGCGATTGCTGGGAGCCCGCTTAATCCAACCCGAGGCCAAATTTTCTGGCATCAGATGATCCGACTTGGGAGGCTAGCAGTTGCAGATCTTGACGCACAAGGCGTCTTGCAATTCTTCTTTTATCGGGACCGCGACGCCACGTTCTAGTTGCGTTGCCTTTTTGTGGCGGCAGTGCTTCGGAAAATGCACCGTCTTTTGCGTTCGGGCTTTCACGATCTGCCAGAGGGTCATAAAAAATCGGATCACACATTTGTTCTCCTCAAATTATCTTGAAGATGGCAAGCAATTACCAATGTAGCCGCACTTACTAAAAGCAATGCTCTGGGCCCGGGAATTGACCGGTACGGACTTCTTGGGCGTAGGCTTTGGCGATTTCGGAAAGCGAGGAGCGAAGGTCCGCGTACTGCTTTACGAATCTAGGCAACTTTCCGGTGCGTAGCCCCGCCATGTCCTGCCAGACGAGAACCTGTCCGGTCGTCGAGCTTCCAGCCCCGATGCCTATGGTCGGGACCGGTACTGCAGCGTCAACGGCCGCTGCAGTGGCCGCGGGTACCATCTCCATGAGTATGCAGAAGGCGCCTGCCTCTGTAAGAGCTACTGCATCGTCGATTAGCCGCTGCCCGTCGTCGCCCTTGCCTTGAACTCGGTAGCCGCCAAGGGCATGTTCGCTCTGAGGAGTGAAGCCGATGTGAGCCATCACCGGGATGCCTGCCTCAACCATGGACCTGACGGACTCTGCGTAGAAGCTGCCGCCTTCGATCTTTACTGCGTGCGCCATCCCTTCCTTGAGGAATCTGATACCCGTGGCGACTGCCTGCTGCGGGGACACCTCGTAACTGCCGAATGGAAGATCGGCGACTACGAGGGCACGTGCAGCTGAGCGGGTAACGGCCCGGCAGAGCGGAAGGAGTTCGTCGACCGTAACTGGCAGGCTCGTCTCGTTGCCGAACACGTTGTTGGACGCTGAGTCGCCAACGAGAAGCACTTCAATGCCTGCCTCGTCGAATATCTCTGCTGTGTATTGGTCGTAGGCCGTAAGCATGGCGAACCGCTCGCTGTTATCTTTCGCCTGCTGCAGGTGATGCGTACGGATCCGTCCCTGGGGCTGACCCGCAGCAACCGACGTAGGGGGACTGCTGGCGGCAGGGCCAGGTTCGGCAATAACCGGAACTTCGGGGGCCGCCGAGAGACGAGTGCGCCTGTTAATGACCATAGAGTTCGCCTTCAACTTTCTGACTATCGGTTTTCCGGGGAATGTTCATCTGTCCGTCGAGAGATTCTTGCGTTGGATCCAGGCTTTGGGAGAAAGTGCTTTCTCCTCAAGGAGAATGAACTACCGAGCCAGTAACCATCGGCTTGTTACCGTCATCGGGGTGGACGGTGGTCAAGATGACGATGTGGTTTTCCCGCACCGGGTGAGCTCCAGGCCGTTGATTCGGATCACGCACTGGCCGCGCTCACCCGAGATGCACTACTTCTCCTGGCTGGCATCCCATCGGATGTATTGCCACTACCCATCTTCGTACCACCTGCATCGCGGGAGAACTGTGAAACTAACGAAAGGATGGATCAACTTTTCATGGAGTTACAAGCCAAAGCTGGGCATACTCCTCTTGTCGCTCATGCCTTGGCGGGGTACCCATATGCTGGAAAAGGGCAGCATCAGGTACGCTGCAGTGCATCCCTGTCGGCCAACGCCCTGGATCGACCGTGCAGCGGCATTAACGGCACAGCGTTTACGTAACTGCCGGCACCCGGTGTCGGATAGTAACCCGGGCCGGCCTGCCCGCGTGTTCTGGGCCGCACGCCTACGACCCCACCTGAGAAGCCGTGACCTTTCCCATACAAATCTTGAGGAGACCTTGATATGACTTACCAGCCGAACCGACACATAGTGCTGGAGCTCGAGGATGTCTCTTTCCGCCGGGGAGACAGGGATATCATCCGTCGGATATCGCTGTCCGTAGGAGCAGGGGAGCACTGGGCTCTGTTAGGTGCGAACGGCGCGGGGAAGAGTACTCTCATGGGACTCTGCGGAGCGATTACCCACCCCACTTCCGGGACAGTAAGGGTTCTGGGTGAACTTCTCGGACGAGTCGAACTCCAATCCCTGCGGCGCTCTATCGGTCACGTAAATCCGCGGCATCAGATTCTGGCACCGCTGACCATCCGCCAAGTTGTACTCACGGGATTGACAGGCAGTAACGAATTGCCTCAAAGATGGCACCCGACCGATGCGCAGTCCGCGCTAGCCGACGCCTTGCTGGAAGATGTGGGCTTGGGGCAAAAGGCTGGCTACCGCTGGCTCAACTTGTCCCAAGGAGAACGAGGACGGGCCCTGATAGCCCGCGCGCTTATCTCTTCGCCAAAGCTGCTGCTGTTGGACGAGCCCTGCACAGGCTTGGACGTTGCCGCCCGCGAACAACTCCTGGAAACCATTGAAAATCTCACCCTAATTCACCCACAGATGGCTTCCATTCTGGTCACTCACCACCTTGAGGAACTGCCGACAACCACTAGCCATGCAGTGTTGATTGCTGACGGCGCGACCGTCGTAGCGGGTGCGGCCACGAAAATCATCACCTCCGAGAACATTACGACCGCTTTCAGGCATCCCATCGAAGTCGAACGTCGTCACCGTCGCTGGAGCGCTCGCGTCGGCCGGGAACGTCCGTTTCCTGCCGTCATGGAACAAGAAAAGGAGCCGGTTCTCGTCCTCAGTGGTCGCTGAATCTTCCGTCGACCTGCCTATTCGTCGCGGCCAGAGGTGCTGGCAAACGGTGAGCAACACGTAAAGAAGCGCTGCTGGTGTCAGGAGTTCCTTGGCGTTGTGAAGCGCCGGTGTTGATCACCGGGGGACAGACGTCAGTGGACTTCTCTGAAGAGTCGTCGCTGTTAGCACCCGGTTGGCAAAAGTCATGGAAACTCCACAATCGACACACACGTTTTACTGTGATATTTCCAATTCGTGCAATCGACAGGTTTAGCTAATATTGCAGCAGGCCAAGAGTTTGGCCACTTTGTCCCGGATATTGGTTTACTTTTCGAGGAAGCGCAGTCTTGTATGCACAAGTAACTGGCACCAATGAACGGTTTCCGGAATTACCGCTCAAGGAGGCGCAGTGTGGGAAAGTCATCAAATTGGTCTGACTTGCTTGGACACCGAGTACATGTGACGAAAGATGGCCGCATTGTGCGGACTGGCCATGTTGACGCCGTCTCCGCATCTTCAGACGTCCTCTGGATAAGCCAGGAGGGTGCTGAGAATCGGAGCTTGTACGAGAAATCGGAAGGGTACCAGGCGATTCCGATCTGGGCAGATCTGTACGAAATAGACGTCTGTTCTACATAATTCCTGCTGCCAATCTGCGCATTAGTTAGCAAAGGCCGGAGCAGCCGGGGGGCATCTCTGATAGTGAAGCCGCAAGCTAAACATGCGTGCGAACCGCCTGATTGGCGTTTTACCCCAGCGTGATTGTGACTGCGGGCCAATGCGTTGTCGAGTTGAGGGTGCCGAAAGGCCCTACCTGAAGACGTGGAAATTCCAATAGCGACTAGTTAGTAAGCGCTTATAGCGTGACCGAAGCTACTGCGACAAACCCGCGGCTTTTACGGAACTTTGAGAGGGACCTGTGACACCTGGCAGTATCGGCCCTGAGGGGGAGAACGCAGCCGCTGGGTCTAAAGGCGTTCCGTCTGGAATTAGGCCGTATACTATCCCACCATTGGCGGTCGCGGCAGACGGCGGGCCCGCGTGGCACAGCAGAGCGAATTCGGACGGTCACAGGCTCCTCTATCTGGTATTCGACGGCACGGACGACGCCGAGCCACCCGCTCAGCCGAGCGCAATTCCAACATGTTCCTGTGAGGTTCTATGCCAATGGGGCACACGCTATACAACGCCTTTGGTGGACTGCCGATGGTTGCCCTTTACGGAGGAGCGGAAAACGAGACCAATGTAGAAACGCCCGCCGAACCAGTTCGTCTCTGAGTCAGGCTTCCTGGAAGGTTCCGGGGGCGCGGATCGTGCTCGGTGGTGAACGTCGTGGGCGAGTCCGGTTTGCGTTTGAAACGACCAATCAATGTTTGAGACGTTGGCAAAGCCGAGGTGTCTCGCTACTACTTGCGGATCGTGCTCGGTGGTGAAGGAGCCGCTGCGCTTCGACGAGGCGTCGGTTGTCGGTGATCTGACGGACCCCCATGCCGACAGTGCTGCCGGTAGCGCGGCTGAGTGTTCGAACCGAACAGCCCAGCAGCTCTGCGTACTCGTCCGCCTGACGCAGCTCCCGGTAGTGCAAATCGACAGCGTCTCTGAATCGAGCATAGAGACTGTCCGCCCCGGCATGGACCATGGGACGCTCGCGCAACATGGGAGCGTCGGACAGGCGCAGCAAGAGTGCCTCGAGCAGGCTCTTCCGAAGAGCGTGGTGAGTGGCCAGGGGCCTACGTCCCAGCGCCTGGTGTTCGTCCAGGAGCTGGACGTTGACTGCACGCGCGGTTTCGTCGACATACTCCTGTCGGATACCCGCCGGGCTGTAGATGCGCGTGAAGTGATCGCGCACGGCTTCACGACCGAATGGCACGTACGGGGCCAGTGGTGACGTATCCTGCCAAGGCGCCCATGTAGCCCGCCGGATCCCGAGCTCCAGCGCCACTGGATGGCCCTCTCGAACTCGATAAGCAATGTGAGGTCCTTCGGACTCATATTTTACCTATCCTCGTGACGGGTGATCTCGTGGTGCTCGCGGATATCTGCGAGCACATCGAGCTTCCGCCTGCTAAACGCTCAATCGGCTTTCTTGCTGGACAGTTGGTAGTCAGGGTAGGCCGCCAGTCGTTCGGCGCCCAGCGCCCCTGACCGGAGGTGGTCCAGGTACGAGGACGCGTGATAGGTGTGCGGTGACGCGGGAATGCTGGGGCCGGTGCAGGCTCGTCCTCAACGATTGAGCCAGCGTCCAACCGCTTCGAGCGTGTTCTCCGGCCCGGTATTGAAGCTCAACCGGATCTTCGGGTCGATGTCGATGAGGACGTTGACGATCCGCTCTAAAAGCACGGTGTTCTCCGGCAGGAGCCGGACGCCGCCGCCGATGAGGGCAATGCCGTAGCTGCGCTCGGCAAGCTGGTTGCGGAGCTCGGCTTCTACTTCGTCGGGGTCCTTGCTGATGCCGACCATCTTCCCGGCAACGCCTTGTTCTTGGATCGCAGCCCAGCCGCGTTCCATCTGCGCTGCTAGTTGCGCCACGGTCATGTTCAGCGGTGCAAGTTCCTCGGCGGTCATGACTTCCGGGAGGAACCCGAGAAACAGGACGTGATCGTTGGGAGGGGGGAGCGACTTCTGAGTTTTGGTGGGACATGTGTGTGGTTCCGCTTCTGGTGGAGGGGTCGAATGGTGAGCGGCTGCGAGTGTCTCCAAGACGCCGGCAGCTGAAGGGGGCGTGCTATGGGATGACGATGAGCTTGCCGACGGTGTGGCCGCTCTCCGCGGCGTGGTGTGCCTCGGCAGCGTTGTCGAGCGAGAACCGTCGTTCGATGCTCAGAGCGAAGCCGGGAACGGTGAGCGCTTCCGCGAATCCGTCACGGGGGTTTGTCGTTCGGGTCGCGCCGGTGGAGATCTTCGCGCCGAGACGCGGGGCGGTGAAGTCCGAGATGGAGATGACCGTCGACGGGTCACCGGTGAGCGCGATGAGGTCGGCGATGACGCCGGCGCCAGAGAGGTCGAGGGCGCCAGCGATGCCCTCAGGTGCTGCGGCCCGCACCCGATCCACGAGCCCCGAGCCGTATGTGATCGCGGTGGCGCCGAGGTGTTCCAGGTAAGCGTGGTTTTTCTCACTCGCGGTTCCGACCACACGGAGCCCACGGTGTCGCGCGAGCTGAACGAGGGCGGAACCAACACCTCCCGAGGCTCCACTCAGCAGGATGGTGCCGCGCTCCACGCCGAGCTCGGTGAGGAGTCGATGACTGGTCTCGACGGCCACCCCCCAACCTCCTGCCTCGACCGGGTCGGTGCGCTCCGGGAGGGCCGCCCATTGGGTCAGGATCGCGCGCTCAGCGAGCGTTCCGACACCGGTACCGAACACGACCTCACCAGGCGCGACGTCGTCGACGCCGGGTCCGACCTCGACGACGGTGCCCGCAGCGTCGACGCCGGTGCCGAGCGGCGTCGGGAGTTCCGCCGACTGCGCCATCGAGCCGGAGCGGATCTTAGTGTCGAGCTGGTTGATGCCCGCACTGGCGACCTCGATGACAATCTCACCGGGCCCCGGGCGGGGGGCCTCGACGGTCACGACTTCAAGGACCTCAGGTGCGCCGTAGGCGCTGAACTGGACTGCTCTCATGGCTGTTCTGCTTCCGTTTGTGTTCGGTGGATATGACCGCGGCCGTCAGAATGCCGGAGCGTACTGGACGGCATTGAGCCAACCGGAGAATTGCAAAGCGCTCGGAACGAGCCGTCGCACTGCGGGGATGTCGGCTTGGTAGGCGGGCGTCTCGGCGAACCAACGGAACATGGCCTGCATGTCGTCCTGACCGTCCAAGGCCGCGATCGGCAGTGCCTCGTACCGCGCAGGGATACCGGTGTGCTCGGCGAACGCCGCGGCGATCTGACTGCCGGTGAGTTCATCGCCGGCAATCTCGATCTCAGCGGGAACCGAATCGGGGTCGAGGAGCGCGAGTGCGGCGATGGTGCCGATGTCGCGGGCCGCGATCATCTGCAACGAGATCCCGTCAGGAAACGGTAGTCGCAGCACGAGGGTGCCGTCCTCGTTCGTCGGTGCGAACCAGTGGAAGTTGTCCATGAAGAACACGGGGCGGATCACCGTCGTAGGCACGCCAAGGGCAGCAAGGTGTTCCTCAACAAGACGCTTGGAGCCGAAATGCGGGACGTGCGAGTCACGCTCCGCGCCACCGACGGAACTGAATACGACGTGTGGCACGCGGGCCGCGGAAGCGGCTTCGGCGAGTGCGATGCCCTGTGCGGTCTCCCCCGCGGTGTCGGCGTTCTGCATGCCGCCGGGAGGGGTGGTCATGAACCAGAAGGCCTGCACTCCGTTGAGGGCGGCAGCGAGCGAGGGTGCATCGTCGACGTCGATCCGGGCGAGTTCCACACCGCGTTCCGCGAGGGCTTTGGCCTTGTTGGACGTCGTGTCACGCACCAAAGCTCGCACCGTCGCACCCTGCGCGAGCAGGGCGTCAGTCACTGCACCGCCTTGGCTTCCTGTGGCTGCGAAAACGGCGATGGTCGGGGTTGTAGTCTCAGTCATGGTTGACTCCTTCGTGGGTAGCTATAAAGCCAACACCTCAGCCGACTAACTATATTCCCGGGAGGGGCGACATGACTTCCGCAGACGACTTACAGCCACCGTCGCGACCGCGTGCGATGGCTATCAGTTCGCTCATCCCATCGGTTGCGAAAGCCCATCGGAAGCTCGCCGGCTCGCTGCTGCAAAGGGTCGGACTGGCTGCTGGGCAAGAGTTCGTGCTCATGCTCTTGTGGGAGGCGTCGCCACAGTCACAATCAGATCTCACGCGACAGCTGATGGTGGAGCCGCCCACGGCCACGAAGGCTCTCTCGCGACTCGAGAATCTTGGCCTTGTGACTCGCGCACGGTCTGCTGTGGATCGCCGGGTGATCATGGTGTCCTTGACAGATGCTGGCATCGCCCTCGAGGGTCCGGTCTCGTCGGTCTGGTCCGAACTTGAAGAACTCACAACAGCAGCATTGACTGAGGCCGAGTGCAAGCAGTTGCGCGCCTTGCTGGTCCGAGTTGGCGACTCGATCGCGGACTGATTGTCTGGCAGATTGTTCCGGCAAAGATGACGACGGCCCGCGAGGTCGCTTCCATAGTTCATCGAAGTCCCGCACGCCGTCCCTCAAAAGCTGAAGGGTTCCGCCCGAAAAGTGCCAGTGCGCTGTTGTGGACTGAAAGCGGCCTGAGGTCGCCCGGACTGCCGAGGCACAATTGCGCCGACGCAGACGACAATACTGCCCGCCCGTCTGAAAGAGCAGGTTCTACGCGACGTCCAAACGCTCGTGTCCTCCCTTCTCGGCCCTTGTTGGGACTGCTCCCGGCCTGTTGCATAGGCTTGAGCAGGACGCGGACGACTTCGATGGGGTCCCAGCGTTGGGCTTCCGCGGTGGCCAGGACGTCGGCGATGCGCGGGAATGCCCCGTCCAGGTCGTGCGCAGCAGGGCGATCAGGGTCTCAACCGCCGAGTCAGCAAGGGGCGGGGTCACGGTGTCAGCGCTCATCGATGGCTCCTTCAGAGTCTTCATCACTGATGGTTATAGAGGCGGTGCCGAAGCTGGCCCGGCCGTCGGTGCCCTGACTCAGCCACCGGCCTGGTCGGTAACGGTGTGGTGGCGACGGTTGTGTGGCTTTTCCCGTTGCTGGTGTTGACGATGGAGATCAGGTTCCTCGTGGGTGAAGCGCTAAGGCACCGCTGCCGCTCCCAGACCCTTGTCGACCTCGTCCGAGGCATGAGTGTGTGGTGACGGGAGCACGCAGACCACCAAGTAGCCTACGCGCTGGCTCATGAAGCGATAGCCATCGGTGGCCTCGGCTGCCAAGTGTCCGTGTCATCAGCCTTGGGCGGTTCCCCACCCGTGAGTCAGGCTCTCGCGGACCCACTTCTCCTCCCCACAGGAGAGTCCTGTCCGTTGCGCCGAATCCTCGGCTGACCCGGGTCCAAGCTGTAACTCTATTTAGCTGCTCTCATGGTGTTTCGTCAGCTGGATGCCAAATAGTGGCTTTGCCGTTGTAGGCAGGGAAGACGTGTCCTTCCGAGAACGGCTGGACAACTTGCGGCTCCCCTTCCGGGCTCCAAAGCCCGGTGGCAGGGCAGTGGAAGCCGGTGGCTCCGTAGCGGCCGGCATGCTTCAAAAGCAGTGTGATGCGCTTCATCGTTGAGCCTCATCTTTGTGTGTTGCAGAACCAAGGAATGGGACAAGATTACGAAGCACTCGAACTGTGCCCAATGGGCACAAGAACAAAACCTCAGCGACTAACAATGCACACGGACAGGGCTGTCAGGAAAACTACGTCCTTGTCCAGGTACCAGCAAAGCGGGGCCCCACCGCGATCTCGGTGCTGCTCCTTGTTGCCTCCGTTGCTCTGTTTGCATGGCCCGTGCTAGACCACCTTCTCTTCTGCGCTACAGCGCTGATGGAGACGGTAAAGGACGGAGCGCTATAGATCTTTACTGGCTCCTTCAGTTCTCGCCAAGGCAGAGGCGGTGGACCGCTTTGATCGAGTTTGTTGCAGATTGTTCTACCGGAGTGGCGCCAAATCTCTATTGAAAATCAGGCTTGGCGACGGGCTGCAGCCATCGAAACCCATCACCGTTAAGTGCCCGTTGACAAGGGCCAGCTGATCACGGAACAGTTGGCTGACACCCCAACGACGCTGGACTTGCTGACGCCTTTTCGGCATGCCGCCCTTGACCCCACTCCGTTCCGTCGAGCGTGTATCACAGCTGGAGAAATGCAGCGTGCTCGGCGTGAACCATGGCAGACAGACTGCCGGCGGAAGATGCGGAGCCATCAGCACCGGGTGAAGGCGGGTCATTCGGTCTGGATGCCGCCAGCCGCCCGCGACTAAGGCGCACTGCCGCCCTGTCGTGAGGCCCTGAAAGGCCATCGAGTGCGGTGTGGGCACCCAGTGTTTTCCGCCCGGGTCAACCCGAACCTCGATTAGTGTGGTCGGAACCGGTGACTCGTGCTATTTAACAAAGCCCGAATCCACCAGTTCCGTGCCTATGCCCGCGGTCATCTGGCAGGTGTCGAAGGTCGGCAGGATGGCGATGACGCCGTAGCCGGAGACGTTCACGGAAAAGGACGGCAGGGGGTCTCCGGTGGTGTAGACGGAGTTCATGATCTCTTTTGCTGTTGACCCGAGCCAGATTGAGCCGCCGGTCCCAGCCAAGACACGGACACGCACACGGCGGCCCGGTGTAACCGGTTGATCCGGGTTCTTGGTGTTGTGGAAATACAAGGTGAATACTGCTTTTGAGTACGCTCCCTTGTCCGTGCTGAACTCGTCGAAGGCGATTGCCTGGTCTCCAGTGCAGGCAGCTTCAACGGCGACACTGTGGTCAAAATAGTGAGGCACACCGTCGCTTGTGTTCAACCTCAAGGTCAATGCATCCCGGGCTTCGCCGAAGGCCCGGGGGACATCGTGGAACCATTTGATTCCCGGCGGCCTGGCTTCGAACCCCGGGGCCAGCGTGCCGGTGACAGGCAGGAGGGCCGAGCCGGAGGGTGCCGGCCCGTCTGAGGGAAGCCGGTCGGTGTAACTGCCCGCGACACCCGTGATCAAAACAGGGTTGGCCGCTTCGGGCTTGACGGCACCGACTGCAGCATTGGTGCCGTTAATGGTCCGCAGGAGGTTCTGGTGGAAGCACGGGTTGGTTTTATCGATGATGTGCAAGATGAAACCGTCGTTTACGGCCCCCGACGTCGGGCCAAAGGCTTGAAGGACAGTGTCGCCTCCATCCGCTCGTGCCGACAACGCGAAGCCGCATGATTCGTCCTTCACTGTTCCGCTTCCAGCGGAGGCAGAATCATTGGCGACGATGACATCGCCTCCGTTAATTCCGGGCCCGTCAGTTCCGGCGCCGAACAGTGAAATCCCTCTAAACATCGTGGAACCTTCGACCGCCGTGACATGGACGGTGGATGGCCAGGCAGCCAAAGCCTGAAGTTGCGGGGAACCAGAGCGCAAGGCTTGGCCTGCATCGGAGTCGAATCCTGTGACGAAGGACGGAAGATTGTCGCACGGGAAGGTCAACTCCGTAGTGCTGTGGGTCATCTGACGCCCGCATATGTAAGTGATGATCCACGCGGCTAGGGCGACCCCGCTGGCGACGTTGGGACGGGTCAGGTTCGAGGCCGCTCCGTTGGCGATCGCCTTCGCTGCCAGTGCTGCAACAGCAGAACCCGTGTTGGGCGTTCCGAAGGTGACGACCTGACTAACGCGGTCCTTGATGGCAGGCCCCTTGCTTGCCTTCTGGTCTAGAGCGAAGCGTGCAGCGAGGCCGCCCATTGAATGCGCGATGATTTCGGCTTTGGTGCCGTAGAAGTCGGTAAGGCATTCAATCGCCGAAGCGAGCCGTGGTCCGACGTTCGAATCAGTCACCCATCGGTTCGAATTCTGGCTGTAGTCAAAGTTATAGACCGCCAAGCCCGGAATGTTTTCCAGCTGGCCGGTAAGGGAGAAAGGTACCTTTACGCCGTCTCCGCCGTTCCCGCCGTCGGCAAACAGATCAATGGGCTGGGTAAACGTTCCGGTCGAGCCGTTCCACCCATGGACCAAAATTACGGGAACAGGTCTTTTGCCATCGACAGGCTTGGACACGATGGGCTGACCTTTCGTGTCTTTGTCTGCGTCCGGTGCCGCGGTCACACCGTGTTGGCTGCAGGTGTCCGTGCGAAAATTGGCGGTGACTCCCGAACTTGCTGGGGGAGAGGGAGTTTCTGCAGAGGCTAAAGGGGCAATGCTAAGGCCCGTGAGAACAAGGAAGGACACGATGAACGCGCGGTGCCCTTTCATCTGGTCACCGGTACCGTTGCGAGGACTTTCCATTTTCCGTCCTCGAGAACCATCATGGCGGCGTACGTTTGATCAGCTTCGTTTGGCTTGCTGATTTCCACCTGAACGAGGCCCTGCGAGGCCCCCGAAATCGACCAGCTGTTTTCGACCACGTGGGTCTTTGTGCCCGGCGGAAAGGCTTGAGCGTAGTCTGCCCGGACCGGACTCTGTGTCGATACGTATTCTGCCGGGTCCTTCGGCAAGCTGCTGATGGCGTCCGCAACTTCAGTTGGAACGGGCGAACTCATCCCGGAAGCGGTCGGCTTGGTGACAGCCGCCGTCGCCGCTGGCGACGGCGGCTGCGTTGGCGTCCCGCGTGCTCCGGCTAGTAGCCACCACGAAACCAAACCGACGATGAATATTGCGATTGCCGCCCCACCGCTGATGAAAGTTATTTGTCGGCTCATTTGAAACTCCTTGCCCCACACGCTTTTGTGGCGAGCCCATTCGTTCCTGCGTGCGCCGGGTTGCGACCGGCTTTGGATTGCCCTTCACTGCACGCTTCGTTGAACACACGAACGATCGTGGCCCTGATGCCATTGATATTCCACATTGGAATTCTCCGTTCAGTGCCGTTCAGGCATCAGGCTGCCTGTTGTCTCCCTAGCCTTCGAATCATGTTCTTCGAAGTTCCGACGATCATGAGCGGAAGGGAGCAGTAGTCTTCCATACAAGCCACCCACAAAGTGCAATCCCTGCTACCAACGGGAAGCTCACCGTGGTCGAGAGCGTGATAACCAGGAGCAGGGTGCCGAGCATCCCCAGACGAGCATGTACGCAATGGCCAGGCCTTTGTGGAAGTTCATGATTATCCGTTTTCAACACATACAGTGCATCGGCCCCTGTCTAGCACTGTACCTTTCTTGGGGCCTAGGTGTTCTTCCAGGAGCCGTCTGGATTCACGGCTACTTTGGCACGCGACTGGCCCCCACTTTGGAAATATTCATCGCAAAAGTACGTGCCGGAACCGTCTGCCTTAACATCTGATTGGGGGTAGCACTGGACGTTCGTCAATGGATTGTTGGTATTCGCTTTGTGATTGGAATCGACTATCTTCTGTGCCAGTTTTTCCGGAGTTACCGGGCCGCCGGAATTATTGCTCCCGCAGCCAGTAGCCACTACTAACGTCAGTGCAAGCACGATGAGTGAAAAACGCTGTTTCATTATATTCCTTCCGTTTATATAATCGGGCAAAAAATTCACGTGGCTCATTCATTCACAGTTCCTAGGGCAACTGATTGTGCGTCGGAAGCGGCACACCGAATTGGCTTACGATTTCTAAGCAGGATAGAAGCACCTGAAGCTGGTTGGTCACCCGAGGGAGTTTGGAGTAATTCGCCGCGCACCCCCCGGGGAACCAGTCCGGTGAGAAGTGAGGCCACACCGAGCATGGCAGTTGCTGCTACCAGACTGAGATCATGGTGCCGCCCACGAACGGTAGCGAGGGAGTCGTCGGCGCTTTGAATACTTCGGCGCAGTGGCTTCCAACCGCGTTTGGGGCTGTCCCTTGTCGGTTCTGGGCCGGCTTGTCTCGCAGTCATGTTGACACCGCCCCGGCCGGGACTAGGTCCTTCGGTCGAATCTGCGTTTGGTGGCACCGTCTTGTGGCGTCGGCCTTTGGACGGCTCAGATAGTCTAGGCAGGCATCCAGCTTCCTTGAACCCTGCCGTGGTTTGGTGGAAAAGCCGGGCTTTCTGCCGACGGCTTCGACATACGCTCTAGGTATTGCTTGATACAACGCCAGGGGTCCGTCATCGCGCCCTCCAGTGGCAACCTCATGACCCAGCCCGAGATTAGGGTTCGGGGGCCCGGTGCGCGCCGGGTTGGAGTTCGGAGGAGGGGAAGCGGCGTCCAAGATCCACTGTTCACGACCTTGACGAGGGAACCATTCCTTACCGAAACTGATTCCGTTCCTTTGGCCTTTCAGACTGGTCGTCAAACGCTCGAGTTCCATCCATTCTTTTGGCGTCGTATCACCCTCGAAGGACGGGCGATGCCAGGCAATCAACGTGGCGATCCGGGATGTCGTCTTTTCGTTCATACGCCATGGCCCCCACAGGTCGAGGTTTTTACCGGGGGCGAGACGCAGATGGGTACCATAGTCGGTTGCGGGAGCCCAGCAAGGTTGCACCTTTTCGCCAAGGGCTGGAGGCCGAGAATTTGGGCGGGAACGGGCACGAGTCTCACCTTGCTTCAGACTATACGGAACTCCAAAGTCGTACCCCAGAGGCCACACCTTACTCTGCAGGGGAATATGATGCTAGTACCTGAATTCCTATTGACAGCCGCCAAATATTCCACCCGCAGGTTGACCACGGCGTAGCTTGGTTTCATGGGGGTTGGCCTGCGGCTAACTCCGTCCGCAGTCGGGCGTAAAGATCCAAAGTTGGGTCTTGTCAGCGGTTCAAACCTACTCCACTATTAAGCAACTGGGGCGAATTCGGCACACCGTGCAGCCCAAGGAGTAGATATGAGCCTTTCAAAAAAATCACCTATAGTGCCGCCGAATATTATGCGACAAGACCTCGCCAATGCTATTGTTGACGCTCCTAGTAAGGCGATGCAGTATCTCTCGTGGGCCGAAAAACAGCTGCAATACCTCGGAGATGCACTTCCAGCGGATGAAGAAGTCCTGGCCGCGGCGAGTTCGACATTATTACGATGTACGCGAGCGGCGTTTTGCGGTGCCATCGTGGTGACGCCAAATATCGAAAACGGCCACAATCTCGGGTCCTGGATGAACAACCAGCGCGCGGCCCTGGACAAGGGCACCATCACGGTCGAAAAGGTGGCAGAACTGGACGCCATCGATCCGGCCTGGCGCCGCGGAAAACTGACCGTCTGGGAGCAGGAAGCGGTGGCGGCAGCGGCCTGACACAGCATCGCTGCAGCCGCCAAACCCCCAGGCTGTTCAGCAAGCTCTTACAGCCAGAGTCCGGCCCGATACGACCGCGGGTATGGCCGGCCTGAAACGGAGAAGCCCTGGAACCTCGAACGTTCCAGGGTTTCTTCATGTCCGGGGCAGTGCCGGTCTGACTACCCTGTGTGCGGCTGCCCGCGTCGATGCGCAGAGGGTGAAGAGGAAAGGCGCCGGCCCCGTACACATGGGGTTCGCCGGCGACCAACCGGGAACGCCGACCCCGGAGGGACAACCATCATGGCCACGCTGAACCTGGACGAACTGATCACCATCAACGACAACGACGAATACACCTACAACGACGAGGGCCACCCCGCTGCCGGTATCCCGCAGCCGATCTTCAGCCAGGACCACTTCACGGGCCCCGAACTGGCCGTCTTCTACTCGAACCACCGCGGCACCGACCTCTACGACACCTACACCGTGTGCGGTTGGGAAGCCGGGAGCTGTCACCGCGCGGAGAACGGCGGACCCCTAGTGGAGGGCCCGCAGTCGTTCATGAGCGAGAACGGGTTCGCCGTCACCGCCCACAAGCAGGAGCAACGCGAACGCATCGTCGTCGCCCCCGGAGACACTCTGATAATCCGCGGCACTGAGTACGAGGTCAGCGTCGACCGCCAGGTCTACGTCACGCTCACCGCCAAGTCCTGAGCACGCGGCATCGGAATCCCCTAAAGCCCTAAGCGGCCCAATCCAGATAAAGAGAATTTGGGGGTGGGAATAGGGGAGGCCAAAGCGTAGACGCGCAGTCCGGCTCGGCTGAAGATGGGACTCTTCGGATGGAGGTCACCTTGGTAGCTCGGAAGCTTCTCACCGCCGTGACGGTCGTCCTATCGCTGGCAGGTTGCGCATCCGAAGCGCCCACCGATCAGTCCCCTGCGGGATCTTCGGCTGCGTCGTCGCCCACGAGTCCGTCCCTGCAACCCAGCCAGGCATCCGCCCAGCCGCCCCAGCCGTCAGGTCAGGCTCCAGCGGAAATCGGCTCGCAGCCTGGCTTGCCCGTTCAAGGAGCTTGCGACGCCGGGGAGCGGTATTTGAAGTCCAAATTTCCGGAGGACTTGCCCATCGGGGATCCTTCTGTTGCCGACCCTGGCGACCAGAAATGCTTCTTCGCAAAAGTTGTGGCAACACCAGCACCCGGAGCGCCGGAAGCCGTCTACGCGGAAGATTGGGGTCAGCCCTCTTCTCTCCGTGATTATAAAGCCATGTGCTCCGATGCCCGTCGCCGAGCCGGGGACGGGAAGACGATCCAGCTCCATTCCGACGTAGTCGAAAGCAGAGGGTGGTTCGCTTATCAGGAACCCGAACAAAGCCCTGGTGGAACGGTCGTCATTATTTGCAGTGACACGTTCAATATTAGTGCCGGATTTATCGGCATCAAGGGCGCAACCATTCAAGATGCCCTTGACTTTGCCCTGACGCAGATCCAGCACTGACACGCCGCAGCGAAACGACCACCACGGTCTTTGTGGCACTTACTCACCACAAGTAAAAACACAGTCAGGAGTGGCATGGTGGACAGGACATTGCGCAAAGGTACTGGTGATAACTGCGGCGCTGTGAACCGGGTCGAGTCACTCACGTCGCTCATCGCGGGAGCTGGTAGGAAGCGAAGTAGCGGACTCGTTGTCCTCGTAGTGATGGTCTTCCAATCAGTTCTTGTCGGCTGCAGCAGCAGCACTCAAAGTACAACCGCCTCACCTTCCGCCTCTGTTCCTTCTGCCACACAAGCTATCCCGACTGCCGCTGCCGCTGACACTGGGTCCAGTCCTGCGGCTACGCTCAGTCCCCCGCCAAGCACCAGCACAGCCGCCGCCACGGGCGCTACCGTGCATGGCATAGTCGTCGAAGATTGCTTGTCCTCGGAAATCCAGCTTCATTTCGTAGACCCTGCTTCCGGCAACGAAATCGCGCCGGTGCGAAGCTTCACGGGAAGACCGGGCTACACGATGGAGGCTTGCACTCCCAATACCGTCTTGCCGGTCCTGGAAAGAATCCGCAGAAATTTCTTCAGTCCGGATTTGACGATGGTTGCTGATTCGAGGACCACGAGCCAGATTACCCACATCGGGTATGACCCGGAGGGACAGGCGTTCGTCGACCTTTCACCTGCGAAAGCAACCAATTACTCGGCTAAAACGCCGCGCCAGATACACCCCTCGTTCAACCTGGCTGACAGGAGGCTTTGGTTTTACGACGAGACGACCGGGCACCTAGGTTCAGTAGACCCCCGTCTTGGCCCAAGTAGTATTCGCCAGGAACAGGACCCGCCTGGCGGCGCTCTGTCCGATATGTCTTTTGAGTTCGACAACCACGGAAAGCCGTTCTACACCGACCCCTCGGCCATAACTTCTTTGGACGGCCAGTGGGAGGTTTTGAATGATGCCGCTGAAGGATGGAAAATTGCGCCCAAGCAGCAAACCCACTCGGCTAACGCATGGGCGCCGGTTCAACCGGACTCCAGCGTCACGGCCCCTACATGTGAACCCGGAACATTTATCGACGACTTGAGATTCATTTGCTGGGGTGGCAACAACATCTACGTCATGACCCTCACTCCTGATCGCAAGAGCATGAGTCAGACCACGCTGCTGCCTCCTAGCGATAACCGCGTCCAGCACGTGTTGCCAAGTCCTGATGGCAGCAGCGTCGCCTTCCTATCCGGAAGCACTCTTTACGTCACCAGTTCGACCAATCAGCAAGAACCCAGAAAGGTGGTTGCTTTCCAGGGGCAAGACATTCGCCTGGTGGGCTGGCAATAGGAAGCTCGGTAATCGAAGGCATCGTTTACCTGCCGGGTGATGTCTGAGCCAACGAAATGAGCCCCGGAGCGGTCAACGCTCCGGGGCTCTTTTGCGTTCTGCCTACTTGCCGGCGATCAGCTGCTGGACCGAGTCCGCGGTCCTTGCCAGGTGCACCCAGCCGGCCGTGGCGGCGCGCTGGGAGGCCGGGTCAACGGCGATGCCCTTGGCCTCGAGGATGTTAATGAATGTGGCGTCCACGACGTCGTCCCAGAGGACGCTGGCCGCGGCAATGCTCACGTCTGCGCCGTCGGCGCCAATGCTGCGCCGCCGAACATGGCCCTGGATCCGCTGGATGGCGAATGAAACCGCCAGGAAGATCACCATGGTGAGCCAGAAGTTCATCTCGACATGAGTCGCTGCCACGAAGACCAGCAGCGGAATGGCTGAGAAGCCCAGCCGCGCGAACAAAGCCCCGACGGTGGAGCCGGTGAGGCCACGTTCCAGTTCGCTGGTGATGACTGTCTCAGCGGCGGCATTGTTGGTCTTCCGGCGCCACGCTGCCGCGGAGCCCAGATGCTCGGTGACAGCTTTGTCGGCCTCGGCATACTCAGCAGGGTGGGAGACACGCAGGTCTCTGAGTGCTTTCTCGGCTTCGGCGCTGTTGCGGACGGTGAAGCGCAGCTTCCCGGCGATGGAGAGTTGATGGGCAGTGAACGAGGCGGCGCGCTCGGCCAGTCGCCTGGGGCCACTGGCTCGGACATGGGCTCAGGCTCTGCCGTGTCAACCAGTCCGTCCCCGACCCGGACCCCGTAGCGCGGGGAACCGTCGGGCATTAGGTACTCTTCGTTGTTGCGGATCATGCTGCCTCCTGCAGCTCTGCGACGGCGGGGACCCGCACGTCGGTGGTTTCGTTGGCGGCCAGCTCCTCGGTGCCGGTGACCTCGACGACCAGGTCGCGGACCCACCCGGGGGCGGTGTGGATGCTCAGGTCCGGGTGTCGGTGGTCATTCCGGTACTCCCGGGAGAGCCGCTTCTTGCGGCCGTTGCCAGTCAGGATGACGTGGACCTGGGTGAACGGGGCGTCCTCGGTGACGGCGCTGATCCGGAGGATGGCGGAGTCGGCGGTGAACTTCCGGCCCTTGGCCAGGTCGCGGTCCTCGTGGGTGGGTGCCAGGACCAGGGTCCATTCACGGAACCTGCCGCTGCTGCTGGCTGCGGCGTAGTTGGCCGGGGCGCTCATCCCTCCCCGTCCTCGTCGGCGTCGAACGGGTCAATGTCGTCGTCCTCAACGCAGTCGTCGTCCTCATCAGCGACGTAGGGGCCGGCGGTGAGCGAGAAGACAGCCCACAGCGGGTCGCTGGAGAGGCCCTCGATCGGCACGGTGACGTCTGCGCCGCTGATCCGGGCTTGTTCGCGGGCAGTGCGCAGTCGTTGAGCGATGGCGTCCTGGTGCTCGGCAACCAGGGCCATGAACTGGACGGCCGCGGCCGGTGCCGGTTCGTTGTCCGCGTTGGACAGGGTGAAGTCGATACGTTCGCCGAACGTCTCGAATCCGACGCTCATGGACAGGTTCAGGGCCATCTCGAAGGCGCTCGGGGCCAGCTTGGACAGGATGGACGTAACGCCCTCGGGGGCAATGTCTGGGGCAGTGCTCAATGGGGCTCTTTCCTTGGTGGGTAATGCAGTGCTCCTCATGTGTGCGGAACATGGAGGACCCCTCCCCGAGTGCGGTACGTCTGCCGCCGGTCACCGCCGGATCGTTGTACCGTAGCCGCATGGATTTCGACGCCGAAGCCGGACGCCGCGCCCTGAAGGGTGGTGCATGTGCCCTGATCCTGCTTGTTCTCACGGCCTGCAGCCCCGACCCGACCGATAACGCGACGGCGTGCCGTGATTTCGAGCAGGCTTTCACCGCTACGGCTGCCGGCCGAATGTCCAACGCCGATTGGGTTCACCACTTCACTACCGAGAGAGCCGTCTCGACCGGACGTGGGGCATGCCTTTCGGCTCGACCACATCGAACCGACGTTGATAGCACAGGAATGCAGCAGGATCGGCGTTACCCTCAACCTGACCAAGAAATAGCCTGCTTTCCCGGACGTGACGGTGCCGGCGCCGCACACAGAAAGGCATGACTTCCACCGCTGTTCCGCGCCAGCCCAAGGGCATCCCCTCCGGCGGCGAGTACGCCGCCTACGCCCACGCCGAAGGGGCCGTCGCCTTGGGACCGGCAGGCGACACACTTCCCGGCCTGATCGACCTGACTCCTGAAGCGCAGGAGGTCCTGGACTCGATCCGGGCCGCCGGCGGCCGCCCACTCATCGTCGGCGGCGCCGTCCGCGATGCACTGATCGCCCGTGCCCAGGGTGCGTCCGTCGAATCCAAGGACATCGACATCGAGGTCTACGGGCTGTCCAGGGAGCAGCTGCGGGGCGCGCTGCCGGGGAGCGTCCAGGAGTTCGGGCAGAACTTCGGGGTGCTGAACACAGGCATCAACGGTCAGGACTTCGACGTCACCCTGCCGCGCCGGGACAACAAGACGGGGGAGGGGCACCGCGGCTTCGTGGTAGAGACCGACCCGGAAATGCCGTACGAGGAGGCGTTCGCCCGCCGGGACTTCACCATCAACGCCATGGGTTGGGACGACGCCACCGGGGAGCTGGTGGACCCGTTCGGCGGCCGTGCTGACCTGGAGGCCGGGGTCCTGCGGCACACCTCCGCGCAGAGCTTCGGTGAAGACCCGATCAGGGTGCTCCGCGGTGTCCAATTTTCCGGCCGTTTTGGCCTTGACTTGGATCCGGAAACGGCTGAGTTGTGCCGGGAGATTGCCCCTTCCTTCCACTCCCTGCACCGGGACGGGATCCGGAAGGAGTTCCACAAGCTCACCGCCAAGGGCACCCACATCTCCAAGGCCCTGCAGACTCTGCATGCCTCCGGCTGGGAGGACCACTTCCCGGCCTTGGCGGCGACCCGTGGCGTTCCGCAGGACCCGGTTTGGCACCCGGAAGGGGACGTCATCGTCCACCTCGGGCTGGCCGGCGACCAGGCCGCGGCGATCGCCCGCCGTGACGGGCTGGACGAGGAAGAGACCTCCATGCTGGTCATGGCCGCCATCACCCACGACTTCGGCAAGGCCCATTCCACCAAGGTCAAGGACGACGGCCGAATCACCTCCGGTGGCCACCACGAAACCGGGGTCGCGCCGGCCAAAGACTTCCTGGACCGCATCGGTGCCCTGGGCCGGTACCACGAGACCATGCGCGCATCCGTCCGTGACGACCACCGCCGCACCTTCCGCACTGACATTGAGCGCTTGTCCGACGGACACCTCCGCTGGACGCCTCTGGACGTGCTCCGCTCAACGAACACCCAGGCTGAATTCCGCGGCGCCGTCCACAAGGGCCCGCACACCGCCACCGACGCGAGCCTCGCCCGGTATCTGGAGGACCGTCTCGCGGCCGAGAACATCCACCTGGATCTCAGCGTCACCATCGAGCGGTAAACCCCATCTGTGAGGCCCCGGACCACCGCTGGTCCGGGGCTTTCCTGTTCCTGTGTGAGGACAGTGCCGGATGGTGGGCAGATACTTGGGAAGCCTTGATTGAAAACTGGACCATGTAACAGGCGTGCACATGTAGTCTGGCCCCAACATCACTACGTCCTGGGGGATCCAAAATGACTGAGAACTACCCGCCGGTGCCGCCGGCACCGCAGCAGCAGCCCGCCGGCTTCCAACCGCCGTCGCCCCAGCCCTATCAAGGCAACCAGGCGCCCCAGTACGGCCAGCCCCCGGCACCGGCGCCCTATGGCCAGCAGCCCTATCCGCAGCAGCAGCCTTACGGGCAGCAACCCCAGTACGCGCCCTACCCGCCCCAGCAGTACGCTCCGCAATGGGCACCTCCTTCAGCGAAGCCTAAGTCTTCCGGCTTCCGGGTAGCCGCCGGCATCGTCGGCATCGTCCTGGGTTTCTTTACATTGATCGAAGCCGGGCCCGGTTTTGGCCACAACGCCTTCATCGCCCTGCTCCTGCTGATCGCAGCCCTCGGCAATATCACGAGCGGAATCCTCCTGCTGGTGACGCAGCGCGGAAGAACCCGCGGCGCACCGATCACCGCCATCAGCTTCGCCGGCTTCGCCCTGCTGGCGAGCCTCATGGCGATCGCTGTCCCGTACTACGGCGGCGCTCCGTTCATCATCGACGTCTTGCTCGCTACCCCGGTCATCGTGGTCATGAGCCTTGGGCTGTCGCGCGAGACACGGGGAGCCTGACCCAAACACGGAAAAGGCCCCGATCCGCCGTGAACGATTCGGGGCCTTTCAGCTGCCCTAGAAGGCTTCGGTGAGCTTCTCTGCCTCGAGCCGCTTGATGTGCCGCTCCTCGCGCTAAATGTCTTCCATAAGGTCCTCCGGGTGGCCCGTGAATCCACCGTGCCGGTAGAGATGCTGCATGTTCGACAGGCGTCGGTGGGCTGCTTCCAAGACCGGCTCGAAGGGTCCGCCCCGCTTATCACAGTCCGGTTGGTCGGGAACGGCAGGTCCGCCTTCAGCACCCTGGCCGGCTTGCTCCCGTACGGCAGGCTAAGCCGCCACTCGAGGTCGTCCACGAACTCTTCAGTGAAGGGCGGCGGCGTGGGCCGGCTCCAGAACGAGTTGGGCTGCTGTGGGTGGAGCTGCTTGTGTTTGACGTCCAGGTACTTCTGGAGCGCCGCCTGGTAGGCGGCCGGATCGGTCTGCTCCTTCCGTATCAGGCCCTTCCAGAACACCTGGGTCTCGTCGAAGACCTTGCTCTGGTGGTCGTGCGTGGCTTTCTGCACGGCCTGGCGGACGGCGGCGAACTCTGCGGACGGGAGGACGATCTCCCCGTGCTGTCGGTCCCAGTGACCCATGATGTTCCTTTCGAGAGCGTGTCACTGGATTGTGTGCGGCCATGACCCTGCGCGCGGGATCCGCGCACTGGGAGAACCATAAATTGACCCTTCTCGTAACCCACCAAGGCAACGTACAGGAAACCTGTAGGGTTTTCCCTGCAAACTCACATCTCTTGGGGGATCAACGAAACTCACCACCCTGCCTACTGCCCTGTCTCTCCTGCTCTCCGCTGCCCTGCTCGTCGGCTGCAGCTACATCTACACCTACGGGTGGGCCTACAGCCGCCCCGGCGGACCGGTCGCGGTGCGCCGCTGCTTCACGGACACCACCCGTTACGGGTTCCCCGCCTCCGACCACTACGGGCTGACCGCCGACCTGTGGACCCCACCGGTCCCCGGCGCCAACATTCTGGCGTCCGCCGACCACGAGACGGCACCGACCGGGCAGCTCGCCATCGTCACGCCCGACCAGACTCCGATCCTGGTCTGACTGCTCTGGCGGCGGTGGCTAGTGGCAGGTCATTGCCGTCGTCGCGTAGATGACGTACGAGGAGCTCTGGCACTCGGGCGGCGCAACCGGGGTCGACGGCGTCATTTCCTGACGAAGCGAGTTCCCCGCTTCGATAGCCCATTGTGCAGGCGGAGCCGCAGTCGTGGCTGCCAAGGCTGGAAAGTCAGCCTCGTTGTACAGCGTCCCAGACACGCCGTCACCACGATAGCTGTAGGGCACCCACTGGGTCGTCGACGCTCCCCCGATCGGGAGAACCGTCTGGTTGTAAGGGGGAACGTTTGAGTAAGGGGCCAGCGCGAAGGCGACAGCGCACCAGGATCCCACAGGATGGTAGAAGGGGTTAGTAACGTTGAACCCCGGCGTGTAGGAGGAGCCCGTCTGATCCGCCATTTTCACCGTGCAGATCGGCGACGTTGCCGGATAGAACCCGTACAGGATCGGACAGCCAGTCTCGGCCAATTTGATCTGGCACAGGCTTGTGAACTCATCCGGCATCACAAGAGTGTGGCCGGCCGTAGTGTTCGTCAATGTCATGGTGCCCGCCGCCGTGGATGACCAGCTGACGTTGGCCTGGCCCGGCTTGGCGCTGGCCGTGTCTTCGCCGAGCGGGGAGGAGGAGACCGTGAGGTCAAAGGCCAGGGTGAAGGTGTATTTGTCTTTGTCCTTGACCGTCACGGTATCCGCGATGTGGCTCCCCGGCGTCGCTGCAGCGCTGCTGGTCGCAGGGTCGGAGGTAGCCGGGGCAGTGGTCGTCACCATATCCGGGGGCGTCGACACCGCCGTCGGAGGACTGGGAGTGGTCGGCTGCTCCGTGGTCGGTGCGGGCACCGCGACCGAGGTCGGGGGAGAGCCTGCACCTGCTGAGCTGCAGGCCGTAGATGCACTGAGCGCGGCCACTACCAGCGCCAACCAGATCCTTCTTCTCGGGCTTCGGTGCAGGGCCAAAGTGCCTGCTGCCGGTGAATCGTTATGGGGACCCATTCCACTCTCCTATCCGTAGAGAGCACGGCCCCAGCTCTGCACCCGAGGCGACGGTAGCGCGAACCTACCATCCCGGCAAGGCCTTCAGGGCGGTCGGGGAGAAATTCCCCGGCCGCCACACACATGAAGCCCATGTCCATGCCCAGAAAGGGGTGCCGGTCCGGCAAACTGGCACCCGTGAACGAAAAGACCCTGCCGCACTACACCGCAAGGCCCTACCGAGTGTTCCTGGACGTGTTAGTGGTGATCGGTCCCTCCTGGAACCCCGTGGTGGGCACCAGCCGCGTCGTCGACGTCGGGCTCTCCGACCAGCAGATCGCCGCCCTCAGCGGGGGAGCGGACCGGAACGGGCTATTGCGCGCGAGCCGGCTCATCCCGCTCCGGCACCCGCTGGAGTTGGCGGGATCTGTGCTGGTGGCCCTCGTGATGGTGTTGCTGGGCCCGGTCGTGCCGTGGCTGGGAATGCTCGGCGTCGCCCTGCTGATGCTGGTGGTCCTGACCCAGCTGCTGCTCTGCTGGTACATCGGAACGCATGCCCCGGGTTTTCGGCGCGTCTGGGAGGAATCTCTGGCGGACGGCACCCTGGCCATCGTCCCCGCCGACGACGTCTCAGGGATGGACCTGCGCCGCATCGACCGCGCGCTGACCACCCTGCAATCCAGGACCGGCACCCGGCATGACGCCGAGGCCCTGGCCGCGGTGCGCTCCGTCCTGGACCGCGACCGGGCCGCCGCGGAGCAGGAACCCGAACCGGAAACCGACATGGTGGACTCCATGTTCAACTCGATCGTCACCGCTCTGACGGTCAAGACCCCCACGCAGCTGATCGCCGAACTGGAGGACCGCGCCGCCCGCCGGTGACACCTTTTCAAAACGCCGCACACATACGATTCAACGACCCCCCGGAGTGACCACCCACCCTCCCGGGGGCCGCACCCAATTCTTCGTCAGGAGCAATCCCATGACCGCACCGGCCCTTGAGACAGCAGCCCTCCCGGGCCTGGACTTCATCGCCATCGACTTCGAGACCGCGAACCCGAAACGCGGCCTCCGTCTGCCAGATCGGCATCGCCAAGATCCGCGACGGCCAGGTCATCAAACAGGCCACCTCGTACGTGCTGCCTCCGCCCGGGCACGAACACTTCGCCGACCGGAACGTCGCCATCCACGGCATCACCCGCCGCACCCTGAACAACGCGGAACCCGACAAGATCGCCGACTGGCCCAGCATCCTGCAGCGGATCTCATTGCGGAGGTGACCAGGAACAGCGCGTTACCGCCGGGAGCGACTGCCGATAACTGGGTATACAGCAGCCCTGCCAGCAAGTCATCCGGAGACGTGTCGACATCAACCAGCGGCTGGGTTCGGTTTGAGTGCCAGAAGTTCATGACATCTGTTTTGGTGAACCACAGGTCAAACTCGCCGGTCGGCGGCACGAAGTACGTGTTGGGATTAGGGAGAAGTGACTCCGGGCCGCTCAGAGCCATCGTTGCCCAGGTTTCAGGTTGGATGGTGTCCCATAAACCGCTGTGAACCCAGCTAGGTGCGACGGCTGTTGTGATCGAGGCAGCCGCACCACGGTTGACCTTGAGTTTGATTTCAAGTTCATCCGGGCGCTTAGGATCGCTCGTAGCACACCACAGCACAGGACCATTGAGGTCATCGAAGAACTGGGGAGCCGCCTTGTCGTCCCAACTGGGCGGGTCCGACGCGCATTCGGGCGGGGGTGTCCTCACGCCAATGAGACGGCCCAGGCCGTTACGGACGACATCCAGGACGCTGTAAGTCGAGAAGTGTGCCAACTTCGCGCTGACTCACTTTCCATCCGGGGACGTTTCGCTGGCCAGGGGAATCCATGTCTGGCTGCTGGTGTCCCAGTTGGCTACAAGTGCAATCCTGTCGGCGGGCAGTGGTTCGCCCAGTGTAAAGGTTAGTTCTGCCCCCGATGAGGGGAACGGGCCGGATTTCATCTTGAGGTCAACCACTTCTCCCAAGGTTGCTTGGGGCGGTATCGTGGCCTGACATCTCCGGGGTCTGAGGCTCGTTCGTCACGCTCGCTTCCAGCCCCGATGCGCCGGGGAAGCTGACCGTAGCGTGCGGCTCAGCTGACGGACTGGGCGTGCTTGCGGCAGGGGCCACCGAGGCCGTTCCGGAGCTTTCGGCCGGATGTTCAGGGGGTGGACCAGTGCAGGCAGCCAGCAAGCCAACGCTGCACGCGGTGACCAGGCATATAAGTTGCATCCAGATGCGGTTGAAGCGTTGGTACCGCAGCCTGGAATGGCCCGCACTGCCTCTCATTGGCAAGTCTGAATGGCTTGGTCAGGTGCGGTCGCGCTGTCCATGATCTTCACGTAGGACTCATCGGGGAACCGTGAAGCTGCCACACACGCTTGGGCCAACGTGTCGTATGGGCCGCCGTAGACGGTGTAAATCATGGTCCCTGCCTTGGACATCCTATTTAGAGACGAGCAGCTGCTAAGGGTCAGCAGGTACTTGGACCCCGGGTGGCTCTGTAGGTTTGTTTGGATGTCCTGCGCGTAAACCGATGGGTCCGTCGAGGAGTGGTAAACAACGATGTATTGGCCCGTGCAGCCCACAGGGCGCAAGGGCGACGTCAGGCCCAGGTCCCCGGGCAGAGGAGCAGCAGCCTGTGTGGGCGGCAGGACGGGCTGTGGTTCGGCCTGGGCCGGTACTGCGGCGGCACCAGCTGCAGCTTGTGCAACCTGGGGCGGGCTGTAACTGGGTGCCGGCGGCGTATACGGCGGTGAAGGCGCAGCCGGCTGCGCGCCGGAGCCCGCCGCCTGAACTGAACCCTGAACTGAGGGCCTCCAAGAGTTCTGGCCGAGGAAGATGCCCAATATGAGGACTAATATGAAGAGTCCGGCGGAGGCCACGCCAAGCCTCCTGCGGCCCAGTCTGGCGGAGCTGAAGGCGGTTTTCGGCTCCTCAGGCAGGATCGGCTTCGGCTCCCCTGCCTTGCTGAGGTAGCTGTCGTCAAGCTGATGCGGAGTGCTGCCCGCTTTTCCGGCTGCGCCAATTCGTTGTGCGTTGGCAGCGGGCGGGACTGTATCGCCCTCTTCAGTTGTAAATGGCGGGGGCGTAACTCCATTGTCAGGGGACAAAGTTTCGCCTAAGAAAAGGCTCATGACCGGTGGCTCGGTGGCGCGAGCCTGAACAATCGCGGACGGCATGTCTTGGGCATTGGGTGTTGGTCGCGTTTGGTGGGCGTTAAGTTGAGCCGCAAACTCATCTCTAAACCGGTGCATCGCCGGCAGCCCAACGACGCGCTTCCGACCGATCGGAATGACCCAATAGAGAGTGGGTTGCCGTGTCAGGTAATGACCCACCTTGACGTCTACTTGGAGAGTTCGCTCGGCGACTTCTCTCCACGAGACGGTGAAAGAAAGCTGTGTCACCAGGGCGCCCAGCCCCTTGATGGTTCCTTGGAGGCAATCAGATTGGGCGTCTTCTACGCGGACTGTGCTCGAAAGTTCGCTGGCTTTGCCAGCTGCACTGACCGCCGCCTGGATAATCGTGTTCGGTTCGACGGAAGTAGTCCCATGAAACTCAACGCTGCGAAGCTGTTCAGGAACTGACTTTCCCCGGCCCTCAAGAGTGTCGGCCAGAAAACCTTTAGCTCCACGAGGGCTACCGAATACAGCCAAAACAAAACCAGTTAGGGTGAGCAACATTATCCCCGGGTCTTGGCTCCTGTTATGAGACGTCCGCATTTGGACCAGCGCAATGATCAAAATCAGTACGCCTACGATCAGCAGGACAGTCTTGGGGGTCTTCAAACTGGATTTCATAGCTGCCCTAACTCTGGAAGGTGACCTGACTGTCTCGGCCTTTGAGACGTTCGCTCGGTAACAGTTCGCAGCGGGCGACTTCTAGCCCTGTCACTGACTTCCGATTCCAGAACCGATAACGAGAGCGCCCCGACTCGATTCGCGCTTTCTTGTGCGGCCTTAGGAGACTGAAGCCAATAGCAATCAGCGGTTCCGGCTGGCCGTGCTTGGCCCATCTTCCTGAGACCAATCCCAGGTGCGACCAATTCTGCGCTAACGCCTGTGAGATGACTAGGGCATTAGGGGCCCTTGCGCCGAAATAGGGGGCAGCAGTCTGTGCAGCGGCGTTTCGTTCCAGCTGTCCACATAGGCCATCTGCCAGGAGCAGTAGGGCGTGCCCTGCGCGGCGCGGATCCGGTGGACCGCCGGTTCCTGCAGCAGGCCTTCGACAAGTCCCGCGGGGCGGGGCTCATGAGGGACGAGTTCTCGCGGCACCATGCCGCATCGCGGGTGAAGAACCCCGCCTAATACGAACGCTGCGAGGCCCTGACCCCGTGATCGCCGACCAGGCGCTGGTGGACCACGGCCCCGGCCACTCCGGCGTTCAGATCCTCCCTCACCCACTCGATCCTGGCGTCAAACTCCGGCCAGGTAATCTGTCGCAGCCTGCCGTCCACGACCATCGCGAACCAGCCCGAGACCAGGCCCCGCCACTCCTCGGCAGCGAGTCCGAGACCGGGGGACAAGGCCCTCGGCCTCGGCCGGGGCCAAGTACTTCTGCACGGTCTTTCGATCCATGCCCAACGACACCGCAAGCTCGCTCTTCGAGCGGCCAGCGTCCCAGTGCATGAACAGTGCGATCAGGTCCATCTGTGCCACACTCCTACGCGCCAAACCACGAACACCGCCTCCGGCCCGACCATCGGACCGAGGCAAGACTCTCGGACAAGGCACCAGCAGTGCGTGATGTCATCCCCATGGGAATTACGTGGCGAACCGCCGCTCAAGGTGGGGAATTACGTGGCGGACGACATCCCACGATCCCGGTGACCATGCCGGATCCCGGCGGACGGTGTGGGACCATGCATGCTCATCGACGCCCAAGACATTCACTCCTTTCAGCCTGCTGGCCGTTGCGAACCGCCGGGCGGCCTCGGTCTTGATGGCGTCCCACGCAGTGTGCCAACCGACCGTGCCCCAGGGACAGGAATGGTGCACCGGCTGCACCGCCGATGACTACCCGGTCCCCGACCTCGAGGACAGTATCCCTGGCATGCCGCAGGACATCGTCCTGCGCACGACGGAGCCGCTGCCGCTGCCCGCGGACTGGAAGGCCGCCTCGGGCCAGGCACCGCTCTACGACATCGCCTACCTCGCTTGCGGCACACCGTTGCCCGCTGGGCCTCCTGACCCGGGGCAGGGATGATGCAGCGACGCAGCGCAGCTGCGCCGGGGGACTCATCGACTGAACCATCGACCAGCGAAGGAGCGTCCCGATCATGCCTATGACACCACTTCAGAGCTGGGCCTTCCTCGTTCTGCTCGCCGGCGTTGTATTCGGGCTCATCTGGCTCTACGCCGAGGCCGAGGCTGCGCTCGGGCGCAGGCGTGCAGATGTAACGCCAGCAGAGGAACCGGATGCCCAGGAGGCAGAAAGCGCAGCCGTTCCTGTTCCTGTTCCCCTTCCTACCGCGGCTACCCTCCCAGTCCTCCGTCTTATCGAGGGCCAGGGCCAGGGCTCCCGTCGCGGTCCCACCGAGGTCTACGACTGGGCGCACCGGGGGATCTGAAGAGACCCCTTCCAGCCCCTGGCCTCCTGCCGGGCTGGGTCAAGACTTCATGCGGCCCACCGCCGCACCACGAACAGCCCCGGGACGTCGCGAGAAGCGCCGGACACACCGTTCCTGCCGCACCCGGCAATGAAGCCACGGCGGCCCGGGGGTCAACAACCGCAGACCTGCACCTGCAGGCACCGAAAGCGAGAAGAACCATGGACCACCACACCATCGAACCGCCTGTCAGCAAGCAGAACGTCGCCGTCGACTTCGGTGTCATCGAGCTCACGGGCACCGTGCACCACGACGACGCCCAGCGCACCCTCGTGCTCCTGACGGACGAGGGCCCCGAGCGCATCTCGGTGAACCTCGAGGCCTACGGCCTCGTGGCAGTGCCGGGACGGGTGTTCATCAAAGACTGGTCGGAACACGCGGGCCTCGCCGAGCGCCTGCAGGAGGCCGGGCTCGTGCACATCCTGCGCTCCGTGACCGTGGGGCCGTTCGCCTCCACCGCCCACGAGGCGGAGGTGACGCTCTGATGGTGGCGGACACCGAGGCCTTGAGCGTCCTGAAGCGGATCGAACGGCTCCAGCAGCGGACCCTCGCCCTGAGCGAGGAGCGGCTGGAGGTCGAGCGCCGCCAGTTCGAGGCCCAGGACACGCAGAACGTCCTGGCCTGGCTGCAGTTGCAGCAGGCCCAGGGACACGCATGTGACCAGGTGCTCATGGACCAGGTCCGCCGGCGGCTGCGGATCTGAAACAGGCAGGAGAAACACCATGCACAACGTCATCGAGAGCACCGGAATCCTCCTGAGCACCCTCGCCTTCCTGATCTGCTTAGCGTGCCTGGGCTGGTCGCTGCTCCGGCGACGGTTCCCGAACCGTGAGGGGCGGGTCGCGTACCTGCAGGAGGACTACCGACGGGCCTGCGAGAGCGGCGATATCGCCGCGGTCGACCAGATCGAGGCTGAACTCTGGGATCTGCGGGCAGCACCTGGCTGGCCGGGGACGGGGAGTACCGGGCTCGATCAGCGCGGCTGATGCGTGACCCGTGCTGCAAGGGCATCTGGGATCAACGCAGTTGATCCGGAAGGAGCACTGAGAAGCGCCCGATCAGCACAGCTGATCCGAGTCTTCATTCGAAAGATCATCGTCTGATCAGCACAGCTGATCCGGATGGGGGTCTGAGAGACAACCGAACACTTCAACTCACCATCGCGCGCGGACCAGGGACACTGCCCGCGCGCTTCGTGCACAACGAGGAGAAACACATGTCGAACCCCCGCAACTCCGCCACCGTCATCGGCCGCCTGACCAAGGACCCGGCCGTCTTCAACAATCAGGACGGCTCCAGGAAGGTCGCGTTCACCCTGATGGCCGACCACAACTACACCGACAGCCAGGGCAACCGCGGCGCTGACGCTGTACCGGTCGAGGCTTTCGTGCGCGCGACCACCAACGGCATCGGTCCGTTCGCAAGCATCCACAAGGGCGACCTCGTGGCCGTGAACCTCAAGCTGCGCCAGGACCGCTACACCAAGAACGGCGTCGAGGTCTTCGAGCTCAAGGCAGTCGTCGAGGACATCACGTTCCTCGAGCCGCGCTCGGTGACTCAGGCCCGCGTGAACGAACGCGTGGCTGCCGCCGAGGCGCAGAACCAGGCCCTGCAGACCCAGCCGGGTCCGGCAGCGGCTCCCGTGGCAGCCGCTGCCGCACCGCAGCCGGCCGTCGCCAGCGCCGTCCACAGCGAGGAACTGCCCTTCTCCTGAGCCAGCCCGCAGCCTGAACGGCCCACGGTCCATAACCGACTAGACAATTGAATACGGATGGTCCTGCCATCACCGATCCCCGTTCCGAGGAGCCATGCGCTGCCCGGGACGGGGATCTTCTTTTCCTTCACCGGTAGTCCGATCGTTCTTCTGTTCCCCGCAAACCCGGTCCGCCGTGTGCGCCGGACAGTCATGTTTCATGCTTTTGTCACAGACTATTTTGGAGTTGTCATGACCATGTGTAAGGGTTTTTATGCGGTGCGCATCGGTGCACCATACTCACATTTACGGATAATTGGGGATCCTCTTGTGACATACATTTTCACGCCCGGCGCAGGCTGGGCTTCTACAGTCTCCGCGCATCCAGTCCCGGTTTTTGACCGGGACGGCAAATGATGGCGCAAGGGGAAGTCACGGGATTCTCCCGGCAGAAGGCAGGCCTGCTGGCCTCCGTTGCGAGTCTGACACTGCTGCAGATCGGCAACGCTGTCGCAGTGGGGCTGATCGGCTCCGTCGGCCCTGCAGGTGCCACTGTGCTTCGGATCGGCATTGCCGCACTCCTGACCCTTCCCCTGATCTTCCTGATGAAGTCATCGGCCCGGGTGCCTGCCCGGTTGATCCTGAAGTACGGCCTGGTGCTCGGACTGATGCAGGTCACCTTCTACCAGGCGATTTCCACCATCGACCTGTCGCTGGCGGTGTCCATCGAGTTCACAGTGCCTCTGGTCCTGGGCTGCCTGCGGTCCCGCAACACGACAGCGCGGCTGGCGGCGGTACTGGCAGTGGCCGGTCTGTTCATGATTCCGGCCTACAACTCGACAACCGCCATCGAAGGCATGCTCTTTGCGGCTGCCACCGGCCTTCTCCTGGCTGCCTACATCCGTGTCGGCACTTCAATGCCGGCTGACAACCACCCCGCGCTCACGCTCTGCAAGGGACTATGGGTTGCCCTTCCCATCTCGGTCGCCGCCTTCGCCGTGGCTCCGCAGCATGCGCTTCCGCTGACCGGCGAGCTGTGGCTGCACGCGCTCATTGTCTCCGTATTGACGCTCCTGGCCCCGTTCGGGCTGGAGCTCTTTGCCATGAAGCGGCTCCGGGGCTTTGTGTTCGCGCTGATCGCGGCACTGGATCCTGCACTCGCATCCACGATGGGCGCGCTGGCCCTGCACCAAGGCCTGGATCTTCGGCAGGTGGGCGGCATCGTGCTCCTCACCGTCTGCGCCGGCGTCGCCGTCTACGCCGAATCATCAACCTCACCAGAGAAAGTCACCGTGTCATGAAGACAGCTCCCGCCATGGATATTCAAGCACTTCTGGACGACCTGGACCTTTCCTTTGAGATCACTGCGGATACGCAGGCCCTGATCTCCTGTGGATACTTCGATGCGCCGACCGGAATCGACTACTTTTCTACCAGCTCCATGCGAGCCGGCCTCGACCTCGGCAGGACGCTGGACAGTACCTATGGGCCAGGCACAGCAGCACAGTACACAGTCCTGGTCAACGACCTCGGTATGGACTGCTCCGCTGATGCCTGCACCCTGACGAAGGTCCGGGCCGAGGACATCGACATCTCGCCGCTTCAGGAGATGGCTGCGTCGTATGGCGGTGCCGCCGGTGTCGTCCGTGAGAAGACGCTGCGCAACCGCGCCGGACGCAAGATCAAGAACTGGCTCAAAGACCCGGAGTCCGACCCGACCCTTCGCCTGGACGGAAACGACATCCTCTTCGATTCCGACTCCTACCCCCGGGTCCTTGCCGGCGCTCTCAACGCTTCCGGGACCTGCATTCCCCGCTGCCCGCTGATCGTCAGCGAGTTTGAAGAAGTCTCCTTCCGCGGCCTGGGGCGGCAGGGAAGTGCCACCTCACGCATCATGTTCGACTTCATCCGGATTGCCGACCGGGACAAGGTCATCAAGGGCACCGAGATGTACATGAAGAGGCGTGCGCGGGCCAGGGAAGCAATGGTCCTGATCTTTCTTGACGCCGACACGCAGGACTTCGTCCCTGTCGTGTTCAACTCCGACGACTACCAGCGGGAGATCGGATGATTTACCTCGACTACCAGGCCACCACCCCCGTCGATGACCGCGTGGCCGACGCGGTGGACCACGCCTCCAGGGAACTCTGGGGAAACCCGTCGAGCCCGCACATGCTGGGGCTGAAAAGCCAGCAGGCGATCGAGAAGGCGCGCCACAGCATCGCAAAGGCACTGAACTGCCGCCCGGGTGAACTGTTCTTCACCTCCGGGGCGACGGAGTCCAACAACTGGGCTATTTCCACTGCGGCCGGTCCGGCCGGCAACCACATCATCACCTCGGCCATCGAGCACAAGTCCGTCCTGGACGCCTGCACGGCTTTCCAGGCGCGGGGCGGCGAGGTCACCGTCCTGCCCGTGGACGCCCAGGGGTTCGTCTCACCTGACGACGTCGTTGCTGCCATCAGGCCCAACACCACCCTTGTGTCCATCATGCTGGCCAACAATGAGATCGGATCAGTCCAGCCGGTACAGGACATTGCCGCTGTCACCCGCCAGACCGGGGTCCTGTTCCACTGCGACGCCACCCAGGGAATCGGGTATCTCGCGCCCGACTTCAGCGCGCTGGGTGCGAACCTCATCAGCTTCTCCGGGCACAAGATCTACGGACCCAAGGGCATCGGCGCGCTCTACATCGACAAAGACACCCAGGGCAGGCATGGGGGCTTTTCGAACTTGCTGTTCGGCGGCGGCCAGGAGAGTGGCCGCCGCCCCGGCACTCAAAACCTCACCGGAATCGTCGGGTTCGCCGAGGCGGTGAAAATTTCAAGCGCCAATTATGCCCAGGAACGCCAGCGCCGACCGATCCCTAAAGCTTGGCGAGCTGATTGAAACAGAAATATCCCTTGCGTCAAGGGATACGGTACTTTCCGTCGAATACTATGATCAGGGAGATCAATGCACTGAAACCTTTATAGTGCCGCGTGAAAACTTCTATTCAGCTATGGGCCTATACAACAGGTCGACGTTTGTTGAGTTCGTCGGCAAACTCGATCAGGCAATTGCTGCATGGAAAAAAGAATACTACGGTTGCGATTCCGAAACGGACCTCGTTAGGAACGGAGACGACGAACTGTGAAGCTCAGCGCGTAATCGGAATCGCTCGCATCAGCAGCCCCGACCCAGCCCCTGAGCGGAGCGGATTGCGACTGCTGCTTTGCGCCTGCAGCGCACCTGACCTGCCCAGTGAGCAGCAGTATCGACGCGTCAGGACCCTCAGCCCGTGTCTACAAAATTATCTATTCAGACTTTCGACTAAGGGGGATATCTGATGAACAACGCGTCAACGCCCTGCAGTACCTGCACGCGGAAGCCTTGGGCCGCGGCGCATCACTGAAGGCCTGGAGACTTTTGGGAATTTCGATGTTCTCGGGTACGTTTCAGTCGCCGACAATCCGCAACAGAAAAGAGATGCACTTTCGTGGCAACCGATTACGATGAACTGCGCACCGACGTCAAGGAATCCCAGGAGAACTCCCTGGAGGCCCTCAAGACGGCCAAAGCCCCTGACGCCAAGTCTGTGGTGCAGGAGCTGGACGAGGCAGATGCCTTTGACGGCCTGACCCCCGGCGGTGAGTTCATCGCCGAAGAGCTCGTGGTCCAGGTGATTCCCCAGGCGGACGACGAGTTCACTTGCTACTCCTGCTTCCTGGTCCGGCACCGTTCGCAGAAGGCGAGCGAGAAGGACGGCCATGCCTACTGCGTCGACTGCGAGGGCTGAGAGGTTTTGGCCAGCTTGAGGAATTCACACGGCCCACGGCAGCAGACCTGGAGGCTCATTTCCAGGACCTCAACCAGCCCGGGGCGATGCAGCGGCAGTGCGGGTCTTTATTGGCGAGGGCACCTTCTGTCTGGGCTTCCAGCTCAAGGACGGACTGTTCAACGAGCCCGTGCTGCGTTTGTTTGAGCAGGTCCTTGAGCTAAAGATCCCGCACAATGTGTTCGCGGCCTGGATGGTCAGCCTGGTATTACCTCCGCCCAGCAGCCGGCCTGTGGACATACTCGACAACATGCCCTTGCTCCAAAAACACCCTGACTGGCTTCGCCGACCAGTACCGTCCGATGGAAAAGGGCCGCTGACCGGCTTACGGAAATAACATTGAAATTCCACCAGCGCGAATGAATCAGGCAACAGGAGTGCAACGCAATTCCTGCCCTAGCTTCCTGTTTGGCCTGCTCCGGCCGGGCTGTTTACGGTGGGAAAAGTCAGTACCAGCCGATGGCCCCCCATATTCGGCTGGTATTGACCTGCCAATTAGTGTGCTGCCTGGTACTTCTCGAGAATGTCCTGCTGGATACGACCACGGGTGTTCACCTTGAACCCGTTATCCAGAGCCCACAAACGAACTGCTTTGGTATCCACCCCGGAGCCGCCGGCTTTACGGCCGGCCGGTCGACCGCGGCCGCCGGATACCTTCCGGCCGGCATTGGCAAAGCGTTCCAGGGCTGAACGCAGCTCGCCGGCATGAGCCTCATTCAGGTCAATTTCGTATTCCGACCCGTCGAGGCCGAACGTGATGGTTTCGTTGGCTTCCGAGCCGTCAAGGTCATCGGAAAGAATGATTACTGTTTTCTGGGCCATGAATAAATATTATCAGGGAACCGAACAAGTGACGCCTTATGCAGGACACTCAAGAATGCCCAGTTACTCACGAAGTGCAGCGCTTTGAAAGAGCCCCAACATTGAGCCGGGACTGGTGAATCCGAGCTGATTGCCGGCGCAGCCGCACCGTATCCATTTTCAGGCGCAATCGCCGCGGATAAACTGGCACCATGACGTTGGGGGACGCGGTGGCACACCTGCCAGATTTGCAGATTCAGGACTTCCGGATTGGCCGCGGTGGCTTCGCCTCCATCGTCAGAAGGGCACCCGAATGAGTCAGAACGAAAGTGTGCTCGAGGCCGGGGAGTCCAAGCGTAACTTCCTGGCGCATCCTGCCTTTTTCCTGGTCCCGTCTTTTCTGTTGCTGGGTGTGCTGCTGGTTACCGCGATTGCCAATGCCGGGGCGAAAGATGACTTCACTGGTATCGCTACTGTCGAGCATGTCAACGGCGGCAAGAGGTGCTTGTTGGATCTTCGGACCGAAGATGGTGTCTTCCTGGACAATTTCCGGATGTCGAGTGCTACCTGCAAAAAGGTCTCCGAAGGCGATGTGATTGAAGTGATCAAAGGCAAGGACCTGCCTGAGATCGCGGAAAGAAGTTCCTAGTCCGAAACCAACTGGGTTCATGCACGTAACGACTCCCGGGATCAGCGCGCACATAGGATGGCCCGGTGACTGATGAACTGAACCAGCCCCGATTCCTGACCCCCACCCAGGTGGCCGAAGAGCTGAACGTCAAGCCGAACCAAGTTCATGCCCTGATCAAGGCTGGGGATCTGCGGGCTTTTCAAGTTGGTGGCCGCGGCATGTGGCGCATCGGCCGCCAGGACGTCGAGGACTTCATCGCCGAGGCCTACCGCCGTACTGCCCAGCGGATCGCCGCCGGCGAGCTTGAGGATGCGGACGCAGACGCTGTCGGTGAGGCCCAGGAGGCGTGACTGAATCCACTCCCAGCCCGCCCAGACCTCCCTCCGTGGGTGTCATTGTCGGCGGGTTACTGGCCAGAGCAGGATCTGGCGTGAGGCACTTAGGCAGCTCTCTCAAGACGTTTCACGTCTGCGGGATCAACTCGATTCAGAGTTGAATATCAATGTCGAGTTCCACGTGTTTCCGGTAGCCGAGAGCATGTCGGCCGTTACCCTGTCCTCGGCTGTGCGGACAACAAAGAACGCCGCGACTCCCAGCACCAGGATTACGGCGAAAAACCAACGGAGATTGTGCTTCACTGGATCCCCCAATCCCGTCGTGTTCCGCCAGCCTAGCGGTTGCAAACCGTAGTGGCTGCTGAGCTACGCTGAGGCCGTGGAACGCGTGCTGCTGGACCAAGTAATCCAGACCGACTACGGGCAATTAGACCTGGCCTGGGATGAGGACGGGTTCTTTGACGGCGACTTCGACCGCATGTACCAGGGGCAGGTCAACGGTTTGGTGGGCGCTGCCTTTCCAAACGGGGTGCACGTCAACATCGCCAGGCGATCGGGCGGCTCATCTGTTCGCGTGATCCTGCTGGACGTAGCACCGGGAATCCTTGACGGAGAGTGGGAGGACGTCGTCGAGGTATCCATCACGCTTCCGGAAGGGCGTGAGATGGTATGGAGTAGTTGGGCGGGCGAGAGCACCGGGTCGTTAGGCGTTCCGTCTGGTTCCTACCGGCTGCGTGTAAGTGCCAAGGGCCGGGACGAAGGGCAGGCTGGGGAGTTCGCTGAAGGCACCGTCGATGACTATCTTCTACAACTGTGGCCCGCAGACTGGGAGCCGGATGCCTTACTCCGCGTCGGAAGCCAGGACGCCAGGTACTGGCATCAGGAAATTGGCAGCCGCCAGTAGGGGGTTGGCCCTCTGACCTTCGCTGGCGTAGCAACACTGCGGACACGGCTGGCGGCTCCGTCATACTATCGGTGGCCGGGCGCACCATGTCAAACAGTCCTTAAGTCGAACGACGACAGGCTGTAGTCTGATGCATCACCAGCCAACCACCTGGTGGGTCCATCAAGGTCAGGGGGCAATATGTCGGGTAAGTACGAGCTTTATTCAGACCAGTCGAGCGGGTTCAGGTTCCGGTTGAAGGCCTCCAACGGCGACATCGTGATGACCTCCGAGAGCTATAAGACCAAGGCCTCAGCGGAGCAGGGGCTTGAGCGCGCTCAGAGGACTGCTACAACAACTCGTGTTGTCGACCTGACTGCGGCCGTTTCCGAATAGCCCTGACGTGTGCGGTTCTGTGCTGAGCAGAAAAGTGTAGAGATCGCAGGATGCTTCATCTATTCCACCGCTCGCTGTTCGCACCGCGCCGCGGCCTGCCTTGACGCCAGCCGGGGATCACTTGGTTCAGCTGCTTCTCTTTTGCAGCAGTGAGTTTCCCGGCCCGGTAATCGATGCGCTGGGTGTGCAGCCATACGCCCAAAGTCCGTTCCTGCTGGTCCTGGGTCTTGTTGTGGCGGGGCCACTCGTTGCCGGCGGCGAGGTAGGCAGCGACCTCGGCCAGGCGCTGCTTCCACCGGGCGGCGTCCACATCCCGTTTTGTCGGATAGCCCCGCCAGCCGGGGACCTGATCAAGGACAGGAGCGTAGACGGGGGTGAGGGTGCCGGCAGCTGCACGCTGGCGTTGTCGCGCCAGCCACCCTGCAAGTGCTGATTCCTGTTTAGAGCGCCCAACGACGGGCAGCCGGCCCTTACGCTCATAGAAGGCGACAATGTCTTGGGCGTTTTGCTGGCCTGCATCTGTTTCTCTTGGGGCAGGAGCAGGCAGCGCTGATTTATGGGCATCCCGCAGGTTCGGATCCTGCTTGGCCGCGATCGCCAGGTGGTAGCGCACAACTGACTCAGCAACTCCTGCGCCAGCTGCGATCTTGGGTGCAGGGATGCCCTGCCGGTACATCAGCACCCACTCGGGGTTTGGGGCGGAACGCTTGATCTGGGTCATGTGAGTCCACGGATTAGAGCCAACCAGCAAAAATGGGATCGTTGTCGAGAGGACCGCTACCTGCAGTTCTGACGCGTTTTAGTATTCCGACGACTTTTTCCTTTTCTTCAAATGTGGTCGCGCGATGCCAACGGATGAGCAAGTCAGAGAAATTCTTGACGAGGTCCTGGCGACGAGCCAGATCTGAGTTTGAATCAACTTCAAGAGAATCTGGGTCCACCCTGAGACCGGCATGATGAGATGCCCGCGCTAAGTTCACCAGAAATGGTGTCCATTCCGGAATTTCGGTACGCATCGAGGAAGTCTCGTCCAGTTCCAGCTGCCAACGAGCAACGGCGGCTAAGACATCCTGCTCATATTGAAGGAAGAAAGCCTCCTCGCGCTGAATATCCCGGCCTACGGCGGTAAGGCTCACGAGGTCCGCGATGGCTGCAACTTCGCGCGCTTTAGATGCTTCTTTTCGCTGCTCGTCCAGCTGCTTCCGTGCAAGGGACAACTGCTCCGCGGCGTGCCTTTCATTCTGAGCCATCTGCTCCCTCACCTGCTCTGCGGTGGCGGTTTTCACGTCTGAGGCAATTTTGCGCTGAACTTTGTTTGTCCACCAGACAACTCCGACAGCGACGAAGGCAGCCAAAACGGCTGAAAGCGCTGCACCTACAGTTCCGCTCCAAAGTTGCAGCAGCCATTCGTCTGAAATCTCCACGGTTTCCCCCAATTGATCGTTGTTTCATTGACAGTTGAGGCAACTTTAGATCAGAACCGCCGGGTCAGGGGACGTCCTCGAAGTACTGGGCCACGTCATGGTTGCCGATCAGTCTGGCCAGCCCTGCAGGCGTTTGCCCTGACAGATTTGCATGCAGGGGATCTGCGCCGCGTGAACGCAGCAGATCGATCATCCCGGGTCGACCTCGCGGGTCGACCTCGCGAGTTGAACACGGCAACGAACAGCGGTGTATTGCCGAACGCGTTGATGGGATCAACCGTCGCGCCCAGGTCAAGCAGCGCGGCAGCCGCGTCCACAGCGTCTTCCCGCGAGGCAAGATGCAGCGGGGTGAATCCCTGGTTGTCCGCTGCATCGACGAACTCAACGTCGGTTACCAGCCGCCTTACCTCATCCACGTCATTGGCGAGTGCTGCATAGTGAAGCGGCGACCGGCCGGCGCGATCCACTGCTACCTCAATTCCTGGTGCTCAGGGTTGCCAGCCATCATGTCCTTGGGTTCCCGATTGGGACATCCGTCGCTGATCCAACGCATGGGTGACCGGAGTTATAGCCGCAAACAGTTCCGCTTCGTTGGCCTGAAGCTCTGGCGGCAGACTTTTTTCCGGAAGGCGGCGTCGTCGCGTGCAGGGCCGCATGGAGCCTTCCAGATACTCGACGGCTGCCAGCATCATGGCGGAGGAAGTTCCCGCAGGACCATCTGGCCAGACTGTGGATGCTTTGCCGGAGGAACTTAAGTCCCCAGCCCTGGTGCCGATGTCCAGGGCCTGCCCGGCGCTCAGGTTCAGAGCGCGTGAGGCAAGACCTGGCTCGCCCAGCCGCCACAGCTCGCGGGCGATCGACAAAGGAGGACTGACGATGGTGAAGGATCCCATGGACCAATGATGTCAGCAGCAGCTCTCAATCGGGCTGAGGGCGAGGACGGCCCTGCGTCAGCCGTGTTATTGATGAGCGTTTGGCCGGCGGCGCGGACGGCTGGTGCACCTGTCTCCATAAGCCGGTCTTTCACTGGACGCCGCGTCTCCCCTCGTTGGAAGTACAAACCCCGTGCCTAATCCATGGCACGATCAACTCCATGACTCGAGCATCGAATAGGAATTGGAATGAATTGGGGCCAGTCTGAGACCATGCCCGTATGACCACCAGCGGTGCACACGCAACTGCATTCTTCAGCGAAGCCATTCGCGAACAGCAAGTCTGGACGATCAGCGATGCCGGCGGCATACCCGCTCCCCGTGGAAGCGATGGAATTCGAAGCATGCCCTTCTGGTCCCTGGCCTCCCGTGCAGAGCGCATCATCTCGACGGTCAAGGCCTATTCCAGCTTCGAAAAAGTCGAAATCCCTCTCAGTGAGTGGCGGTCCAGATGGCTGCCTGGCCTTGAACGGGACGGGCTGAACGTCGGGCTCAACTGGTCCGGTGCCAGGGCAACGGGCTACGACGTCGAACCAAGCGCTGCCATGGCTTCCCTGGCCGCGCGCGAGTCATCCGAGTAGCTGTCTTGCAACCGCGTCAGAGGCCGCCGCCGCACGCAGGAAACCTCTGCGAGACTTCTGACATGAGCACGCGCCAACTTCCATTTTGCCCACGTTCCACCCGGGACCTGCTCCCAGGGGATGTCATAGCTGTTCCATGCGGGGAAGGCCGGTGGGCTGCCCTTCAGGTCACCGAGCTCAAGCGCAGCGGCGTGGGCTCCTTGAGCACTCTCATCGTTGGTACCTTGCCCTGGACTGGAGCGGATCGGCCCACGGGGCGGGACGTCGACGGCATGAAGGTCACAGCCCAGGGGATGACGCGGATCGAACTCTTCACGGAAGCCGGCCTGGAAGTAGTGGCCAACAGCCCCGTAATTCCCGCAGGGTTTTTATCGAACTATCGGGACTTCTCGGTGGGTACCCGGCACCAGGCTTGGGGTTGGAGAGCAGCAATCCGTTTAGCCCGGGAAGCAGCGGATAAGTCAGCGAAATTGCCCGGGTGAAGTTTTCCTGGGCTCGATAGGCTGTGTGCGTGCATTTACGCGAGGCAATACCGGGGGATCTGCCATGTGTGGCGGCAATTTGTCAGACCAGCGGCCGTCCGACGTGGACGCCGGAGATGATCTCGCAGGCTGATGACCGGATCGTGCTGGTAGCTGCCGTACAAGACCAGCCCGTTGGAATCGGCAAAACGCATTTCCATAAGGAACCAGCTGGCAAGGCCCCCGCCGGGCACTACCTCGGGGGTGTTGTCGTTTCTCCGGCGTACCGACGTTTAGGAGTTGGCGCAGCTCTCACGCGGGCGCGGATGGAGTGGGTATGGTCCCGGTCTTCGAGCGTTTACTACTTCGCCAATGAAAACAACGCAGCATCCATCACAATGCACCAGGCTCTGGGCTTCATGCCTGTCGGCCGGTTCGCTGAGATTCATGGAGTAACGGCTGACGACGGAAGATCACAACACATTCTCGTTCAAGCGGCCCGGTAGGTTTCAGCATCCGGTTGCCGCCCGGCCATCGAGCCCCGCTCCTAGACTCAGTTCATGACAGCAGATACAAGTGCCAGAGCGGCCCAGCTTCGTGAATATCTCAACGATGCCCGCGAAGCACTCCTGTGGAAGTGCGGGGGCTTGAATGATGCCCAGGCTCGTACTCCTCTGGCACCGACGGGCACCCATGTCATGGGCCTGCTGTTCCACCTGGCCGTCACCGAAGCCCAATACTTCATCTCATGTCTTGGACGGGACATTGAGAACCCCGTCATCCAGAGCGTCATCGCATCCGGGGACGCCCAGGCCGACTTCCTCCCGCCGCCGACAATGACGCTGGCGAACGTGGTCACGATGTACCGCGGGACCACAGCCGCAGCCGACGCAGTGCTGGACGGACTGGAGCTTGATTCACCGGCGGTGGTGCCGTGGTGGACAAAACACCGCCACACGACGGTGGAACGCCTCCTGGTGCATATGATCACCGAGACCCACCGACATGCCGGACACTTGGACATCGTCCGCGAGCAATTGGACGGTTTCATCGGTTTACGCCCAACCGCGCCGAACATTCCGGACCTCACACCGGATCAGTGGGAAGAGCAGCGCCTGCGGACGCAAGATCTGGCCGACCGCGTATAAGAGTGGGAAGCCGTTCTAACTCTCTGATCCGATTGGCTGCTGCGTATTCATCAGGAAACGCCCTGCACGCCGAAAATCACGTATGAGAAAGCCAATCCCTGTAAGTAGAACGGCCGCGCCGACGGTCATCGCCCAGCCGAACAGGCTGTCGCCATGCGCGGCGAAGTTCAGGGCCTGGGGAACAAAGAAAAGGGGCATCATCGGTTGCACGAGAAGTGCCGTGGCAAGGTTTTTTCGGAGTTGCACGGCGGCGGCCCGAATGAGTGGAAGGTGGGCTGTGTCCAGGGGTGCTTTTCCTGCGATCTGCCGGCGTACGTGCTTTCGCTCGTCGTCCTCCAATGAGATCAGCACGTCGATCCTGCCCGACTGGGCGGCAGGTACAACTTTCTTCGCGTTGTAGATCAGTCCGCCAATGAGGGCGCTGAGGGCCGCAAGGGCAATCCCAAACCCCGCGAGGGTCCGGCCGTCATGGGCAATATCAGGAAAAGCCAAGGCTCCGACGGCTGAGCCGACAGCAACGGAGACGACCAGTATAGGCGGGAAATAGCGGGTGTAGTAGGTTCGTATGGCGTCACCGAGTCCGTTGTCCTGAATACCCTTGGCTCGCCTCATGGCCTCTGTCCAACGCTCGTTGCGTGCTGCCATGAGGTCGTCGATCCCGCTCATCGTCTTCTTCCCCTGGGTATTCCTAACGCAGCCAGACGCGGCACCAGCGAGGCTGCCACGGGTGTTGGTGTGAGTTCGCATGATGCACTAGTGAACTTCCTGAGTTCGGTAGAGGTTTTCGATGACCCTCTCGGCCTGCGTGATACCGATCTTCGGATACATGACACGGAACTCCTTGATGGCTGCGGCCTGTCCCTGGCTTACGTGGACTGCCCGCAACCAGATAATTTGCATGCCAGAGAGTTGAAGTCCTGTTTTGGACATTTGATGCTGTTCCACGAGACGCCAGATGCTCACTGCCGCGTGGACAATTGCGACAGCGATCACCAGGGGTGTCCAGGTATCCACCCGTAGGGAAGAACTCAGGTACAGGACCGTAAGCCAGATCGTGATGACAAGCGTTCTGGCACCGAAATTCTGGATTCGTATCCAGTCCACAAAGTTCATTGAGTGGAGCGGTGGAATCTCCGAGAGCGGAGCGCTGTCTGCTGGTTTCACCGAAAGCGTCATCGAACAGAGAGCCAGGAGCAGCAGCCAAAAAGGGGGACTTGCGGGGTCCCGGACTTCGGGCAATGGCAGGAAGAAGGCCCCAGCTACCGTCAGAGGAAAGATCGCCATGAGCGCATCCGCGGCCTGCGGCCGCATTAGCGCGCTGGGAGTGGATCTGCGGTCCCACAACAAGATGACGCAGCCTTGGATGAACGCCGCAGAAGCGAACACAAAAGTCAGCCCGGCTGCCCGGCTGTGTGAATTTCCGTTCAGGAGCACTGCGGCCCGCCACAGGCCAATGCCGGCGGCAACTACTACAACTCCACCGCCCAGGACAGAGACTCGCTTCGCGTTACGGATCACCCGCATGAAAGCCGTTCCTCCCTAGCTGGGACAACACCCCCTCATGCTGCCTAGCTGCATCCTAGACCCGGAATCTGGGGTGCGGCGTGCCTGGTGGAGGATCCCTCAACGAGCAAGACTTTGTTGTTTTCCGGTAGAGCATGGTTCAGGCTGATGGGCCTCGGGGCGCGCCTCAGTTGTCAGGAGGGCGTTGCGCCTCCGACTCCTCGCGTTCCCGCCTGGCGGCAAGGCCGAAAGGCACCACTACTGCGAGCAGGACCAATGCCACCAGGATTGTTGTCGGCCAGAACCCCAACCAGGGTCGAATGAACCCGGATGCAACAATGGCCCCCGTAAATGCCCAGAGGTTGGCCTTAGCAAAGCGCTTCATCTTTGGGGAAAGGTCTTTGTACGCATCGGAACCGGCCATGGCTCACGATAGCGACGGAGCAGGAACACTGCCAAGGGGAGTCGTGTCGAAAACCCGCCACGCATGCAGCGGGACGGCAACGGTGCGGTGCTGCTCCGGCATAGGCTTGCGAACGATCGGGCTGCACAAGCAATCAGGAATGATCGGATCGCATGGTTTCTGCGACATCCTGGTCATCGGGACGGCCTCCACAGAGACCGAGGGTGCCAACTCGAAGGTGACCTCGATCAGCGACGTCGTCTACTACTTGAACCACTGGTGTGACGGATGACCCTAGCGTCGAGGGCTTCATCTGGTTCGACTCCACAAAAAACCAACTGTGGGATCGACGCCTCCGCAGCCCTCTTACGCCGCAATGAAGAACGCCCTGGGGCCCCGCTAATGGGCACCAAGGCGTTCCCGGTTCAGAGCTTAGACAGCGCGGATGTTCTGCGCCTGCGGGCCCTTGGCCCCCTGCTCGACGTCGAAGCTGACCTTCTGGTTCTCTTCCAAGCTGCGGAATCCGCCGCCGGAGATGGCCGAGTAGTGCGCGAAGACGTCTTTGCTGCCGTCATCGGGGGAGATGAAGCCGAATCCCTTTTCGGCGTTGAACCATTTGACCGTGCCTGTAGCCATGCTGTTGTTCCTTCTGGGCCCGCTCCGCGACCCCACTTTTCGGGACCGTCCTGCTGGCCGTGAGGCACAGCCTAGAAGTAGACGGCTCACCCGGCAAGTTATGTAGGCCCGCTGCCGATGGGTCAGCGGATGGATCCGAAGCGGACCGTCTGCCGCGGAGCCAGCCAATAATGAACCACATGCCCAACAGCAGATAGACAAAGCCGCTAGCGACGAGATATTTCGAGGGGGATGGTCCCGTTGATGGTCGCGATGTAGGCGGCCATGAAGGCGTATCCGAGAACGTAGACCAGCGTGTAGGGCCACCTCGTTTTAGCTTGAGCATCTGCTGGAAGGGCCCTGCGCCCGTCATTGCTGGCGAGTCTGGTCCGCAGGTCCATGACCTTGAGACGGTATAGGAATAGCGAGGATAGAAGGAGCGCCGCCGCGATGAAGGCCAGCGCCGGTATTCCGACGAAATCGGTAGTCAGGGGAAGAATCATTGCCAGCAGACAAAGGCCCGCGTTGCAGAAGGCGTTGATCACGCCAAGGATTCTGTCCATCCGTGACCCCCTCTTCAGAGCGGGATTCCTGTACCGTCCCCAGTAGGCCCCAGCCTGGCCAACAAAGGCAGCGAATACATAGATCAGGATTCTATTCACGGTTCAGAACAGACTGAATGCATCGGTGGCCTTGGGGTAGCCAAGTTCCTCCAAGCACGCGAGCACGGTGGCGGGTTCGCGAGTTACGAATGTCCATGGGCGACCGACCGCGGGAATGGCTCTGACACCTTGGTAGGGAGCTAACCATGTCCGTACATGCTGGATTTCCACTACGTCTTCCCGCTTAAGGATCCAGGGTCCGAAGAGCCGTCCCAGGCCATATGACAGGCTGAATTCCAAAGCTTCCGGCGTCGGGCTCAGCACCAGCATCCGAAACTGCGGAGAGACCGAAAAGACCACCGGTTGGTTTCCCCACATCTTGGACAGGGCTCCGCTTTTCACCGGTATGGTCCCGCCGCCGTCGAAGTGCTCCTCCTCAAGAAAAACTTCGGGCGGTGCCGGTTCTTTCCTCAGGTTGGTCACGGTCATTGCGATTCCGACCACCGCGAGCTGTACTGCGGAGATCGTGAGCTGGCCCGGCGTGGGATTTATGGCAGCGAAAGCGACTGCCGTGAGCAGAAGAAACAGTTCGAGAACTGTGATCCTGATTCGAGGGATCCGCCTCGATTGACGTTCCTGCGCCTTCATCGCAGCCCCTGATTTTTAATGTTGGCAACCATAAGTTTCAAGAGCAGGTTTTGAGGAATCCTGCAGCGCCTGGGCGCGCGTGGAAGGCCACGGTGTGTCCGTTGTCGTCGCGGAAGACGGCTGAGGAACCTGTTACTGTGACGGAGCCCGCCTGGTATGGGTTTCCCCAGCCTGGGGGCGGATTACCGTGGCCATCGTCAAGTGGCTCGTCCGCAACGAAGTAGGTGTCCTGTATCCGCATCTCATTTATGCCGCAGTGCGTGTAGAGGTTGATCTGGATGCTTGCTGAGGTCGAAATGGCTGGGCTGCTCGTAACAGCGGTGAGCATGGCGGCAGGTGACTCGCAGCCGCACAGCACCACCAGTGCCGCAGCGGCGCAGGAGAAGGCTTTTTGAAATACGCTCCAGCTCAAGCCGCCCCCTCGACGTCGTAGTGGTCAGAGACTATGCCTGACAGTTCAAGGACGCAACGTCCTACCGCCGGGCGATAGAGGGGCCGTCCGAAAGCGAGCTGCTATGCGCGGTCATCAGCGTCGTGGCGTTTCCATCTGTAACGGTGCTGTTCTTTTCATGGGCACTCCGGCTGGGGTCCTCAAGCCACCCGACGACCCGGTCGTCGAAGATTGGGGCGGCATCCGGGTCATCAAGGACATAACCTGACGGCCCGGTGTTCGAACCTTGACCGATCGATCAGGAACTGCCAGGCCGCCTGTACTCCGCGTCGGCATAGACGGCTGTCGGGAAAAGCCACTCTACGGTCTCCTGCCACAAGTCCACCTGATCGTCAGGGACGAGGGACCAGTCGTCATGTTCGCCCTGCAGGAGGGCCCCTCGAAGGTCGATCGGAGCGAGTGTCAGATCTTGGGTTTCGACAAAAAATCGACCCGGGCCCAAGAGGTATTTGAGCGCCTGATTCAGTGCTTCGAAACGTAATTCCCATTTACGAAAGACGCTGAGATCGATCGGTGTGACCTTGACTGCGCCTGAGTTGCTTACCGAGTGACAGGACCACTTCACGTGGTATTCCGGTGGCCCACCCAGCTCGAAGTCAAGAGAAGCGTGCGCGAAGGCGTTCCGGTAGTCGAAACAGCGCCGCACCCCTTCGACGAGCGGTGCGCCATGCTGCCACGACTCTGGCAGCTCTCTCGCAATCGCTTTGCGCTCTTCGACCGCGCGATTCATCTTGGCCCAGCGGGCTCGATTGGCGTTTGCGTCCTTTGGATCAGAAAGCAATGATCCAAGCTGGACGAGTCGCGCGTCGATCAAGTTCGCTTGGCTAAGGATTAGCCCGGCGTGATGGAAGATTGCCGCTCTGTCCTCTGGAATGCCCAAATCGTGGCGCGGATCTCTCATACCTAAATGATCGCCGACTGGGCAAGGGATGCTGCATCTGAGCCGACTCGATTTCCGCGCCGCCGTTTGTCACCGTCACTTTCGTTCCGGACCCGGTTTGATGTCCTTTACGCACCCTCCCCATGGGTGGAGGGCTGCGTTTCGATCGGCACAGCCGATCCGGTTCTGGCAGGGAAAGCCGTCTTCGGCGCTCTAGCTCAGCGGCAGAGCACCCGGCGTTCTGACTGCCCGCGGTTCAACTCCGCAGCGCCTGTGCCTGCGCCCTTTTCTTGGGGCGCGCGCAGGCATCCCCGGGAGGGCAGATTCAGGCAACAGGCCTTTTGGCGACGCACGGGAGGTCACGGGTTCGATTCCCGTGAGCGCCACAGATCCACCCTGTCCTGATTCATCCTGACCCACCAGCCCAGGAGGGCACTGCCATGTCTGACACCATCACGCCTGCCTTCCTCGACATCGTCAAAGACGGCGGCGCGGCTGTCGCTGAGACACTCTGCTGCTCCACGGAGCGCCACCGGATCCTCGGAGGCAAGAGCGCGCGCATGCTGCGCCAGGGCGACCGGGTCGCCCTGCGTGACCTGAACCCTGAGCTGGACGGAGGCACAGCCGTCGTCGCGCAGGTGAGGCCCTCGGTGGGCAGCACGGTCCACGTCCTCACCGCGGGCGGGGAGGCCCACCTCGTCCGCGGCTCGCGCCTGGTGATCGTCACCCGCGATCCCCGGCAGCACTGACCAGCAAGGAAACAACCATGCACAAAGGACCCATCAGCAACGGGATGCGGCTCAACATGACGCCGGAGCAGCGCAACGCACTCATTGGCAGTCTCAGCCCCGAGGTGCGCAGCACGCTTGCCCACATCGCCTCGCTCGGTGCTGCACGGGAAACGCAGAAGGCCGCAGGGCATATCGACGCGGGCCGGCGCGCCTGGGCCGGCACCGCGCTCGGTCACGCCCAGTCCCTGAGCAGGCTCGCTGTGGAGCTGACACGCGGCCCCCGTGAGCAATGAGGTCATGACACCCCTGTCAGCCACCGAACCACCGTTCACTCCAGCAAGGAACCACACCATGAAGCGCACCCTCTCCCGTTCTGTTTTGGGCGGCCTCATCGCCTCCGTGCTCTGCATCCTCACGCTGACCGGCTGCGAAGACCATCCGATGGCCCCGGGCCTCCCGGGCACGCCGTCGACCACCACTGTGTCAGCACAGGACCCGGCCCAGGTGTCCCCGGGCACACCGGCGAGCGTGGAGACCAAGGTCATCCGCGTCATCGACGGCGACACCGTCGCCGTGCAGCCGGTGGCCGGCGCGCTCAGCGTGACTGACACCCGCGGCGATGTACCAGAACACACAGTCAGGCTCCTGGGCATCGACGCCCCGGAGATGAACTACCGAAAGGACATCGGGCCCGAGTGCGGCGCGAAGGCAGCCACTGATCACCTCGGCGGCATCCTGCCGCAGACCATGCCGGTGACCATCGAGTTCGACCCCAGGTCAGACAGAACCGACCGTTATGGCCGGTCTCTGGCCTACGTCATCACACCGGCCCACAACGACGCCGCACGCCAGCAGGTCACTGACGGCTACGCCATGCCCTGGTTCCCGAAGGGGGAGCCGGAGCCCCAGCGCATCCCCGAATACCGCACGGCAGCCGACAGGGCCGTGGCCCTGCACGCCGGCGCGCACTCCCAGTGCGCGCCCATCGGCCGCAGCTGAGCTGCCTTTCGCGGCCCCAGAAACTACAAACCAGGAGAATCACATGGCCATCCCCACAGCACTTGTTGAAGAGCGCGAGCTCCAGATCGGCGACAAGGTCCTCGTCAAGAGAGTCCTCGACCACCCCGCCTGGATGAAGCAGGTCCCGTGCGATCCCCGTAACGGCTCCACCACGAGGTACGTCCGCGACCCGCAGGTCGTGGAGGAGCTGGGTGTGAGCAGCGTGGTGGACCGCCGTGCGGTGCCAGCGATCGCAGCCGCCGGCAACTGGCCGGGGCGCGAGGCGCACACGCTGGTCCGCCTGCCCAGCGGCTTCTGGTACGACTGCGCCACCGGCCTGCAGGACGGATCCGGATCCACGCGGATCGAACGCATGCACTGAGCCTGAACAGGGCCCGGCCCGGGGGAGAGCCCCTGGTGCCGTGCCCTTCTCTCTTTCTCATCGGTACTTCGCTGATCGGCACAGCCGATCCGGATCTGGCCTCGAAGGACGGTCCGCGCTCCTTCCCGACCAGAAGGAGCAGCACGATGAGCCACGACGACCACAAGTGCAGCCTGGCCCAGCTGGAACGGGCACTCGAGGTGCTCGATACCAAGCTGAAGCGCCTGCAGCTGAACGCCCCCGTACAGATCCGTGCGATCGGCGGCTTCGCACTCATGAAGTACGGCATCCGCGCTGCCGACCGCGCGTTCACCGTCGACATCGACTCTGTCACTCGTGATTTCGCACCCGAGGTGATGGCGGCAATCCACGAGGTCGCCGACGAGCTGAACCTGGAGCGCGACTGGATCAACAACGACAACGTGATGGACGGCGGGGACCCGGAGCTGGTCGCCTCGATGTACCAGGCACGCTGGATCGCCGATGACACAGCGTACGAGTGCATCGAGCTGCAGCTGGCGAGCATTCCCACGCTGACCCGCGCCAAGATCATCGCCGCGGACACTGCTGAGTTTTCCGGCCGCGCGCAGGACCTGCCGGATCTCCTGGAGCTGCTGCGCTTCCAGGGCGTCACCACTGCTGCCCGGTTCGATGCAGCGTACCCGGATCCCCACGAGGAGTACCCAGCGGCCCGCGAGGCCGTGCACGGGCACTTCGCCACGCACCGGGCTGCTGCCTGAAGAAGACCTCACGCAGGAGCAGGTGCACTGCCCGCCAGGACCATCCGATCGACGACGGCAATACGCAACGCGCCCGGCGTAGGGACTCGCATTTAGTCGCTTCATCACAGCGGCAATTGCGGACGGACCAGGCATTGCGATGGACTCACGAAAGGGGATGACGCGCGCGTCCGGTTCGAACGAAGGTTCTCTGCCCAAGGAATCAGAGGTGGACGGCACGCTATATCAAGAGGTGGCTTCTGCATACTCCTTGAAAGGAATAAGCACATCTGGTCCCTCCGTAACATTACCCACCTTCTTGACATGACAGAGCGATCCGATAGCTTTATCATCACGCGCACAACGCGCGGATTGGCGTGTTTAGCAGCTAGGAGAAATTGTGGGCTCCATTCGTATTGACGTTGATTCCGTGCGTGCTATTGGCCAAGCAATTGAGGCTGCCTCTAAAGACGGATTCTCTGAAGTAAATTCTCTGGCCGCCCGCTTCGACCCCTCTGCAGTTTGGACAAGTAATGCGTCACAGAGTTACCAAGCGGCTATTGACCGATGGAAGCAAGCTCAGCTTAACGTGCACCAGGCGCTCGAGGAACTCGGCAGGGAAGTCAAGAACATCGCGGAGAACTTTCGAATCGTCGACGAGACTAACTTCGGATGATCAGATGGTAATTCCGTTGAGGCTCGCTGCCCTTAGCGACTGGACGTAATTTGCAGGGTGAGCGTGAGGTCAAACTGCGAGTCTCGTTCCCCGGCAGATCCGAGGCAGCACATACAGATTTCATAGTTAAGTTTGGACCTGCGTCCACTGTTCGGGATCTGACGGATGGGCTCAAGGCCCAAGGCCTTGTCGGACCTGGAGACCATATTCTCCGTCGGGAACTCGTGAGGTACCGTGACGCACGGGGCGTGCAAACCGCGGTGCACGGCTACCTTGATCATGCGACGCCTGTCGATGTCCATGACCTTATTGATGGTGACATCCTCGAAATTATTGCGGACGCGGGCCAGCTCCCCATGCCTCTGCGGGGGCGGGGGAGTGACCTTAAAGCTGACGAAATGTATGTCGTGGACGAGGCCGGTACGAGAAAAGGCCGTGTCACTCTCCTTCGTGAGGGAGATCCTGTCGTGTTTTCCGCCCTGGATTCTGATGCGCAGGTTGTCGTCGACGATGGTCAGTTCGGGCGAGAGCGCATGGTCATCCAGCGGCAGGGCAATGCCGCGGAAGTCGCGTTCAGCGATGGATTGATGTCAAGGATGCTGGTCGGCGGTGAGCGTCCGTCAAGTTCTATTGTCAGGCTCACCCCGGGGGTCCGCCTTGCTTTCATCGATATGAATGATGAAGTCGATCCTGTTCGTGCTGAATGGGTGATAGCCTCCGGTGCCTCCCTGATTGGAAAGGCACCCTTGGGAAAGGTGCGGCTCGAGCCGAAGGCGCGTACCGCAGTGCCAAAGACTCCAACGCTGAGGGAAAGATACAGAAAGATCTCCCGCCGGCCAGAGAAGCCCAGGAATCCCGACTTTCAATTCGAGAACTTAGTAACTCCCATCGGCGTCGGGGCAATTCTCTTTGCCGTAACAAACAACGGGCTTTCCCTGATTTTGGCTGCTCCGCTGGCAGTCCCCATGGTTGTCTCGTACTTCCGCAACCGCCGTAATCAGGAGAGGGTCTATCAAAAGAACCTCGATGTATGGCTCGAACAGAGCCGGAAGTCGCTTTCTGAACAGACGCGGTTAACTGGACAAGAGGAAGACATACTTCGGGAACTTGGTCCCGATTCTGAATGGCTCAAGGCGCAAACCTACAGACGCCGTGCATCTACCTGGGGACGTTCTCACCGGGACAGAAGCTTTATGCACGTTGTTGTCGGGAATGGAAGCTTTCGTAGCCACCAAACCGTCGAACTTGAAGCAGGCGTTGAGCTTGATGAGATTGAACTGGAATCAGTGCTCAAGGATGGAAAGCGAACCCGCGAGGGTGACCATCTAACGTCATGGGTAGCCGATGACACGCCAGTCCTGGTCGATCTGAAGAGCCACAACCTGGCGATCGTAGGTCCCGCTCAATCGGTCAAGAACAGCACCATCGACATCCTTCTGCAGTTGGTTTGCAGCCATTCACCGACCGAGCTCGCTATTGCAACTTTTATTCCGGAAGGGGAGTTGGGCTCTTCGTATGACTGGATGAAATGGTTGCCGCAAGTCACCGCGCCTTCCATATTCCTCCCACTCAATCGGATGGTCCTGGGAAGAACGTCCTCAACAGTTTTCCTTCGTGAGGTCCTTAAAGTCCTGAAGAGCAGGGAGGACCTCCTGCGGCCCGAGGTGACTGCAAGACATCATGTTCTCTTCATTTTGCATGAAAGCGCGGACGTTGATGTGGCCCTCTTAGAGGAGATCCTCTCGCTCACGCCAGGCCTGTTTCATGTCTTATGGATCGGGTCCAGCCGCGACGGAATCCCTCAATTCATCGACGCGTTTCTGGAGATTCCGGCGGACCATGCCCTGTCACTTGCTGGACAGCCTGAGCCCAGAGCCTCATTGACGCTGCCCAGCGCGACAATAGACGACTTTGAGCCCGTACAGCATACGCATTCACCCGATCGAACAGCGCTCAGCCTTGCGCCTCTGTACGATCCAAGAGCTTCCGGTGCAAGTGCGAGCATTCCACCGTCGGTCAGGGCGTCCACCGTCTGGAACATTGAAGCCGTTCACTGGAAAATCGCAAACGAGGATGGCGACATAGTCTCCCGCTCAGCCTCGAAGGAGCTCATTGCCAGGCTTGGACGGGCCTCGACGGACAATGATCTCGTCATCGATCTCGTCGAAGATGGACCCCACATGCTGATAGGTGGGACCACGGGTTCTGGTAAGAGTGAATTCCTTCGGTCGTTCGTTCTCGGTCTCACCCTCGAATACAATCCCGATGAAGTTTCTCTGTTCCTTGTCGACTACAAGGGCGGACAAACCTTCCGGAAAGTCGCCAAAGTTCCTCATACAATCGGTTTTATCAGTGACTTGGAAGGCGCAAATATCGATCGGGCCATCAAGTTCCTTCAAGCCGAAATTCGCCGACGGCTATCGGCCTTTCTCGAGGCCGGTGATGCCAAGGAATTTGAGGAGTATCGAGCCAATATTGCTACCCGACCGGGGGCCAAACAGCTGCCACGGCTTGTTGTGGTCTTTGATGAATTTCACACCCTTGTTCGAGAGACCGAAGGCAAACGGGGTGCTGACTACAGTGTGCTTGAAGCCGTCGAGGACATCGCTCAACGTGGGCGATCGCTTGGCATCCACGTAATTCTCACGACCCAGCGCCCTTCAAGGAAGGTTATCCGCGATGACACGAGGGCGAACATCAGGGCCAAAATCGCGCTTGCCACACTCAGCGACGAGGACTCCCGCGTCATCATTGATGCTCCCGACGCCGCGCAAATTCCACGCAGTCTCCCCGGTCGTGCGCTGCTCAGCACTGGTGGGTCAAACCTGGTGGAGTTCCAATCGCCAATCGTGAGCAGGGAGTACAACCCGCCCGGCCGTGCTGGCGGGAAAAGAGTGACCTTGGCCCCTCTGAGAGCGGGTGTGTGGTCCCAAGGCCTGAGTACGGATCGGGATGCCACCGGCAAGTCACCGTCCGGGCCGACGGAAATAGATCATGTGGTGAAGACCATCAGAGATTCATATCAGGAAGCTCACCGGCTTCAAGTTAGTGGATCAGGGGAAGTCAGCTTCCGGGAACTGCGCGACGTTGCGGTTTTGCCGGCATCACTGTTTGAGGAGCCGCGACGAATAAATCCAGACGTCCAGAGGTCCGGCGAAAGGACAATCAGTCAATCTCCTGGCGATGGCCCGATCGTTATTGGCGTCGTTGACGATCCGGCGAACCAGTGCATCCAGTCCCTGGACGTGGACATGGAGGCGGGGATGTTTGTTCTGCAAGGACCTCCTCGTACCGGGAAGACACATGGCCTGTTGTCGCTCGCGGAGGGATGGCTGGCTAAGCATCCCGCTGGCGAGGTCTTTGTCCTCGACGCGCAGACTGAGCTGACGAAGCTCGCAGGAACTCGTCAGCACTCCAACTGGTACATCACGTCCATCGGAGACGCAGCTTCACTGACAAGGGTTATTGATCAGCTATGGTCGGCGGCGGAAACACCGGGCGACGGCTCCGTTCCACCCCGGCTTCTGATAATCGATGGATTTGACCGTCTGCAGATGCTGTTCGAGTCGAATCAGAGAACAGGACTCTGGCTTGAACGCCTTATCGACCTCACCCGGTATGGGCGGGCGGCAGGGATCCACATGGCTATCAGCATCGGCTCTGAACAGCCGGACAAAGTCTTCCAGTCAGACATCGGGGTCACGTTACGGCTTGGACGGAACTTTTATGAGCACCGTGTTCCACGCAGCGAGTGGCTTCCAGGTTATGGCTTGAACGACCAAGACCAGCTGATCCAGCTCTATTTCCTCGATGAGGAGTCAACCCCCGGGCTGAGTAAGTCGTCGAAATTCAAGCCTTGGTTGCAGCCAAGCCTGCCTGAGCTGGTATACCCGGGGTGGGAAAACAGTAACTCCATTGGTTTAGGTCGTGACGACATTCTTGGAGAGATCGGATCTATCGATCTTACGAAGCACACGCTTCTGATCTCCGGTAGAGCACGCAGCGGGAGGACCAACGTTCTGAGGGTTATTGCAGCCCAACTCTATGAACGAACCGGGAAAAGGGTGATACTTTGCGGTAAACAGATTGAGGGAGAATCAGCGTATTTTTTGACAGACCCGCTTCAATACGACGCCCCGACCGGTGCCTCGCAAATCGAGCACGAGCAATTGCAGGAGGCGGAGAAATGGTTGGCCGCTTCGTACCCCGAGGCCGCATGCATCAACGGCCGGCCGGTATTTCTCTTTGATGAGGAAGAAACCTTCGGAGTCGGTCTAACAATTCGCACAAGATTAAACCTACTTCATAGGTATCGAAGAATTGTCATAGCCTGCACTATCAAGAGCTCGTCTCAGCCGGACCGTTCGAGCGTCGCCGGTTTCGACTCTGTGCGCACACAGAGTATTCACCTGTATCTCGCTCCAAATCCCCGTCTGGTCGTTGCCGAAAACAGCAGTCTCTACGCAGAGCCGTTGATCCACAGGCCCAGGTCAAAATACCTTCCAGGTCAAGGAATTCTTGTGGATGAATCCGGACAACGGTTTATTTGGATTCCTCACGCCCGCTCAGAAAGGAATGAATCATGAGTTCTGAGCTGATCGACGATGAGACCCTGGATCCTGAGGAGAGTCCTGTCCCGCCTTCGAGCGATCTCCGGGACGACCCCCTCCAGCGGCCCATTGGACCACAGAGCTGGCGACCCTCGGACCTTTTTATCAACCTCGCAGGCGGGGACGTAAAAACTGTACGTGCCTTCGGGGACCGCGGGTGGTTCGTCGGTCTCGGCTGGGGACTCATCGTAGCCGCCACCGTTGCCGCGGCGAGCCTCACGACTGCCACGGTCATTTTCACGGACATGAAGACCCCGGACTTTAACGTCCTGTCATGGGTGTTCGCCGGCTACTTCCTGGTTATTTTGTTCCTGGACAGGTGGATCGTCAGCGATCAAAAGGCCGGGTTCGAAGTCAAGGGACGGAAGTCGTGGTGGCGAACGGTCTTCTCCTGGCTGCTCAACCTCTCTGCTGAACTCCTCAAAATGGCACCCCGTCTCGGCCTCGTGGTGGTGGGCTCTCTCCTCTTCGCGGACATCCTGATGATGGTGGTTTTTTCTTCCGCCATCAGCGAGCAGATTAAGGTTAACCAGGCGACGGCGGTAGCCCAATATAACGCCACGATTGATGCTGAAATTGCCAAGCAGATACAGACGAAGGTTGATGAACGCAACAGCCTCCAGCAGCAAATTGATAAGGCCAACGGTGACAGCTCCACCGCGACGAAGGCGATCGCAGATGTGGACGCGCGGATCCAGGCTCTCGCCGACCGTAACGGCAAGTTTTACAGCTGCTACCTCAACGGATTTGGGTGGACATATTGCCGAACTACCGATTACCAGAACCTGCTGGACGAGCGCGACCGTCTAACGGGCGACGCTCCGAGCACCAAGGCACATATCGATGAACTCAACGCCAAGATTCAAGACATCAACGATTACCTGAACCCGAACCCACCGGCAAAGAGTGACGGAACCGTTCCCGCAACTGTCTACTCGGATGTCCGCAAGAAGTTCGAAGCCCAAGCCCCAACTGCCAAAGACGGGTTGCTCGAGCGCAAAGAAGCACTGTCTCAACTAACCGACAAGTCCGAGGGTTCGAGCAATTACAATGCCGGTGCTGATTTCTTTCACTCCCTTTTCCGCTGGTTTTTGTTGCTCTTTGAGCTGCTTCCAGTGATGATGAAGTTTACGCGCTCCATCACTCCGCGGACCGCGTACGCAAGCTCCATCGCCTCCCGGGAGGAAGCGGCTCGGATTCGCGGCTGGATCGCGGTCGAAGAGGCCGAACTGGAGCGTGATGAGCGCCTTCAACGGTTCAAGACGGAGAGCCGCATCGTCAGTGAGTTCCTGGCGACCGAGAAGGAAGTGATGCTGCGCGCCAACGCCCGTGAACGCATCAAGTATCGGCTGTGGGACTACTTCCAGCGCAACCGGAAAGCCGACACGCCCTCTCCTGATGCGGGCAAAGAACCGTTCTTGACAGAGGAGCCACCCGTTCAGGAAGCCGAGCTCCTTGACCATCTCAAGCATGCCAGCACCAGCAGCTCTGGCAGGCGCAAGACCCGCACGAGGGTGGTAGAGAACGACAACAGCCTGTACGAGTAGCGGCGTCCCCAGCCAGCTGGGTTTCTGCTGCTCGCGTCTTGGGGGGGCCTGGTGAAGCGCGCGTACCGGGCGTCCACCCGGGCGGATAAGTCGACCCAGGATCAGGCGGCCGGAGGGTACTCCTCAATTCGCGCCCGCTTGATGTCGAACTCTTGGAGAAGTGACAGGGCGGCATCGCTGACTACCATACGTGGTATGTCCGGAGCGAGGGAGAAGTCGTCGACCCCCGGCGAGCCCACTAGATCTATCCAAACGAGATCGGGTATAGGCGTGCCCTTCCTCCTCATAGCCTCAGTGCCCTCAACTGAGATGCTCAGATACATGTCCTTGAGCTCAAACCCAGACAGTCCGCTGCGAGAGAGCCGGTCTGCAAGATGCCTAGTGACAGCAAAACCCGGCGTCATCGTTACCAAGTCATCGCCAAGCCAGTCTTCGAGAACAAGATGAAAGCTGATGAGTCGGCGCTTGTTCGAGCCTGGCTCGAACTCACTCATCTCGCCCAGACTTCCGTCGACCGCTGGTCGAATTGTATAGAAACCCATAAAACTACCTTACCTTGGGTGTGAATTGGTTGCCGTAGATTTTGTCTAGTTTATTCTTGTACTCCAAAATTTGCTCCCGGCTAGCATTTGGGTTCATTTCGTAAAAGTCGTTCCAATCCATCCGCAGTTGACTAAGATGCAAATCAGAGTTGATGTCTTTAGGAATGCCCCGAAGATTGAATAATGAATTTATCTCATCCCTTGAAAAAAGTCCCGGATAAAGTCGCGAAACCTGTTGCTCCACTGCATGATGTACGATTGTTGCACTCGGATCTATTCCGGGATTAGCATCAAAAAACGTCCGGCGGTAGTCTCCCCTAGACGGACCACCAAAGGCGGGCGTCTCGGGCTGGGGGAAACGTGTGGCTATTTTTTCGCTGTAAGTTGCAGCTGAGCGCTCGACCTTCCCCGTGGCTCTTCCTGCAGCCAATGCGGCCCCGCCTTCGCCTGCGGTGAGTATGGTCGCGATAATTCCCGGAGCTATTTTACCCATGGCCCTGGCGGGGTCTTTTTGCCACGTCTCGGCGTCAATGATTCCGTCCCACATCTTCTTCAGCGTTCCGGGACCGTCAGCCTGGAAGGCGCGTACGAGGTTTACAACTGACTCGGGATGGGTCACAAGGTTCCAAGTGCCGGCGACCGGCTCCCAGACGCCGTCGACAACTCCGCCGGCAAACGAAGCGAAAGACTTGCCGATCTCTTCACCTATCGCCTGACGCATGGCCTGTGGATTGACGTTGATGTCTGTTCTCCACGCCGCCGCGTGCGTGGCCGCGGCCCTCACGTCGTCGCTGGCTTGCTCGAAGCAACGCTGGATACGGGACTCAAGACTGATGAGATCACCCTTGAGCTTCGAGAAAACAAGAGTGGCTGAGAGGCCCGGTTCCCCGGCTTGTTGCTTGAGTTGCGCGATAACCGATTGGCGTTGGGCGATCAGCGGACTCACGGCGTAAGCAAGAACCTCGAGGGTTGAAGCGACTGACCCTGATGCCGAAGCGAAACCGTCAGTTGCGTCCGCGATGGTTCCGAGAGCCGAGCTGACATGTTCGGCCGATACACCAGCCCAAACAGAAGTGTGTCCAATTTGACCCGCGATTTGTCGAAGGACATCGGACTGTGCCCTAAACTCGTTCTGCGCGTCGCGGTACCGCTGAGCTGATCCCAGGACTTCGTGCTGGGATGGGGGATCCGGACGGAAATACATGATTAGTACCGCTGAAAGCTCGATGAACCAGCGCTGTCGATTTGGGAGACTTCCGCTGCAAATGAATCCATAAAGGACCCCGCGTTGGAGCACATTTGCTTCGTCTGGGAGACGTCAGAACCCCAAACCTCCTTGTAGGCTCCCAGACTCGTGGCCAGGTTGGTGCCCCAACCGGTCTGATGAAGCCGGGAACTGAGCTGATCGCCTCCCATGTCACTGTGATTACTTGCCAGCAGCAGCTTAACTCCAGCCGTCGATACCGCCTGGCCCAGGGCCGACAGTTGTGCTGGATCAACTTCCAGAATTTGAGCCATATTTCCTCCGCAGTTAGCGCCGGAACCCTTTCGAAACCTCTGGGGCTTGGCTGAAGCATATGTTATGACTCACCGCGCCACGATCCGGGCTAAGACATATTCCGTCAACGATGGGGTTTTTCACCTTTTACCCACGGACCAGTTCCCAGGGAAAGCCAGCGATACCGAATTCTGGCGGACTTTGCATTCCGTCGACCTAGACATGATTCCTGTTCTGCCGGCCGCGTCGTGGCTTGCAGATGACAGTAAGGGCGGCGCTATCTGAACCTGGCGACGAGGCTCAGCACAGGAAGCCCCGCTATCCAACAGCGTGTGCTCCCGCGGCGCGGTCTCTTTTTACGCGGTCCTGGCCTGTTACTGGCCGGAATCCTCGGCGTTGTTTCCGTCGTCGAGGCCCTTCATCCGCTGTTCCAGCCGCGTTGCGTGGGCCTGCTTGGCTTTCCGGTAGACCTTCAGACCACCGGCGGTAGCGAGACCGGCAGCTGCCAAGGCCCCCGCGGCGATCAAGTCCTCCGTACGGGCATCCTGCTTGCCTGCGTAATACCCCTTGCCATAGACCGCGCTTCCCGACACGAGTCCCCCCCTTTTTTGAATTTTGAACTTCGCCGAAAGCCTATCGCAGGGTGTGTGCAGAGGCCGGTTCGGGACCGCAGGCGCTGCCCCTGTGCGGACCTTCGGAACCTTCTTGTTCTTCTTCGTTTTCCAGATGCAGGCAGTGGAGGTGACAGCGGAGCTGTCACGGAGGAGTCATCGACGAAGGGCGGCCTGCATCGCAGACATCGCGCCACCACCGGATTCCGAGGAGCACTGCCATGAGCACCATCGCCGCACCCATGCAGGACGCGCTGCCGTTCGACCTTGGCTCTGATGTGCTGGTCGCCAGTGCGCCCGTCTATGACGAGCAGGCGCGACAGGCCGACCGCGAGTTGTGCCAGCGCTACTTCACCGGATGGTGCCGCGCTGCGTTCCAGGTCGACGCCACACAGGCACAGGACAGCGAGATCACCTTCGCGGACTTCCAGGCAGCCGCCCGCCGGCTGGCCGGGAGCTGAGGGGTGCGGTGCAGATCCAGGTCCCGCAGCGTACAGACGACTTCATCAAACAGGAGGGGATCACCGTGTCCATTGCCACCACCCCAGAGCCCCAAACCGGCCTCGAGGCTGAAGCTCAACGCGTTGCAGCCGTCCACCGGCTCGCGATGAGCAAAGCCTTCCACCCCGACCTGCGGCGTGCCGAGGCGCAGGCCAGAGTCCAGCTCGCGGCCGCCGTTATGGCCATGGACGAAGTGGAGGACCGCATCGCCGCCGGCGAGAAGATCCACTCGCTCTACGAGCAGGCTGCAGTCGAGCGCGCCAAAGAGGCCTACGCCCAGGCGCTGGCCGACCTCGTTCGCGGCCAGTCCAGCACTGAGACAGCGCCGACCCACACTTCTTCACGACCCACGAACCAGGAGCACTGATCCCCATGTCCTTCCTTGAGAAGCTCGGATTCATCGAAACCGCCGAGCAGGAGCAGCAGCGCCTCGCGCAGTCGCCCGAGGGCTCGGCCAACCACGAGCTGTCCAAACTTCCGGTCACGATCATCGAGTGGCCCCAGGACCTGCTCATCGAGCTGCCCTGGAAGGCCACCGAGCGGGGCTCCGGCCACCGCGTCGTCGTGGTGCCCATCGAGTACCGCGGCGAGGCCCGGACCGAGGGTGAGGAAGAACCCCGTCCCCGCAAGCGCCACGCAGGGTGGTGGACCTGTGCGGTTGTCGCCAGCGACCACCCCAGCTACCCGGTCGGCGGCTACCGGCTGAGCATCCCCGCTGCCGAGCTCGCCCGCGGCAAGCGGATCGAGCTCTGAGAGACCACATCCCACGACGAAGGAGCGTGAACTACCATGCCTGACACGATGCAGACCACCGGCCGCCGCGAGCGGATCCTCCGGACCGCCGGCAAGACGCTCCTGGTTACGGGAATCGTGCTGAACGTCCTGGTGCTGCTGCCAGCCATCGTGGCCAGCGCCTGGACCGACCAATGGATCGCCAGCGTCGTGCTGGTGGTCCTGTCGGGCGCAGTCTGGGCTGCTGGGCGGCGCACCCAGCGTAGCCAGTCCCAATAACCAGAGGACCTCCACAGAGAGCCCCGGCTCCTGCGCTGCGGCGCGGGGGACGGGGCTCTTGCTTTGCTGCGTAGACGGATCAGCGCTGCGGGGCAGCGCCTGGTGCCATGCCGCAGGAAACGAACCGTCCCGAAAAAAGGAAGAGCCATGACTACCCTGCCCACCACGCGTGTCCAGCTCAAGCAGATGGACCCGGCAATGCTCGTGTTCGAACTCGAGCGGGAGACCCAGCGCCTGATCCCCGGCGCTGCCAACGCGGAGCTTGTGACCGGCGCAGCTGCGACGGCCTCGTTCCTGCACCGGAAGCAGACCCGCTTCGTCAGGGGAGACATGCCCCGTGTGCCGTACATCGAGCATCCGCTGCGCGTGGCACTGCGCCTCCTGCGCTGGGATGCCACTGATGCCAAGCTCATTGCCGCGGCACTGCTGCATGATGTCGTCGAAGACTGCAGCAAGGAACTGCTGGCTGCGTTCGGCCTGCCGGGGGAAGACCCGCTGGCCTGTCTGACGCGGCTCTACGGCCGGCGCGTCGCAATGCTCGTCGGCGCGGTGACGAATCCTGGTGGGAGCATTTCCTACGAGGAGCACCTCATGCTGCTGGCCGGCTCGAGTTCCCGCGCGCTGCTCATCAAGGCCAGCGACCTGAAGGACAACGCTGGATCCATCCGCCACCAGCTTGGCCATGGCCAGGACTCCCGGATGTACCGGATGCTCTTCAAGTACATGCCCGCTGTCGAGATCGTGGGCGCAGGACTTCGCCGTTCGCTTTGCTGCCCCGCCACCCAGCAGTGCACCGTGGCCGCCATCGCCGCCATGGACACTCTCGGCCACGATCTCAGGACTCTGTCGGCCGAGCATGGCATTGACTGACCATCCTGTTGATCTGGATCACCAGCACAGCAAAGACCTCCCCGGGTGCAGCATCAGCTGCCGCCGGGGAGGTCTCTTTTTTCGCCTGCGCTGGGCCTGCCGGGCGCTACGGCATGTTGTCCATCGGCAGCAACGAGATGCCGATGAGATCCGCGGCTCCGGTGAGGACTCCGCCGAGCAGGAACACCAGCCCGGAGACCACCATCACGAGCACGGCAAAGGCCACAGGTCGGTCCTCGTACAGGTGTTGGAGCCGTGCGACGATACCCGAAGGCTTCTCAGGGGTCTCGCTCGGGTCCTTCTGGGGTCCGTCGTTGGTCTCGTCGTGGTCAGTCATAGTGCTGATGCCTCCTCGGGTCTGTTGCTGGTCTGTTGCTGGCCGGTCCGCAGTCCTCGCGGGACCTAGCTACGGGTGCACGATCGTCACGCCGCCGCCCTGCTGCGCTTGCCCTCGGGCTTCTGGACCTCGACGGCCTTGGCTGCCAGGTAGAGGCCCTCGCGGTTCAGGTGCCGGGAGTATGCAGCGTCCAAGTAGAGCACCGGGATCCCGCCGGCGGCCTTCTGCAGAACCGGGCGCAGGATCTCCTTGACCGGGCCGGAGCCGCCGCCGTAGACGTACACCACCTCGGTGGTGCCGCCGACCTCGGCGAGGACGTCCTCGAAGCGTGCACCGATCTCCTCGGCCAGGTACTCGGCCTCTTCGTCCACGTAGCCCTTGGCGCGATCAAACCGGCCCTGCAGGAACACGCTGGGCTCCTGCTGCAGGAAGTCGGCCAGCGCCTTGCGGTTCTTGAACCGCAGGTCCTTGTCCCCGCTGGTGCTCATGCGGTCCAACGCGTTCGTCAGCGCGGTGCCGTAGCCCTGGTCGAGCGTGCTGGCCGCCTCAGAGTTGAATGTGCCGTCGGTGAAGACGGGGAAGTTCACGGTGCCCTCGCCGACGTCGACGCCGACGGTGTTGCGCACACCGACCAGCAGCTCAGCGGTGACGCCCTGCAGGCGTGCCGCCTCCTCGGGGTCCGAGGCCCGCAGGTCATCGAGCAGAGCCTGGGCCAGCGGCGCGCCCTTGTCGGTGATGGCAAACTGCGCGGACGCACCTTCGGGCAGAACCTGCACGTCCTGGAACTGCAGGCGCACAGTGACCGGCGTGGAGAAGTTCTTCACGGTCACCAGGTGCACCGTGGGGTCCGCCGCGCCCAGGAGGCCGATGAACTGTGCGGCGTAGCCGCTGCGGCGCTGCACGTACTCGGCGATGGGCAGGGCCAGGCCGGCGCGGACCGTGGCGCGCAGCTCGTGGTCCGGCAGCGCGCCGTGTTCACGGACGTAGTCGCGCAGGGCCTTGGCGGCGAAGACGCCCAGAACGAGCACCGAGCTCAGCTCCTGGTCGGCCTTCGAGCGGGAGCCGACGACCTCGAACTGCGTGAACTTCGACCCAGGGGTGCTCAGCGCCGCGCGGCCGAAGGTGCGCAGGTCCGAGTGCCCGATCAGGGGAGTGGTGAACGAGGCGGCGACGCGGTTGAAGAAATCGTCCTCCACGATCGTCTTGAAGGCGTCGGCGTCAGCTTCGGGCACCTTGGGCGTGGAACGCGAGGTGCTCACCACGGCGGAGGGAAGGTCGATCGTGTCGAAGACCTCCTTGCCGTGGACCTCGCCGCGGATGACGCCCTTGACGTAGCCGTTGCCGACGTCGATGCCGCCGGTGAGCTGGATGGTCTTCTCGGCGGTGCGGGTGTTGCTCATGGTTGTGTCCCTCTCAGGAAGTCGGTGTCTCAGGAAGTGCGGTGCGGATCAACGGGTGAGGAAGGCGTCCAGCCCCGAAGGGACCGAAGGCTCCTCGGCGGGAACGGGGCGGGGCTCGCGTACAGGAGGAGCAGGCGGCGGCTCAGCGGGCACGACGCGCTGTACGGGCTGCGGAGGAGCAGCAACAACAGGTACAACAGCCTCGTCGCGGCTCTCGTCCCGGCTGGGGTTGTCGGCTGGGCCATTGTCCTCGCGGCTGTCCTCGTCAGAGTCCTGGTCCCCGCTGCGCCCGGGATCCTGTTCGCCCTGCGGCGGGCGTCCGCGGCGGGGCAGCTGCTCGACCGGACGGTTCACCACGTCGATGTAACCGTCGCGCTGGATGGATTCGCGGATCAGCAGCTGGAGCGAACGCGAAATGTCGTACTGCTCATCCAGCCAGCGGTTCGTCGACTCATCGGCCCGCGGGACGCTCCAGCGCAGACGGCGCGGCTCGGCCTTGTCGGTCATCGTGCGTACCCCCTCACGCCCTTGTACTGATGGACACTGTCCCCGGTCATCGCGGCCCCCTCTCCTGCGCGGTCCCCCGAGGCATTGCTGCCAGTCGGGTACCTTTTGACTCATTTATCAGTCATCATTCTACTGGTCTTTCAATGGTCTCTGCAAGGACCACGCCGGGACCAGCAAAAGGCCACCAGGGAATCGCAGGTGGATCGCTGTCGGTGACACCTGGCCGCGGCGGGACCCGTCGGAGCCACCGGCAGGACCCGCAGAAGGGCCACAGGCTGACGGGCGCGCCAGAAGATGCTGGACTCATCAAGGTCCCGCCCGGGACAGGCACGCGGTCCGACAAGGACCAGCAGGGGACCTGAAACAGGCCACCGCACATCGCCGGGCGTGTGGTGGTCCCTCTGGGGGCACAGCCGAGTCCTCGAAAAGACCCGCAAAAGGCCGCCTCTGGGACACAGCCGAAGCAGACCCGAAGAAGACCACCACAAGACCAGAAGAGCGCCCGAGACAGCCCCGAGGTGCGCCATCCGGCACTCAATGGGGTCTGAATGGTCTGTCTGGACTCTTTCGGGTCTTGTGTGGGTCCTAATTGTGTCCCTGTGGGGCCATGCTGGGACATGATCTGTCCACTCCGGGACCAGAAGGAGTCCAGCTGTGCGGGACTGAATCAGTGCCTGGGACACCCGCCGGCGGCACCTGAAGACAGTCCTGGAGCGCCGGCGGAGCGGTCTGGTGAGCTATCGGTACACGTGGAGCAGCTGTGGCTGCGGGATGGCGTCACCGACCCGCCCGGGGGCCGCAAAGGGAGCGAAGGGAAAGGGCGAACCGGGTAACAGGGCCCACGCATGGAGCGAGAGGGTGAGAGCTCCGCATCCATCCGTGCCTCACGGACGGTGGCAGTCCAGAGGGTGTGGATCCGTGAGGCTCTCCGGGAAGCTACACCTGGTGGAGACCCGGGCGGCTCGGCGACGCTGCGGAACCAGGGGCTCCGGTGGATCCAGGGAAGCTTCATGCTTCCCGGGCAAGCTCCTTTTCTGGTGCGTCCACGAGGGACCGGCCTGGCGGTGGACGTCGAGGACTCGCCGGCGCTCGTCCATGCGTGCAGCTGCCACCAGGGGGAGCGGCATTCAGGCCTGTACAGGCCCCGGCAAAGAAGCGCTGTGGGCCCGCCTCGGACGCGGTGCGACAAGTGCTGGCGCGACGGTGAAACAGAGCCGGAATGAGCGCACGCACGCCGGTGCGGCAAGCGCACCAACAGATCAGTGCAGTGCTGTAGCAGCAGAGTTTTCCACAGCCTGACGCGACAGGTCGCGGGGAGTGGTGGACTGCTTCGCGCGGCGTCTGATGCGCCTGCGGCAGCAGGGTGCACCAGGGGTGCAGAACGGGCTGCGCCCGGCGTCGCTGACGCTACGTGTGAGGACCCGTACGGGTACCCGCTCGTGCCTCAAGGTGGTGCGGAAGATGCGCCCGTACGGCGTTGCAGCGGACGGCAATAGGGCTGTACACCCAAAAGCCCGAGAATCCAAGGGAAACGACGTGACCCGTACACCCGCTGCGCGGATGGAGAGGGGGTGTACGGGTCAAGGGTGTACGGGTCGTTTCCCTTGATATTCCAGGCTTCCTCTAACGCTCCAGCCGTGGAATGGCGAAATGGCGGCAAGAGAGGAAAAGGGCATAAGGGAACCTGGCAACAGCGGTCCTTCGGACCCTCCGCTTCGCTCCGGTCTCTCGCTGCGCTTCGAGACGCTGTTGGTCGGCATGGCCGAAAGGTTCCACCGCTCGCTTCGCTCGCCGGTCCGTCGGTCGCTGCGCTCCCTCCGGCCATGCCCAGCGCTGCGCTTGAGGGGAGGATTCCCGCCGCCTGCCCCGCCGCGTTTGTCCACAGGTGGACGACGCGGCAAGAGGTGCAGCCAGGCGGTGGATCACCTGGCGCTGCGCACCAGGTTCGTCCGGGGAGGACGGCCCGTCGGCCGGGCCGCTGCGCGGCCCACTCGGAGCAGGTCCCGACACGCTGGGACCAGTGGGCCGTCAGGGCCAGCGGAGCTGGCACGGGAGCTGGGCCGTACATCGAGCCGCCGGGGATCCCGGGCGGGACCTGCACTCGATGCCCGACACCTGCACCCCGAGAATGGAAGAGGCATCACCATGACACCCACCGGAAAGACATCCAGGTCTGCACGCCGGCCAGAGCCGAAGCTCTCGCCCTACGACACCGGAGCCCGGTGCGAGGCTAAGCCGTGGATCCCCTATGGGGAGCGCGTCACGGAGGCGACACCGGCGGAGAATTTCGGCAAGGTCGACTTCGAGGACGACGAGGGCAGCACCGTCTGTGTCGCCTACCTTGAGCGCGACAAGGACGGTGGATACACCCTCCACGTCACGCCGATGTGCGAGGACCGGGAGATCCGGGTGGAGGTCAACTACGAGTGTGGCAGCGCCCGGATGAGCAGTACCAAGGCCGCCGCAGATGCAGACCAGTGACCTGCCGACTGTGAGGATTCGTAGGGAATTATTTCGGAAAGCATTGCGGCGAAAGAGGACGCGAATGATGCGGCGATCAGATGGCGTCACGACTCCGTCCGCCACACCAGGGTCCTCACAGAGGCCGGTACAGATGATCAGCCGGGAGGCATCGGGATGATTGAAGGAACCACCCACGCCCTGCTCGTCACCGGTGCCCGTACCTGGGGCGACGAGGCGGCCATGAAGGATGCCTTCAACAGCGCCTGGCGCACGTGGGGACCTTCAACGGTTACCCGGCCCCTGCTGATCTCCGGACACTGTCCGAAGGGTGCCGACGCCATGGCGGAACGGCTCTGGCGCGCAGCCGGCTTCCAGGTGCTCGAGATCCCTGCCGACTGGGACAAGCATGGCGTGAAGGCCGGGATGGAGCGCAACACGGAGATGGTGCGGCTCGCGCCGTCACTGCAGGAGCAGGGCATCCCGGTGCTCTGCACGGCTTTCCTGGATCGATGCACCAAGGACCGGTGCAGGCAGGGCCGCCGCCAGCAGCTGCTGCCCGCGGTCGAGGGTCACTTCTCACACCGCACGATCCACTGCAGGGCCAAGGCCCTTGCCGCCGGGATCCAGGTGTTCGACGTCCTGCAGGCTCCGCTGCGCCACGCCTGACCCCGGACATGGCAACAGCCCTGCAGCGGGTCCTGCAGGGCTGTTGCTCTTATTCGAATGGGTGCCGGAAGCTGTCTACGGACAGAGTTTGAAAGGAAACGCCAAAGATAGGACTAGACAGTCCGTTCGATGCCGTGTGCCTCATCGTGTGCCTTCATGACCGCTTTCGGGATACGTCCGAATTCGGGCACTTCGAGACCGTTCTCGCGTGCCCACTCGCGGATCTTCTCGCGTTCCTCGGGCGTTGTGTCGGGCACGAGACGCTTCTTCTCGCCCTTCTTGGTAGCCTTTCGGCCCTTGCTGATGTACTGCTTGAGATTCTTCTCAAGCTCTTTGCGCTCTTCGTCGGTCAGGTCTATCTCGAACCAGGTATCGCCCAGTCCGAAGGTGACTGTGGCAGCGTCCGGCTTGCCACTGATGTCCGACTCCACAATATTTCGAATAGCCATGTTGTGAATGTTAGACGATCCGAACCGTCTTAGAGAAGTCTTTGGGCGCGCCAAAGCGACAGATCTTTCGAATGCCTTCATCATAAGCCGAAAACGCTGCTATACCAGCATGACCAATAAGTTCCACTGCTAAAATCACACTGTCAGCGGGTGCCTTTCCCACCCCTGTAATCCGACCATTCGACACGATCGAGAGGCCCCCGCCATGACCATTCTCCAGACCGTCGACGACCATCCCCTCACGGATGACGGCGTTGACCTGTTCGCCCTGATGTGCCAGCGCCGCGGCTGGACCGACGAATACCTCCGCGAGATCGAGTCCGCCGAGCACGACGAGCTCCGGGGCCTGGCCGAAATGGTCGAGGCCCTGGAGGAGGCGCGGGTTGCCGGCCACAAGGTCACCATCGCCCCCGACTTCGACATGGACGGGATCTCCTCCGGGGTGCTGGGCTACGCCGGCCTGTCCGAGCTCGGCTTCGACGTCGAGCTGCACCTGCCCGACTACCGCCGCGGCCACGACCTCACGCCCGAGGACATCGCTGAGATCGCCGCGACGTGGCCGGACACCAAAGTGCTTCTGACCTGCGACGGGGGAGTAAACTCCCACCGCGGGATCGCCGCCGCCCGGGCCCTGGGGTGGAAGACCCTGGTCACCGACCACCACGAGGAGCTCGAACCCGGTTCGAGTGCTGACGTCACCGTCGACCCTTGCCGGATGGATGAGACCTACGCCAACACCGGTATCTGCGGCGCGCACGTGCTCTACCAGGTGCTGGAGGCCTACGCCCGCGTCCACCGGCCCGAGAAGCTCTGGGAGATCCGCCTGCTGCGCCTGTTCGCCGGCCTGGGCACGGTCTCCGACGTCATGCCCGTGCTGTACGAGAACCGGCAGCTGGTGCGCGACTCGCTGTCCATTGCACGCCTGCTGTACGCCCCCGCGCCGCGCACAGTCCCGACCCCCTGGGGCTTCGACCCGGACCCCGAGGCGATCGACGTCGGGCAGTCGACGCTGATGCAGCTGCTGCGCGTCGACCCGCACCACCCGGCCTTCGTCCGGGCCTTCGAAGGCTTCGCGGTCCTGCTGAAGGCCTTCGGCCAGGCAGGGAAGGTCCGCGACATCGACAGCATCGACGAGGGCTTTTACGGGTTCTACCTCGCCCCGGCGATGAACTCCCCGCGCCGCACCGGCGACCCGCTCGCGCCGTGCTTCGGAGTGTTCACCGCCTCTGGCCAGGATGCGATGCTCGAAGCGGCACACCAGGTCATCGCGACCAACGAGAGGCGCAAGGAGCTCGTCGAGGTCCACACCCGGGAGCTCGACGAAGGGGACCAGCCGCTGGCCCCCTGGATCTACTTCTCCGATGCGTACCCGGGCATGTACGGGCTGCTTGCCAACCGGATGATGGAGCGCCACGGCCACCCGGTCGTCGTGCTCGACCGTCCCTCCGGCCCTGACGACTACGTCAGCGGCTCCGGCCGTGCACCCTCGTGGTTCGGCATCATCAATGCCCTCGAGCACCAGGACGGCATGCGCGCCATCGGCCACCAGCAGGCCTGCGGCGTCAAGGTCGACCGGGCCGAACTGCTCGACGGTCTGGTCGAGGTCCTGCGGGAGGCCACCCAGGTGGCCTTGCTGGCAGTCGTCCAGGACGAGCGGCGCGCTGACCTGGTCCTGGGGCCTGACCAGGACTGCGACGCGGGGCTGGACGAGCTCGAACCGCTGGTCGGCTTTGTCCGGCGCGTGGAGGCGCTGCGGCCCTTCGGCCACGGCTTCGTCGAGCCGGTCGTCGAGATCGCCGTCGAACCCCTCGGGCTGCGGGTGGACCGCATCGGCTCCGACGCCGACTGCGGCCACGAGCGCATCGACACCAACCTGATGACCAATGCCCGCGGCTACCGCGTGTGCCGTCTGTGCAAGAAGCACCTGCGCCTGGTCACCCGCTCGGGGCTGTCCTGCCTGTGGTGGAACGTCGCCGAGGAGAAGGAGCCGGAGATCGTGCACCTGACCCGGTCGGCCAGCCGCACCGAAGTCGGGACGCTGCGCTTCATCGCGAAGCTCCAGCTGAACACCTTCCGCGGCGAGACCCGCGTGCAGGCCGTCATCGAAGAGCAGATCCCCGCATCTGCCTGACCACGGAAAGGAGGCGGGGATGCCCGCTCCACCGATCACATCCCGTCTGGTCTCCATCGCGTGGTGCATCCTCGTGCCCTTCGGCGTGCTCGCCACCTACCTGGGACTCGGCCTCGCCGTGATCCCCATGGTCGGCGAGCCCGTCATGGGCACCGCGGTACTCGGAGGCCTGGTGGCGCTGCTCGTCGGCGCTGCCAGGCTCTTCCGGCCCCGGTGGTTCGCCCACGCGCCGGCTGTCCGGCCGGTGGCCGGGACACCGCATTTCACGCGGACGGTACTGGGGTGCCTGGTGCTGGCGTTCCTCGCCGGCCAGTCCCTTGCCCTGTGGCTCTACACCCTGGGCGGCTCGGCGGGATTCGACGAGTCGACCCGGGCCAGGGCGGACGTCGGACCCGTCGTGGCCCTCCTGCTCGCCCTGGTCGCGGGCCCCGTGGCTGAGGAGATGCTCTTCCGCGGCCTGCTCTACCCGCTGCTGCGGCGCAGGGTCGGCATTGTGGCGGCGGTGCTCATCACGGCCACCGGATTCAGCCTGCTGCACGCCAACGTCGTCCAGTTCGCTGCCACGCTGCCCCTGGCGGTGCTGCTGGCGCTGGTCTACGAACGCAGCCGCGTCCTATGGCCCTCAGTGCTGCTCCACCTGGCCTTCAACCTCGCGGCCGTCCTGGTCCCCGCCCAGCTGCTGGGGGCACTGGCGAACCCTGTCTCAGCGCTGCTGATGACCGCGGCGTTCCTCGGGTGCGCCCTGGCGGTGTACCGCATGGCAGCACCGGGGCCCGTGCCTGCACAGGACGGACAGGAAGGCGGCAGGGAAAGCGAGCCACAGGCCGCATAGCGGCCGGGCTCATCATGTGCGGGACTGACGCTGGTGCCCTCCGGGCGACCTCGCGGCCGTGGGCCGGAGGTCGCTCCGGAGGGCCTGCTTTCGGGTGACCGGGGTGATCCGGTCACCGGGGGATTGGCTGAAAGATATTCATCAGCCAAAACCTGAGAGGAGGAGGATCCACCATGGCAGTCGTCAACACATGTGCGTACGACGCACGCGGCCGGCTCATGCGCCCCAGCGACAGCGAAATCCGCCGCGCGCGGTTCGCCGGCGACTTCGACACCGGTGAGAGGCCGACCTTCGATCGGGGGTCGGTGCACTTCTTCATCATGAGCACCAGCGGCCGCACGGCAGAGCAGGCGCATGAACGCGCCCACGAGATGCTCGCCCGCTTCTTCGAGCGCGCCGAGTCCGTCACCGGCTACCGCAAGCTCGAGATGCGCCGGAGGCAGGGTGTGATGCCCTGCAACCGCAACGTCTCCATCACCTACGAGATCCTGTACGCCGTCGAAGACGGCCATCGGGTCCGTACCCACAGTCCCGAGTCCCCCAATGCGGGATACCGGCGAGGCCGCAGCGCGGTCGCCTTCTAGGCGTCCGGCGCGCCCGGTGCCTCGCACCAGCGTGAACGCGCAAAAAGGCCGGAGAGCTCCCTTCCCACGGGGATGCTTCTCCGGCCTTTTTGTTTTCACGTTCCTGTGACAACAACACCCGGTGACAGTTCCTGACCCTAACACCAATGCCCACTCTACAGGTGCGATTCATCATGTGCAACGCAATCGGTATTCCATTCCTTGGCTCACTCGATGATGTGTCAGGAATGATCCGCAAGCCCGGTCGACCGGGACGCCGGATCCATCGCGATCACTCCCGTCAGGACCGTCAGGGCCTGGGGACAGCACCGGGAGGAGGATGCGGGCCGGGCTGTACCACGTGTCGTGGTACAGCACCCGATCCCAGTGCTGGCGCGGGAAACGGCGGGTTCGGACGGTCGTGGCCGAGGGACTGCGTACCACGTGGGCGAGCGGACGTGGTACGCCGCTTTGCCTGATAGATCAACGTTTTCAGCCGATGTACCACGAGTACCGCCAAATTCCGACCGTTTACATGTGCGCGTGAAGGACGCCTCCGGCCGGTCGTCAAGCCAGTAAGAGCTCTTATCCCCCTGCGCATATATCTACTCTTTATTTAGTGGTACAAGTGGTACGGGGGGTATAAAAAGCCCGTCACACCGGGGCAAACGCCTGTACCACGTGCAAATCTCCACGTGGTACACCCCTCTCTAAGAACCCCCAAAATCCCAGGCTGACCAGGGGAAACAGGTGTACCACGTCAAGTGGTACACCTGCCGGTACCCCTTGGGGGTATACCTGCTTTCTGCTGCAGGAGGCCTCCAGTCCTGGAGGCCCCCGGCCGGCTGGTCGGAAGAATTCCCCGGCCCCCGACCAGGAGGTCGGGCGGCTCACGCCGCCCGCGGGGGAGTGCTCGAGCACGAGAAGCCAGTGGCTCCGTGGGGCATACGCCCCCGGAGCCACTGTTTCTCATTCCAGACCGCACGCTCTCGTCGTGTCGCTGTGGCCTCCGGGTCCCGCGCGCGACCCCTCCGAGCCCCTCCCGGGCGCAGCCCGGGACCTCTATCGGTTCACGAGTCAAATATCTATCGACTCGTTGCGAAAGACCATTCGGATGACATAGAGTCGTGAGCACGTTCCTATTCGATTACGAGACCAATCGGCTTCCCACTTACTGCCGGCAGGTGCTTGACGCGATCGAGAAAGACAGCAGCATGACGACTCCTGATGACCCCACGCCCGTCTTCGACGAGGACTTCGACACCCCGTCGACCAACCCGGTCGCCGACGCCTTCACCGAGGTCATGGCGTACTTCGCTGACGGCGGCGACATCGCCCCGCAGAACGAGATCGTCACCCGCGCGACCGAGGTCTACCTCCGGCTCGTCGACCCCTCGGACCCGCCGGCACCGCGCCTGCTTGAAAAGCAGCTGCTCGCGATCGTCAACGGTGTCTGCAAGGCCGAAAACAGCAAGACCAAAGTGGCAGCCGAGAAGCTCCCCCTGGCCCGGCACCTGACCTACTGGCAGGTGGCGCAGATCCTGCTGAGCCTCCACCACGTGATCCGCATCGCCCCCAACGCCAAGGACACCGACCGTGAGTACGACCTGCTGGCGATGTACCAGGCCACGGGCCCGGGCCGCGGCACGTACACCACCAGCGAGGACGACATCCGCACCACGGCCCGCCGGTACAACACGCAGCTGACGCTCAAAGAGTTCGCCGAGGTCCTGGCAGTGCTCCGTGAGGACAGCCCGCGCCGGCACCAGTGCAGCCACAGAGACCTCATCGCCGTGAACAACGGGGTGTTCCACTACGGCCGCCAGGCCCGGGACATCCACGAGGGCAGCAAGGACTTCCACCTGGAGCCCAAGTCGCTCGTACCCTTCGACCCGGCACTGGTGTTCTTGGCCAAGTGCCACATCGACTACGTCGAGGACCCGGACAACCCGGTGATCATCCACCCTGTCGACGGCTCGGTCTGGGACATCGAATCCTGGGTCCGCGAGCTCTCCGACGAGGAGGCCATCCCCGAGCTGCTCTGGGAGATCATCGGCGCGATCATCCGGCCGCACGTCAGCTGGGGCAAGACCGCCTGGTTCTACTCCGAGCAGGGCAACAACGGTAAGGGCACGCTGTGCTCGCTCATGCGCAACCTGTGCGGGCCACGCTCGCACACCTCGATCCCGCTGAGCGACTTCGGCAAGGACTTCGCGCTTGAGCCACTGGTGCGCGCCAACGCGATCATCGTCGACGAGAACGACGTGGGCACCTTCATCGACAAGGCGGCCAACCTGAAGGCGATCGTCACCAATGACGTCATCCAGATCAATCGCAAGTACCGGATGCCGATCGCCTACCAGTTCTTCGGCTTCATGGTCCAGTGCCTCAACGAGTTCCCGCGCGTGAAGGACAAGTCCGAGAGCTTCTACCGCAGGCAGTTGTTCGTGCCGTTCAACAAGAGCTTCACCGGGATGGAGCGCAAGTACATCAAGGACGACTACCTCCAGCGCCGCGAGGTCCTGGAGTATGCCCTCTGGTACGTGCTCAACCGCGCCGGCGCAGCCGATCCCGGCAACTACTACCAGCTCTCCGAGCCGGTGGCGACCAAGGACGTCCTGGCCGAGTACAAGGAAGCCAACGACCCGGTCCGCGCCTTCTGGGAGGAGTTCCGTGAGCGGCTGGTGTGGGACCTGGTGCCCTTCACCTTCGTCTACGACCTCTACAAGGCCTGGTTCGCAGATGTCTCGCCCTCGGGCTCGCCGGTGAGCAACAAACAGTTCATCACCGACCTGGTGGCGATCGTACGGCCTGACCCGCTGTGGCACTGCCCGGACAAGAACAAGAAGATCCGTCCAGGCCAAATGATGAGCACCCCGGAGACGGTGATCGCCGAGTACGAGCTGAAGAAGTGGATGAACCCCCACTACAGCGGCTCGGACCCGAAAAAGAAGTCGCAGCCGGCCCTGCAGGCCAACTACCGCGGCTTGCTCCGGCACACCGGCCCCGCCGCCCAGGCGGACGCCGACGACGAGGACACCCCAGGAGAGGACTGATCCGACCATGCACACAATCGCAAGGGCCATTACCGAGCTCGCCCGGGCGGTGGCCGATCTCGCCCAGCAGCAGGGCAGGACATGCACTGCGCTGAACGACGTCGCGCGCGAGCAGCGGATCACCAACCTGATCGTCCGCTCGCAGATCAGCGCCGACCCGGAGGAGAAGCGGCGGCTCGTGGCTGAGGCCTCGAGCCGGATGGACGCCCCGCGCCGCCGCTCTCCACACAACCGCATCAAGTAACAACAGGAACGGAACTCAAGCCATGGCCAAGCAGCACCCGAACGAACCGGACTGGAAAGACGGATGTGCAGGGGACGGCGTCCCGCCCGGTAAGGAATGCGCCGACTGCATTGTCCAGCGCAAAGACTTCGGCTACTCCCTGGTGGGCGGTCGATGGGCCCGTGGTGCCCGGCCTGTTACCCCGCCCGTCACCAGGAGGAAGCGCCGGCTGAAGCCGTCGATGACAGCTCCCGGCACTTCAACCCGGTAACTGCATACCCCGGCCGTGACGGCCGGTGACGACCGAAAGGCCAGACCCCATGACCATCCAGCGCACCCCCGTCACAGCTGAGACAGCGCTCTTCACGTTCTACGACATCGAGTCGCTGTCGAACGTCTTCACGCTGTGCGCCTACACCCCGCGACCGGGCCGTGCCGTCCATGACCTGGAGATCTTCTTCCTGGCCGACGACCCGTCGCTGGTCGCCTCCGTTGACCCCCAGGCCCTCTATGACACCGTGATCCGCTCCAACCCGGGCCTGCCCGCGGTCAGCGTCCAGTTGTGGAACCTCGGCGGCGAACGGGGCAGCCTTCGGCTCGCCGAGCTGATGGGCCTGTCGAACGCCGACCAGGTTTGCAACCGCTCCGACCCCGGCGGGTACCCCACGGCCCTGCGTCCGGTCTGCGACACCGACCCGGAGCACGACCCGGCAGTGCACCCGTTCCTTGCCGGCTACAACTCGATGAACTACGACACGACCATGGTCGCGCTGTACCTCAATGAGGCGTTCCCGGCCCCCGGCAGCACACAGCCGTTTCAGCCGACCACGGCCCGCACCCTGCGCGACCACAACGACCAGCTCTTCTCCGACAAACACATCGAGTACATGCCCGGCTACCTCGGCTGGGATGGACCGTCTGCGAAGATCCGCCGTGCCATGCTGCACTCCGGCAGGCACCTGGACGTGGCACGGCTGAACGAGCTGCAGTCCAAGGTCAGCCTCAAGCGCCTGCTCGGGATGCTCGGACGCCAGATCAAGGAGTCCGAGAAGCTCAGCCACGACACGAGCGTCGAGTCGGTCAAGGACCTCTACGAGCTGCTGGCCTACAACGTCTCGGACTGCCTGGGCCTGGCCCAGCTGTTCCGGCACCCGGCGTACGCGGGCAACTTCGACCTCAAAGCCGGTCTGCTCGCCCAGTTCGCTGAGACGGTGTTCACCAAGAACGGTGCGGTACGCAAGGACCGGCTCGCCGTTGACTCCTCATCTGCGAAGTTCGTGGGCCGGATCCTCGCGCCCTACGCCTCCCTGGATGACATCGAGGCGGTGTCCTTCGTGTATCCGCACCCGGAGGTCGCCAGGGAGCGCGGGATCGAGCCGGTCAACGTGCTCGACGAGTGCGTGCGCTTCTTCGAAGAAAACGTCGCGCCCAACCCGGCCACCCACCCACACGTGACCGATGCCCAGCGCGAGGCTCACCGGCAGTTCATGCAGGTCGTGGCGTACTACCGCTCGATCGAGGGGAAGAACTTCAACGACTCCGAGGAGTACCGGGACAAGTTCAGCCTTCCGGCCAAGTCGCTGCGTGATGTCCCCAAGACCCCGAACAACGTGCCGTACTTCCGGGCTGACGCCTCACCGTCGTCCTGCTTCGCCACGTTCTCCACCGGAGGCATCCACGGAGCCGAGGCTGACCTGTCGGTGTTCGACGCCGAGAAGGTCGAGTACAGGGACCAGGCGGCGATGCTCGGCCGGGCGCTGCAAGTCTTCCCCGACGCCAGGGACTTCGTGGCCGAGGCCAAGCGCCAGCACGCCATGCTCCGCCTGCCCGACGGCACCTTCGTCGACAAGCGTCTGGTCCTGCTGGGCTCGGACCCGGAGAAGGTCAAGTACCGCAAGCCGAAGAAGGACGACCATGACCAGGCCGCGGAGCTCGTCCGTGCCCAGGCACTGGTGCCGGACCCGGCGGACCTGCTGGCTGCCCAGCGGCCCGAGGCGGAGGCGCTGAACGTCGCCCTGGCCGACGGCAGCGTCCTGGAGGGGAAGGTCGTGCTGGCCAACAGCACTGCCACCAATGCCGCGTACCGCGACGAGCCGGCCAGGAAGAAGCCGGAGCTGTTCATCGCCAAAGAGGACGGCTCCGACAAGCTGCATCCGAAGTTCGCACGCACCTCGGCCGGGCTGGTGATCCATGAAGACTTCACCAGCTACTACCCGAACCTGCTGCGCAACATGCGGGCGTTCTGGAACCCCGAGCTGGGTGAGGACCGCTACGCAAAGATCTTCTTCGACAAGGAGCGCTACGGCCAGGAGATCAAGACGCTGAAAAAGCAGCTGGCACAGCTTCCGGGCGACAGCCCTGAAGCTGCACGGCTGAAGGCCCAGATCGCGGGGGTCGGCGTGCTGCGCAACGGTACCAAGCTGATCCTGAACTCGGCCTCGGGCGCAGGAGACGCCGGCCACCGCACGCCGATCCGGATGAACAACCGCATCATCTCGATGCGCATCCTCGGCCAGCTGTTCAGCTGGCGGATCGGACAGGCTCAGACCCTGGCCGGTGCGCGGATCATCTCGACCAACACCGACGGCCTCTACTCGGTCGTCGGGGGCGAGAACGGCTTCGACGAAGCGACCAACAACCGCGTGCTCGCCGAGCAGCAGGCTGCGATCGGCGTCGACATCGAGCCTGAGTTGATGTTCCTCATCAGCAAGGACTCGAACAACCGCCTCGAGCTGGAGGCCCCGGAGCCGGGGCGGTCCGTGGCTGACAGCCCGATCATCGCCGCCGGTGGCGGCACCCTGGCATGCCACGCAGGCCCGACTCCGACGAAGTCGCTGGCACACCCGGCTGTCATCGACTTTGCCCTGGCCCGCTACCTGCAGACGGTGGCAAGCCGTGGAGAGTCGGCGATCGCGGAGCCCTTCGACCTGATGCTGGGCCGGAAGGTGATTGAAGAAGCGGTCCTGGAGGATGACCCGATCCGGTCGCTCCTGCTGTTCCAGAACGTTATCGCCGCCTCCCGCGGCTCGATCACCTACCCCTTCTCGGCTGCGCCCATCGACCCCGCCGTGGGCGTGAAGTACAGCGAGCAGGGCCATGTGGCCAATGTCCGCGACCTGCAGGTGCTGCAGATGGTCAACCGGGTGTTCATTGTCCGTGAAGGTACCGAGAACGCCCGGAGCCTGCTTAACGCCGGTGCCTGGAAGGTCACCGCGGCCAGCCAGGCCAAGCGCTGCGAGGAAGGCAGCGGCCGGGCCAAGCGCGACCCCGTCGCGCTGGAGGTCCTGCGCCACCACGGCTGGGCGCGCTCCCGGGCCGAGGCCGGCATGTCCGACGGGCTCGCGGTGCTCCCGGATGATCAGGACGTCGTCGTCCGGCGCATCAACGCCATCGACCCGACCTGGTCGATGGTCGTTGTGAACGACGACCTGCACCAGCTGCCGGCCGACCGGATCGAGCGGCTCATCGCCTCGCTGGACCTGGACATCTACGTCCGGATGCTCGAGGAGACGTTCACCAAGAACTGGATGAACGCGGCCGCCTGAGCCGATCCGCCTCAGCCCGGACAAGGGAGCCGTGAATGCCGCGGCCCCCTTGTTCAACTTTCGGCACCACTCCGAGTGGCGCCTCATAGAGCATTTACTCCGAGTCATAATTGAGTACGAAAGGCAATTACGACTCGTTACGACACGACCACGAGAGGCCATCATGTCCCAGTCAACGCTCCCCGTCCGCTCCAGTGACCCAGAGACCTCCTACGCTGCCCTCGGCGCATCCCGTATCCGTCCCATCGTGCTCGACATCGTCCGCGAGAAGGGCCCGCTCACCCACGACGAGCTCATCGCCGCCTATGACGACCGCGTCGTCACCAGCCTCGGTGAAGTGCCGCGCGCCTCGGACTCCGGCGTCCGCACCCGGCTCAAGGAGCTGGCCCACCAGGGCTTGGTGACCGCCGCCGACGCCGATGGCTTCCCCACCTACGGCAACGCGGCCAAGCGCTGGATCGCGGTCGACCCGGATGACCCGAGCTTCGTCTACGACCCCGACGCCATCGCCGCGTACATCGACGACGAGGACATCGTCGGCTTCGGTCACTTCCTTGACGGCGACGCCTCCGATGCCTCCGGGACCGACGAGGACTGAGACCCCATGCCGAGGAAGAAGAACCAGCGGGAGAAGGCCGTCGAGCAGTACCTGCTCACGCAGTGCCGCCGGCACGGCCTGTTCTGCCTCAAGTTCGTGTCCCCGGCCCGCGGCGGAGTCCCCGACCGAGTCGTCCTCACTCCCACCGGCACGGTCTTCGTCGAGGTCAAGCGGCCCGGCGGAGACCTCGAGAAGCGCCAGCGCGTCATGCACGCCAAGATGCGCCGCTTCGGTGCCGAGATCCACGTCGTGGACGACGAACAGGCCGTCGACGCCTTCATCACCCATGTGCTCGGTTACGGCAGGACCGAGACCCAGCAGAAAGCAGCATCATGACCGCAACAGCCACGGCCGCAGACCTGCAGACGGCCGACCGCGACTACAAGACCAAAGACTCCGGATCACGCCGGGTCACCGCCTCCGGCATGCAGCGCGAGGTGAAGCCGGGCCAGCCCCGCTTCGACCTGCTAGTGCCGCTGCAGGTTCCCTACCAGGACCACTTGCTCACCAGGACCGCCGCCCTCGTGGAGCGCGGAGCGCGCAAGTACGACTCGCGGGACTGGGAGCAGGCCAGCACCGCCGCCGAGATGGAGGAGTTCCGCGCCAGCGCGTTCCGCCACTTCATGCAGTGGATGTGCGGTGAGGACGACGAGGACCATGCGGCTGCCGTTGTGTTCAATGTCCTGGCCGCGGAGAGTACCAGGACGCTGATCGGCCGCGGCGACGCCGGGACCCCGGAGGCCGCCCGATGAGCGGCCGCGTCACGAAAGGCAACGGCCAGGCCACCTCGGCATTCCGCCGGCTCACCCGGGCGGACCTCGTCACCTTCGACCGCGAGGCCACCGACCTCGTGCTCGAAGCGATGCAGGCCGGCTGCGTTGGACGTGTCTCGTCCCGGGGCCACGCCATCCTGCGCAACAACGCCGGCGGATCAGTCGCGGTGCCGCGCAACATGACCTCGCCCAACCGCACAGCACAGAACGCCCGTGCCGACGTAAAGCGGCTGCTCACCGGGCACAGGTCCGGAGACACAGCATCCACTGCAGACCGCACGCCACGGGGGAGAGCGCAGATGACTGTGGCAGCGGCCTTCGTCCAACATCCATCCGCCTTCTCCCGCTGGTTCGACGCCCAGCCCCAGGGCCTGCCTGCGGACCAGCTCATCGAGGTCTCTTTCGAAGAGGCCTGCGAGCCGGTCTTCCAGGCCGTGCCCTTCGACGTACCCGCACAGCTCATTGCACGGGAGCCGGACAAGCCGGAGCCCGCGACTGTCCGGCGCACCCACCGCCGGGGACATCTGATGATCGCGCCCGAGCCCGGGCAGGAAGTGGAGGACGACATGACCGCGCAGGCACGCGAAGAAGCCCCGTTCCAGGCCCATGCGCCGGACCCGGCACCGGAGGAAGCCTCACCGGAGGCGGTCCTCGAACGCGTGCGCTCTGCGCTGGGCGAAGACCCGCGTGTCGCCGCCCTGAAGCTCAGAATCTCCACGCTGGAGGCCGAGTTGGCCGACCAGACCCGCCGGGCCGATGACGCTGAGGTCCGCCTGGGCCTCATCCGTGAGGCCTTCCATGCCTGATTCCGAGCACCCACAACCTACGAAAAGAGGCCGCGCGCCATGACCACGACCATCGCACCACCGCAGCCGTCGCACGCGCCCATCGTGCTCAAGCCCTACCAACAGCAGATCCACGACTTCCTCGTCAGCCGCCCCTTCGCCGGGGCCTGGCTCGGAGTGGGGGCCGGGAAGACGCTCTCGACCCTCAGTGTCCTACAGACGGTCCGGCCGATGGGCCACATCCTTGTGGTCGCACCGATCGCGATCGCGCGCTCGACCTGGCTCGACGAGATCGACAAGTGGGGTTTCCCCATCCGCACCAAGTCACTCATCGTCAACGAGAACGACCGGAAGCTGCCCAAGGAAAAGCGACTCGAACGCTTCCAGGAGGTCTTCTCTGACCCGCCGACCATGTACTTCGTCAACCAGGAACTGCTGACCCAGCCCTCCCAGGGCGCACGCCTGCTCCAGATGACTGATGACCCCGCCGGCGATGCTATTGCCGCGGGGATCTCACCCGAGGCCGCGCAGCTGCGCGGGCTCATCCAGACGGTCGGGCCGATGGCCCAGGAAGAGCTCATGGGGCACTTCCTGCAGCTGGCTGCTGCCGCGCAGCCTGGAGCCAAGGCTCCCACCAAGACCGCGGTCAAGGCGGCGATCGGTGAGCTCGTTACCCGCGGCGCGCTGGAGCGTGAGATCCACGACTGCCGCAGCTGCGGCGGTGACGGCTGTGCCCAGTGCCGCTACGGCCTTGTCGACCAGATGCCGGTCCAGTCCATCAACGGGCAGGACACCCTCATCTGGCCGTTCCAGACGGTGATCATCGACGAGTCGCAGGGCTTCAAGTCCCACAGCAGCGCCCGGTTCAAGGCACTGAAAGCCGTCCGCCCGGCGATCACGCGGCTCATCGAGCTGACCGGCACGCCGAGCCCGAACGGCCTGCAGGACCTGTGGAGCCAGATCTACCTGCTCGACCAGGGCGAGGCCCTGGGCAGGACCATCACGGAGTTCCGCAACCGGTGGTTCGTCCCGAAAATGGTGCCCGGCACCACCACGCCGGCGAAGTGGATCCCGACCCCAAACGCCGAGGCCGAAATCCATGAGGCCATCCGGCACCTGGTGATGAGTGCGCAGAACACCAACCTCAACCTGCCGGGCCTGACGATCCAGGACGCCAGCGTCACCCTCCCGCCGGACCTCATGCAGGCCTACAAGGAGTTCAGGCGCGACCTTGTGCTCGACGTCGTAAAGACCTACCAGGACAAGGACGGCACTCTCACCCAGAGCGTGGAGTCGATCGTCGCCGAGAACCAGGCGGTGCTCACCAGCAAGCTGATGCAGTTCGCCTCTGGGACGCTCTACACGGCCGACCCCGAGGACCCGGCAACGAAGGGCCAGTACGAGGTCATTCACGACAAGAAGCTGGAGATGGCCGAGTACCTGGTGCGCAACAGCGGCGGCGACCCCGTCCTGGTCGCGTACCACTTCCGCTCAGACCTCGAGCAGCTGATGGCGCGCTTCAAGAAGGCGGGCATCGACGCGCAGGTCTTCGACGGCTCGCGGGAGATGGTCCGCCGGTGGAATGCCAAGCGGATCCAGGTGATGCTGCTGCACCCCGCGGCGGCCGGCCACGGCCTGAACCTGCAGGACGGCGGCTCGACGATGATCTGGTACACGCTGCCGTTCTCGCTCGAGCACTACCTGCAGACCAACGGCCGTCTTTACCGCACGGGGCAGACCAAGCCCGTGGTGATCCACCGGATCATCACCAAGGGCACCCAGGACGAGCGGATGCCCGGGGTCCTGGCGGAGAAGCAGCAGATCCAGGACAACCTCATCTCGGCCGTGTCCGGCGAGGAGGCGATCCTCGTCGCCCTCGAGGAAGAAATCCAGGACGACCTGAACGACCTGTGGGTCTCCGAACGGGTCTGACGGCCCATCCCGTCGCCGCGGAGCGCCAGCCACAAGCCGGCGCTCCGCGGCGCACCACCCCAACCCCAGTGTCACCAGGCCCGAGGAGGACTGATCCATGAATGACCCAAAGCGCCAGGCCTGGCCCGACGGCACGCGCGTGTGTTTCACCGCCGAGGCCAGAGAAGCCATGCAGGCACAGCCCGGAACGAAGCCGCTTCGTGCGCCTGCCCTCGGGCCGAACACGTTCTACACAATCGACAACACCGACGACTCGCTCCACGACGTCCTCCTGCGCGAGACCGGGGAACGCTACGGGACCTACTGGCTCCAGAGCGCAGAGCGTGAACCCGTCGACCCCGCCAGCGCTCTGCTCGAGGAGCTCTTCGACCGCGAGCTGCCGGCCAGCTTCGACCCCGCCCGGGGGACAAAGAGCATCGTTCGCGATGACCGAGCAGGGAAGACCGGAGCCCGGACCGCCACAGCCGCGGTGCCGCGCGGCAACTGGATGCAGACCTACACAGGTCGCCAGTTCTACCCGCTGGACCCACGGCCCGAGGACGTGGACATCACCGACATCGCGCATGCGCTGTCCATGCAGTGCCGCTACAACGGCCACGTCCGCCGCTTCATGTCCGTCGCCGAGCACTGTGTGCTCCTCTCGCACCTCGTCGCCCCGGAGCACGCGCTCTGGGCGCTGTTGCATGACGCGACGGAGGCGTACGTGGGGGACATGGTCCGTCCGCTGAAACTGCACATGCCCGAGTACCGGGCTGTCGAGAACGGCGTCATGGTCGCCATTGCCGCCAGGTTCAGCATCGACCCCACCATGCCCGCCGAGGTGAAGCAGGCCGACTCGCGGATGCTGCTCGACGAGCGCTCGGCGCTGCTGGGTGAACCGGCAGGGGACTGGGAGATCGAAGGGGAGCCCTTCGGCGTCGACATCCAGGCCTGGGGCCCGGATGTCGCCGAGCTCGAGTACCTCCTGCGCTTCGCCGAGCTGACTGGAGACCCTTCGGGGCTGCCCGTCGGACTGTGCGGGGACCGGGAGGACCACCTGCCCCACGCCCACCGCAGCACCTCGCTCGGCCTGCTCTGGTGCTCGGCGGACCATGAGTCCCGGCTGCCATGGGCTGCCGAACGCCAGCAGAACGCCGAAGGGCAGAAGACATGACATCAAGTGACGGGGTCGGCAGGGCCGACCCGGGTGCCGTGGCAGTGATGTCGGGGGTCGGGCTTCGGCCCGTTCCCCCCTCACCGCCACGACACCACAACCCGAAGGAGGCAGTCCCGTGGCTGAGCTGCCCGTCTACAATCTCCCGCCCGCGGGCTGGCACGACTTCGGTACCCATGTCGACCAGCCTGGCGTCCGCCTTGCGTTCTCAACCGGGACAGGCGAGGACGCCATGCCGCTCTGGGAGCGGCCCATCGACATCCACCGCAACGACCAGGAGGTCCCGCAATGAAGGCGTACAGCACGCAAGCCGGTCGCACCTATGACTCCTGGGAGGATCTGGTGGCCGAGGAGGCTACTGGTTACGGCGTCGTGGTGATGATGCAGGCCGAGAGCCTGAAATCCGGCAAGACGCAGACCTACTCGCGTCTGATCGGGCCGTTCGCCGATCAGAAGAAGGCCCGGAACAAAGCCGCCGCCGTGCGCCGGGCCTGGAAGCACACCAAGGACCGTGACCCACGGATTCAGTTGCTGAGCGTCGCCGTCGAGCCGATCTGGCCCGACCTGCGCTTCGGCACCAGAGACTGAGCGCCCGCCGGTCAGCTGCCCCGGACACACAAGGAGAGCGGGGGGCTGACGCTCCTGGACCATCAACGACACGACCGACGAGGACACCCGCCATGACCATGACGACCACTGCCCACCCTGCAACAACACGGCCTCAAGACCCCTTCGACCCCGTCATGCGCAGTGGCCTGCGCGATGACACGGTCTGGGCTGAGGTCACCACCACCGCGGACGGCATCGCAAAGGCCGAGCACTGGCTCAAGAGCACGGCAATAAGCATCAGCCAGCAGCTCGCGTTCCGCCAGGACGAAGCCGAGATCCAGCGGCTGTCCCGTGAGGCGCAGAACGAACCGCTGGTCGAATTCCTCCAGTGGTGCAAGAGTGCGCTTTACCTCAAGAGCCTCTGCGAGAAGCGCCTCATCGACATCAAGCACCTGCGCGCCGCGGAGGCGGAGCGCGCTGAAGCGACCAAAGCCCTGCTTACCCGCCTTGCCCAGGCCGTCCTCTCCCACGAGAACGGAAAGATCGGCGATGGGGATCTGCACAGGGCCCTCGATGGGATCTCGCTGCCCGGCACGGACGCGCCGACCCTGCGGGAGTACCTCCAGTCCCGCGACGGTTCAAAGGACTGACCCAGACCACACGACCGCAGCCTTGCCGCGGCCGGGTCCCTGTGGGACGGCCGCGCGACAGAACTCCAGATCCGGGGCCAACGGCCCGGCGGAAAGAACCGCATGACGCCCCAAACCACCACGACCATCGCAGAAGAAGTCGTCTCCGAGATCGAGCAGACCCTGATCGACTCGCGGGCGGACCGGGCCCTGCACGAAGACAGCGACGTGCACGGGCGCTCCGAGCCGTCGGAGCTAAGCGCCCACGAGCGCGCCGTGATGCTCGACATCACCCTGGCGCTGCTCATCAGGCACCGACTGCCCATAGACGCCGACCGTGCCGACAAAGCGGTGACCAACGCGCAGACCTCCGATGCCCGTACGTGGGCGGTCGGCTGCGCCCGGCACATCGCCCTTGTGGCCGAGGAGAACCGATGACGCGCATCTACAGCGCTACGCGCTACGACACCCCTGAAATCGCTGCGCTGCGCGAGGAGATCAATGAAGACGGCCGCGCCCACGACAGGCCCTGACCTGACGCCAGATCAGCGCCGCTGACCGAGCAGCAAAACCAGAGAGGAGGCCCGGGATGGGCCGACGCAGGTACCCGAAGAAATCGCGCGAGTCCGCCTCGGGCTTCCGCGGAACCCCGAATCCCGAGCTGGCTCACTGGATGCACCAGCTGCGCAGCTCCTCCTCCGCCCAGCGGCACACGCCCAAGCCCCGCAAGGGTACCCGCCGCGAGCGGGAGCGCCAGGCGATCCGCGACCAGCAGCGATACCGGGGAGACCAGCCGTGACCGACACCACAACGTCCCCCGAGCAGGGGAGAGAAGGGAACAACATCCCATGACCCCCACCACGATTGCCGACCTGCCCCGGACCGCGCACACCGCGCCGAAGATCACCATCTACGGCCCGGCGGAGTGCCCCAACTGTGACAAGGCCAAAAGCCTGTTCGACCGGCAGCAGCCGGCGATGAAGTACACCAAGGTCGACATCGAGCAGGGCGATGCGAATCACCGCCACGTGACCGAGGACCTCGGCTACGCCCAGGCACCCGTAATCGTCGTCGAGCTGCCCTCCGGACGTACTGTCCACTGGGGCGGGCACCGCCCGGACATGCTCACCGCCCTCGTCAGGCTGTGCACCAAGGGCATCGTCCCCGAGGACCGGAAGGTGGCCTCCTGATGGCCGCGGCGCAGCCGCGCCTCGCCCTCAGCATCACTGCCGGGCAGGCCGACATCCTGCTCGACGCGCTCTGCACCAGATCCGTCGAGACGGACAACTACCTGCTGTCCTACCCCAAGAACGAGCCCGGCAAGACCGACACCTGCTGCGACGCACATCTGGCCCGGTTCGAGCAGCGCGCGCTTCAGCGCATGGCGCTGCTCGAACGGAAAGCCGAAGTCCAGCAGATCATCGATCTCATCGAGGCCATCCGGCCGGCGTTCAAGGCCTTCGGGCCTGCCCCACAGAGCACCGCCGCTGTCGACCTGTTCGGCGTCACACTCGTCTACCGGGACGGCGCAGGGAGGACCCACGAACAGCCACTGACCGACATCACATCCGCCGGGACACTCATCGACCCCGACAGTGGCAGCGACCTCGAGCTCGTCGCCGCGTTGGTCGCAGCAGACCCCGCCCGGACCGAAACCCAGGGAGCAACCCCATGAACCTGCACATCGACAGCCTTGCCGACCTCGTCCACGGAGCGGTTTCCGGCGCTGATGCCACCCGGGAAGACTTCGAGCGTGCGCTCGACCAGGTCTTTCCCCGCGATCAGCTTGACCCGCTTGAGGGTACCGGCAGCGAGGAGTACCTCGTCGGATGGGCAATCGACCAGGACGCCGCCTCGCCCGCCGAGGCCGCCAGAAAGGTCTGGCGGGAGGTCTTCCAGCGCGGTCCATGGCAGCCCGGCGCACATGACGGGTGCATCTTCACTGTCTCCCGTGACGGCCGGCGCGTCGAGATTGACCTCAGTGACGAACGCTTTGCCCACCTTTTCAGCGACTGACAGGAGCGGCGGGCAGCGCAGCCGCCCCAGAGCCCGGGGCGGAAAGCCTGGCGTAAAGAGCCCCGGAGGATCCGTTTCCGGGGCTCTTTACCCGCAGATCCCGGAAACGGATCCGACACACGCACGACGACACTTCCAGGAGGAGCCATGGTGCACCCACCGCACAACACCCGACTCCCGGCCGCACCCTCATGAGCGGCGAGGACCCCGATGAGCAGTGGCGCAGGGACGCCCTGTGCACAGGCAACGACCCCGACACCTTCTTCCCTGAGAAAGGCGGCAATACCGCCGACGCCAAGAAGGTATGCGGCCAGTGCCAGGTGCGCGCGGAATGCCTGGACTACGCGCTGAACGCTGACGAACGCTTCGGTGTCTGGGGCGGACTCAGCACCGCCGAGCGCGACCGCCTCATCAAGAACTCACCGTCCACTCACCGCAGCGCCGCGCAGGCGCAAAGGCAGAAGCGTGACGCGCTCATTCTCGCCATGGCCGGCCGGGGGACCCACCCCCGGGCCATCGCAGACACAGCCGAAGTCACTGACCGCACCGTCTACCGCGTGCTCGCCCGGCGCAGAGAGCGGCAGGACGCTGTCTCGGCCTGAGTACGGCACCAAAGAACGAAAGGACCGCCACCATGAGCCCCACCCAGCCCCTGGCCGCCCGCATGAGGCCGACCTCCCTCAACCAGGTCGTGGGCCAGGAGCACCTGCTCTTCCCCGGGTCGCCGCTCGAACTGCTCGCCGACGGCAAAGGCGCGACCTCTGTCCTGCTCTGGGGCCCTCCCGGCGTCGGCAAGACCACCATCGCTTCGGTGATCGCCCGGCAGACCAGCCGTTGCTTCGTCGAGCTCTCAGCGACCAGCGCGGGCGTGGCCGATGTCCGCAGGGCCCTTGCCACGGCCCGGAAGGCGCTCGACGACGACGGCACCCAGACGCTGGTGTTCATCGACGAGATCCACCGCTTCTCCAAGGCCCAGCAGGACGTCCTCCTGCCCGCAGTCGAGGCCGGCGTCATCTCCCTCATCGGCGCGACCACTGAGAACCCGAGCTTCTCGGTCAATTCGGCGCTGGTCTCGCGCTCAATCCTGCTGGTGCTGCGTCCCGTGGAGGACCGCGGGGTGGTGGACCTGCTCTCGCGGGCGCTGCAGGAGGATCCGGTCCTCTCTGCCACCGGCATCGGCTTCGCCGACTCCGCGCTGCAGGTCATCGCCGAGCTGTCCGGCGGCGACGTCCGCCAGGCGCTGAACCGGCTGAAGACCGCCGTCGCCACTGCCCAGGGGGCTGGCAGGAGCGTCATCGACCGCGAGGTGCTGGAGCAGGTCACCGGCTCGGCACTGCAGCGCTACGACCGTGACGGGGACCAGCACTACGACGTCGTCAGCGCCTTCATCAAGAGCATGCGGGGCAGCGACCCGGATGCTGCGCTGCACTGGCTGGCCCGGATGATCGAGGCAGGGGAGGACCCCCGGTTCATCGCCCGGCGCTTGGTGGTGCACGCCTCCGAGGACGTCGGCATGGCTGATCCATCGGTGCTGGGCATTGCGGTGGCGGCCGCGCAGGCTGTGCAGCTGATCGGCATGCCCGAGGCGCGGATCAACCTCGCCCAGGCCACTGTCGCGATCGCCACAGCCCCCAAGTCGCCCGCCATCCTCCGCGGCATCGATCAGGCGCTGGATGACGTCCGGCGCGGCCGGACCGGGAGCGTGCCGGTGCACCTGCGCGATGCGCACTACCCGGGCGCGAAGGGGCTCGGGCACGGGCAGGGCTATCGCTACCCGCACGACCACGAGCACGGCGTCGTAGCCCAGCAGTACCTGCACGACGGGACCTTCGGCACCCAGTACTACCGGCCGACGACCAACGGCTTCGAGCAAACGGTCGCCAGACGGCTGGCAGCGATCGAGCAGATTACCGAGGTGTGCTGACCATGACCACCGACAAGCCCCAGACTGTGGACGACCGGCTCTCGGCAGAGCTCGGTATTGACGTCACCGCCGTCGAACAGCAGGCAATGTTCCACCTTGACCTCCTACGCATGCAGCACGGAGAGACTGCCGAACTCGGTTATGTGCTCATGAACCGCGAACATCATCCGAATGCCGCCATCGTCTTCCCTACACCGGAAGAAGCCCGTCGCGCCCTGAACGGCCACCCACTGATTGAGAACCTCTGCGAAGAGGACCGCATCGACGCCCGGGTGCCGGACCAGCTGACGCTCTCCGACCTCGCCTCCCGCGAGGTCATCCTGCCCTGATTACACCTCACCGAGAAGGAGTGGAACTATGACCAACACCGGCATCTTTACCCAGTCCGCCGACTCCGTCCTGCAGGATGTTGACGAGTTCTACTTCGGCGGCGCACTGCCTTGGTACCACGGCAGCAAGCTGACCGAGGATGGCTCGCGCGTGCTCGTCACCCTGGACGACCCCGAAGCCGACGACGAATCCCAGACCAAGGACTACGAGCTGTCCGCCTCTCAGATCAAGGAGGCCTTCCGCAAGGCCAAGGGGAAGGGGTACAACCTCTGTTGCACCGCCGACATAGAGTCGGAACAACTGGGATTTGGTTGCGTCCAGGACCTTGACATCATCCTTCAGACCGCTTGCTATGGCGAGTTGGTCTTCGGCTGACGCCGCTCCCGCTCGACTTCACCAGTGGAACTACTTCCACTAGGATGCAATCTCAGAGCTACCTCTTGGACACGGACTGCAGCATAGCCGTCCTTGCTCCTTCGTGAAACCACCCTGCTCACCCTTACTGCGCCGACCTCGACCGATAGGCTCCGATCACATGAACGACCAGGAAGTGCGCCGCGGCGCAGGTATCTATAGCAAGCCCGTGCTGGGCTTCTACGACCTGCTCGTCGTAAAGTTCTCCAATTCGCTTGCCTGGCGATGCCCAAGCCAGCTCATGCTGGACCAGTACAACCGTTGCATCAGCACCCGCCATCTCGATGTCGGTCCCGGCACTGGTTGGTACCTCACCCATGCCGACCTCCCCGAGTCTGCTGAGATCACACTCATGGACCTCAACGAAAACAGCGTGAAGCACGCAGCGTCCAGACTCGCGCACACCCACGTAAGCACCAGAGGTGTGACCGCGAACGTCCTCGAACCGATCCCCGAAGCGCTCGGGCATTTCGATTCCATCGCGGCGAACTACGTCTTCCACTGCGTTCCCGGCTCCTGGACGGACAAGGGCGTAGCTTTCAAACACCTGGGGGAGCGGCTCGCTGCTGACGGTGTCCTGTTCGGCAGCACCATCCTGGGCAGCGGCGTGAGCCACAACCTGATCGGCCGCGGCTTCATGGCCCTGTACAACCGCCTTGGCATCTTCAACAACCGCGAAGACGACGCCGCAGGACTTGAGGCTGCACTGCGCCGAAGCTTCGACCAAGTGAAGGTCGACGTCATCGGTACCGTGGCGGTGTTCAGCGCTCGAAATCCATTGCGATAAGGCGGGGCAGGTGGACTCGGCTAAAAGTCGAGCCTGATGACTGCATCCCGCCCTTCAGCCCCTGACCTGACTCCGGTGGCGGTGATGCGCACATTCTGCACGGAACCGTCGACCCGGCGAAGCGCCAGGCCCATCGATTGAGAACGAGCGGTATCCCTCGCCGCAGCCGCGATGAACCTGTGCAATTCACCTGAAGCGTCAATCGCAAATTCACCAAGGCCGCCGACATACCCAAAGTCTTCCCGACGCCACGATGGCGACGTCATCAGAACATCCAGCGTTGCAGAGTCGACGACGGCCATCGGTTCCTTGGCCAGGGCCATCACTCCGCGAAGCACGTCGTCGACGCGCCCCGCATTAGCGTCTTGCTCGAAGGCCATATCGTGAAAGGTCTCGGGGGCCTCGTAACTGAAGCCCTGCAGATAGATCTTGTCGTGACCGGGCTCGATCGGCGGAATCACGCCAACCAGGCGCATGTGCCGACGGTCCTGTGAAGCCGTGCCGTAACCTGTGACGATGTTGTAGGTCAGGCACCGGACCTTGCCCGTTACGCCCATGAGCCCGTCCTGGATGCCGTCACGGATGAGGCTGTTCACGCGCATCCGGTCGGACTGGTCGATGAGTTCGCTCGCCCATTCCCCGGCTTCCCAATGCCCACTGCGCTGCTGAGCGACGCTTGTGTCGACGTTATAGATACGAAAGAGGTTTCGGTCCCAGTACGTGCGCCGGCGCAGTGTTGGTTGCCCGTCGGTGTCACGCTCGATCTCCCATTCCCATCCACCGACCAACGGTGGGTCCGGAAGCGGATCGGACGCTTTGGCCACGCCGGCGAGGACACCGATCACCGTGGAGGTGCGCGGAGAGAAGACGGGCCGCACCTCAACTGCCCACTGCTCGTCCGAATGGGGGACTGTCTCGGAAATTACATTGCCACTGCGCATCACCTGGGCGATGCGATTCTCATCAAGAAGAAGACGCCTGGGAATTGCACGCGTGGGCTTCCGGGCGGAGACCGGACCGCAGGGCTTGTCGTCCACCAGAACCAGCTGTTTGCCGTCGCTTCCGCAGAAAAGGCCCCAGGAACCTACATCCAGCTGGACCTGCATGATCAAATACCGCCTGAGACCTGAACAGTGGCCCCCGACATAGAGGTATTCTCCGCGGTGTGAATGATCGCCGAAGCGACCTCATCTGCAGTCCCGAACCGACCCAGCGGGATTCCTTCCAGCATTGCCATCCGTGCCTCCTCAGCAACATCAGCCATCATGTCCGTATCAGTTGCCCCGGGAGCAACAACGTTCACCCGGATGCTCCGAGCCGCGTACTCCCTGGCCATCGATCGTGCAAACGCTTCCAGTGCCCCCTTCGACGCAGTGTAATTGCACTGGCCGACAACGCCGTACTTCACGGACATGGATGAAACCAGTACGATCGATCCCCCGCGCTGCCGCAGCATCGGCCCCAGGGCCGCCTTGCAGGCCAGCATCGGCACGATCGCGTTGACCTGCATAACCTCGCTCAGAACCTCCTCGCTCATCCGCATGAGCAGCTTGTCGCGAGTGATCCCTGCTGCAACGACGAGCACATCCAGACCACCCAAATCGGCGGCAGCCGCCTTGACGCCAGCCGCGATCGATTTACCGTCACGGACGTCCATTTCGAAGGGGAGCACCCCCTCGGGCACGGTCCCCCCCTGTACGATGCGTACCCGCCGTCCGGTAGCCGGCGGAGAGCAGGCCTCGGGCCGTGGCGGCCCCGATCCCGCGGGTTGCGCCGATCACTAGGGCAGTTCTACCCATGTCGTTCATTTTTTTCTGACCCTCCCGGGTTGTAAAGTTGTGACACGGAACTTTACTGGACTTGTACCCCTTCGTTGGCAAACGACAGGCGGTGTCCGCTCTTCTCGCTATTTAGAGGAACGCTGATGACTGCCTTCATTCCATTCGCTGCGACCGCCGATACGCCTCCAAACGACCAGCCACGTCACCCCCTGTTCGCCCGACTGATGCGCAGGAGCGCTGCTAAGGTCGGTGCCACCAGCTGCACCGCAAAGCCTGCTCAGCTCGACCTCTTCGACTGGCCGGACGAGTTGAGCCTCGAAGCACTCGGGAAAGCCATTGCCTCAGCTTGCGGCCTCGAGATCGTGATCCGGCCCATCCCGAATGAGATGCGCCATCATGAGGTCAGCGGCCTAACAACTGTGATCGGACGAGTGGCCCACGTCTTCTACGACCCCGAGCTCCCGCCCCTCAACATTGAGCAGACCATTCTCCACGAGTTCGCCCATATCCTGCACGGCGACGTCCGGGCCCACACCGACTGCACCCATCTGCGCAGCATGTTCGACAATCCGGTGGAGAAGCGCGCCGAGACCACCGGCATGCGGCTGATGGCTGCTCTGCACCGGAAACGGCGGGCATCGGAAGAACGCAGCGAGGTCCTCGCCTTCCTGTCCGGATCGAACGAGGACGGCGAGTTCTGATGAGTGAGATCATCATTGTCGGTATCACCATGGGCCTGATCATCATCGTCTCCGCCCTGTATCAAGGACGCCGACGCCGGGTTAACCTTCTGAGGGTCACCTGTATCACCCTCTTCGTGGCCACGGTCTGCCGTGGCGTGGAGCCGCCCTGGGACGGACCTGCCGTCGACCTCCTCAAGCGCCTTGCCATCCTGGCTGCACAGGTATCGGTGGCGCTGCTCATCCTCACGTTCCGCGCGAATCCGCTATCGCGACGTGCAACCCGCTTCATGTACCTCTTCGCCGGGATCATCGCCCTGGGCGAGGCCGTCCTGGTGTGGTTCATCCCGGTCCATGCCGACGGCACCATCTACGACCGAGTCGACATCGATGCCGCCGTTGCTCAAGGCCAGGCCTGGGCTCTTATCTCCTACAACTTCCTGTACCTCACCGCATTCGCCGCGGCCACTGTCGTAGTTGCCGTCGGCTGTTGGCGGACCATGACGCAGAAGAACCAACCCTTCTCCGCCCGTCTTCCGGTCGGATTCGTATTTACCGGAGCCATTGGATCTGCCTTATTCATCGGCTCATCACTCCTGGACCTCTTTGGCAGTCCGGTCGCCGGTGGAACTGAAGTGAGGACACAGCTCCTCGTCACCGTCGTGAGCTTCTTCTTCATGGGGCTCGCAACAGGAGTCATCCGCCGCATCAGCATAGAAACGCAGTTGAGGCTCGCGCTCCGCCTCGCGCACGAGGTTGTCGTACCTCTGTGGCGAACGACCACCACACTTCACCCCGACGTAAAGCTTCCGCCCGAAGACCGGCAGGAGTTTGATCAGCTGATGACGCTATCAAGGCTCACCATCGAGACCCACGACGCGCTCAGACTCATCCGCGAGGACCACGACCCCGCACTGGAATCCCTACACAGGCAGCACCCCGAGGATCCGCACCTTTCGGCGGGGCTGGTGCGCCACCTCAGCGGTGAGAATGCCGTGCCCAGCCTCGGGTGGTTCACACTCGCCCTGAGCCGGCTTCGCACGCTGAAGCTGAAAGACGACGAAACCCTGGCCGCCTCTGTGCAGAGCCTCTACGAGATCCGTGTAGCGATGAGTGCCATGAATGGTATGGAAGGGCGATGACCGAGAACGGGACGAAACTCCGCATCCCCGCGACCGGCGATCCTGCGACCAGGGCCGCCCGGGTCCTTAGTGACCTATTCGCGCCTGCGGTCTCCGTCTTCCTTATGTGCGTCCTGTGCGGCGCTGCAGGAACTTCCTGGACTGCGCCGGGCCTGCTCTGGGGCCTGGTGACAGGGATCTTCTGCGCAGTCATCCCGATGTCGGTCATCCATCTCGCGGTACGCCGCAAGCGGCTCACCGACCGGCACGTCACGCGACGCGATCAGCGCTGGTGGGTCTTCCTGGTCTGCGTGGGGTCCGTGCTTTGCGGCATGACGGCGGCAGCCCTGCTGGGCGCACCCCACACACTGCTGTGGATCCTGCCGACGATGGTCGCCGGGCTCGTCCTTGCCGGGGGAGTGACGCTCCTGGGGCCCAAAGTCTCCATGCATGCATTCTGCTTCACGTCCCTCGTCATCCTCGCGGCGCTGCTGCTCTCGCCCTGGTGGCTGCTGGCCCTTCCGGTTTTGCTGCCCCTGGTTGCCTTCGCCCGGCTGAAGCTGAAGCACCACACCCGCTTGGAGCTCGCACTCGGGTCCGGCCTGGCAGCCGTCGTGATGCTCGGGGCCAGCGCCTTCATGCCCGCGGCCGGCTAGAACTGCCTGCGGCTCCGGCGCAACCCAAAATCTGCAGATGCCACGGCACTGGAAGATCTTCCACTAGTATGGAGGCGTCGTCGCGTGCACCGTTCGCCGGGATGACTCCATGTCTGACATCACGAGGAGGCTCCGTGACCATCGCCCAGCGCCTAGAGCGCCTGTTCGCGGAAACGGCGGGACCGCATGGTCGCCCCGTCACTTTGCAGGAAATCGTCCAAAGGATGGAGCAGCGCGGCATCTCCTCGATGTCGCTTAGCTACTTGCAGCAGCTGCGCAAGGGAGAAGCCCACAACCCCCGGCTGCAGCACCTCAGAGCCCTGGCTGATGCCTTCGACGTCCCCCTGTCCTACTTCCTGGAAGAGGACGAGCCCGGCAGCACCACCGAACAGGAGCTGACCCCGCAGGAGCGCACCCTTGCCCTGCGCGTGCACGGGCTCAGTGACGGCGCACTGGCCAGCATCCGGGCCATCGTGGAGCTGGCCCGCAAGAGCGAGCAACTCGACGACCCACCCAAAGGCCCCGGCCCTACTCAAAACTGATCCTGCCGCGGGGCGTCACCGCCCTGCCGTTACCGCGTCCACGTGCCGGACTTGGTATGTGAGTGGAAACTTTTACACTCCTGTGGCAGGATGGGAACCACAGCCCGGCGTTTCCGTATACCGTGATGTCCCGCCGTACTGAAGTGATCACGCCCGTGAAGGAGCATCAGATGGTCAATATGGAACCCCCCTCCGACGAGTTTCGCGGATTCGATGAGGCCCGGTCGATCATGTGGTGCTACGAGGCCCGCTCACGCACCCATGCCCGTCTGAGCCAGACGGACTTCCTCGTCAACGACACCGTCGCCGCCGTGCACGTCGAGAACACCTCCCGCGCAGACCGCGTCTTCCTCACCGCCTTCGACCGCTCCGGCGGCCTGCTGTTCGGTGACACGCTCTACATTGACGACCCAACGCAGCGACTAGACGTCACCCCCGAATTCGACCACGACTTCACCGGCATGGCCGTCGCCGCCGGATCCGACCTTGAAGAGGCCATAACGCGCGAAAACGGCTGGGTGGTGAACATGGACGCCCTCCGCGATTATGACCCGCTGGAGGACCGCCGGACCACCCAGCGTGCTGTGCTCCTGGCGCACCTCGGGGACATGATGGCCAGCGGCCAGGCCCGCGGCTTCCTGTTCGGCAAGCATGACGCTTCCGAGGATTCCGGAGAGGCCGGTACCGACGCCGCCTGAGCGCGGCACAGCCCTTCTTCCGGCGCTTGAACGACCCCGCCCGGCTTCGGCCGAGGCGGGGTCTTTTGCGTCCCTGGGGAATCGGTGGAAAAACCGTGGACCGGCTCACGCCGGTCCCGGGGGTCGTTCCGTGGTGGTCGCAGCCGCGCGGTGCGCGGCGCGGCCACCGCCACCGAATCGTCTGTCCTTCGAGATCCTCGACCCACAGGAGTAGCCCATGACCGTCCCTCTCCGTGCAGCACAGCTGCCCGTCAAGTACGAGCGGGCCGAAGGCTCCGCCCGGAACGGCCGGGCCATCTACGAGGTCGCCGGCTCGGGCCTGTACCAGGTGACTGCCGCCAAAGGCGAGTTCGCCGTCACAACCCTGACGCAGTCCGGGTGGACCGGGCTGATCACGCTCGACGAGCACGACGGGGTCTCGAACAGCCTGGAGGCCATGCAGGTCTGGCTGGACATCCAGACCCCGACACCCCCGGACGGCAGCAGCGCCGCGGGGGAGAAGGGTGGTGCCGATGACTGACCTGACCGGGACGATGGAGGACCTCGCCGAGAAGGCGGCCGCCGCTGTCGTCACAGCCCGCGGCCTCGCCCACGAGGCCGGGGAATCTGCCGTCACAGCCCTTGGCTGGGCCCAGGGCACGACCATCAGCTACGAGGACGCGTTCCGGGCCTTCGCCCGGACCCTGATCGAGGAGCTCGGGGTGCCGGACCTCCTCGAAGCCAAGATCGAGCTGCTCGGGGAGTACAAGCTCGACTACCCCCAGGACTACGAACCGGACGACGTCGCCCGCATGCAGGCGGAACTGATACGGCTGCGGTCGCTGCAGCAGATGCTCGCAGGACCCTCCGGCTGACCGTTCCCCGGGCACAGCAAAGGGCCCGGACTGCGCTGAAGGTCAGCGTCGTCCGGGCCCCGGGCCAGCTCTCACGCCTTCGGCGGGATGAGCAGCGAGGCTCCGGCGTAGATGAAATTCGGGTCCTGGATCCGGTTCTCCTCGACCAGGACACCGATCGGCACTCCGCTCTCCTGCGAGATCGCGGTGAGGGTGTCACCCCGCTGGATCACGTACACGACCGGTTGGGGCGTGGGTTCGGGGACCTGCGCCGGCTTGTCCTCGTCGCCCCTGCCCGACGTCGAAGTGCCCTGCCCCCGGCTGTCCGTGGAGCCACCGTTGCCGGGCTTGTCCTCGAACGCGTCCGGGACGCCGTTGCGGTTCCGGTCCGGCAGGGTCAGCGTCACGGTGCCTTCCTCGTGCGGCGAAACAGCTGCCGCCTCGCTTGCCGGGCTCCGGTCCGAGGTGAGGAGCTGCGTCGCACCCCAGCCTGCGAACAGCAGAGCTCCGCCGGCCATGATCCCGGCCGCCAGCACCGGTCCGCTGCCGTATCCCAGGGGCCCAAGCCGGTCCCGCCGCTGCAGCGCAGCCCGGGCCGGGGGAGCCGCCTCGGCGACCTTCTCCCCGGGCCTGTGCATCGTATCCGTCATCCCTGCCCCTATCTATCCAGCTCGCCATTTCCAACCATTCGAGTCCTGATGCACATTCTACTCGTAGTCCAGTGCATCTTGATAGAATAGGAGAAGGAATAGACGAGTCAAAGATCAGTCCGACAGGCCACCACCGACCATCAAACCAATCAACAGAAGGAACCCCGCCACCATGCCCAGCTACTCCATCTCCGCCAACCAGCTCACCGAGGGCACCAGCGTCTTCATCCGCGGCAAGCTCGCCTTTGCCCGGCTCACCAGCCTCATCGAGGGTGCCGCCCTCGCCGCCAGCGACCAGCGCAAGGTCCAGAACGGCATGAGCCCCGTGGGCAAGCCGCACACCACGGCGACGATCACCGAGGCCGAAGTACAGTTCGCCGACCCGGCGAACCCCACGGTCGAGGAACAGTTCGTCTCCGAGCGCTGCTACGCCTCGAAGAAGAACCCCGCCTCGGGCGCGAACTACTCGATCGACTCCAAGGGCACCAACCTGCCGATCATTGCGATCCCGTCCGACAAGAATGACGGCACCTACGACCAGGACACCTCCGGACAGGAACTGGCCCAGGGCCTGGACGTGACGCTCGTGCTGCGCGTCTACAAGCCGAAGAACTTCGCCAACCGCGGCCTGTCCCTGGACCAGGTGATCGTGCACGAGGCCCCGCGCTACTACAACGCCGGCGGCGTCGCCACCGGTGAGCTCGCGGCACGCGGCATCGTCTTCAATGCCCCGCCGCGCGCGGTCCAGGCCCAGCCGGGCACGGACTCCGCCGTAGGCAACGGCGAGGATCCGGTCGGCACCGATGTCGAAGACGGCCTGTCCTTCCCGGCCCCGCAGCCCGCCGTCGCGGCTCCGGCTGCGGTCCCTGTCGCGGCAGCGGCACCGGCCCCGGCCCAGGTGCACGCGCAGGTCGCCACCGCACCGGTCGCGGTGCTTCCGGAGGCTCCCGCAGCTCCGGTTCCCGCGGTGCAGCCGCAGCAGGAAACGCCTGAGCAGAAGCTGGCCCGTCTCGAACGCGAGAACGCCGAGCTGAAGAACGCAGGCTCGGCCGTGGGTGCTCCCGCCGGCCAGGGCCCGTGGGGCGGCTCCGGTGACAGCCAGCAGGCCGGGATCACCTACCAGGGCTGATCCGGGGCTGAACCAACCGACCGAATCCCACTGACGAGACCCCCGTGCCGGCATGAACGCCTGTACGGGGGTTTCGTCTTTCAGGGCCGGAGTGCGACCCGGTCCCGTCCCCACCCGCTCCCGACAAGAAGGCATTGATGTGACCGCCGTCGATCCCCGCGCGATCTTTCCCAGCTTCTATGACAACCCCTCGATCCGCGCCCTGGCGACCGCCTGCCGCTGGACCATCTCCGGCCGGCTCGGCGAGCTCGACGACGAGGACTCCGGCCGCAAGGCACCGATCGACGTCCGGCACCTGATCGATGGCTGCAATCCGGGTTGCCGCCACGCAGGCCCGCTGCGCGGGGCGTTCGCCCTGGACGCGACCTGCCTGCTCACCCTCGACCAGCTCGCCGACGCACTGCCGAATGCAGCCAACGCCGCCTTCTACCTGCAGGCCCCCTCCGACGGCCTGGTCGTGATCGACGTCGAGCCAGGCTGCCCGGCGGACGTGGCCGCGGACATCCTGCGCCTGCCCGGGATCCTGTACTCGGAGCTGTCGATGTCGGGCCGGGGTTTCCACCTTGTCGCCCCGCTGCCTGCCAACCTCCACGACTTCCCGGTGGCTGCTGACAAGCGCGTCCTGCGCGAGGAACACGGCTGGTACGAGATCCTCCTGGACCACTGGTGCACGTTCACCCGCAACCCGGTGCCGCAGCGCATCGTCGAGCACGTCGCGGCGAGGCCAGCCTCCGGCAGGTTCTCCTCGGTGGAGGACCTGTACGCGGAACTGGCAGCGAAGGCAAAGCCGAGCATCAGCATCCCCTCCACCGCCGTCGGCACCGATGGCGAGATGCCCGATATTCCGTACGCCGAGGCCATCGTCGAGCAGACACTGGCAGGCTCCCGCGACCGGCTGAAAACGCCAGAGGACTTCGACAACGACCGCTCCCGGTGGGAGTTCTCCGTCCTGGGTGTCCTCTACACCGGCCTGCAGCTGCCGCTGCGCACCTACCGGTCCTTCGGCGCGCAGTTCTCCCCCGGTGACGAGGCGTGGCTGCTCTACAAGACGTCGCTGGCGGTGATCGAGCCCCGGCCCAAACACGCCCAGATGCGCAACGGCAGGCCGTTCCTGCTGGACCGTGCTGCTGCCCTGGTGGCAGCACGGGAAGCTTCCGCCGAAGCGGGGTGAACCTGCGGGGTTGCCCATCGGTTTGGTGGTGGAACAAGTACTGGATCGGGCGGAGCCCGATCGGGGATGGGGAGGCGGTGGGCTTCTGAGCCCGACCGCCCCCGTCACCGGGCCCTGTGGCCCTGCTTCCGACATGTCCCGTACGGCGCTCAGCCCTGCCGTGGGTCCGTCTCCCGTCTCACCTGCTCACAGCTCACCCACGACCAGAAAGACATTCCCATGAAGTTCAACGACACCCTGACAACCCTGATCCAGCAGTCCCTCGAGGTCGGGGCCACACCCGCGCTCATGGGTGAGCCCGGCATCGGCAAGTCCTCCTTCGTCGAGGCCCTTGCCTACTCGATGGGCACCAAAGCCTTCGTCCTGCCCTGCAACCAGCTCGCCGACAAGGCCGACCTCACCGGCGCGCGCCTGGTGCCCTACGAGAAGGCCGACGGGACGCAGTCCTACAAGCAGGTCTTCTACCCGCACCAGGTCATCCAGGAATGCATCGACTACGCGCTGGAAAACCCGCCTGAGTGGCCGATCCTCTTCCTCGACGAGATCAACCGCACGACCTCCGACGTGACCTCGGGCTCGCTCACCCTGGTGACCCTGCGCCGCATGGGCCACATCGTGCTGCCGGACAACGTCCGCATCATTGTGGCCGGCAACGACAAGGGTAACGTCACCACCCTCGACGAGGCCTCGCTCTCGCGCTTCGCGATCTTCCACGTCGAGCCCGATGCGACAACCCTCATGTCCATCCTGGGCGATGCACTGAACCCGTGGGTGAAGAAGGTCCTCACCCAGCACCCCGCACTCGTCTTCCAGAAATCGACGCCGAACGCCATCGTGGCAGACGGCCGCGACGACGAGGATGACGACGGCAACGTCACCATGGCCGAGCTGTTCGACGGCGGCGAGGAGATGAACCAGCTCACCACGCCGCGCACCATTGACCACCTCTCCCGGTGGCTGAACCGCGTCGACCGCCAGGAGCTGGCCAGTCACCTTGCGACCCCGGTTCAGATCGGCGGCCGCGAAACCTCGCTGCTCAACGAAGCAATCGAGGCCTTCACCGGCGACACCATGTTCACCACCCAGCTGGTGGCGGTCATCGCCGAGGACCTGGCCTCGAATTCCGGCGGCCCTGCGAACAACCGCGTCAACGTGCCGAAGCCGAACTGCTACGCGACCCTCAAGAACGCAGGCACGGTCACTGACCTCGCCTCGCAGATCGCAGGCCTGACCCAGAACGAGGTCTCCGGCTCGCTGCTGTACGCGATGAAGGAGAACGAGGACAACTCGCGCCTCATCGAACAGCTGGCCCAGGCGGCCGTCCAGATCGAGCCGGAGCACACCCGCACCCTGTTCGAGCTGGTCACCACCGGGCAGTTCGACCGCCAGAACCTGGAGTCCTTCCTCGAGGTCGACTCGCCGATCGTGGCCGCGGTCAAGCCGTCCCTGTCGGCCTTCCTCTGAGCCGACCCGGCACCGGGTGGCGGGGGGATGCCACCGACTCCGTTCCGGAGCATCCCCCGCCATCCAACGACACCCCGTCGCCTCAGACCGCATTAGGAGACCACGATGACGATCACCGTCACGAACCAGAAGCCGGCGGTGCTCGACGCCCTGCACACGATCTCGTGCACCGGCGATTATGACCCCATGCCGGCCATCCAGAAAGTCCTGGTCGACCCGCTGCTGGAGCCGCTGAACCCCCGGTCCCCGGCGAGTATCGTCGACGGGTCCGGCCACGACATCACCGGCGACGTACTGGACATCGTCATGCGCTGCCTCGGCGAGACGATGGACCCCGCCGCCGAAAAGAACGCCAAGGAGCTGCTGGGACAAACCATGGTCAGCTACGACCAGGCAACCCCGCTGCCGGTGGGCGAGCTGTTCGCCGTCCAGGCCGGACAGCAGAACAAATGGCCTGCCTCGTCGGCCCGGGTGCTCTACACGGCCCAGAACGACGTCATCCCCGCAGCCAAGGGCCTGCTCGCCGGCTCCGCCGACGAAAGCGCCTTCTTCGCCTCCGTCGCCTACGCCTACCACCCGAACACCCTCGGGTTCTGGTTCCAGTCCTCGGCTGCGTTTGACGGCTTCAAGATCTGGCTGAACCAGCAGGTGCAGACGATGGCCGGCGCGAACGCGATGCCCGCGGACACCCTCCGGCTGCTGAACGACTTCGCGAACCTCTCGCTGAAGGGGCTGACCGAGTCGCTGCTGCTGCGCAAGGACGACTCCGACGGCAACGACGAGTTCTCCTTCGCCCGGCTGGTCATCCGCATGCTGATGACCTACGTCGAGCAGCAGCGCAAGGCGGCCGCCACAGGCGCATCCGCCCTCGACACCGGCATCATGCCGTTCACCGTCGGGGAGCTGTTCTGCCCGCGGTCGCTGGTCCTGGTCAACGTCGAGGCCCACGCCCGGGCCACCTCTGCGAAGGTGACGGGGGAGTGGAATCTCATCAACCAGTCCCTGGCCTCGCCCGTGAAGGTCGTCTCCAACGCCGCGCTGTCCAAGCTCACCTCGCTGCCGCGCGCGGCCGCACGTGCGGCGGCCATGGGGGCACGGCAGCTGCCGGGCCAGCCCGGCTCGCGCTCGGCCCAGGTGAAGTTCCGCAAGGCCCCGCCCACGAAGCTGGACCTGTTCAAGGACATCACCCGGGTGCTCAAGCGCATGGGCAAGGTCAACAAGTCCCAGAACGTTTACAGGACGACGAAGACAACCTTCCTCAAGGCCAACCGCCGCAACCCGGACGACTTCAACAAGCCGGGCCGGATCACCTCCGTGCAGTACATGCCCGACCTGCACGTCTTCATCGACACCTCCGGGTCGATCTCCGAGGAGAACTACCAGGAGGCGGTGCTGATGCTCATCCGGATCGCCAAGAAGCTCAACGTCAACCTGTACTTCAACTCCTTCAGCCACATGCTCTCCCAAGAGACGCTGCTGAAGGTCGAGAACAAGTCGACGCGGCAGATCTGGCAGGAGTTCCGGAAGGTGCCCAAGGTCACCGGCGGCACCGAGTTCAAGCAGGTCTGGGACTACATCAACGCCTCCGCGGTGCGCAAGCGCCGGCTGTCGCTGATGATCACCGACTTCGAGTGGTACCCGCCCTCGAGGCGCGAGGAGCACCCGCCGAACCTCTACTACGCCCCGTGCTCGGCCATGGACTGGAAGTACATGGTCCGCTCCGCCGAGGCGTACGCGAACGGCATGCAGCACATCGACCCGAGCATCCGGCAGAAGCTGCTGGGCATGGTCCTCTGACCCTGCCTCCGGCCACGGGGGAGACGCCGACCGGCCTGACCGGCCGGCGTCTCCTCCTCCCTCACACCTACCCGTAACCACGCCAGGCACTCCGGCGCGCCCACCCAGCGCCCCCCGGCGAACCCCCACCGAAGGAGGGACCCCGCGATGGGCCTCAACAACTTCACGTCAGGCTCCGACGACGACACCAACAGCGGCGGCACGCCCCCGAGCTTCCCGCCCATGGGCGGCATGCCCAGCCAGGCCAGCCAGTCCGATGACGCCGTCAAGGAGCTCCTCGTCGACTACAACGAGAAGTTCAAGAACGCCGACCCGACGATGTTCCGCGACGCGCTCATCGAGCAGGTCCTCTCCGTCCTGATCAGCCGGAACAAGCCGAACGTGCTCCTGAAAGGATCCGCCGGCGTCGGCAAGACCCGCATCGTCGAGGACATCGCCCGCCGGATCGCCCTGGGCGACACACTCATTCCCGACCAGCTCAAGGGCTTCACCGTCTACGAACTGCCGATCACCAACCTCGTCGCCGGCTCCGGCATCGTCGGCCAGCTGGAGGAGAAGGTCCAGGCAGTCATCGACTTCACCTCTGACCCAAAGAACAAGGCCATCCTGTTCATGGATGAGATCCACCAGATCACCGGCGGATCGACCTCCCACACGGACTCCGTGCTGCGCAAGGTCTCGCAGGTGCTCAAGCCTGCCCTCGCGCGCGGGGACATGCGCGTCATCGGTGCCACCACCTCCACCGAGTCCCGGGCCTTCGACGACGACCCCGCCTTCGCGCGGCGGTTCACCCCGCTCATCGTCGACGAGCTGACCGTGGAGCAGACCCTCACGGTGCTCGGCAGCGTCCGGCCGGGCCTGGTGGCGCACTACCGCCACCAGATCGCCGTCTCCGACGACGTCCTGGCCGAGACGGTCCGGATCGCCGAGGAGAACTCCCGTGCCGGGCAGCACCGCCCCGACAGCGCCATCACGCTGCTGGACCGGGCGATGGCCGACCGCGTGCTGGAGCAAAAGAAGCTCATCGTCCAGGCCGAGGCTGCCGGGGACACGGCCCTCGTGAACACCCTGCGGTCGATCCCGCAGGTGCCGCTGACCGCCAAGCGGGTCCTGGACGTGGCCAAGCGCCTGATGACCGGCAACGCCCAGCGCCCGGAGTTCGACGTCGCGACCCTTCGGGCGACCCTGCATGGCCGCCTGCGTGGACAGGACGACGTGCTCGAGAAGCTCGTGGACCGCCTGGCCCGCGAGGAGCTGGACCTGTTCCCGACCTCGACGCCGATGACCTGGATGCTTTCCGGTGCCTCGGGTGTGGGCAAGACCGAGACCGCGAAGATCATCGCCGAGCAGATGACCGGCACCGAGCCGATCATCCTGAACATGACGGAGTTCCACACTCCGTCGGACACAGCGAAGATCGTCGGTGCACCTCCGGGCTACGTTGGCTCGGACTCCAACCGGGAGCTGCGGTTCGACACGCTCGAGTCCAATCCCCACAGGGTGATCCTGCTCGACGAGTTCGAGAAGGCGGACAAGGCCGTGCAGCGGCTGTTCCTCTCGGCATTCGACGAGGGCTACATCCGCAACGCCCACGGCAAGGTGCTGGACTTCTCCAAGGCGCTGGTGATCTGCACGACCAACGCAGCAAGGGAAGCCCTGAACCGTAAACAGGTCGGCTTCGGCTCGGCCCCGCCGACGGTCTCCCACCGGTCCCTGACCAAGGAGTTGGCGCAGTTCTTCGACGCGGAGCTGCTCGGACGGTTCTCGCTCGTGGTGGGCTACAACCCTGTCGACGAGCAGGCCTACCGGGAGATCCTCGCTGCTGAGTACGACCGCCAGCGCGAGCGGATCCTGGACGCCAGGCCGCGCCTGGGCCAGGTGCTGCCCGCGTCGATGCCCGACGACGAGCTGCGCGCCGTCGCCGAGGAGACCTACGTCGACTCCCAGGGGGCGCGTCCGGCCGGCAAGGCCGTGCGCATCTGGATCGAAGACCGTCTGCTCACCGCCCAGGCAGCGCCGGCCCCGTCCGCGCCGCCTGCAGCCGCCGTCTCCGACGAGCCGGGGGCGCTGGCCGTCGACTGACCCGGCACCACGCTGCGTTCGAGCGCCCCTGTCCCGGTTTCTCCGGGGTGGGGGCGCTCGTGCGTGCGCGCACTGCGTTCGAACACAGGAAGAAGGACGTCACTGCCATGACCATCACGACCACCACCCCCGCAACAATCCGCACAACACAGCCCGGGGACAGGAGCGAGCAGATCTGCGACGACGCACTGCTGCTGGTCTCCGCCCACTCCGCGGACGCGGCCGACTGCCGCGATCTCGCACTCATGCTCGGCCTTGTCGAGGTGGACCCCTCGGGGTCTGTCACCAAGGCCAATCCCTGGAACGCCGACTGAAGGCGCTTCCCAATCTCGACAGGCCGCCCACGGGGTGAGCCTGCAATGGACGACCGCGCGCCTGGGTAGCGCGCGGTGTCCGGGTCCGCGCGGCTGACGCCGCCGTGCCCCGGATTCAGGGGCCTCACGGCCCCTGACGGGTGGGCTGAGAGGAGCGCGGGAGGGCTCGTCGCCAGAGGCGAGCCCTCCCGCTCTCATGCCCGCGCCCGTTACCCAAGCGCTCGTCTACGAGCATTCGACTAACCATTCGTCTCCCGTGAGAATGGTCTATGCGGCTACCATTCGATAAACCCTCTCGACCTGCCTAGATTCGTTCGAAGAAAGACGACACCATGCCTATCCTGCTTGATGACATCGACCTTTCCGCAGCCGCCGTCGCTGCCCAGAAGACCGTCGACCCGAAGTTCTTCTCCTCTCGTCTGACCGGGTCCGGCAAGAAGACCGGCCTGCTGAACGAGAGCCTGCGGCCGATCAACACCGCGACGAACACCGCCTACGCGGTGGACCGCGACATCGAGGTCAAGCAGAGCTCGACCCACCACGACATCACCACCGCGCTGGTGCCGCTGGCCCCGATCACGCGCCGTTCGCTGCTTTCGGGCGGCTCGTTCACGCTTCCGGTACCGCACGTCGATGACCGCTTTTCGCTGGACATTCCCACGCCGTCCAACTCCTGGGACGTGTACTTCGACATGACCCCCCAGGCCCTGACTGTGTACGAGGACAAGGCCGGGGACAAGATCCGCCGCGACCTGGTGATCCAGTACCGCCTGGAGCTCTACTTCCTCAAGCAGGGTGTGGCCGAGCCCGAGCGCGCCGTCTCGGTGTCCCGCTCCATCGGCTACGGCAACCACGACGCGGCAGTGTTCCTGCAGTGGGACACCAGCCCCGCCGAGAGTGCCCGCGAGTTCATCGAGGACGTTCTCTCCGCCGCCGGGCTGAGCGCCGCCAACCTCGACAAGCTCGCCGACTGGATGGACGAGTACCCGATCTATGAGCGCATCACGCGCCTGGCGCAGATCTGGGACTCCGAAGCCATCTCCGACACGGTCTGCCAGTACGTGCAGGACATGCCGGCCAGCCCCACCGAGGAGCAGCTGAACATGCTCGCGGTGCAGCTGCGGTACCTGGAGAACTACAACGTCCCGCTGGAGGCCTACCGCCGGATCCACCAACAGCTGGACACCACGTTCTCCGCTCCGATCGCTGCGAAGCTGTCCAAGCAGAACCTCAGCCTGCTGATGAACCACACCCTGGACCACCTGGAGCGGATGAAGACCCAGCTCATCACGCCGCCGCAGCCGGCCACGGCCCCGGTGTTCCCGCCCCACCTGTCCAAGCAGCAGCTCGACGCGCTCAGCACGCACGAGCCGCTCGTGATGACGCAGGCCGGCGCGGGTACGGGCAAGTCAACTGTGATCCTGGAGCGCATCAAGTACCTCGAGACCTGCGGGGTGCCTGCCAGCGACATCACCGTCCTGTCGTTCACCAACGCCGCGGCCGACAACATCACGGAGAAGAACCCGGCCGTCGGCTCGATGACGATCGCCAAGATGATCATCGACATCTACTCGATGAACCACCCGACCCACAAGGTTTCGGCCATCGACACGATCATCAACTCGATCGACATCTTCTACCCGAACAGCCAGTTCGCGGCGACGTTCCGCCACCGCCTGCTGGAGGTCGACCAGAACAAGACCGGCGCGTTCACGGCCCTGAACACCTTCGTCGAGAACCACTTCGACGAGGTGATCGAGCTGCTCGACCGCATCGAGCAGACCTCGCTGGAGCTGCAGATCATCATCTGCTACCAGAAGATCGACGACATGTCCGAGCCTGCCCACGTGCAGAGCAAGTACCTGATCATCGACGAGGTCCAGGACAACTCGGTCTTCGAGTTCATCTACGTGCTGAAGTACATCACCAAGCACGCACAGTCGCTGTTCATCGTCGGCGACGCCAGCCAGACGCTGTACGAGTTCCGTTCGGCCAACCCGAGGGCGCTCAACACACTGGAGGGCTCGGGGGTCTTCGCGACCTTCCGGCTCACGACGAACTACCGGAGTAACCAGGAGATCCTGGACTTCGCCAACGTCGTGCTCGGAGGCCTGGAGACCAACCAGTTCGCCAACATCCAGTTGCAGGCGAACTCCCTGGCGGTGCCCACTGCCGACTCCTTCAAGGAGAAGGTCAAACTCGACTACCACGAGGTCGCACGCCTGTCCGGCTTCATCGCCAACGACCTGCAGCCGATCTTGCGCAACACGGTGATCCCGGAGTACGTGCAGGCCTGCCTCGACCGCGGCGAGCAGGTGGCCTTCCTGGCCTACGCCCGCCGTGAGGTGGCGCTGATCCAGGAGGTGCTTGAGAAGGCCTACCCGAACAAGCACGTGGCCTCACTCGTCAGCGACCGGGTCTATGCCACGGACATCTTCTCGAAGTACATCAAGTTCTTCTGGAACGACGTCCTGCAGGTGCAGCCGGCCAATGCCTCGTTCGTGGTCTCCCAGGGGATCAAGGACAACATGGGCAAGCTGACGAAGAACGCCGGGAACGCCAACGTCGAGAAAGCGATCCTGCGCACCATCTCCGAATGGTGGGTCGAGAACAGCGCCACGATCAACGGCTGGGTGGGCCTGTGCAACCAGGGCAGCCTGCCGGCGAACGTGTTCTTCGACCGGCTCCGCGACAACCTCCTGTCCTTCGAGATCACGCGCAACCAGCAGAAGCTGAACGTGAACAAGCAGAAGAACCAGGAGCGCAAGCGGAAGAACCTCGAGTCCAAGGCCGATCTCGTCGTCTCGACGATCCACGGTGCCAAGGGCCTCGAGTTCGACAACGTCGTCGTCCTCTACAAGGAGGACGCCAAGATGACCCAGGACACCAAGCGGATGTTCTACGTCGCGTTCACGCGCGCCATGAAAAGCCAGTACGTGCTCTCCTACGGTACGGCGAAGAACCCGCCGATCCAGAGCAGCTACGAGCAGATCGTCAACGCCCTCACCGAGCGTGACGAGAAGAATGCTCAGCGCGCTGCGGGCATCGACCCGACCCTCCTGGTCGACGACGAGGACGCCGGTACCGCCGGCGACCACCAGCAGGTCGCAGAACCCGTCTGACCGACGGCACCGGCGCGGGCGCTCCACCTCCACGAGAGGTCGGAGCGCCCGCGCCTCCTGCTTCCCATTCCACACACATCCAGCGCAGCTTCGAAGGAGCACGCCATGACCGCCACTGGAATCCAGGCCGGCTCCGAGGAGCTCGTGCCGGGCCCCGACACCGCCTATGACCTGGTCATCTGCCACGAGGACCGGATCGTCTTCCACGACCACTACCCCTCACCCGCGTTCCGGCTGCGCATGTGCGCGCAGTTGCTGACCGCCTCGGACGTTGTCGCTGACGCGATCGGCGCTTCCGCCGCGAACGAAGTGCACGAGCTGTACCTGTCCCACTGCACGCAGTGGGAGAGCGCCCCGGACACCGTGGTCAACGCCATTGCCAAGCTCTGCCGCCGATGGGGCGTGCAGGTCTACGTGAGCACGACCCGCAAAAGGGCAGAAGCCCCCGCCACCCTGTACTCGGTGATCACCGAGTACAGCCCCGGACAGACTGTCGCGGAGCACTTCACCTCCAGAGAGGCTCGCCGGGCCAGTCTCATCGAGCGCGCCGACATGTTCTTCAGTACCCGGGGCAGCATTCCGGAGCGGGTGCTGGCGGACGAGCAGCGCCTCGCCGCGCTGGTGGGCGCGTTCCTCATGCCCGCCAGCGTTCTCCTCACCGAAGCCGTGCTCGACGAGGCCGACGGCCATTACAAGCCCTCCGGCCGGCCGCTTCCGATCCTCTGAGACCAACCCGGGCCGACGGCTCCGGCCACGACCCTGACCAGCCGACCCGGAAGGGACCCGCCATGCCCGCAACTGACACCGCCCGGCCCGAGAACCCGTACGCCCGAACCTACGCCGACTTCCTCGCCCAGACCCGGGAGCACGGCCTCGTCGTCCTGCACGCCGAGGGCCTGTACCGCCACTTCAGGATCCAGGCCCCCGGAACCCGCATGTGGTCCTGGGACGTCACCACTTGGCCCGGCCACCTGGCCACCAGCGGCGACATCGCGGACGGCTACATGTTCACCCGCGAGCCGGACATGATCGGCTTCTTCGCTTCAGCAGGCAAGAGCGAGAGCTACTACTCCGATGGTGCGCCAGGCATCGACTTCCGCTACTGGGCCGAGAAGCTCTGCGGCGGCCGCTCCCGCGAGGCCAAGGAATACAGCCAGGATCTCTTCCTGAAGCTGGTGCGCGAGCACCTTGAGCAGAGCGAAGAGCTCGGCACCGAGGCCCAGACGTTCCACGAGCAGCAGCTGGCACTGCTGAAGCGCCTGCACGGACTGCGCGGCCTCGACGAGGAGGCCCGGACGGCGCTCTTCGAGGCGCACTGGGCAGCCGTGAGCGCTGAAGCCTCCTACCGCCCGCCCTCGACGCTGTACTCGGCCGTGCGCGACCAGGACAACAGGACCGCATCCAGGTCGGCCCTCGCCGACCTGTGGAGCACCGATGGACTCACGGATGAACAGCTCGACGAGCTGATCGCAGAGCACGACTGGCACGAGCTGGCAGACCTCGACGTGCCCCGCCAGTCGCCGGCTGAGCGGTGCGCGGAGATCCTTGACGACGCCCGCTGGCATGCCGACAGCGAGTCGGAGGCCCACACGTGGCTGGCCGAGCACGAGGACACCGTCGGCTCCGACACCTGGGAGTGGGATCTGCGCGACTGGGATATCCACTTCCTGTTCACCTGCTACTGCATCGACCTCGCCGTGCGGCTCTACCGCCAGCAGGCCGACTCGCTGGGCTGAGCACCCGTCGACTCTCTGTTCCCAGGCTGCCTGCGCAGCACACCCACCTGCATCACGACCCAAGGAGAACCCATGAGCGCCGACATGCTCACCGCCGCCATCGCCGTCCCGGCCGACCGCAAGAAGCCGATCGACTTCGAGCGCGGCCGCCGGATGGTCGAGGAAACCGCGGACCCTGAATCATTCCGGTTTGACGACCCCGAGTCACAGCTCGAAGAGCTGATCGAGGACTTCGACCCCGACGTGCACCTGGACGCCGACGGCGAGCCAACTCCGGAGGTCCTCAAGACCGTCGGCCGCAGGATCATCGACGAACTCGAAAAGGCGCTGGGCTCCAGCGAGACAGACACCATCGAGGTCGCGGGCTACCGGCTGAACATCTCCGGCGGACTTTCCTCCGGAGATACCCCCACTGACGCCGCCGCCGCCATCTGGAATGCCTACCACCTGCCGGTGGCAGTCCTGCTCGCCATGGGCTTCATCCCCGACTGCAGCAGGCCGCTGTCCCGCACCAACGGCAACCCGGGGCACGTGACCGACACCGACATCGTCGATGCCATCGCACTCGGCCTGGGCACCAAGCCGGAGTGGTCCGGTGCTGACGAGCTGGAATGGATCGCCAATGCAGTGGGTACTGTCCGGTCGCACCCCGGAGACCGGGACCCTGCCGAATATCACGTGGAGTTCACCGAGCAGCACGGCTTCGATCCGGTCAACGACAGCTTCCTGATCGGATACGTCAGCAAGTACGACGACCAGGAAGGCAGGGACTGAGCCATGGCCCGCGGCGTCTTCATCCTCTGCGCGTGCTGCGCCTTCAAGCTGACCAATGACGACGAGTCCGCCTGTCGGGACTACCACGGCCATGACCACGCAGGGCTGCAGGTTCCGGCCGGCACCGCGGTCACGCAGGGTCCCCATGAATGGGACGGCTCGCTCGAACTGCGCTGCCATGGCCACGAAGGCGGAATGATCCAGCCCCTCGAGGAGTACTGGGTTGCCCGGCCCGGGCCCGTGCCAGCCGAAGCAGGAGTGCGATGAGCAGCCATGCCCCGGTGCCCGATGCCCTCTTCGACGCCGACCTCTGCCAGCCGTTGGGCCGCGAAGACTGGGTCGACCGCTTCGATTGAGTCATCACCGAGGGCCTTGTGGTCCATGTGCCCGCCACCTGGACGTGGACGTGCCCCGAATGCGGAGAATCCGGCGTCATGCCTGATGGCCCCGACCCACTGGCAGCCCCGCAAGGATCACAGCATGCAGCAGGCCCATTCGGAACGATGGTCCCACTCGAGGTCCAGGCCGTGCGCCGGGCCGCTGAGTAGCAGTGCCGCCTGAAAGAAGGGACCAAGGCATGACACAGACTGACACGGTTGGCTCGGCCACTGTCCTGCAGCCGGCCGTGATCGTCGACATCGACGGCACGGTCGCCACGCACGCCCTCCCCGACGGGCGGTTCATTCGGGGGCACCACGAGTACCGACTCGTTCCCTGGGACCTGCCCAACCCTCCGGTCATCGAGACCGTCCGGGCCCTGCATGCAGCAGGGCTGGAGATCGTGTTCTGCTCCGGCAGGCCGGTCCTGGACGACAACGGCTGGGACGTCGGGCGCGCTACCTACGCCTGGCTCATCGAGCACGTAGGGGAGTGGACCCTGCGCTGCCCGCTGTTCATGCGCGGGCAGGGTGACCGACGGCAGGACGACATCGTGAAGACCGAGATCTACGAAACCTTCATCCGCGGGCGGTGGGACGTCCGGCTCGCGCTGGATGACCGGCCCAGAGTGATCCGCGCCTGGCAGGCCCTTGGCGTGCCGGTGTTCGATGTCCAGCCCGGATGGGGCGAGTTCTAACGCGCGGCCCGCGCCCTCGACCCGCAGTGGGAGCAGGGCGCGGGCCTGTTTCTTTCCCGCCGCGCAACACCATTCCACGGCGACTCAATATTCATCGGGAATGGTGGTATACGAATCACTGGCATCTCATTCGACCACGAATAGACTGGAACCATGACTGATAACAAGACCCCCAAAGCCCCGCGCGAGGACTCCCTGCCGAAGTTCTCCGTGAACGTCGCCCCGACCAATAAGATCACCACCGCCGACCTGGGCACCCTGCTCGAGCGCTTCCGCGCCGGGGACGCCGAGCCCCTGATCTTCGGCGACGGCAACGTCCCCGAGGCCGCCGTGATCCCGTTCCCGGACTTCGTCGACCTGCTCCGACGGGTCCATGCCGACGAGAGTGCCTTCCAGACAGAGCTCTCCCGCCGCATCCGCGCCGCCGACGCCTCCGAGGAACCCGGCCTAACCCTCGAAGAGCTCGGCGACGAGCTGGGGGAGCCGGCCCGGTCCATGATCCGCAAGGCGCTCGACGATGACTGAGGGGTTGAGGATCAAAGTCCATCTCAGCCCCGGGGCCCGCCAGGACATTGAGTGGCTCAACCAGCGCGCCCTGAAGAACCCGCACAGCCGGGACGAGGCGCTCCTGGAGGCCACCATCGTCATGCTGCACCGGCTCAACGGCCGCCGCCACCCGACCAAGCCGCTGGATTACGACTCCCGCTTCGCCGACCTTTCCGACTGCGATACGACCTACGTTGGAGCGGATCCATACGAGAAGCCACCGCTGCGCATCGTCTCGCGCGACATCCGGCCCGATCCGCCCGGCGGCGTCACCCGGCGGGAGATCGTCGCCATCGGCGCACGCCGCGACAGTGAGGTCTACCGGACCGCCGGTCAGCGCCTCGGGCGTCCCATCGGAGTCACCCTCGAACAACTGGCCGCCCAGCGCCGCGCGTCTGCAGAGAAGAACCACGCCCCGCAGGCAGGCAGGGGAGTCGACGTACCCGCCCCCGTCGGCGCAGGGCCCGAGTTCGACTGACCATTCGGTCCCGTTTCTGTTCGTCATTCAGCCTTTCTCATAGAATGGAAAGGAATGATGATTCGATGGACGACGGGATGAGGCGATGTACGAATACGACACAGACCACCAGGACCGGGCTGTGGCCGCCGATGAGCCGCGCCGGAGGATGAACCCACGGGTGCAGCTGACGATCCGCCGGAGCCTTGCCCTGGCGATCGCCCTGGGAATGGCCTGCGGCATCTTTCACGTGGTCTTCCGCACCGATGTCCTCGCGCCGGTGTTGGCCTACGCTGAGCCCGTCAAGGACGGGATCGCCTGGGTGATCGAAGACCCGAAACGGGCGTGGATGGCGTTCGCCATTCTCGTCATCCCGCATATAGGGCTCTACTACCTGCTGTTCGAGGACCGGAAATGAGGGGATTGGTCATGTTCAGGAACACCAGGACGATCGTGGGATTGTGCGTTGTCAGCGGAGTCTCGCTGACAACTATCATCGGCTGGGCCACCGGCTTCTTCGCCTGGGTCATGGGCTCCGTCCGCGGCCTGTGGGAGGGGCTCATCGCCTTCCTCAACTCGCCGTTCAGCTGGGAGCATCTCGCCGCCGGCGCGGGGGTGCTGCTCATCCCGATCATCATCATCGTTGTGATCTTCGCGGTCGCCGACAGCTGATGTAATGGACTGCGGCTCAGCCAAAGCCTTCAGGCAGGGTCACTTCAGACGGCGGCAGTTCAGGCCTGACCCGCGTGAGACGGACTGAATGCCGGAATGCCCGGCCCGACCACGCGACGTCGGCCGAGACTTCAACCACCAACGGCTCCACCAGCGTCAGAGAGACCGGGCCGCTCTCTTTGGTGAAGCGATCCAATATCCGTTCGCTGATTTCCTCCGGCCACGGATGCTTCCCCCGCGGCGGGCGAAGATGCCGGGCCAGGTCCTTTCCCGCACGGGCTGCCAGGGAAGCTGACCGGCCGACAATGCGCAGCTGTCCGCCCACCGGTAGACCAACCACCGCGGCCCGCGGCTGCTCCATGGGACCTATGACCGCCGCAAGGACCACGTCAACGGTGCTTCTACTCTTGGCCTTTAGCCAGATGCGCCTGGGCTCATACGTCTGCCCCTCACCCTTGATCACAATTCCCTCAACACCGGTGGCCGTCATCTCGTTGAACCACGTGGCGGCCAGTGCCCGGTCGCGGGTCACCGGAGACAGATGCAGCGGTGGAGCCCACCCTTGCGCCAGTTCCTCCAGCAGAGCCCGGCGGTCCCGGAACTGAAGCCCGCGGGTGTCCTGCCCGGCCACGGCCAGGACGCCGAAGGCGATCAGGGAAGCAGGGCTCTTTCGTATGAGCTCCGGGAGCACGGCCCTGGAGCTCACCAGGCGCATCTGCAGCGCTTCAAAGTCCAGCCGGCCTTCGGACCACACCACCACTTCGCCGTCGATGACGCAGCCCGGCGGGATGTGCTCACGGACGGAAGCCAGGACGTCCGGAAAATACCGGCTCAAATCCTTGCCCTGCCTGCTGTAGAGCCACGCCCCGTCTGAACCGACCAGGCACACTGCCCGAAAGCCGTCGAACTTCATTTCAAAAACGGAGCCGCCGGTCAGTACGTCGCCACGCGGAATCCCCTCCACGGCCTTGGCCAAAGCCAGGTCAAGCGGAGGATGCAGAGCGGCCGGCAAACCTTCGAACATCGTGGGCACAGCGTAAGCCCAACGAAGCAGGGGCGGAAATAAACTTCCTCCCGGCTGGATACAGCAAAACACCGGGAAGCGTCACAGCGAAGCTGTGACCGGGTCCTTCTTCGACGAGGGAAACCAATCACATTCGAAACGGGAGCCGTCATGTCCACTGAAGCTGTTCCAAACGCCGCCGGGTCTGCCGGGACTGCCGGTGGCCGGCGCTACAAGGAACCCACCTCGCAGCAGATTGACGATGCAGCGGCCCTGATGTTCCTGGCGGCGACAAAGAAAGCCCTGCGCGACCAGCAGCACATCTGGGATGTCGAGCTCGAGCTGGAAGTCACGTACACCGTTCACAACCAGCGCCGGTACTGCGTGCATGCCAGCACCCGTACAGGTGAAAGCATCACAGGCCCACGCGGTGTCCTTGTGCATCCGGCCAACGGAACTGCCGAAACGGCTGCCTGGAGCATTGCTGCCGAGGCTCGCACGGTGACCGCGAAACGCCGGCAAAAGGCCGCCATCAAAATCGTGTGAACTACCCGCTCTTGCCGGGGCGGGGCTGGCGGGGAGCTTTTGGTGCGGCTGATGCTTTGGCATTGCCGATCTTCAGCCAGAACCAACCGACATACCAAAGAACCGCCACCAGCCCGACGACAAAGATGCCAAGCAGCAAAATTTTCGACACGACGTCCATACCCTTGGGTTCAAAGGCCATCATGATCAAAGGTACAAGGATTCCCAGTGAGAGAAGGCCCAGCATCCACATGGCAGCAGCTACACCCACAGGCTTGCCCACGCGGGCCAGCTCTTCGTCCAGGCGGTCCCGCTCGGCAACGGCAGCCCGCAGCTGTGTCTTCAAATCTGCCTCAGCCCGGATTTCATCATCCCGCTGCCGCACTTCGGCTGCGATCGCCCATTCAGGTCTCAACGCCGCTGCCAGATTTGAGTAGTTGAAGAGGTCACTGGATCCCAAGATCCCTATTGCGGGAGGATTCGGCAGGAAGGCACGCCGGCGCTTGAATGCCTGTTCATAAAGATCATGGTCGGCATCCGCGATTTCCAAACCGCGCTCGACTAGATCTTCAAGGTCAAGATCCCTGGTATCGCCTTTTCTGACCTTCAAATTGATGGCCAGCACTGCATTTTGCAGCCGTTGCCGGAGCGACACCGCATATGGTTTGAGTTCTTCTTCTGTCGTTCCCCGTGGCAGGTAGTCGTGGATCAGGGCATCAAGATCCAAAGCCGGCTCTTCAAGCAGCTTTTCCACTGCCACTCCGTAGAAGTTGCTCTTCGCCCTGTCGAACCGAACCCGGTGCGCCTCTTCCAGATCCGTCTCGATGTGTGAGATGCGCCCGACTGCTGCGTCCACAAGCCTCCGGATTCCCTCGCGTTCGCTGGAGATCGCGACAAGGCGGCTGACGAGAAAGCCTCCAATGATGGCGACCAGCACAGCGGAAGCCTGGCTGAGGGCGGACAACAAAGTACTCGGATCCCAGGAGTTCTGTTCCGGCGAACTGACGACCACGCTTAGTGGATCGCATTGCAGCACTGACTGGAGCAGCGGCACGTGGGAGGCGCAGGTAAGGAATTCAGACGAGATCACCGAGCGATCATAAGCGACCCCTGACGATGTGCTGTGCACAAGGATCGCCAAGTCTCCACGCTAGTATCAGGGTCAATAAGGGGGGAATGCTCTACATGGATACATTCGTTGCCGCGGCTTTCATTCTGGCGCTTCCGATTGCCATTGCCATTCGGGTCCGTCTGGAGAATCCTCAAACCACTCCCCAAAGCCCGGCCGGCGGCACACAGGGGACAATTTCAATCCCAGCGCGGCAGGGTCTACCGGAAGAATGTCCCCAGCCACAGTGCCGCCCCGAGCGACGGTATTTAGCGGCATTCTCCAGCCCGCGCCTTCAGCCACTGACACGTGGAGAACCCCGGTGATGCACATGCATCATCGGGGTTCTCTCTTTTTGTCTGTCAGCAGGTGTCCGTCGCTTATCCCGCGGCCCGGACCAGGCTCTCCTCGGCCTCATCGAACTCGTCAATCAGCCTCAAGGCCTCCGGGCTGCTCAGGTCGGCGTCCGGGTCGAGCCGCCGGTTGATGCTGCGGGACGCGGAGAACTTCAGCACCGAGTAGTCGTCCACGTCCTTCTTGCCGAACCGGACCTTGTGGCCCTTGTGCGTCTGCCGCGCGAAGCGGCCGAAGCCGGTGAGCACGACGGTGTCTCCACGGCGCACGGCATCGGTGAGCTCCGCGATGAGCGACTCGTACACCTCGCTCACGACCCTTATCGGCTGTCCGCTGCGGCTGGCCACCTTTGAGATGAACCCGCGCTTGCTGATCCGCGGATGAACCGTCGTTTTCATGCCCACACCATGTCCTATCGTCCCTCGTCGTCCGTTTCTGCTTGAAAACCAGTTTATCGGACAGGCCTATCGAAAAGCGATTGACAGACCTGTCGGCAATTACTCTCTAAAGCTCAAAATCCGGATCAATGGACTGACGGTCGTCCTTGTACTCGTAGTCGACCGACTCGATGATCGACCGGGTCTTCGGGTCGCGCCGAGTGCTGACGATCTTGTCGTGGGACTCGTCGAACCGCTGCTGGTCGGCGATCCGGTGGGCCGCGTTGAGCTTGGCGTTGATGTTCTTGTCGCCGAACTCCATCATCGAGCTCACTGATGATTTCGCGCCCTGCTTGGTCGCGTTGACGTTCTTCTTGTTCTGCGCGCGCTGCTGCTCCCAGCGGCCGCGGTCCTCGGGCGTGACGAATCCGAACATCTGGGCCAGCCGGGAGCCGTACCGCTCCTGCTGCTCCACCTGCTGGTCATCGCTCATGGTACTGCCTCCTTCTCGTTGGTTTCCGGACTAGGCCGGCTGGTAGTCCTCGGCCCCGCGGTCACGGCTCCACGGGCCCTCCGGCCCCGGCCGGGCGGAGGGACCAGGTCCCTGCCGGAAGGGCTGGGGCCGCACGCGCTGCGCGGCGAGGAAGGTGCCGGGATCGTCCACCGCGGCCCGCATCCTGTCCTGCCAGTCGTCACCAAGAGCCAGCTTGAGCTCGTGCTCGAAGTCCGGGTCCTCCTTGCTCAGCTCCTCGATAGCGTCCACGTAGGCGTTCGAGTAGACGCGCTGCTGCTCCTCGTCGGACAGGCCGTCGATCTCCATGCTGGCGAGCATGCTCTCGGACTGGTCGAAGCGCTGCTGGAGATCCTCGGGCAGCCCGCGCGTATCCAGGCCCTGCTTCTTGGCCGCGAAGCCGATCATGTAGCCCATCACCCTGCCGCCCAGGGCCTGCCGGTCGCCGCGCTGGACGCCGTCCAGCATCGCCGCCTTCATGGTCTCCGCCAGCTGCACCTGGTGCTCGTCCGGCTCCATCGGCAGGCGCAGCGTGAACATCCCCTCGTCGGGGATCCGCCGGCCCAGGTGGTCGTCGAACTCCCCGGTCCAGACCTTGCGCACCCGGTCCGAGCCAGCCAGGCGTGCCTCGTGCGGCGGGGCCTTGACCATGCGGCCGTGCGCGAGGCCGTTGAACATCAGGCGCAGCTCCGGCTCGGACTCCATCCGTTCGCCGATGATCGTCCGGGCGCGCTTGACGACTTCTGCACGGTCGAGCCCGTCGTCGTCCATCTGCTGGCGCAGGCGCTTGCGCAGGGCCTTGTAGCTGGCGTTGATCTGCTTGCTGTCCTGTTCGGGGTCGCGCATCTTCCAGAAGGCGTTCTCCATGAGCGCGACTTCGGTCATGGCAGCCGACTCGGGGGTGAACAGCTCGCGGTTGCCCCGCTCGCGCCGCTCCAGGTCCTCCAGGCGGGTGCGCCAGCGGTTGGAGAGGAAGTCGTCCCTGCTGGGGCCCCCGGCGACTCCCTTTGCCTCCGGAGTACCGCCGAACAGGTCCCCGACCAGGGCCGCCTGGCGTTCGGCCCTCTCGCCGATGTGGCGGGTTTTCGCATCGATGCGGTCCTGGACCTTGTCCTTGAACGGCTGCAGGTAGGAATCCATCTCCTTCCTGAAGTCAGGGGCCAGCATCCGCATCGCCATCATCATGCCGGCGGCCTGGATGACCGAGTTCGGGTTCACGCCGCGGGTGAGCGGGCGCAGGCAGCTCTGCATCATCATCTGCATGTAGACCGCGTGCATCGCGTCGAACTCCTTGGCGCGCTCCCCGTCGTTGAAGCCGGGCACGAGCAGCTTCGAGTCACGCAGCGTCTGCATGTACGCCTCGCCCGCCAGCCGGGTCTCGGCCCGCAGCTTCAATAGCCGCTCCCGGTCATTGAGCCCTTCGTCGCCGGAAGCAGCCCGCCCCCGGTCCTGGTCGCGCTGGCGGTCCCGGGCCTGAGTCCGTTCCCGCGTCTTGGCCCCGAAGAAGCCGCGGGCACTGTCACGCAGCCGCTCGCGCTGTCCGCGCGAGGTGTCACGCCCGTCCTGCACGTCCGTCTCGTCGACGATCTCGGCGTCGACGATTTCTTCCTCGGGACCAGTGGTCCCGTTGGCCGGATAGGCAGCGCCGGAGGGGTCGACCGGCAGCGCCTTGCGCCCCCGGCCCCTGCCGCCCGGGCTCATCTCACGTTCCGTGTCCTGCGCCATGTCAGCCTCCCAGTCCGTAGTCGTCATCATTCTGCTGCTGCCCGGTGTCGTAGCTCGGCGTCCAAACCGGGCGGCGGCCTCCAACCCCGACGGCGTGGGCGGAGCGCCGGCTGGCACCGCGCGCCCTGGCGGTCCCTTCCGCGGTCTGTGCGAGCACGTCGCGCTTGAGAACCGAGGCGTCCACCGCGGCATCCGCGGAGTCCAGGCCTTCGAGCCCATCGAGACCGTGCACCTCGAAAGCGTCCAGCTGGCGCGCCGCTACGGCCCGCGCACGGCGGGTGCCCGCCGAAGCGAACTGCTCGTTCTTCTCGCCGTCAAAGACACTTTCGCGGTTCTTCGCGGCCTGTACCAGCGCCTCGAAGTCGCCCCCGTAGGCCATGCGGTCCATCACGGTGCCAGCCAGGGAGGGGTCCTCCTCAAGGTTGCGGACGAGCCCCGTCTTCGGATCCTCCAGCGCGCGGGCCACACGGGCGACGCAGTCCGGGTTGACCGAGACATTGAACCCGTCCTTGGCCTCGTAGAACTCAATGAACTGGGCCTCCCACTCCTCGGCAGTTGCCTGGACCGCCTCGCCGTCGGCGAACTCAGGACGCCACTGGCCGGGGCCGGTGTGCTCGAGCTTGCGGCCGCGCCACAGGTCGCGCCCGGGACCCTGCAGCATCTCGTACTTGTGCCGGGCCTCTGCAGCGTCGTGCTTGGCCTGCAGGATCGACTGGGTCACCGGGTAGGTGACCTCCAGCACCGCCTTCAGGTCAGCGCCGCGCAGGGCGCGCACCGCACGCTGGGAGAAGGAGCCACCCAGACCGGTGCCGTGGGCCTTGATCGCCGTGGCGAACATCGAGGCCTCCTGGTCCTCCTGGGTGATACCCGGCGTGCCCTGCTCGTCGCCGAGGTTGCGGGCGTAGTCCCCGAGCTTCTTCTCGCTGCCCTTGGCCCCGGTGTCGACGCAGACCTCGCGGACACTCTGCAGGTGCACGTCCCGGCTGCTGAAGGTCAGTGCCGAGCCGAACTCGCCGCGCTGGGCGGAGCGGTAGATGTCGCTGAGCTCCACGACGAGGACCTCGTGGCCGGCGGCCACTTCGTGCGGATCGCTGACGAACCGCAGGCGGTTCGCCTCCTTCACTGCGCTCTCCAGGCTCCCCGCCAGCTCCGGGTTCTTCGACAGGGCCACCTGGGTGTCCAGGGAAACCTGCATGGCCAGCGGATGTGAGCCGTCGGCCTTCACCACGCCGGTGTCCAGCAGGTTCGCCCCGACCGAGAGCCTGTCCATCGCCTCGGCCTTGGCAGCGTCGCTGTGCAGCTTCACCACGGCGACCGCGTCGCCGTCGAAGTCGCCGTCAAAGCACTGGTCCATCACGGGGTTGATTGCCGCGCCGGTGAGCCGGTCATCGATCGCCACGCGCATGTAGCGCACGCCGGCGTCGCGCAGGACCGGGTCACGCCAGACCAGCGCGTGGTCGCCCTCGGCCAGGCCCAGCTGCTCGGCCTTGACCGAACTCAGGGCAATCCGGTCGATGTCCAGTCGCGGGTCGGCGGTCCAGACCATCGTGGCCGAGTCGGACAGGCGCGAGCTCATCAGCCCGGTTTTGAAGATGTTGTTCCTGCCGGTCAGCACGCGGTTCTGCACGTCGGTGGTGATCGCCTCGAAGGCGCGCTGGGCCCGCGATACGGACTCGCTCATACCCCGGCGCACCTCTGCGCGCTTGTCCGGTGACAGGCGCTGGTCCTCCAACTGCTCGGCCATGTACCGGTAGCGGCAGGCCTCGACGAAGACGTCCTGGTAGCTGCGCGTGTAGTCGTGCGTGACCGAGGTGCCGTCGTCGAACTCCTGCCCGCTGCGCAGGTGCGAAGAGAGCACCGGCAGCTTCCATGAGGTCGCACTGACCGTCCCGGTCAGCTCGCCGGTCGGGTAGGTCAGCGGGAAGGGGATCTCCATGTCACCGCCCCGGTCACCAATCAGGTCGCCGAAGGACTTGCGCATCGCCGTGGTGTTCAGCCCCGGGGCCGACCCTTCGGTACGCGGCTGCGTGCGCAGCAGCTCCGGCATCGGGATGAGGCGGCGCTCGGGCCGCTCATCGACGCTCTCGGCCTGGCCCACGACGCGCAGGGTGCCGTCGGCCTCCATGTCGAGTCCCGCGACCAGCAGGTACTCACGCAGGTTCGACTCGGCACCGGAGTTGTGGCCGTAGAACTCCCGCATGATCGCCGGGCAGTCCTGGGACTGCAGCGCCCAGGCCAGCTGCGAGGAGGCCTTGCGCCCCTTGCCTGCGCGCACCTGCTCGTCGTCGTAGATCTTGGTCTTCTCGTCGACGGCCATGTGGGTGACCACGAACCGCATCTCACCCAGCCCGCCGGCGACCGGACCGCCCTGGGCGGCCGGGCGGCGGATGTTGCCGACCGCACCGCCCATCAGCTCACGGGCCGACCCGGCGTTGCGCCGGGAGATCAGCGAGAACGGGCTCATCACCACGTCGATGGCCGGGTTCTCCCGGAACCAGGCCACCTCCTGCTCCAGGCCGTGGGCGCGTGCTTCGTCCGGGTCCATGTGGCGGTCGACCACGAGCGAGACGACGCCCTTGTTGCCGTGCAGGTCGCTGATCTTGTCGCCGACGACGAGGTCGCGCAGCCGGCCACCGGCCCCGCGGATGCGGTGCCGCTCGGAGAACTCCCTGGACACGACGATCGGGTCATCGGCCGTCCAGCCGCCGAAGGTCATCAGCGCAGTGCCCGTCGGCTTCGTCACCTCAGATGACTGCATGATCGTCGAGGCAGTCATCTGCTGGCGGTCAAATGGGTCATAGCGCAGCGTCTCCAGCTCCGGCCGGCTCATCAGCGGCGCGCGGGAGCCGGTCACGGTCTCCGGGTCGCCCGGCTCAATGGTGCCGTCCGGGCGCACCGCGGCATCCTCTGTCAGGTAGCGCACGATGCCCTGGTTAGTCGCGCCGCCGGTCATGACCGGGTCGAAGAAGCCGCCGGGGGCCGCCACACGGTTGCGGTCCGTGCCGGTGAGCACCGTCATGTTCCGCCCGCCGGTGAGCCGCCAGGCGTCGAAGACATTGTCGTCGGCCGGGTCGGTACGGTCGCGCTCGGCCCGGTACTCGGCGTAGATCGTCGAGCCCTGCTTGATCTCGTTGGAGTAGCGGACACGCTTGGCCTCGGTCTCGAGGATCGAGGCCGTCCACTCGTCCAGCCGCGCGGTGGCCTTGCCCGTGGCAGGGTCGACCTCGTATGTCGTGGCCCGCTCGATGAAGTCGATCGGGTGCTTGGTCCCGTACAGCTGCGAGTACACCGCGTTCAGTGAGGCCGGTTCCCCAGTCCGGCTGCGGCCGGAGACGAGGTCGCCCGCGAGCTGGTACTGGATGCGCTCGTGCATCAGCTGCTCGTAGCCGCGCAGCACGGTGCGCTCCTCGACCGACTTGGGGGCCTCGCCCGGGGTCTGGGCCTTGATCCGCGCCTCGTAGCCGGGAACAATCAGCGCGTTCTCGCCGCTGGCAAAGCGGGTGATGATCTCCCCGTGGCTGCCGACGTCGAAGACCTGGCCGATCTCGCCGGAGACCGGCTGAGCCTTGCCGTCGCGGCGGAGCTTCTCCGCGCTCCAGCTGATGACGCCCTGTGCGTCGACCAGGATCTCGCCCGGCGTCGCGGCGTTGCGTTCGATGCTCTCCCGGACGGTCTGGCCGATCCGGCGCATGAACTCCGAAGGGTGTGCGGCGATCGGGGCGGCGGTGGCCGCGTCGAAGGAGACGATCCGGTCCTTGAAGCGGGTCGCCTGGAAGCTGGTGCCCATGAGCTCGGTGGGAGGCACCCCGCAGCGGCGCAGCGCCGAAGCGAGGTTGTCCAGGTTCGACCACTGGCCGGTCGGGCTGGTCATGTACTTGGCGACGCGCGCGGGATCGCAGCGCTGGTCGATCCACTCGCCGTCGACCAGGTGCGGCTCGGCGTCCCAGGTGCCGACCAGTTCGAACGGGACGTCATCGGCGTGGGCCCGGACCTTGTCGGCGGCGGTGCCGCCGTAGACGAGGTTGCCCAGGTCCGGGAGCTCGCCGGCCTGCAGCTCGCCGATCTCCTCCAGGCGTTCCTGGTACATTTCCTCCGTCGCACCCGGGCGCAGCAGCTCGCTGCGCGCTCCGGTGAGCACGTCCCAGTAGGAGCGCTGGATGGCCGCGACCTCGGGGTCGGAGGCGTACTCCGGGGGCTCGACCTCGTCGAGCGCGCCTTCGGTGCGCTGCAGCTCGAATTCCGCACGCAGGATCAGCTCCTCGACGCCCAGAGCGGCGCGCAGGTTCTCCCGCGCACTCTCTACAGCCTCACGGCCATAGACCTCCGCCGGCTCGGCGTCCACGAAGAAGGTCGGCAGGGAGCGGTTCTTGGCGTCACGGCGCAGCATGACCTTGGACCCGGGGTGCGGGGCGCTCTCGCCGGGGACGACGTAGTCGGCGACCACGAACATGCTTTCGCGATCGACGTGGTAGCTGTCCGGCACGTCGATAAGGGAGCGGCCGCGGCCGTGCTCCGGGTGGCTGGAGCCAACCACGCCGACCGCCGTGCCCGGCAGGTCCTCGCGTTCGATGGGCAGGCCCTGTGCGAAGCGCAGCAGCCGGACAGCGTCCTCGGGACTCGGGGCCGGCACCGCCATGCCGCCGGGCACGCGGTGGTTGGTGCTGTAGCGAAGCACCGTTCCGTTGTCGTAGATGCGCGCCCCGGCGTACTCTTCCTGGCGCGTGTCGGTGAGGCGGATCTCCATGCCTGTCCCGGGGATACGGGCCTTGATCTGCCCGGGCTCGCGGTCGCGCAGAACCTCGTAGGCCACGCCCTGGGACTTCAGCTCCTCAAGCAGCGCCGCCGAGCGCGCCACGGCACGCTGGGACATGAAGCGGTTGCGGTCAACGCGGCCGGTCTGCGGGTCGCGCCCGCCGTCGACGACCCACTCGCGGACCTGGTCGTACTCCTGGCGGCTCATCTTGTCCATGAGCGAGGTGAGGCCCGCAGCGTCGTCGTTGGTCATGGCGCGACCTGCCTCGTAAGGCTTGCCGTCATCGTCGAGCCGCCAGAGCGTCATGTTCCCGCGGCGCGGCTCGGACAAGGACTCCACCTCGCCGCCGGCGTTCTTCACGATGGTCCCATCGGGGATGTACAGCAGCTCGGTGCCCGCCCGCTTCACCGTCGCACGCCCAGACCAGGCCGGGTCATAGGGGCTGATCGGCAGTCGCGCCGAGCGCGGGTCGATCTCCGCGCCGACACCCGTGGCGCGGGTGAACTCGCGCTGCAGCGTCTGGTAGCGCTCGTTGGCGGGGGAGTGGTCGCCGAACTGCGGCTCGTAATCCGGGACCCGCTCGGCGAAGGCCGTGTCGATCGCGGTCAGGCACGCGGTGACGCCGAGCCCGGGATCAGCCAGGGCAGTGCCGCGCCGGCCGAGAATCTGGTCGACCCGTGCGCGGATGGCCTTCGCCTGTGAGATCGGAATGATCTCCCCGCTCTGCTCCCGGGCCTGCTCGACTGCCTTGTAGAAGACGTACTCGTAAAAGTAACGCCTCAGTCCGTGTGCCTTCTTCATTGCTACTCAGCCTCCTGTGGACGCTCGGGGACATAACTATGTATAGATCATATCCTTACGAGTCGAATGGAAGCGATAGATAAATCAGAAATGAGACAAAAGAAGAATGCCGGGGCAGTCGATGCAACTCGACTGCCCCGGCATGGAGGGAAGAAGCCCGAGGCCCTATCCCCGGGACTTCATCTCGACCGCCATAGCCCGGTCAAAGGCTCCGTCGGCGAGAACCTCCCAGCTCGGCAGCGAGGCCAGGAAAGTGTAGAAGGCCGCGTGCACCTTGACCGTGGCGAGTGACCGCAGGTCGTCCTCTGTCACGTCCTGCTCGGCAAACACCCGCGAACCCTCGTCACCGATCTGGCCATTGATCCGCCGTGCAGCGTCGGCGTAGGCCTCCGAGCGGACCTGGCTGAGGTAGGTCTTCGACTCGTCGGCGCTGCGCAGCTCGCCGTTCCCGCCGACCGAGAAGTGCGCACGATCCCGCTGCATCTCCACCAACGCGGTCTTATACGCCTCGCCGATCTCCAGGTCCAGGGCCTTGACCTTCGCCGAGCCGTCCAGATTGATCAGCATCTCCTTGCTGACCGTGCCCTCGGCGTAGACCAGGCGCTTGTGGTCCTTCTGAGTCGCCTGGTGGGCGGCTACGGTCGCGGCGACCTCCACGTCCTCCAGGAACTCCTCGTCGTTGCCCAGCATCATGGCCTCGTAGTCGTCCGGGTCCACGACCACCGGAGCGTTCGGGTCGCCGCTCTCGTCGGTGAAGACCATGCGCGTGATGACCTCCATGACCTCATCGGAGTAGACGTCCGGGTCGAGGCGCTCAATGTCGACGTCCTTGTAGTCGTACGTCTCCTGGTAAAGCGTCTTGGCATCGGCTGCCCGGACCGCCTGGGCCATGCGCTTGTCGAGCATCTTGACGAAGTCCGGCTGGTTCATGCGCACGTCGAAGTCCATGGCAGAACTGAGCGTGGGGATCGTCTGCAGCGAGTACTCGTGCCCCGGGTGGGTGATCGTGTTGCCGAGCAGCTTAAACGACATCGGCAGGATCGTCTCGTTGCGGTTCCACACCGGAGCATCGCCGGCGCGCAGCACGATCGAGTTGCGCGGCGAGAGGAAGGCGAAGTCGTTGTACTTGATCAGCGGCTCCTCCTCCGTCGACCAGGTGCGCGAGATCGCCCCGTCCGTCTTTCCGCCGACCACCTTGTCCAGGTTCTGCGTGATCTGCTTGGAGCTGGCGTGGGTGCGGTGGGTCTTACCGCTCATCTTCTCCAGCGTCTCGATCATCGAGTCGTCGGTCGACTTGAGGAAGACGATGTTGCTCGTGTTGCCCTGCACAATCTTGTCCACGGACTCGCCGTAGACGTCGCGCAGCTGCTGCAGCGTCTGCAGGATGAGCGTGAACTGCTGTTCCTGCCCGAGGCCGATGGAGAGCATCGTCTCGAAGCCGGCGATGCCGTTGCCGTCGGACTGCAGGTTGCCGAGCTCGTCGAGCATGAACCGCGTGCGGTAGAGCGGCTTCTGGTTCGACTTGGTCATGTACGACTGGTCGAATGAGACGTCCACCAGCTGCTTGACCAGGATCAGGATCAGCTTGGCGTACTTCATCAGGTGCGGGGGAGTGACCAGGAAGACCGCCTTGGGGGACTCCGAGTACCGTGCCATCGTCTGTGTGACCGCGCGTGCCTGGACCTCGACCTCCTCGGGGTGTCCGCCGCCGGAGAAGTCCAGCTTGCGGCTCGGGAAGGTCGTGTCACCCGGCTGGAACGAGAAGATTTTCCCGTCGCGGGTGCCGCCCTCGCGCACCGGCCGCAGCTCTCGCAGCACGCCGTTCTTCACGATCTTCTTGCCGGTGACCGGCTCGACCACGAAATGCCGGCCGTTGAGGGAGAGCTGGTAGCTCTTGCGGAAGTGGAAGTAGAAGGTGCGCACGAGCATGCCGCTCTGCGGGTTCTTCAGCTCCAGCTTCAGCCACGCCTCGTCGCCGGGGAAGATGCCCTTGAAGTTGTAGCGCGCCCAGCCCACGCGGCCCACGATCTCAGAGTGCTCGAAGTCCTTGCCTAGGTTCTGCGTGAACATCGGGTCGGCGTACGCCGACCAGCTCGCCATCTGCCCAAGCAGGTGGTCGCGCTTCATGAAGTTCGGCGAAAACCGCACGCCCAGCCGCCGCGGGAACGACAGGCCCGCCAGGTCGGTGTTCTGGCTCGGCTTGCCCGAGGTCAGGGTCGAGATCGTCGGGTCGGTAAAGAAACTCATGCCTGTGATCGCGATGCCGTAAACCGAGGACATCATCTTCTCCGCGCCGGCCATGGCGACCAGGGCGTTGTGGGCGTTGCCGACGAGCGTCCGCATCGAGTTGCGCGGCAGGGCCTGGGTGGCGTTGAAGTAGAGCGTGAGCAGGTCCTGCTCAGCCTTGCCCTCCCACAGGAAGTCCTTCTCGGCAACCTTGGCCTGCTCCTCGGCCAGCGCTTCCTCGTCCTCCTCGAACTCGCCGTTCTTGATGCGCTTCTCCAGCTCGGCGGCCGGGTTCTTCCACTTCTTCGAGGTGAGCTGCACGAAGAGCTGGTAGCAGTTGTACAGCGTGACCTTGCCCCACATGTCGTCAAGGCGCTGCTCGAGCGTGCCCGGGTCCATGCCGGTGGCCGCAGCATACTCGCGAAGCTCGCGCTCTTCCTCGAGGTAGTAATCGATGAGGCCGTAGGCAGCCCGCTTGAAGGCGTTGTTCGCCGCGTTCGGCCAGACCGGGTCTTCGCCGCCGTCCAGCGGGAAGAAGACCTCGCCGATGTTCTCGATGTATAGCGCACACTTGGTCGAGTCGCCCTCGCGGGCAGCGTCGGCCGCCATGCCCAGGGGGTTGTAGATGTCGGTCTTCATCGCGTTGATCAGGTTGAACTGCACCGGCTCGAAGCCGCGCGTGACCAGCGGGATGTAGTTCTTGACGAGCAGCTCACCCTTGGGGTCGTTGATGACCATATTCGAGGGCTTCTTCTCCCGCGACCACATATCGATCATCGGCTCGATGTAGGTCTGACCCTTACCGGCGCGGGTGATGGCCAGCACCATCGTGTTCACCGGAGCGGTGTCGACGATGTAGGCACCGGCAGGGCGCTGGACTTCGTACGCCGGGAACTCCCAGTCGTCGCTGATCAGGTCTGCCACCGTGCTGTACGGCCCGAGCTTGTCACGGTTCGCGCCCTGCAGCTTGCCGGGGTCCTTCGCCTCCCTGGCCTTGCGGCGGCTCTCCTCGGTCGGCGGGTTGTACGGGATCACCGTGGCCTCATACTTCCTGCGCAGCCGCTTGTCCCGGGGCAGGCCTGAAGCGTCGAAGAGCGCGTCGCCGAACTCCTCGTCGATCAGCGGCAGGGTCTCGACCAGCGGTTCGCCGTCGTCGCCGTCCATGACCTCACCCTTGTAGTAGACGATGGTGCCGTCCTGGTCGATCACGTCGGCCCCAGCGCGACGGGAGACCTTGACGGTGCCCAGGCCCTTCTTGCTGAGCATCATGTGGCTGATCATCGAGCTGACCTGCACTCCCGAGTGCGCGCCGGCGTCCGGGAACCAGTCGTAGTTCTGCTGGACCTCCTCCGGCAAGGCGATGTGCTGGTCATTGCGGTGGTCGTTGATGTCCGTGTGGTCAACCGTTGCGTTGTGCTTGGCGACCTGGCGTCCGGTCCAGGTGGAAATCACGATCATGACCAGTGCGCCCGCGCCCAGCGTCAGGAAGAGCTTGAACCCGGTGACGGACCCCAGCTGCTCGCCGACGTTCGTTGCTTTGCCCTTGGCGGTCTGGTCCGTTTTCGGAGCATCCCGGGCGGCGCTGCCTGCGGTGGTCCACCACGCGGGCACCGGGACGTCCTTGAGGTCCGGATAGCACTTCGAGCCGATCTCGGGGTTGCCCTTCTCGTTGACCGCGCGGTAGCACGTCATCGGGCCCCCGCCCTGGCCTGTCGTGGTGTCCTCGGCGTAATAAGAGCTCGGCTTGGTGCTGTTGCCGCCCAGGCCGCCACCCATCGTCGCCCCGAGCGTGAGCACCGCCGTGGCGATGACCGAGTACAGCACCCACGCCACGACCGCGACCAGGAGGCCCACGATGCCGGCGAGCACGAGTCCCGGCATGTTCGACTTCTTGCTCAGCCTCTCGCCGCGGTCCAGCTGCTGGTCATCGTACACGTCCCGGTTCGTCAGCGTCTCCTCCGGCCGGCGGGCCGAGATCTTCTCCCAGCCGCTGGCCTTGGGCCGTGCTGCCCTGCGCTTACTGCCTGCCATGGTTCTCCCTGCCTGTTCCCGCGTCTATCTGTGTGTGGTGCGCCTGTCGTGGTCCCGGAAAACGCCGACGGCGCACGGGGTGCGAGCCCCGTGCGCCGTCAGACCCCCGTCGATCTCTAAGCCTGATCAGCCGCCCATGGCCGCCCCGCCGATGAACCCGGCAAGGCCACCGAGCATGGGCAGCGCGACAATCAGAGCGATGAGCATCTTGTTGTAGCGGCTCTGGATCTCCGAGGCCCGGGCCAGCTCGCTGGCGTAGGACTCCTTGTCCGCCGCCATCTCCTCCAGCCGTGCCTCGTAGCGGCGCTTGACCGAGTCCTCGACGACCTCCATCTGCTGCAGCAGGTCGGTGTTGCGCTGCGTGGCCGAGTCGGTCTTCTCCTTCTCGAGGGACAAGCTGTGCTGCCACTCAGCCTCGCGGGCCTGCATCTGGGTGATCGCATCCTTGCGGTTGCGGTCCAGCTCGTCCTCCATCCGGCGGATGCGGTCGGCGTGCTCGTTGCGGATCGACTCCAGGAGCGCTTCCTGCTCGCGGCGCACGACGCCGATCTCGTCGGTGGTGCGCTGGTGCTCGGCCAGGGCCTCGGCCTGGGCGATGTCCGCCTTGCGGTTGTCGTCGACGATCCGCTGGATCTCGATCTTCCACTGACCCAGGCGCTGCTCCTCGGCTTCAAGGTAGGCCTTCTGCTTCTCGGCCAGGACCTCGAAGATCCGCGTTGTGCCGACCTGCATCTTCAGGGCGGCGTCAGAGCGGCGAACGCGCAGGATCTCCTGGCGGTCGTGCGAATAGGCGTTCTCGAGCACCCGCTCGATCTCGGCAACCGCGTCGGCCCGCTCGCGCTCCATACGGGAGCGGTTGCGCTCCTTGTACTGGATCTCTGCCTGGAGTGCGGCCTGCTCGGCGAGCTTCTTCGCCTGGGCCTCGTAGTCCTGGACAATCTGTGCCTTTCGGGTGCGGATCCGCTGGTCCTTCTCGGACTCCCGCTCCCGGTGTGCTGCCTCGGTGCCGTCCTTGAGCGCCTTGTAGCGCGAGCCCTCGCGGTCGGTGGCGACGTCGCGGATGACCTGCTCGACGTGGGCCGACATGAGGTTCACGTACAGGGTGCGCAGCTCGTCCTCGTGCGCCCACCGCAGCTGTGCGAGGTCGGCGTTGGCCTGCCGGTTGAGCTGGGCGACCTGATCGCCCAGCCACTCCGTCGCACCCTGCGGGACATCGATCTGCACGACCGGCGCGCCGATGGCGAAGGTCGCGTTGAACTCGTCCAGGCGCACGTCGAGGTCCAGGTCCTCGGAGAGGAAACGGCGGGCGATGACTTCGCGCACCTGCTCCTGGTTCTCCAGCAGGACACCGTCCTCCGTAGCCGGGGCGTGGACCTCGGCGTCGGCGGCCGCAGGGCCGAACCCCTCGTCTAACTCATCGAAGCCGGCGGTCCCGTCGAAGCCGGGCTCCGGCTCCACCGCGACCGGGGCTGCGTCTTCGTCCCCGAAATCGGCGACCTCATCATCGAACACGGGCTCGTCGCCCGTGGCGTCGAAGACAGGCTCGTCGCCGGCACCCTCGTCCCCGCCAGGGATCGAATCGAAGATCGGGTCACCCTCGTCGGCAGTGTCCGCAGCAGCGGCGTCTGTTGCGGGAAGGGTCCCGGAATCGTCTGTGGCGACGCCGCTGTGATCCCGCCAGGCCTGCGCTCCGACAGCCTCCTCGAGGCTCAGCACGCCGGAAGCGACCTCCTGGGCCTGCTTGAACGTGGCCTCGGCGACCAGGTCCACCAGCAGCTCGCCGCTGGGCTTCTGCCACACGACGGCCCAGGAGTAGTCCGCCCCCGTCAGGAGCGAATACTCCTCCATGCGCGCGAGCGTCTCCGCGTTGGGGATGATGCCGAAGACCTCTTCGCCGAGCATCTCTGCCGTGGCGACGGTCTTGATCTGGTCCGAGTCAATGAGCTCGATGAGTGAGCCCTTCGCCTCGTCGCGGCCGTGCCGCTTGCTCAGCCCGCCGATGGACTCGGCGGCCAGCACGAGCATGACCCATGCCGTGCCGCTGGGAAAGACGAACGTCGCGTTCGACCGCAGCAGCTCGACTGCCGCGGGGATCGCCGTCTCCCTGACCACGGACGACAGCAGCTCGTCAGGCTTCTTCTTCCGATCCTTGTTACGGCTTCCCGATGCCGTGCCCAGAATGCCCATTGGTGTCGATCCCTTCGATGATGATGAAAATGCAGTTCGCCTGGTATACGAGTATTCTATCGGCCATGAGTCAATAGGTGCAATGATAGGCCATTCAATACAACGCCGAATGGCCCGTAATGGTCCGCGGCGCAGATCAGCGCACGGCGCTCACCTCGATGCGGGCGTCGGAAGTGAGCATGTCCTTGTGGTCACTCGCCAGCTCGCCGACGACGTCAATCCGGATCCGCCGCTCGGAGGGGTGCTCATTGATGAACGTGGCCACGCCGGTTGTGACCTCGTCGGTCATCTTCGCCACCGCGCCACGAGCACCGCCGGCATTGGAGTCGGTGTCGCCCTTGTCGTCGATCAGGTACTGCAGGACCCTCTGGTCGATGTCCACCCGTACGTTGTGCTTGATGAGGACCTCCTGCACCATGTGGCGCAGCTTGGTGCGCACGATCTTGCGCTGGGTCTCCTGTGACAACGGCTGGAAGGGTACGATCGCGTCGATGCGGCCCAGGAGCTCTGGCGGGAAGCGGTTGTCGGACTGCGTCTCCGTGATCGAGCGGCGGATGAGCTTCTCATACTTCAACAGCTGCTCGCCCGAGCCTTTGTCGTCGGCCGCGTACTGCGCGATGGTCTTGTAGATCTCCGAGCCCGCATTCGTCGTCATGACGATGTAGGTGTTCAGGAAGCTGACCTCGCGGTTGTTGTCGTCCGAGAGCCGCCCGTCATCGAGCACCTGCAGCAGCAGGCGCGTGACCATCCCCGAGGCCTTCTCGACTTCATCGAACAGCAGCACGGCATGCGAGAGGTCCCAGACCCGCTTCGTCAGCTCGGAGCGAAACAGGTCCATCGAGGAGTCCTGGGAGTACTCGGACATGTCGAAGCGGATCAGGTGGCGCTGGTCGTCGCCGAAGAGCAGTTGCGCCAGCTGCTTGGCAAGCTCGGTCTTGCCCACACCTGTGGAACCGGCGAACAGCAACGAGGCCTCCGGCCGACCCTTGTCATTGAGATCCGCTACCGATAACTGCAGCCGCCTCGCGACCGCGCGGGTGGCCAGGTCCTGGCTGAATACCTTCGAGTCCAGCTCCTCCTTGATTTTCGCACCGTCGACTTTGAAGGCCACGTTCACGCCGAGGGACTCCTGGAGCACGTCCGAGAGCAGCGCGCGGTCCAGGGTCCGTTTGGTGAGGCGGTACCAGCCGACCATGCTGTCAAGCACCAGAATCGACTTGCGCGGCTGCGAACTCGCCGGCATGTAGCGCTCGGTGTACTCGTAGATCTGGCGGTAGATGTGGTCGTCGTAGAACTGGTCGGCGACGTCATAATGCTCAGCCATGCCCTGCAGGATTCGGATCGTCGTCTCCTGGTCCGGCGGCGTCAGGTTGATTCGCTGCAGGCGCTCGACCAGCGGCTGGTTCGGCGCAATGTGCCTGTGGAACTCGTTATACGTCGTAGCGGCGATGATGCGGATGCCACGCGCCCCGGACGCCGCCAGCACTGGCTTGATTGCCTCTACCGCTGCATCGGAGAGCTGGATGATCTGATGGAACTCGTCGATGAACAGCACCAGCTCCTGCTTCTCGTTCGCCACGAAGCGCTCAGCCTCGTCGAAGAAGCCCTTGAGCATGGCGGCCATGCGGTCCGAGTCACCAGCCTCGGAGATCATCCGGGATGGATCGACCTCGAGGTAGCGCCGGCCGGCGTCCGTGGCCATCGTCGCCTGGACGAGCGCCGTCTTGCCCGTACCGGCCTCAGCGAGCAGCAGGGCGTTGCACAACTCCGGCCGGCTCATCGAGGCCAGCAGCTGAAGCTTCTCGTGCTCGCGGCCGACAATCTCACGTTCGGCCCTCTTGAGTGGGTCCGACAGCTTCGATAGGAGCGGATAGCCCTCATTCAGGTGCGCTTCGTGGAACATGCCGTGGAAGACCTCTCGCCAAGACTTTGATTCATCTGATAGATCAGTCGAAAGTCTATCATGACGCCATTTCAATAAGACGTATATAGGACGGCGAGAGGCCCCCGGACTCATATTCGGGGGCCTCTTGGCCATTCTCGCCGTTCAGCGGCCGTCACAGCCCCTGCTGACGGTCCTCCTGGGACGAAGATCCGTCCTGCTCGAACCGGTAGTCGTACCGCTCGCTCAGCGGCCTGTGGGACTCCCGGTCGCGCCGTGCCCGCTCGTTCGCCTCGCGCTGCTGGCGCACCGTGGCACCCACCCGGTCGACCAGGGCACGCCCGGCCTCCGCCCACTGGTCCTTGCCCTCGTCCGGGGCCGTGATCTCGTCCAGGCCCAGTTCCAGCAGGCTTGTGCCGCTGAGCGGACTGGGATCAATCGTTGCCATCGCCTTGTCCTCGTCCGTGCCTGAATCAAGCCCCGCGCTGCTGCTCGATGCCCTCGGGCCCATCCTGGCCCTCGAACTGGTAGTCGTACGCCACGCTGACCGGCTTACGGCCCTGCTGCGCGGTGGTCGGCTTCTGTTCCCGAGTATCGCGGCCGACAACCAAACCCATCCGGCCGACCAAGCCCGTCCCGGCAGCAGAGCCCTGCGGGACCTTCTGCCCGCGATGTCCGGACAGCTCCTTGTGCAGCCCGCGGGCAGCGCCCATGCCAGCACCCTTGACGGCGCTGGCGGCCACGCCCGTGACCGACGCTCCGGACTGCCGGGCCTGGGCGGCATGGGTCACAGCGTCCCGTATCGCCCCGGTGCCGACCCGCGTAGCTCCCTCCCGGAAGCCCTCGGACTGAACTACCCGTCCAACCCTCGACTGGGCGGCCCGCTGGATGAGCGGGACCTTCACCGGGCCCTGAACCGTGCGGGACTGTCCCGGCGTCGGCACGTCCGCAGAAGTGATCATCCCTGGTGCCGGCTCGGCCTGCGGCCGCGGCCGACGCTCGACGACATTGGGGTTGAACCTCGAGCCCGGCTGGCCGGGAGCGGGGGAGGAGGGCACGCTGTACCGGGGACCAAGCACCGCGCCAAGGCCAGCCTGCGAGCTCGGGCCGCGCTGCGTTCCGGCACCGGGGGTGGCCTCGCTGATCGCCGCCAGCGGCTCGGGTGTGTACGACGTCGGACGCTGGCTGTAGTCCGGCGCGCTCTGGGGGCCGTTGCTGAAATCTGCCATGCTGATTCGTTCCTCTCTATGCGAAACGCCCCCGGAGAAGTCTCTCCGGGGGCGTTTCAATGGGTTGCGCTGGGCTGGTGGTTCAGCGTCAGCCGACCGCGGGTGCCTCGGCCTCGACGACCTGCTCGGCCTGGGTGGACTGCTCCGGACCGGCAGCCTGGTTCTGCTTGGAAGCAGCCTGGGCCTCCTTGGCCGCCTTCATGGAGGCGAACTGGTTGTCCAGGGTGTTGGCGTCGACCTTGAAGTCGCTGGCCTCCACGGACTTGGTGTTGACCACCAGGCCGGTGCCGCGCGAGGCCGGCATCACGTTGCCCTTGAAGCCGTACACGGTGCCGACCTTCTCGCCGTCCTTGTTGCACAGCGGTTCCGTGTTCGGGCCGGCGGCTTTGACGATCTCCTCCAGCTGGCCCACTGAGTAGGGTGCAGTGTTGGCAAAGCGCTCCTTGCCGTCCGGGCCCTTCACGCGCTCGGACTTCAGGTGCAGGTTGCTCTGCTCCGGTCCGCGCGAGTCACGGGCGTCGACCTGGATGTCGGCGTAGTGAGACTTGCCGTCCTTGGTCGCGCCGTTGTCGTAGACCTTGGCGATGAGGTTGACCCCGGTCATTGCGCCCTTGCCCTTGAGAAGTGCCATGATCTCGTCCTTTCGTCGTTCCGTCTACCACTTCGGCAGAACGGCCTTGATCATTCACGTCGTCCGAACAAAGCCCTTGAAGCGCCTGCCGAACTGATCTATACACTAATACTCCTATAGATCATTCCGCAACCATTTAACTCATCTTTTCACTCGTATACCTACTCGTGCTGAATCACGCCGGACCGACCGGAGGCCTCCTGCTCGAGGGCGGGGAGAGAACCAATTCCGGCCACCGCGGCATCGACCCGCTGCTGGACGCGCACCACCAGGCCCGCGTCGAGCGAGGAGGCATTCGAACGGCGCATCCGGGCTGCCTGCTCCTGCTCCTCCCGCAAAGCGGCGATCCTCGAACGCAGCACCGGCCCCGGGGATCCGTCCTGGGACGAGGTCAGTTCGCGCGAGACCCGGGTCATCTCGGCGACGTCGTCGACCGGGAGGTCGGCGATCGCCTCGGACTGGCCCGACTGATCGAGGTACTCCATGGCAGCCAGCAGCAGCCGGCGGCGCTCGGCGGCTGCCGCGGAGAACTCCCGCCGGGCCCGCTGGCCGATCTCGACGTCGGCAACGAAGTCGTAGCCCAGGTGGTGCAGGTCCAGCGCCTTGACCTCGTCGAAGGGGTGCACCGTCCCGGCCTCGATGGACAGCCGGGCAGGGACTTCCGGCTCCCCTTCGGCGGCGGCGCTGCGCTGGTCTGCAGAAGCGGCGACGAGCACCAGTCCGGAGTCGGCCAGGTCCGTGCGCAGATCCTGGAGCCGTTCGTCGTAAACCTGCTTCATCGTCGCGATGCGGGCGTCCAGCACTGCCCGTCCCGCCCTGCCCGCAGTGAGGTGCCGTCCGCCCGGCTGGCCGTAAACCTCGCGGCCCATTTCCTCGGCTTTGTCAGCGTCCCTCATCCGCTGCAGCGAGGCATCCTGGCGCAGCGCCATGAGCGAGAGCAGGCGCTGGCCGTAATCGGCGACCTCCTGCTGCTGGACGTACCACTGGCTGGCGTCGCCGGCGAACGGGAGGAAGTGCTGGTACTTGCTCATCACACGCCGGTGCCAGTCCTCCTCATGGCAGTAGAAGTCGTAGAGCGGCCGGGAGTCCTCCACTGCCACGTCGGCCTTCTCGGCCCGCTCCCACTGCCGCGCGAGGTCGCGGTAAGCACTTGCCTTGGACTTGTGGTGCTGCAGCCGGGTGGCGTAGCTGCGCAGACGGAAGCCGAAGGAGACGACGTCTTCATCGGCGCTGCCGTGCTGCTGCTGGCGCTCGGCGGCAAGGGCCGCCATCTCGGCGTAGTCCATGCCCATCACTTCGAGCATCGGCGTCCGTACCCGCAGCTCATCCTCGGGCAGGGCACGCAGCATCTGGTAGACACCGTTGACCGCCCGCTCGTAGATCTGCGCCCGCCCTGCATCGACCAGGCGCTGCCACTCGTCCGTGGACAGGCCCTCGACCTCGCGACGCTGGTTGGCATACGCCACGACCTTCTCCATCGTCGCCGGCAGCGGCGAGCCGGAGCGCTCCAGCTGCTCGGCCACCAGCTCGGAGACCAGGCGGTTGGCCTTGCGCATCCGCAGATCATTGGTTCCGGCCCGCCACAGCGAGCGGTCCGCGGGCAGGCAGGCCAGCAGGAACTGGGGGAGGGCCTCGGAGCGCATACGTTCATGAGCCCAGCGTTTGATGAAGGTCGTGACGTTCCTGCGCTCATAACCGACAGCGCTGGAAAGGTGCGCAACGGCCTGCTTCTCGTCCAGCCAGGCGTCTACGCCGCGCCGCAGCCGGGACTTGTGCCGGTCGAGCAGCTTGCCCCGCTGCGTGCCGTCCTTGGCCAGATGGCCGTGTCCGGCGTCAACCATCGCCAGGTGGCAGTGGACGTGCTCGGTATCGACCTGGATCACGCCGACGTAGCGCAGGTCATCGAAGCCGCTCGTGCCCGAGCTCATGCGCTCCAGCCCGTGCATGATGGCCATCCGCAGCTTCATCTGATCGATGTGGCCGCGGTAGTCCCCGCGGCCCTCACAGTGGAAGTCCTCGCCGACGATCCGGTGCTTCTTCAGGTACTCCTCGTCGAGGGAGAGGACGGTCTTCAACACCGTCTTACCGCTCTCAAAGTGCTTCTGGATGTCCCGGGACGCAGCCCGCAGCTGGTCGTCGGACAGTGACACGGAGCCGTAGCCGAAGGCGACGCCGCCGTCGCCCTGCGCCTGGCGCATCGCTGTCTTGGCCTCGATCCTGCTCGTCCCGGCGCGCTCCACAGCGCTCTCGCGGGCCATGTAACGCAGAATGAAGTCATCCGTGCGCAGCCGCTGGATCGGCGCGAGCGACTCGGTGGCCTGCTCGCGCGCCATGTAACGGGTGACGTAGTCGCCGGGGGTGCCGCCCCGGGACCCCTTGCCGCCCTGCAGCGGCACGCTGAACTCGTTGACGATGACCACTGACTGCTTCAGGCCCATCCCGCCTCATCCCTTCCTATCGTGAGTGCACGGGACCCGGCCGCTGTCCTCCAGCGACCGGGTCCCGTCCGTACTGCTGTGCCCGCCTCGGCCTCAGTGGCCCAGGCCGTGCCCGTCGTCCTCGCCGAAGTCAAGGTCGGCTGCGCGGCGGGAGGCCGCGCGCTTGCGTTCCTCGAGCGTCGGCGCGGGCTCTTCCTGCCCGGTGTCCCCGGTGTCCAGGCCGAAGTCCAGGTCGTGGGACACGCCGGCATCCAGCTCGGCGTCGGCAGGGGCGGGAGCATCGTCCTGACCCTCCAGGCGCAGGGCCGGGGCCACGCGTTCGTGGTACAGGTGCTCGGGGGTGCCTTCCGTGCGCTCCCGCTCCGCCTGGTAGCGTTCGCGTTCCGCAGCGATCTCAGCCTCGACCGCCTGCAGCTGGGCGGTGACACCTTCGGCGGCAGGCTGCTGCGCCTCGGGACGCTGGAGGTTCTCCGCCCGCGCGGCCAGATCGAGCTCGTCTTCACTGAACAGCGAGTTGATCGTGTCGGAGCGGGCCCGCAAGCCCCGGTGGTCGACCACGGCCTCGACCGGGCCGTGGCCTTCCCTGGAGCGGTCGGCGAAGTAGGCGGCCAGGTCGTACTCGGTGGAGGCCAGGTCGATCTCCAGGTCCGCGATGCGGTGCACATTCATGAAGACCACGGGGGCATCAGCCTGGTCTTCGGATGGGGTGAGCACGAGGGCATCGACCGAGGCGGGCAGTTCCCACTCGATCCCGGTGAGCTGGTCGGGCACGGTGAACGAAGGGCTGAAGTAGCCCTTCGCCGCCAGTGCGACCAGCTGCTCGTCGTCGAACTCGTAGAAGGCGTCGACCTTCTCGCCCTGGCCGTGCGTGTAGGTCACCTGGGTGATGCCGTACGGCAGCGGCTCGGCGGGGGTGATAGAGCGCAGCTCGCCCACGACGTGCAGGTAGGGGCGGTAATTCTCCGCCTTGCCCCGGTGCTTGAGCTCGACCGAGTCGACCAGCACCCCGATCTGGGCGTTGAGCCCGTCATAGCGGTGCGCCTGCACGCCCCGCTCCCGCAGGGCCCGGGCGGCCCACACGTCGTTCATCATCAGTCCAGCAGTGCGCATCAGTTGCTCCTCTTGCGGTTGGTCTTCTTGCTCGGGCGGGTGGTCCTGGGGGTGGCGCTCACCGTGGTCTGCGTTCCGGTGCGGGCGTCGCGGACGGACTGGATCCGGCGGGTGGACCAGCGCCACATCCCGCGCATCGCGGCGATCTCCGCGGCAGCCAGCAGCAGGACCACGAACAGCAGCGGGGCGACCCACATCGCGACGGTCCCGGCCATGGTCAGGTCGCCGCTGGCCGCGCCGGACTGCCGGTGCAGCCATGCGCCCAGCATCGGGATCACGACCATCGCGGTCATCGAGGCCAGCACGTAGTCGGCGATGAGCACGACCGAGCGGAAGAACACCGCCCGAATCAGCACCGGCGATCCGCCGGAGCCCTTCCCCGGAGTCAGGCGGCGCAGTGCGCCGGCCAGCTTCGAGGAGCCGGGCCCGGTCTTCGGCTTCGCGGCGGCCTTCCCAGTGGTGGTGGCCGCAGTACCGGCCTCCACACGGGCCTCGTCCACCTCGGTCGCGCTGCCGGTCTTCTCCAGGGTCTGGATCGTCATCGTCTCGTCCTTCGTTGTTGTCGTGTCTGTCTGTCTGCGTGTGTGCCGCCGGTCAGCCGCTGTGGCTGGCTCCGGGGCTGGCGGTCGCGGCCGGTGAAGCAGAGGCCGCCGGCGCGGCGAGCTGGTCACGAGTGCGGCCCGAGGCGCGGTACGCCTCGAACGAGGAGACCGTGCCGTCCTGGCCGGTGGTGAAGGTGAAGACCACGAACTCGCTCTTGACCGTGGGCCTGTCGTCGGCGGAGACCGGGTCGAGGCGTGCCACTCCGGTGTAGGAGTAGTCCAGGCCCTTCACCGCCGTCACGTCGACGTCGAAGTCGGCCAGCCGGTATGCCGTCCCTGCGCCCTGCCCGGAACTAGTCGTTGCCATCCACTCCGGGATGAACTCGGTGAGGGTCCGCGACGAGGTCCCGAGGAACCCGTACCTGGCGTCAAGGGCAACCTGTGTCTCCTTGACGGTCCGCGACGAAGCCGAGGAATCCGTCAGGCTAAGCAGCACCGAACGTGCCGTCACCCGGTCCTGGTCGGGCCGCTCGGCGTCCATCCCCGGCAGGTCGGCCAGCAGCTGCGCGTGCCTGGCCTGGAGTGCCGCCTGCGCGTCCTCCAATTTGCCCTGGAGCTGAACGATGCTCTGGTCGGCCGTGGCATCTGCCTCCGCCGGGCCGTCGGCCAGCAGTGCCGGGACCAGGGAGAGCAGCGACAGCGCCATCAGCGTTCCAGTGGTGCCAACCAGAACCTTCTCGGCCCTCCCGCGCACCCAGTCCTTCATGTCCTCGATCACGGTGCCTTCACCTCCTGCCGCAGGGCCTCACCCGTGGTCGTCGTTCCGGTCTGGACCCCGGAGAAACTCTTGCGGGTCATGTCATAGTCGGCACGGGCCCAGGCGAGCACCGCCGGGGTCTGTCCGGCAGCCGGCCTCGTCTGCACCGCCAGCCAGGTGACCCTGACCGTGCCGTCCACCTCGACCGAGTAGGGGCGCTGGGCGACCCACTCGAAACCGGAGTTGAAGCTCATCGGAATCCCGTTGCCCGCGGCCACGTCCTTGTCTGAAGCCAGCAGGTACCAGGGCTGGAGCGCTGCCTGCCCGACGTCGGGGGTGAAGTAAGGAGTGAGGTTCCGGCGCGTTGGCTCGGCAGCGGCCTGGTCCCGCGTCCCGCCGTTGTCCGCCACTGAACCCGTGAGGTGACGGTACTCGTTCTGGAGGCGGGCGATCTGCCCGGCAGCGGCCTGTGCTGTGACCAGGGCGCGGTCGGCGTCCCTGGCCTGGGGGAGGGCACCGGTTCGCACCTCCGCGGTGCGGATCTGCTCCTGCAGCGAGACGATCTCCTGGGACTTGGAGTGGCTGACGGTGACTTCTGCCCCGGAGAGCCCCGCGCCGGCCACGAAGCACAGCAGTGACGCCGCTCCCATGCACACCCCGCCGATGGCGGCGCGGCGGCTCATCAGCGCGCCGGGTTCGCCGCCATCCCCGGTGGGGTCGACGTCGGCTTGTGCAGCGCCGGGGTCCGGTGCGGCCACGAAGCGCGTCTTGCGTGCAGGCTTTTCAGCCTGCACGCCCGACTCGCCGATCTTTGTCGATGCCATTGACCCTCAACTCGCTCTTCGTCTCGAATACCAGTACAACTCTATCAATAAGATGAGTCGAAAGGGAGTCGGATCATCTCGAATGACGAGTCAAACCGCCGGCGGGAATGGCGGACAGGCCCGAGACCTTCCCCTGCGCGTTCACGGTGAGATATATCAGCACGGTCCGGTACGACTTGACCCGGTCCGGTGCCACCTTGTTCTGCGACACCGCGTCGGAGGTGACCGCGATCTCGACCTGCGCCGCATAGGTGTACTCATCCGCGGTGACCTTCATGACCTCGAGGTCCGTATCGGCGTTGAGCGCGGAGTTCAGCCCCTGTGTGTCGATGTAGTAGTACCGCTTGCCCGAGGCGTCCTCGTTGAAGCGCGCGGGCGGCATGAACTGCTTCAGGAACTGCTCGTCCTCGGAGAGGTGGTAGCGCTCCTTCAGCTCCTGACGCGCCGCCTCGTAGGCCTGGCCGGAGCCCCAGGTGAACGCCGTCTTCGCCAGACGGTCCACGATCTGGGCGTCGTCGTGGATCCGGCTCTCGCTCACGCCGAGCGACTGCAGGACGTCCTGCCCGACCTGGTCGCTCTTCGCGGTCTTGACTGAGGTGAGCTGGCCCTGGAAGCCGGTGATCGTCTGCTGCTGCGCGTCCAGTGCGCTGCGCTGGGACCCCCAGGTAAGGCCGGTCACCGTCCCGGTGGTCACCAGGAGTGCCACAACGCCCACCACCAGCGCATTGCGCCGTACAAAGCCCGGCCCTGCCTCTGCACCCTTGTCCGTGCTGCCCATCTGCTGTTCCTGCATCATCGGCCCTCTCCGCTTCGGTTGCCCGTTGTCGATGCGGCCTGCTGGTGCTCCGCGCCGGCCGCGGTCACCACGACCTTGAGGTTGTCGAAGGTCCCGGCCTTCCCTTCATAGGTGTAGGCCGCGTTCGCCCACGCCAGCACCTGTCCGCCCGCGGTGTCCCGGCACAGCCAGATCACCCGGGCCGTGCGCGTGGTGCCTGTTGCGTCCTGGACGGCGAGATCCGGCATCACTGACTCGACCGACCAGGTGTACGCGTCGGGGGCGGATGCCTTCAGCCCGTCGTAGCGCACGTACCACGCGAACCTCGGATCAATCTGCGTGCTCGGGTCGAACGGCGTCAGTGAGGTCCAGATGTAAGCCCCCTTCTCGTCGGTCAGGAACGAGCGCGGGCTGAACAACGGTGCCAGCGTCCGGCGGTGCTCGGCGATCTGCAGTGTCGCCGCGTTCGGCGTGCCGTTGCCCGGGCTGGGCTGGGTCGCCGCATCGTGGTTCAGCTGCGCGAAGTGCTGCTGGGCCTCTGCGACCTTTTTGGCGTCCTTCGCGGCGGCCTCCGTCAGTCGTGTGATCTTCCCGGCCAGGTCCGTGGGGACCGGAATGGCCCTGGCGTCCTCGACCTGGACCTGGAGGGCGGCGATCCGCTCGGCGTTGGCCGCGTGCTCGGACTCAAAGCCCTTACCGGTCACTCCTGCGGCTGCTGCCAGCCCGAGGATGGCGACGCCCATCACGGCGCTCAGGGCCAGGCGGGTCCGGCGCGCTGACTCCTCCGGGGTAAGTTCCTGCCGCTCTCCGCGCCATCCCTCGAACCGGGCCTCCAGTTCGACGCCGCTGAGCCGCCGTCGGGTAGCGGGAGCCTTCAGCTTCTCCGGCGCGCCCTCGACGGGTTCTGCAATATCCCCGTCCACGGCCGTGCCGCCGTCCCTGCCACGCGCGTCATTATCCGCACTTGTCACGGTGCCCGTCCCTTCTCGCGTTGTCCCCATATATGACTCCCAAGTCTATCGGCAATGGTCATTCAATGACGAGTAAATACCATTCGGCAGGTCGTCGTTACGCCTGACATAGAAGGGGCCGGTGCCCGGAGCATCCGGACACCGGCCCCACTGCCGACGGCTACGCCGGCAGCTTGCCGCCCTTGGTGATGAGGTCCGTGACGTCGACGAACACCCACCCCTCGGACTTCATCCGCTCCGCGCTGTCGATGCGGAGGCGGCCCATGAACGCGCAGTAGCCGGCCTCACCCAGGATGACCTTGTCGCCCTGCACGCCCAGCACGACGAGAGTGTGGCCCTCGGGGCCCGAGCCCGGCCCGGAACCGACCGAGTACGCCGTCGGCGTGCTCGAGACCTGCCTGCCGGTCATTGACGCGATGGTGTGTGCCGTCTCGATGCCGTTTCCCGACGGGTACTGCTGGAACGAGGTGTACTTGTTCACGAAGTAGGTCGAGAACGACACGCAGTTCATGGCGTGGTTGTCGCCGCAGGAGCCCGGCCCGCCAGCGCCGTACTTGTCGTCCAGGAACTTGTCGCCCTCCTGGTTGTACAGGTCAATCAGCGCCTGGGCCTGCTCCTGGTTCATGCCGCCGTCGACGAGGCTTCCAGGACGCACCTTGGTGTCGCTGTCGCAATTGCCGAAGATCGCGCGGATGCCGGTGCCGACCGTGTCGACAATGCCGCCCACGATGTCCTGGACCCCGCCGACGACCGAGGTGTCGACGGTCCAGCCGCTCATCTTGCCGAACCACATCTCGGCGTCGGCCTTGCGCTCCTGCAGCTGCGAGGCGTTGTCAGCCGAGCGCTCCCACTTGTCGTGGAAGTGCAGTGCGGCGGCAGAGGGGGAGCCCTGTGAGGTCTTGATCATGTCCTTGAACACAGCCACGTCACCTGGGCTGTCGCCCTCGACCATGAACGCCAGCTGGGCCTTGACGGTGTACCAGTCCAGGTTCTTGGAATTGGCGTAGTCCAGCAGCATCGTGGTGCGTCCGTTCGACCACTGCCCCAGACCGATGCCGCCGTGTGACTGGCCGGGGATGTGGGTGAAGTTCCCGTCCCAGGCGGTCTGCTTGCGCGGGCCGATCAGGTATGCCTCGTTGTAGATGCCCTCCACACTGGTGGGGTCTACGCCCGACTCCTGCGACCAGTTGCCCAGGATGCCTGCGATGTTCTCCTCGGGCATGCCCCAGGTCTTCAGCACCGAGTAGACAGCCCGTGCGTTCGCCTCGGTGTTCGCCGGGACGTCGGCACCGGAACCGTTGCGGCTGGCGTTGACGATGCAGTTGGTCGAGGTGGAGCCGCGGCCGCCGTCGAGGCCGGCCTGGTCGAGCACGCCGGTCAAGACCGAACTGATAACAGCCACCGCGGCAACAGCCGTAGCCACGCCCGAAGCAGCTGTGGCCACCGGGGCGACAGTGGCCGTCACGGTGACCCCGAAGACGGCTCCGGCCGCCTTGCCGATCAGACCGCCCAGCGCGATGAACGGAGCAGCGATCATGTGCCCGACCGCCTTGGCGATCCCGAGGATGAAGCCCCAGATCATGCTGGCCGCGTTGGCGGCCATCGCGAGCATCGCGAAGAACATGGTCTTGAGCCACTTCAGGAACGCCAGGAGCATGATCAGGCCTGCAGCCGGGGGAGCGGCCGCCGCGGTGCCACCGACGGCGATACCCTTGGCGGTCCTGGACAGCAGCTGGCCGTCCTTCTCCTTCTGCGAGGTCCGCTCATATCCGGTGCCCCCGGCACCGAGCCGCTGGTCCGCAGGCTCGGCGTCCGGGCCGCCACCGGTGACCTTGGATGCGCCGTCGGCGGCGTCCTTGCCGGTCTGCAGGCCCACGTTCTTCGCAGCACCGACCGCAGCGCCGGGCAGTGCGCCGACACCGCCGGCGGCGGCTCCGACCCGTGCCCCGGCGACAGCCCCTGAAGCAGCCGCCCCCGCGTACCGGCCTGCACCGCGGCGCGCCGCGCTGCTGCCGTCGCCCTCGACCGCCTTCCGGGCAGCTCCTCCGGCCGCCGCCGCGGCGACACCGTCCAGGCTCTTCGCGGCCCTGTGGGCTTTGCTGGCCGCGTCGGCCGTACCTGCAGCCTTGCCCGCAGCAACAACGTCCGGGGCCGGTGCGTCTCCCAGGCGCTTGGACCCGCGTCCCGCAGGCATCGAGCGGGGGGACGGCGGTGCGGAAGCGGCCCCAGGGGTCTTCTGCAGGCCCTTGGCCGCATCCCCGGAAGCAGGCGAAGCGGAAGCCGCTCCGGTGCGGGGTCCGGCGTTGCGTGCGCCGGACCCCTCCCCGCGAGGGGGCTGCGGCCCCTCCTTCGCGCCCCCGTCGGCGGACCTGCGGTCCCCGCGGGGCGATGCGCCGTGCCGTGCCGGGTCATCCCGGCGCGGCGGCTTCTCGGTGGCCATGAGCTTGTCCTTTCCGGCTCGAAGCCTTGGTGATGACGGCCCGCTCGGTGGAGCGCGCTCAGTGGTAGACGGTCAGGGCATCCCCGGCCGAGTTGGCGGTGCTGTTGGACTGCACGTCGCGCAGCTTCACGTCCAGGCCCAGCAGCTCGAGCAGAAGCCCGGACTGGTACTCCGACTTGGCCTTGCCGTAGTCCTGGTAGGCCTGGGAGAGGTTGTTCATCACGTTCGTGAGCGGGCGCATCGTCACATCGGAGGACCGGTAGTCCTTCTTCAGGTCGGTGCCGTCGGAGAGGACCCACTTCATGTCAGAGACCTGCTGGCTCGTGTTGTCGGTGCCCTCGGCGCGCTTGTCGCCGAGGAACTGCACGTAGCCCTTCCCGGCGGGCACCAGCGTGTCGAGGTAGCCGTCGTAGATGTTGCCCCCGCGCCAGTTGAAGTCGAACCCGCCCGGCACGACGTGGCCCGTCGTCAGCTCCAGCATCGCCTTCCCGTCCTTGGCCTCTGCCGCCGAGGCACCGGTCACCTTGTCGCCGGCGATGGAGGTCGGCACGGCCGGCGGACGCAGAAAAAGCCCGTCGACCTTGGTGGTTGCCAGGTCCGAGGTGTACGACTCGATCTGCTTCAGGCTCGTGCGCATCGCCAACAGCTTCTGGTCGAGCTTGTCGCGCGTCTGCTGCTCCTGGGCCTTGAGCACGACGTCGTAGTAGGCGCGTGCCGGATCGAAGCTCGCCGCGTCAAGCGCCGGGATCTCGGTGGTGCCGGACGCGCCGGGATTGACGATCACGCGCCACTGGTCGTACTTCTTGAAGCTCGAATCGCCCGCGACCTGGTCGCCCTTGCTCTGCTGCCGCTCGTCATACGTCAGCTGAGCGTTCGCGCGTACGGTCAGATTGAGCACCTGCTGGTCGAAGGGCCGGTCCGCGTCCAGGAGCACCCCGATGTATCCGGTCGAGCCGAAGACGTGGAAGGTGCCCCGGATCCCGCTGGTGCTGACCTTCTCGGTCTGCAACTTGTCGTTGGTGCCCTGCAGGAAGGCCTTGTAATCCGCCGCGTTGTAAGAAATCGCCGCGCTGGCGGGGAAATGCATCATGACCAGCGCCTTGGTGCCGGTGTGATTGGTGTAGACCCCGTCGACCGTGCCCTTGAGCTGGGTCTTCGAGGAGGTGAACTCCGTGTTGTAGAGCGCGGTACGAGAGAGCGCATCGTTGCCGGCCTTGAGGGCGGCGGCACCCGAACCGGCCACCACGACCAGCCCCAGCACCGCGAAGATGCCGAAGAACGCCCCGAAGCGCTCGATCGCGTGGTGCGAGTCGAGCTTGAAGCGCTTACCGAAGGCCAGCGCTTTATCCTTGATCCCCATATCCGTTCCCGTTCGTCCTGTTTCTTGCTCTGCCTGCCCTGCCCGTTGTCAGCGCCGCCGTCCGGCCCCGGAAACGACGCACCGGGCCGGAAGAGGCCTGGTGACCTCAACCGACCCGGTGCGGTCCGTCGACGCTCTGTGTGCCCGGCCGTTGGTTCCTGGCGCGCCGGGCCTAGCCCAGAAGACCGCTGGTCAACGCGTGGCCGACCGTCTGCACGAGGATCGAGCCGCCGCCAAGGTCCTCGAGGGTCTTCTGGCCGCCGGAGCCGATGGTGTTGATCAGCGACCATCCGCCGGTGCCGAGCGCGCCGCCGACCAGGATGAGCAGGGCGACCGTGCCCCAGCCCTGCTGCTGGCCCGCGGACTGCGGGGTGGCCATCAGCTTCTTGATCAGGAGCACGCCGCCCCAGATCAGCCCGACCGCACCCAGGAGCATGAGCAGCAGCCCGCCCCAGAGCTGGATCTGCGACTTCGCGTTCTCCAGGAAGCTCGTCAGGTCCCAGGCCGCAGTGGGCAGGGTGGCCCGCTCGAGTGCCGCCTCGTAAATCTTCGTCATGGTTCTTTCCTCTCGCGTATCGAATGGTCGCTTGCATGACATGTGTCACGAGGCGACTGGCCCAGCCGGTTCGCCCAGATAGAGCATGGGGCCCTATCAATGGTCTATGCCGATGTAACGTGAGTCCCCGAAAAGCTGGCAGGTGTGTTTGCGACCATGCCCCGGACCCCCCCTCTTGGGACTCGTATACGTGCACATCTTCAGTCACCAATCTACATCATTCGAGTCATCAGTCATAGTCGTATCGGCGATGAGTCGGATACGAGTGTCGAATGTCCTCGAAGACCAGCGCAAACAGGCTCGAGGCGGGAGGACTGACGTTCTGCTCAAAAACGTGTAGATTTCACATGACGGGGCGCGCGGTGTGCGGCTCCGGCACGGCCCGGCATAGGATTTTTGTTGAGCCTTTCGCGCCCATATACCCGACCAGGAGTCCGAACCAGATGAATCCTTTGCCCGGAGACCTCTTCGCCCGCCGACTGCGACAGGAGAGGGAACGCCTGGGCATCAGCCAGGCCGAGCTGGCCCGCAGGATCGCCGAGATCCTCGGAACGAACGTTGACCCCTCCGCTGTGACCCGGATAGAGCAGCAGATCCGTGCGGTGCGCCTGGACGAGGCGGTCGCGGCTGCCAAGGCCCTGGATGTCCCGCTGGCGATCTTGGTCGCCGAGGACCCCCAGGCAGAGACCGAGGCCCAGTTGCAGCAGTATCTGGCGGACCTTGCCGTGGCCCAGCGCGAGTGGGAGAAGAGCCGGCTGGAGGTGTTGCGGATCTCCAAGGCCATCCAAGTACTCGGCGGCGGCGCGCATCTGCAGGGCGCGGTCGACTTCCGCCTCCTGGAAAGCATTGACGCCCGCGTCCCGGTCGAGGAGGACGACAAGGACGGGCACCCTGTCGCGCCTGGTATCGAAGGGTCTACAACCCCAGGCGCATGACGCTGTTGCGTGCCGCCGGGTTGAACTCGCGGTCGTAGACATCCACTGTCGCGGCCCGGCTCCACCGGCCGGCGCGCATGATCTCCTCCGTGCTCGCGCCGTTGCGCCGCGCCTGGGTAACATGCCCGGCACGCAGCGAGTGGAAGCCGTAGGCAGCCGGGTTCATCCCTGCCTCGACCATCCTGGACAGCAGCATCGTGTGCAGCGCATCGCCGCTCACTCCGCGTGCATGGATCCGGGCGTCCTTCCTGTTGCGGTACGTCGCCCGGAGCAGGGGTACGCCCGAGTCCAGGTCCGTACTGCTGACGAGCGCCGTCGAGCCCGTGGTCCCGCAGACGTGTTCTTCGAGGCTGTACGAGAACAGCTGCTGCATCATCCCGCGACGCCGCACGCGTGCGTCATCCTGCCGGGTGAGCCCGAGCAGCGCCACCCAGCGGTGGACGGCGCACGGGGGACAGGACGCCGGTGAGTTCCCGAATGGCAGCACCACCACGTCCGGCAGGGCGTTCTCCGGGTCCGCCTTCGACGCCCCCACATGGACGTGGACGCCGTCGACGGAGTGCAGCTCGAGCCGGTCCAATGTCAGGGCCGCAGCCTCGCTCCTGCGCAGGGCCCCGGCGAAGCCCAGCCACAGCGCCAGCGTGTCCCTGGCGGCTGACACACCTGCCGGATAAGTGTCATGCTCCATCGCCGCGATGATCCGGACCACGTCATCCAGCAGCAACGGGCGCTTCCGCCGGGGTCTGGTGGCCCGCAGCTTGGCCAGCCCCCGCACGAGGTCCACGACACCGCGGTGGGCCGTGGGATCCAGGAAGCCTCCCCGCAGATGTCTCTCCCCGATGCCCGCCAGGCGCTGGCGGATCGTCGCGACAGAGAACCGGGGCAGGCCGTCGTCATTGATCTGGGTTGACATCCAGGCGACGTACCAGCGCACGGTCTCCGGATGCGCCGGCAGCGCTTCCAAACCGTGGCCAGAGCAGAAGTCCTCGAACATACGCCACGCGGTGGCGTAGGCGCGCCGGGTGGCAGCAGAGAGCGTGTGTCCCTCCAGGGAGCGCGAAATTTCTTCGAGCTCGCGCAGCTCGTCGTCCACCTCCGGTTCAGGCGGAACCGTGGGAGCGCTGAGCGCCGCAAGCCTCGCCTGTACTGCCATGACTCCAGTGTCGACTCACTGGCCGAAGAATCCAAGTCTGAATGGTCTTTCGGGACGATTCCCCTTGCCCGCGATCGACGGGACCACCTCGAACCGCGTCTCTGGTAAGTGCGCTTATCGGGGCATGGAGGAACACTGCCCTCGCGTGACGTGGTGAGCGAAAATCAGCAGGGGTCGGGTCCCGGATAAGATCACGGGGAGGCAGTGCGCGTACGCCCTGCCGTGTAAGGAGTAGCAACGTGTGTAAACCGTGGACCGACGGTCTTTCAGCCTGCCTCGAGGACAGGCGCATGAATATCAAACGCCCAGCGACCATTGACGGTATTGCATACGCACAAGGAATTCGTACGTGGCGAAGCTGAATCTGAAAGCCATCGAAGAGCGCGTCGCTCCGCTCGGAGGCCGTGAGTCGTACGACCGCGAGTTCATCTTTGATCTCTTGCTCGCCTACGGAAAGCCCCAAAGCAGCATCACCCGCCTGCGCAATGGCGATCTGAACGTGGCTGTCGACAAGGTCACTGAGGTCGCGCAGAAGAAGGTCGTCTACTTTAAGGAGACATCAGGCGACACCCTGGAAGAACTGGAGGAGCTGAAGAAATCCCCGGACGTCGTGCGCTTCAGCACGCGGTTCGTCATAGTCACCGACTACGTCGAGCTGGTGGCCACGGACACCCAGACGGGCGAGACAATCGGATTCCCGATCAGGGACATTGACCAGCACTTCACCTTCTTCCTGCCCTGGGCGGGGATGGAGAAGGCGCAGTATGTCGCCGAAACGCATGCGGACGTCAAGGCTGCCGAGCGCATGGGCAAGCTGTTCGATGAGCTGCTGCAGGCGAACCCTGATCTTCTTGGGCAGCCACGTGGACGCCACGCGCTCAACCTGTTCTTCACTCGCCTGCTGTTCTGCTACTTCGCCGAGGACACAGGGATCTTTGCCGAGAGCCAGTTCACCAATGCCGTCGGGTCTCACACGCTGGACGACGGCTCGGACACCGCGGATTTCCTAACAGACCTGTTCACGGCGCTGGACACCGCAGACGCCTCCGACAAGCCCAAACACCTCGCGGCGTTTCCCTACGTCAACGGTCGGCTGTTCACGATGTCCGAGGACCACGTGGTGCCGGTGTTCACCAAGAAGGCGCGGGAAGAACTCATCAACGCCGGCAAACTTATCTGGCGCGAGATCAACCCGGACATCTTCGGCTCGATGTTCCAGGCGATCGTCACACCGGGCAAACGCAGTGACCTCGGTCAGCACTACACCTCGGTCCCGAACATCCTCAAGACGATCGAGCCACTCTTCCTCAACGCCTTGAAGGACGAGCTCGACGAGAGCTTCGACTCCGTGAAGAAGCTCGAAGGGCTGCTCGACCGGATCAGCACCATCAAGGTCTTCGACCCGGCCTGTGGCTCCGGCAACTTCCTGATCATCGCCTACAAGGAGCTGCGCAAGCTCGAGCACGCTGTCCTCGAGCGCCTTGCCGAGCTGGACGACAAGCACCAAGTGCTGTTCGCCGAGTCGAGGATTAATATTGAGAACTTCTTCGGGATCGAGATCGACGACTTCGCCGTAGAGGTCGCGATCCTCTCCCTCTGGATTGCCAAGCACCAGATGAACACCGAGTTCAAGGAGAAGTTCAACGTTTCGATCCCGCTGATCCCGCTAAAGGAGACGGGCCAGATCAAGCAGGGCAACTCGGCTCGTGTCGAGTGGAACCACGTCTGCCCAAATGACGGCGGCGAGATCTACTTGATCGGCAACCCGCCATATGTGGGTTCGAGCATGCAGTCGATCGAGCAGAAGGCGGACTTTTCTTTCGTATTTGGACGTCGACCGTTTTCGAAAAACCTCGACTACATCGCTCTTTGGTTTGTCAAAGGCTCCGAATACATCGCTGGAACTCGGGCTAAGCTCGCGTTCGTCACCACCAATTCAGTCGCGCAGGGCGAACACGTGAGTCTGATGTTCCCGATGATCTTCAACATGGGAATCGAGATCGGGTTTGCCTACACCTCATTCAGGTGGGAAAACAACGCTAAACGGAACGCGGGCGTTACCGTTGCGGTTATCAGTCTTCGAAATAAGTCGAATGAGCCAAAGTACATCTTCACAGACGATCTTCAGATCGCCGCCCAAAACATCAACGGCTATCTCGCTGACGCTGCAAGCATCATCGCGGATCGTCAAATGAAGCCGATCTCAGTGGGCCTTCCGCCGATGGCCTTCGGCTCGAAGCCAACCGATGGCGGCTACCTCGTGCTGGAGCCAGCTGAGAAGGACACGTTGCTCGCCGATTATCCCGAGGCCGCCAAGTTCGTGAAGCGCTACGTCGGTGCGGCCGACTACATCAACGACATCGAGCGGTACTGCTTGTGGATACCGGACCGCGAGGCCAGCGCTGCGCGCCAGATTCCGCCCATTGCCGACCGGCTGGACCGACTTACTGCGTGGCGACTCGAGAGCAAAGCACAGAGCACTGTGGACTTCGCCGGGCGACCGCACCGGTTCAAGCAAGTCGCGTACAAGCCATCCAACTCGATCTTCGTGCCGCGAGTCTCGTCGGAGCGCCGTGCATATATCCCGATGGGTTACTTGGATGACGGATACGTCATCAATGACCAGGCGTATGCCGCATATGACGCAGAACCGTGGGTGTTCGCCCTACTCACTTCTGCGATGCACATGGCCTGGACTAGAGCCGTCGGCGGACGCATGAAAACTGATTTCCGCTACTCAAACACAATCGTCTACAACAACTTCCCGGTCCCTCCGCTGTCGGATGCGAAAAAGGAGAAGCTCACTGCTGCTGCGCTAAGGGTGCTCGACGTGCGCGAGTACCACTGCGAGCAGACTCTCGCAGAGCTCTATGACCCCGACAAGATGCCGGAGGACCTGCGCGTCGCCCACGCAGATGTCGATGCGCTGGTCGACTCGATCTATTCCAAGCGGGAGTACGAGACCGATGAGCAAAGACTGTCTGCCCTCTTTGCTATGTATGAGGAGATGACAAACGCCGAGACCGCAAGGGCCCCAGTGAAGAAGACCCGGAGGACCGCGAAGTGAACGCGATCAAGAAGCCCATAAACATCGTTGACGTCACGTATGCCCAAACGAAAGCTTCGGTGAACACGGATGTGCTGGGTATGCGCGACATGCAGCAGCGGGTCTTCGCGAAGCGTGACGCACAACACCTCCTCGTCAAGGCCCCGCCAGCGTCCGGCAAATCCCGTGCGCTGATGTTCGTTGCCCTCGACAAGCTGTACAACCAGGGACGCAAGAAGGTCATCGTGGCCGTCCCGGAGCGCTCAATTGGCGCGTCCTTCGCCTCGACGGAACTGTCCAAATTCGGCTTCTTCGCAGACTGGGAGATCAAGCCGGAGCACAACCTCTGTGATGCCGGCTCTTCAGCGGGCAAGGTCGACGCGTTCATCAGCTTCCTCAAAGGGCCCGATGCAACGCTCGTGTGCACCCACGCGACACTCCGCTTCGCGTTCGAGAGGCTGGCACCGGAGTCGTTCAACGGCACGGTTCTCGCGATCGACGAGTTCCACCATGTCTCCGCGGACGTCGAGTCGAGCCGCCTCGGCGCGCTCCTGCGCGACGTGATGAACGGCAGCGACGTCCACATCGTCGCGATGACGGGCTCCTACTTCCGCGGGGACTCCGTCCCGGTGCTCTCGCCGGAGGACGAGGCCAAGTTCACGCCGGTCACCTTCAACTACTACGACCAGCTCAACGGATACGAGCACCTGCACTCGCTCGGCATCGGCCACCACTTCTACCAGGGCCGCTACACCGACGCGATCGTCGAAGTGCTGGACCTCGACAAGAAAACCATCGTGCACATCCCGAACGTCAACTCGGGTGAATCCACAAAGGACAAGCTCGAAGAGATCGGCCGCATCATCGATGTCATCGGACACGTCGAGGAGACCAACCCCGACACGGGCATCATCAGCGTGCGCCGGCAGGACACTGGAACCATCGTCCGCGTCGCGGACCTCGTCGACGACACTGACCAAAAGAAACGCGGCGACACCCTCCACTACCTGGCCCACACAGCCTCCAAGAACCGCGACGCGGTCGACATCATCATCGCCCTCGGCATGGCCAAAGAAGGCTTTGACTGGCCCTTTGCCGAGCACGCCCTCACCGTCGGGTACCGGGCCTCGCTGACCGAGGTCATCCAGATCATCGGCCGGGTCACCCGCGACAGCCCCGGCAAGTCCCACGCCCAGTTCACGAACCTCATCGCCGAACCCGACGCCTCGCAGGGCGAAGTGAAGGTCTCGGTCAACAACATGCTCAAGGCCATCACTGCTTCGCTCCTCATGGAGCAGGTCCTCGCGCAGAACTTCACGTTCAAGACAAAGAAGTTCGACGGTGACGATTCCGTGGTGCCGGGGCAGCTGAAGATCAAGGGCTTCAAGGAGCCGTCGAGCGATCGCGTGAAGCAGATCGTGGAGACCGACCTGAACGACCTGAAGGCGACGATCCTCCAAGACGACACCTTCGCGCGGGCTGCCGCCGGCTCAGTGGATGCCGAGACGACCAACAAGGTGCTGATCCCGAAGATCATCCGGGAGAAGTACCCGGACCTCACCGAGGCGCAGGTCGAGGAGGTCCGCCAGCAGGTTGTTGTGGACTCCGTGATCAAGAACGGCGAAGTGCGCACGGTCGGCGACAAGCGGTTCATCAAGATGGCCGAGAAGTTTGTCAACATCGACGAGCTGAACATCAACCTCATCGACTCGGTGAACCCATTCCAGCGCGCCTTCGAGGTTATCTCCAAGTCAGTGACTCCCTCGGTACTCCGGATCATCCAGGACCAGATCACGGCCACTCGCATCGAGTTCACCGAGGAAGAGGCGCTGGCACTCGTTCCCCGCATCAAGAACTGGATCAAGGTCAACGGCCGCCGTCCGGACTCGCGTGCTGAAGATCAGACTGAGAAACGGTACGCTGACGCGCTGCTGTGGCTCCAGCGGGCCAAGCAGAAGCTCGAAGCGCAGAAGCGCGCGACTGAGATGGTGGAGAGCGAATGAGCGATAACGACGACATCCTCGAAGCAGTGCCGTCCTCCCTGCAGGACCTCATCGACAACGACCTGGACGGCCTGCTTGACGCACCTGAGAAGACTAGGAAAGTTTCCTCGTCCGACCGGCTCGAGCGGGCCTTTCTTGAAATCGTGGAGTTCCGCCGGACGCACGGGCGTCTGCCTAGCTCGGCGACCCGGGAGATCGCCGAGCGAAAGCTTGGGGCCCGCCTCGAAGGCATCCTCGCCAACGACGAGAAAATTGCGGCGCTCAAACACCTCGACACAGAATATGAACTTCTGACCGTAGAGGCAGCGCCTGAGTCGCTGGACGACCTTCTCGAGAGCGATGACCTGGACGATCTGCTCGGCGACGACTCCGGCATCCTCGACGTCTCAGACCTGCCGGTAATCAAACGCCCGGAGTCGCCTGACTCAGTGGCTCAACGGGTGAAGGCCGAAGACTTCGACCTGTTCGAGCCGCTGTTCAAGGCGAAGCACGCCGAGCTGGCCGAGGGAACGTACAAGCTGATGCCATTCACTGGCATGGATCTCATCCGCGAGGGCGTGTTCTTCGTGCTGAGCGGCGTCATGTGCTTCGTGGCTGAGGTCGGCGAGGACGTGGACCTGGTCGTCGGTGGCAAGCCCCGGCAGAAGCAGCGCCTGCGCGTCGTCTTCGAGAACGGCACTGAGTCGGCGATGTACAAGCAGAGCCTCATGACCCGCATGTACGAGGCGCAGGGCCAGGTCCTGGCACGGACGGAGCACGATGCGGGCGAGGTCCTCGATGCGGACGTAGAGAGCGGTCACATCTACGTGCTGCAGTCGCTGAGCGACGACGCCCAAATCGCGGGAATGAAGAACCTTCACAAGATCGGCTTCTCCACCACCAAGGTCGAGACCCGCATCAAGAACGCGACGAATTCGCCAACTTACCTGATGGCACCCGTGAAGGTGCTAGCGGACTACCGGCTCTACAACGTGCGTGCATCGTGGCTGGAGCACCTCTTGCACCGCGTGTTTGCCGAGGTGCGTCTGGACCTGACGCAGGTCGACCGGCAGGGACGCGACTACGACCCCTCGGAGTGGTTCGTGGTGCCGCTGGAGATTATCAACAAGGCCGTCGCAATGATTATGTCCGGCGAGATCACCGACTATGTCTACGACGCTCAGCGCAAGAAACTCGTCGAACGACAAAAGGCAGGATGGGAATGACGAATGGCTGTTGAGATGGGCTTGTGGCGGGCAGAGGGCGGCCAACTCAGCCGGATAGTGCCGACATCAATCGGCTTGGAATCCCAGTTGGAGGGCTACATCGAGTCTGACCCGTCAGTGCTTGGCGAGCCGCTTCTCGTCATTGGCCGGCAGGTTCCGACCGCGCACGGGGGATTCGTAGATCTGCTCGCGCTGGACGAAACGGCGTCGCTGCACGTAATCGAACTCAAACGCGACAAAACTCCACGCGATGTTGCCGCTCAAACCCTCGATTATGGCTCCTGGGCAGCAACCCTAGGCCGAAGCGATATCGACAATATCTTCGCCACCTACCGTCCAGGCCTTGCTCTTGAAGAAGCGTTTGCCGATCGTTTCGGCGACACTCTTCCTGAAGAGGTCAACACTGCACAAGAATTTAGAATCGTTGCCGCCAGTGTTGACGCCGCTACCGAGCGCATCGTGCGGTTCCTCAATGAAGACTTCGATGTCCCCATCAACGTCGTCTTCTTCAGACATTTTCAGGACAACGGATCTTCGTATCTTGCCCGCAGCTGGCTGGTCGATCAGAGCGAACAAGCCAAGTCGTCCATTGCCGCGACCTCACGGAAGAACAAGACACGTGAACCCTGGAACGGGTCTGACTGGTACGTCTCATTTGGCGACGAGCCAACAGGCCGGCAATGGGTCGACGGCATGAAGTACGGCTTCGTCTCAGGCGGCGGCGGCAAGAAGTATTCACAAACGCTGAAAAACTTGCCCCTCGGTGCCCGAATCTTCACCTACATCCCCAAAATCGGATACGTCGGAGTTGGTACTGTCGCGGGCGAGGCCCAGAGATTCGACGAAACCACCGTCATCGTAGATGGAATCGAGCGGAAGCTCACTGATCTCGCCTTGGCAGGAAACTATCATCATGACGGCGACGAGGACGACGACAATGCAGAATGGGCAGTACCGGTCGAATGGACACGCGCCGTTCCGCGTGATCAGGGAGTGCGGAAGACCGGGCTCTACGCCAACCAGAACACAGCTACAAAGATGCGCAGCCAGTTTACGATCGAGCACCTCACTGCTGCCTTCGGTCTTGATGACTGAGCCTGGGCGGATGGCCTATCGAGACTTATGCGGACGAGAGCGTTCGCGAATAGCAGGCCTGACCCTCGCCTGAGGCGACGCTCTTGTCGAACCAGTCCGCCGTGGAAGAATCGTGAGGATGACGACGGCACTTCCCGACCTCTGGATCGACTGGTGCTCGGTCATCGGCGTGCCCGCCAGGGAGATCAACCAGGCTGTGCTTTCGCGCTTCGCAAGGCAAGCGCAGCCGTCCCGGGCTGTGCTCGCAGAACTTCGCCGACTGCTGGCTCCCGGAGATCCTGTGGCCCCCGCGTGGCCCCGCGGACACCGGGAGGACACCGGGTCCCTGCAGCTGCTGATCCGGCGCGGGACGACGATCATCCAGCACCCGGGCACTCACTGGGTCTTCCGGCTGCGGCTGCGCCGGATGCTGTTCACTGCGGTGTTGCTGGCACCGCGCTCCCACGGAGGCCTTGGGCTGGACAGGGCGGGTGCGCTGGGACTGCGGCCGGACGGAATGAACCGGGTGCGCGGGCAGATCGGCGTCACCCCGGAACCGGATGCTTGTCCGGCGTGCGCCACCTGGTCGTGGCTCGATGTGATCGGCACCAACAGCGGGTGGTCGCACGGCTCCGTCCGGGCTCTGGGGCACCGCCGCGACGAAGTAGGCTCCGCGCACCGGCACCTGCGGCCGGATCCCAATCCGGACTGGCACCTCTGCGTCGGCATGCTGCCAGCCGTGGACCGCTGGGGATGGATCGATGCCTACCGCTCCATGCATCCATCCTCGCTGTCGGCGGTCATCAGCGCCGCGGCCCTGCTGCTCGACGGTCCGGAGCCCGCACCTGGGCCGAGGCCTGCTGCGGCTGCGATGCAGGCCAGCCCCCGGCGGCAGATGTCACATGAGGAGGAGGAGCAGATCCTCAAGCGCGCCGACGAACTCACCGCGCGCGTCGAGGCGATCCTTCGTGAGTTTGATACCGGCCGATAAAGTCGTGTCTATGGGATTCAACTGGGAGCAGGTCCTCGGGACCAAAGGTACAGGCCTCTCCGACACTTACGACCAGAGCGCCTCGGACGCGCTGTACCAGGACCACCCGAGCGCGGCTCCGCCAGCAAGTCCCCAAGACCCGGGTGATGAGGTCGTCCGCCTGCCGTTCGACGAGAGCTGAGCCTCTAAAACTCCCACGCGGGGATGTCCGTTTTGGGACATAACCACATGTCAGCGCCCATGCACGCTTAGGTGTGCGGTCCCCCGGGTGTATGCCCTAAAACATGCAGGTGATGTAAGCAATCGATATAGGCTCATCCCGACACTCGACTCAAAGCGGAACTCATGGAGATGCGCGGCGAGTTATACGATGTTCACTTGAGGGGTGATCGGAGATGGCGATTGACGTCCTTTTGGATGGAGAGGCCGTCCCGATTGACGAGGCCGTGTTCAGGGTGCTGCTCGACAATTCTGTGGCGGGAACCTATAGGGACTATGAGAATGCGCTAGACTCACGCCGAATTAAGTTCTCCGACCTCGTGCGGCTTGCGGACAAAGGCGACATCCCATACTCCCTTTTCTTCGCTCCGCTTGCGCTGGTGCAGGAGCAGGTGAAGAAGAAGACCGAGAAGTTGCTCGCCGGACTGAGTAGAGACACATTCTCGATAGGGTCGCGCGCCAAGGTGGAGCTGCGGGACGTCGAACTGATCGTCAAGGACCTGATCCGAAAACAGCAGCTCGTCCGGAAGCACGATAAGTCGCTCCAGCCGAACAAGATTGTAGGCCTGCTCCGTGATGACCGGTCATCGGTCGAGGCCGACGCAGCACGGCTTATGGCGGCCATAGGCCTTTCTCACGAGGCGGTCCGTTCTTGCAGGAGCAAGGAGAAGGCGCTCGATCTCATGATCGGCCGTCTCGAAGCCAACCAGGTCTTGGTGTCGCGAAGTGTCCAGCACTACATGCCGCAGCGCTTGACGCACGTCAAGTTCAGTGGCATGACGATCCGAGACAACAAGGTCCCGTTTATCTTTCTGGCGGGAGGCGACCACGGGGACGACCAGGAGCCGGCCGGTCGGACCATCTTTACCCTGGCACTGCTGACGGTGCTGGTAGCCCGAAGGAAATTTGCTCCAATGACGTGGGACGGTGGCAGCGCCTACACGGATCCCGGGCGAGAGTACGATATCGCCGGTGCAATGCTGATGCCCCGCGAGCGGTTTAAGGCAATGGGACCCACGTCGCTCGACGACATGAGAATCGCATCGGACGAATTCAAGGTCACTACGAGCGCCGTAGCGGTGCGCGCGATGAGGCTGGGAATGATTAATGCCGAGACCACGGGCAATTACCTTGCACGGTTGCGGGAGGAGTTCCAGAGCCTCCCTAAGGGCGGTCCTCGAAGTCAGATTCTCCCTGAGAACGCAGTTCGCAAGTACAGCGGGAGAGAACTCAGCCGGCGGATGCTGCATGCGCTTGATAGCCAGAGCATCTCGCCAGGAGAGTTCTGCCGTGCAGTTTGTTTGAACCACCTCAAGCCATCTCAGATCGGGGACCTCAGGCGGGCTCTCGGATGAGCGGCTTCGGGCGGCGGTACGTAGTCGACACGAACGCTCTCAGTCAGCTTGGGAAGCAGCGACGAGCGAGCGAGTATTTTCTGGAGAGTGCCGTCATACCAGAGGCTGTACTGAGTGAGGCCAATGGTTTTCCAGACCTCCAATCTCTGCACGACAACGTCCATCCGACGACGCCAAGGATGCTTCAACTGCTGGTCGAAGTAATGGCCACAGTGCCGGACACTGACACGCGGCTGGTCAACCTCTATGCCAACCTGGGCAACGCCGACCCGCTGGTCATCGCATGTGCCTTGGAGGGCCGAGAGCACGACAGCCAGTACCTCATGGCACCGGAGTGGTTCGTCGTCTCTGGCGACGAGGCAGTCCGCAACAAAGCAGAGGAGTTCGGACTGAAGGTGCTCAGCAACTCTCAGTTCGCAGCGCTCATCGACGGAGCTGGGGCCGAACAGGAAGGATCTCGCAGAGGTGCGTGACAGATTGCAGTCAGCTGCGCGATGTTACGGCGATGAGTCGTCCTGGCGGTGTGAGGAGGCTGGTGGGGTTTGTCCGCCCCAACCCACTTCGGACCTCCGGATCTGGCAGGATGGAAGATGTCATTGCCGACGACGAGTCAAACTAGCATCATGACAGATTCCTCCGCCAGCGGCTCAATGTTCGCTCGTCTTCTCGAACAACAGTTGACGGCACTTGAACGGCTCTATGAAGCGTCCGAATCATTGGAAGAAGCACTCGAGAACATTACCCGGCAACGTGATGAAGCAATCGAGGAACTTCGGGGGATAGTTGCGCATCTGGATGCGTTCGATGTCATAGCGAACCTGTACTTGGTGTCGCTGCCTACCGACATTGACTCCTACGTTGAAAGTGAACATGAGTCGTTGCCGAGCCTCACCGAACTCGCGGCATTGCTGCTTGCCGAGCGCGAGCCGCGAGTTGTGGGTGATGTGACGCAGACTGCGGGCCAGGAGCTGGAAAATTTACATGGGAAGCTGCGGGCTCTTTTTGATCTTGAAACCATACGCTTGCATGTTGAATTGCAGGCAACGGATGAAGTGTTCACCAACGGGCAGGAAACCCCAACGGATGTTGTCCCGTCGCGTATCGAATCACGAATGCGTCTGTCGATCGTCTCGGCCGAGCTCCATATGCGCAACCGGCAGTACATGGACAAGGAACGGACACTGCTGTTGCAGCTATTCTCGCCGCCAGCAATCGACTTGGCCATCCGCGAAATCCTCGGTTACGGGGTCGCGGATGCGCTTGAGCTCTTCGATTCAACAGCAGGCTGGCTACGGAGGAAGTTAGTTGATTCAGGCGAAGAGGCCAGGACTTTTCTGGAGGAGCAACTGGCAGTAAATGAGGACCTTCGGGCAGTCATTGAAGCAAGTGGACTGGGGGATGCCGAAGCACTTGACCAACTCGTCCAGGTTGCCGTGTTCCAGCAAATAGCGGGCTATGGGTCTTTCTCAGCTGAAGAGTTGGCTGACGAGAGCACCATGAACGCTGCCCGTTTGGTGAAGATGCTGTCCGATTTCTCCATTGACCTCGAAATTCAGTCGGAGAATCTCGTGTCCGCATTCCTCGCCGGGGACAACCTCGTCAAGAGGAAGCCCTTTGCCAGCCGCCTTGTAGATGGCGAACGGCGCTGGATTCTCATCCAGCCCACATCCATGCTCTACGCGATTCGTCCGGCGCTGGAGAATGCACTCAAGCGCAGCCGATCAGCGACTGCGTACACCGACCATCGCGGTGAACTCCTTGAATCGAAGGGCCTCGCCGAACTGGTCAAAGTGCTCAAGCCGGATGTCGCTTACCAATCGGTTTACTACCCAGACCGTGATGAAACCCAGGAATTTGAGGGCGATGGACTGCTATTCATCGATCGCTTCGCAATCATCGTTGAGATGAAAAGCAAACCTCTTTCCCCCGCGTCACTTAGGGGGAACCCCGGCCGAATGTTTCTGGACCTCAAGAAGATAGTCCTGGACGCAGATGAGCAGGCAGGGCGACTGCGCACACTCCTAAACGACGGGCTGGAATTTGCTCTTAGGCGGGCCACACTCTTGAACTCTGAGGGGCAGCCGCATTCCCTAGTGCAGGACGTCCATATCCCAGTCGTTCCAGGGAGGGAAGTCCTCACGATCGCCCTCTCCCTCGACAACCTAAACGCAGTCTCGACCGTCGTCGAGGAACTGACCCGTAGCGGACTGTTGAGCGGGCCAGAAGACCCGCCCTGGATCGTAAACCAGCATGATCTGGAAATCATCACCGAGGTGTTTGAGCGCCCATCTGAGTTCATTCACTACCTTCTGCGCCGCCGCGAAATGAACATCTCCGGCTCATTCCGGGCTTCGGAAGAACTCGACTACTTCATGAGGTATCTCACCACGGGCCTCTATACAGAGCCTGGACAGGCCGGAATCGCTATGCTGCCGAGCCAGACCGACAGGCTTGACGCCTGGTACGAGTACTCTCGTGGAGACCGGGCAGTTGCAGCCGAGAAGCCCCAACAGCCGATCCCGGCGGGCCTCGCGGACCTGCTTGACTCGCTCAACGAACACCGCCCCTACGGTTGGCTTTCAACCAGCATCGACCTTCTTGACCTCGACGGACCACTCCGGCGAGAAATTGGGGATCTACTCCTCACACTGCGTCGGGAGAGCCGTATGGACGGAAAGATGCACACAAAGTTTGTCGGATTCGGAATTGCGGGACCGGGCAAGCGTCGGGGCATACTGTTCCTCAGCTTCGCTCGGGGCGTCACCCGGGGCGCAGCCTTCCGGGAGGCCAGCTTACGCGTGCGATTGCGGAAACACGCCCTACGTCTCGACTACTTGGCGGCGATTGGCGTTTGGGACGCCACTGAGACCTTTGACGTCTTCGTGTTCAACGATGAACAATGGCAGCCGAATCCCGACCTCGATGACCTCGCGAAACGCGCAGGATACGAAATAGCCGAACCAGCTCCATAGCAGGCCCCCGGATGTATGTCCTCAGGTGTGAGTAGTTTCGGGTAATTGTCAGCACCCGGCTGGTACGGGCAACTGATCGGCCGCGCAGCAGAATCAACTTGTGGTCCTGGTGCGTCGGCCACCAGGCTAAGCTTCATTATGCCCTGGAGTCCCGTACGCGTTGAGAAAGCATTGATACTCTGGATTGGGGCGAAAAAGGGGGGAACACAGAAATGGGTCTTAGAAGTCTTTTTCAGCGAAAACCCGTATCCGCGGCACGCACGAGTCCCATTGGGCCGGCAGCCCCAGTCCCGGACGCGCTCACGTCACCGGAGCTCCAGGAGGAACTGCGGGTGGCGTGGGCAGAACTCGTTGAGGCTGCCAAGGCCTCGAAAGTGACAAATTTTCACGCTTGTACGCGCACAGGCCGACATTGGACGGAAGACCCGGTGGCGGTCAGAGCCGTAGCGGGCGCACTCCGTGAATTTCCGGATACCGACAGCCAGCCGACGACGTAGCGGCATGTCGCCCGTGGTTTTTGCAGCTCAGTGGAGCACGGCGGTCAACATTTTCACTAAAGTCGCGTGGCAGTTCGCGCGGTCTTTGGCATGCCGTGAGCGCGACAGGTCCAGCACAGTTCCTGGCTGTGGGTGAAGATGAAGCTTATGACAAAGCGTATCCGCGGAATAACCGTCGTAAGTTACCCGCAGACTCTGTTCGTTTCGGCGATCTATCCCGCGTCCTCATGAGGCAGATGAGGCTCCGGTACTCCGGAGGATGCAGGATGTGCGGTACATCTCTTCCGGCCGGGACGGAAGCGATCTATGAGAGCGAGACAAAGACCGTCCGCTGCTTGGAGTGTGCCACCGAGGCTGCCGAATCCACGTCCCACGACCTCGAACCGGCTTGTGAGGCGTTGCCAGCCAATGAGTCTGGAGTAGCCGGGTCGTCAGCCCGACGCGAGTATGAGCGTCGCAAAGCGAAAGACGAGGAAAAGCTCCGCGAGAAGTGGGGTCCATTCGGCGGCATCGCAGTCGTCCTCTCTGACGAACGCCAAAGCACGAAGTCCTGGGATCGAGGTGCGATTGGCGAGGAACGCCTCGGCGCTCGGCTGGATGCCCTGGCCGCCGATGGCCTGGCCGTCCTTCACGACCGACGCATTCCCGGCTCGAAAGCCAACATCGACCACATTGCCATCACTCGCAGTGGAATCTGGGTCATCGACGCCAAAAGGTACAAGGGACGGCCTGAACTGAAGATCGAGGGTGGCATCTTTCGCCCCCGCGTCGAGAAACTCCTCGTCGGCCGACGGGATTGCACGAAACTGGTCGATGGGGTACTCAAACAGGTCGACGTCGTGCGAGACCTTATCGGGGATGTTCCGGTCACCGGGGCGCTGTGCTTTGTTGATGCCGACTGGCCCCTGATCGGGGGCGCATTCTCGACCCATGGCGTTCATGTACTCGCCGAAACGGCTGGCAAAAGTGCTTGTAGAAGAGCGCGCCGGCGACGTTGACGTGGCGAGGATGCGTGAGACGGTTGCCTCGCGATTCAATTCGGCGTGATATGTCCATCGGAAGTGGATATAACACGCCCACCGCTGCGCAGTACTGGCAGCCAACGCACATATGAATTCCCATCCATGGCCCTGATACTGAGATACTGCGCAAATGGCGAATCCTTCTGATCAAGAGGCAGCTCAAGCGGCAGCAGAGGTCAAGATACATCCGGCAGTGGCCACCTTGATGAATTCGGCTTCCAGATGGATGGACGATGCCCTTAAGGCCTGGGCGGAAGACGATTACGCGAAAGTGGCCGTGCTTGCGCCGTTGGCTGTCGAGCACTTGGGCAAAGCGACCCTTTGGCGGACAAATCCGGTCCTTATTGTTCCACTAAGCCAGGATGCAGAACACTCCCTTATCAGCCTGGCAACCAAACCTGACATTTCGGACCCTCGTCTCCGAACTATCAGTCTCGCGGTGCTGCTCCGACGCCTGGAGCAAATTCTTGGCGTGCTGCCAATCGACAAGAAGAGATGCGGGCGCATGGTGGAAATCCGCAACGGGGCTGTGCATGTCGGGTCCCCGAGCGAGTCCAGACACGTACTGCTGGACTCCTTGGCGCTATGTAAACCGCTTCTGGAACGACTAAAGGAGGATCCCAAGATCTTCTACGGTGATCACTATTGGACCGCACGCTCTCTCCTGGAGGAAAAACTCTCCGAAGCCGGTCACCGAGTCGCCGCAAAACGCGCACGTGCGCGCAATCACCTCAATGCCCTCGAGGCTCGGCTTGGAGAGCTCCTGTTCCGGGAGACCACCGACAAACTTGAGGAGCAGGCTGCGGAACTGCTCGATCCAGAGGACTTCGGGAGCGGCTTCTACGGCGTGGATCAGGCGTGTCCTGAATGTGGTTCAAAAGGACGATTGTTCGGCAGGGTCGAGGGTGATCCGCAAGCCGATTGGGACGTCGAACCACTCGGGAATGGTCTCTATGAACCAGTCTTCGCCGGCGTCGATTGGAAACTTACCTTCCATCCCCAGACCTACGCATGCAATGTGTGCAGGCTGGAACTATTTGCAACAGACGAACTAAGCGAAGGCCACCTGCCCGCCTCCAGCTATGAAATCTCAGAGGAAGACTTGGGCGAAGAAGCCTACGGCAGGCTCATCGAATCAATCGAGTTCGATCACGTCAACTTATAGTGGTGATTGGCCGCACCCAGCAGCTTGCGGTTGTAGCCGCGTGGAAAAGTGCTTCCCGGGCCGCTTTGCAAGCAGATCGCTGAGCCGGGGGATGGTGCCCGCCAGGTGATCGCAGGAAGAAGTCCTCACCAATCCAGGAGCCCTCGACGTTGAACTCTCCAACCCAGCTCGCAACGATGATCCGCTTCTACCTCGAGACCCTCGGTGAGACCAACGCTCACCACCCGTTCGAGCAGCTGTGCCTTGGTCTGACCCGCCGTCGGATCGTCAGCAATGTCATGCCTGCGACGGGGCCGGTCTCAGCCGGCGGCGACGGAGGGCGTGACGCCGAGAGCTTCTGGAGCATTGTGGCCAAGGAGCTGCCGGACACGTCCCTCTTCACGGCTCTCGCCACTGAGGACGCGGTTGTTCTCGCAGTGACTGCGCAGCGCGAAAACGTTCCGTCCAAGATCCGGTCCGATCTGGCGAAGATCTGCGGCAAGGGGGAGCCGGTCGACCGCGTCATCTATTTCACCGTCGCGCCTGTCGACACGGCGAAGAGGCATGAGCTCCAGGCACACGCGCGCGAACTGCATTCGATTGCACTGCAGATCTGGGATGCGCAGGCGATCGCGAACGAGATCGCCAGTGCGGACCTGTTCTACCTCGCCGTCGACTTCCTCCATCTGCCATCCTCCCTCGCGCCCGCGCGTGAAGAGTCCCGTGATGAGCTCCCTGACTGGTATATCGAGGAACGCAATCGCTGGCGAACACCTTCAGACCGCTCGGGCTCGATGGGGGAGTTCATCGACCTGCGGGAAGGCCTTCGGTTCTCCAGCCTGAATCCGGAGGCGCGTGCCGACCTGCCCGACTGGCTCGCTTCGGCGCGGGCACTGAGAGATGAGGCACATAGAAAGAACGGTGTTCTCAACCGCATCGACTACGAAATCGTCCTCGCAAACGGGTTCGGGCTCAACACACTGAAGCCGGTCGACGGGATCCTCCGCGGCTACTTCGGGCAGTTAACCTCCCAAGCATCCGACTCCGGCGTGCTGGTCGACGCCATCACCCTGCTGCGCCTCGTGCAGGCGACGTTGCCGCGAGGCGGGACCACCATCACATCGGATGAAGCGGAAGCATGGACCGAGGACTTGGAGAGGGTGCTTGAAGCAGAGCTGCGTGAAGCGCCGGGGATGAATGCGAAGGCGGGCCTGCTGGCAGCCGGCGCGATCCTCGCTCTCGGTCCCCGGGGCTTCACGCCGGAGGAGCTCGACGAAGTCTCCGGATCTGGTCCGTTGATGTCGGAGATCCACCAGAAACTGAGCGCCGCCAAGCGGGAAGGACGCGGGCTTCCGGGTTTGCCGTCCGACGCGGAGCTGCGCGACCTCGAGGCAGGAATGAAGCATTTGGTCGACCTCGTGGAGACCCTGCCGCAGGCTCCGATGGTACCCCTGGATGAACTCATGTCGATCTTCGATTTCACATCGCCCGCCCTGATCGACCACCCTGACTATCTCAAGGTGCGCCAAGCGCTGGACGATGTAACGATCGAGCGCTCGGGGCGGGCTTCGGCAGGAGATCGGGCGCAAAGTCGCGCCATGGCTCTGCTCCAAGGAGGCCGGGCCTTGGACGCCCTTCGTGAGATTCATTCCGCGAAGTTCAGCTGGCTCAACGGCGACGCTGCCGAGGGCGCGGCCATCATGATGCTGCTCGCGTCGGCCGTATACAGCGATCTCGGACTTCCGCTGGCCGCGAAGCAGTACGCGATGAGCGCGGTATCGGTCGCAAGAATGAGCGGCGGCCCCCATCTCGCCGTACTCGTGGCCCGGGGCATCATCCTGACTGCGACGTACGAGCACCAGGCCGGCCAGTGGCTAACCGCCACCGAAACGTTCAGAATCGGGATCTGGGCACAGGCACAACTAGCGGGTGATCCGTGGAGCTTCGAGCGCTATCCGTACTTTATGGACATGCTGATCGACCAATGCCACATCCTGCGGGCCGCGTCTTCGCTTCGTCCCGGGCTGTTGCCGGCCATCGAAGCCGCGATCCAGTCCACCCAGCTCGACGAACTCGTCGCTCCGATGCTGGCCTCGGTCGCTCACATTGAGCCCCCGGGAGAGGACGAGACCGCCGACGCGGCGGACCGTGGTGGCCTTGGACGGCCCTTCTCCGATGCCGGCCCGGTGCGCGAGTACAGCTGGGCCGCGCTCGGCAACGTGTGGGTCGTGACCGCCCCGAACGATCGGGCCCATGTGCTCGCGGCCGAGAGGTTCGTGGCTGCTGTGCAGATCACCCTCGCTGACCTCGCCGGCGAGGACCTCCTCCTCGTGCCAGGTGAGATCCGCGTCGAGGTCGAAGTCTCGGACCGGCCCATCAAGCCGGGATCAGTGTTCACCGCGGAGTCGGAGCGCGGCCGTGGCGCAGTCGGGCATCTGGTGACCCTCTCCCGTTCGGGAGCCCTGGCACCCGACGCGGACCAGCTGGAGGTCACCTCCGCGGCGCTCCAAGCGATCGTCACCCAGTCGCTCCTCGGGCAACCGGCATTCATCGCCGTGATGGAGCGGACCTTCGAACGCGGGCTTCCGCACATGCTGACCTGCGTGCGTCCCTACGACGACCTCGTCGACGTCCACAAAGACTCGTTCTACGACGAGCTCAGCAGATTGCCAGAGGGTCCCATAGGAGCCGACAGACCGCGGTCACCAAAGCCCGCCACCGGACTGCGCAGGAAGCTTCCGGAACATGCGTCGGCCTACGACCATGCAACGTCCCTTGATGCGATCGCCGCACGATATGAGTCGATGCTGCCACCGGTGCGGCTGACGCTTCCGCTGCTTGCCGCCGATCCGGCGTTCATGGAACTCGTGGCATCGCTGCGCGCCCAAGGGTGGAAGGACTGGCACCTTCTCATCGCCGTCGTCAACATCGTGATCAATGGTCGGGCAGCGCAGCGCGGCCTGAATATGACCTCCCCGATCAGCCAGGCCGACGTCGAACGATTCCGTTTGCTCATGCAGGAGGAGGAGCGCGCGGAAGACCCGAAGCCGCCGCTGAAGATTTTTACTGAGGACGCGATGTGGTTTCACCTCGCGAACGCCGCGCTCACCACCGTACGTCAGTGGGGACTGGAGGTGCGCCTCAACCGCGTGGTCCCGCGATCGTTCCTGGGACTCCTGGGCGACCGCTTCAACTATTGGGACGACGACGTTGACCATGCCCCGATCTTCACGACGCCGCGCTGATCTTCCTGTCGCATGCGTCTCCTGTTCCGGCCAGACCCTGTTCAGCCCGTCAGCTACTGACAGCTGTGCGGGTGGCCGGCTGTTGGGAGCGACGCTCGTGATGTGCCTGCAGAAATCGACGCCAGCCGCCTTTTGCTCATGCCGTTCGCCACGAACCGGACCAGCGGCTCGGCATCGTTCGTCAGCACGTCCAGAACCTCATCGGGCGTGTCAGGATTCAGTGCAACGAGCAATGCCAAGTCGACGCTGCGTGCCGCCAGATTAAGAAGTACACCGGCAGGCGTAGCGCCGTTGAAGGCGACTGCCTGAAGAACAAGCTCGTCGCTGTCTTCGGCGAGGGAAGCGAGCAGGGTTGCCGGCGAGTGGGGATTCGCAGCCACGGCTCGTCGCACCTGTGTGCTTCGTCGTTCTCCGCCGAGGAAGGAGAGGATGTCCGCGTCTGCGTTCGGGTCAAAGGCCACCAGCAGCCGCACTTGGGCCCGGCTGTTCGCAGCCATTTCAAGGAGCATGGCGCGGTTTGTCGCTGTCGGGGCTTGTTTCTGGTTGAATTCGGCAACGGCATCATGGAACGATTCACCCCGGCGGTGGAACACCTCTCGTGCTCCAGGATTCGCTAATGCAATTTCCCGCACCTCTTGTGATTCGTCATTCAGCAGGTGCTCCAGTACGTCGAGAGGGAGATTGGCCCGGTCCGCTATTCCCTGACGCACCTCGGGCGACGCATCATGCGATAGTGCAATGATCGCCGCCGGCGGGGTCGACTCATTCCCTGAAACCCGTGTTCGGACGTACTCGTCCGGGTCCGTCGAGAGCGCCTCCAGAGCGTCGGCCGACGTGCGAGGGTTTGCCGCGACGGCCGCGCGGATACCGCTGTCCGCGACGCGGGCGAGCCTGGTCAGCACAGCGGGCGGTGTTCGCTCGTGACTCGCTGCAACTTCGCGGACATCGGGGTCCCGATGACGGCTCTTGGACAGACGGACCAGAGCCTCCTCGATCACGCCCCCCGGTACCTCCGAAGACGCCAGATCGATAACCGCGGCGAGCAAACCAGGAAGACGCCAGTCCGGCGCGTCGTGCAAAACCGAGGCCGCCGTATCAGCGATGAGCTCCGTGGGCGTGCTCGGGTTCTGAAGAACCTCAAGGCGCACCTCCCACTCCGGGTCAGCTGCAAGAGCAACCATAGCGCTATGGGGGAGCCGTTCATGCCGTGCGACGGCGCGACGGACATCGAAGTCGTTATCTGCGGCCAGCCGCACGAGCACGTCGAGCGGAAGGTCATCAAGCTCCGTAAGGGACACCCGTGAACCTGCATCCCGGCTCTTGAGCATCTTCTCGATCACTAAGCTCCGGTCCTCGGTGCTGAGCGTCGGATTCGCCAACAGGTGCGTTCGGATTGCCGGCGAAGGGCTGGCAAGAAGCTGTGCCAGCACGTCAGGGGGAGTGGACCGGTGCGACGCAAGAACCTGGAGCACTTCGTCGTTGTACCGTGCCCGGTCCTGACGATCCATGTACTTGTAATCGCTCGACCCGTGTGTGCGGAACCGCAGCCGCGCGTCTCGTGAAGTCCCGAGTTCAGTAAGCAAGGGTGCAAGATGGTCGTCGACCTGGTGCACCGTCCGGTAGAGGGCGCGCCAGCGGATGGCGGGGTCAGGATCCTGCAGCAGGGTGTCACGTATTCCGTGATGATCGACAGGTCGTTGCCATGCTGCCGCTCTCCGCAGCTGCGCCGGACGGTCGGCGCTCATCAGATCCGATGCGATGTCATTCGGCAGTCCTGCCCGGAGCCATGCAGGCACCTCGAGCCGGCGTTTCGTCTGCATACCCCAGCGCCAGCTCGCGTCCGGAATCGGCAGTCTAGTTGCCCATATCGCTGACGCGCCGTTGATCATCATGATGAAGTTGCAGAGCCACGTTGCGTCCGACGTCGGGCTGCCAGGGGCCCTGTCGATGCTCATGATGGTGCCCGCCGGAGCGGGCATCCCAGAAGGGCGCGCTCCTGACTGAGACGACAGGACGACCGCTCCGTCGTTCGAGCGCGCCGTCCACTGCACGCTGGCGTCCGGATCCGACGCCAGGGCTTTGATGACTTCATGCTTCGCACCTGGATTCGCGGCGACAGCGCGGCGGACCGCGACGCTCTTGTCGTGCGCAAGAGTCAGCAGGATGTCAGCAGGTGCCGCTTCGTTCATCGCAACGCCTTTGCGGACACTCCATGCGCGGTCCGCGGCAAGCGCACGCACCGTTGCCTCTGGTGTGACAGTGTTGCGCCCGACTCGGCTCCGGATGCTTGGGTCCTTGCTCAGGGCCAGTTTGTCCAGCTTCTCAAAGTGCGTGTGTCGATTCTCGGCGAGGATCTGGTGTCTGTGGCGCTCGGGCACCGGCTCCTTGAGCGCGATCTGCTGGTTTCCGGTGGCGCGCACAAAGCCTTCCCGCAAGGAGGGAAGGAGCATCTCCGGGTCCCCGGAAAGCAGCCGTGTGAGGCTCCACGTCGGCATCAGCCCCTGGCGTGGAAGCCAGATCCCGACCTTGCGGATGCCGAAACGGTCGTCGAGGTCGAGCATGACGTATCCGAGGAGCTGCAACAGGAAGCCGCGTAGCTCGGACACGCTGAGCCGGTTGTACACCTTGCAGTCGATCAGGGTGTCGCCGATGATCCAATCAGCGTCCGCACCGCCCACGAGCTCCGATCCCGCGAAACAGGGATTCGACGCAAAACCTGTTCCGTCTGCAATCTCGCCGCACCACTCCTCAAGTTGCATCCGGCCCGCCTCGACGAGAGAACCGATGTCGGCCAGCATCATCGGGCTGACCTGGTCCGCGAAAGATGGCCCGTCGCTGGCATTGTCCAGCAGCTTCCCGGTTCTGCCGCTCAGCGCCCGTGCCCCGGATCGCAGGACTCGCTCGCAATGGGCAAGAAGGACTGAGGCCCGGTCAAGATCAGTATCATTCGCCGGATGGCGCAGCAATGCCTGCGCGACGTCAAACGACTCAGCGAGCACCGCAACCCGATGGTGACCATTCTCGACCCAGGAAGCGTATTCGGCTGCCCGGGCTATACCTGCCGCAGCGGCTGATTGCCGCGGATCGAAACCACCGAGTTCGATCCGTGCACGGAAATCGAAGGCAGTGCCAGAAAGGGTGCCATCAACTCCGGCGGCCCGCGGGATAACGACATCCGCGTCAACGAGCGCGGTGAGGCCAAGTTCGGCGGCGGCAATCCGCGCGCCGCCCGTGTTGCCGGCCGAGGCCTCAAGGCGCGGTGAGACCCGCTCGAGGTAGGCCCGCGCCGGCGAGCCGGAATCCTGCAAACAGTCAGTGAGGCTCAACTCTGGTCACGCTCAAAGAAACTTGGCCTTTGGTTCATGCCCTTAGCGTACGTCGACCCTCCGACACGAGAAGGTCAGGCCGGCTGACGTATCTTGTCGCTCTCTTCTTCCTCGGGCCACTGCCCTCTGGATACTGACCTGCAGATGTTCCTGGACTCTAAGATGAAACCGTGACGATTCCGGACATCGGTGTGCTTACTCTTTCAGAGCTGCTCCAACTGCAATCGCGAATTGGACAGGAGATTGTTCGTCGCGGTGTCTCCCGGACATCCGGCAGTATTCAAGGTGAAATCGGCGAAGCCCTGGCACTGGCGGTCTACGGTGGTGTACTCGCGCCCCCTGGGACGAAGGGATACGACCTGACTGACGCACAGGGCCGCAAAATCCAGGTGAAAACGCGCACTCTGCCGAAGGGCGTGCACCGCATATTCCAGTTTGACTCTGCGCTCGTTGACTCAATCGATTTCGATCTCGCGCTGTGCATCCGATTCGACCGCGAAACGAATGCGTTGGATTGGGCGCGGGAGTACCCGCGGGAAGAGCTCTTAGGGCTCGTGAGCCCACACAAAGAGGGACCTCGGCTTCCGACAGGTCGAGCGCTTAAGCACGGAACGGACGTGACGGCGAAGTTCAGGCTGGCTTATGAGGCACTCTGTGGCATGGAGGGTTGACCTAGCACCCCGGCGTTCAGCACGTTGCCCGCGCGAATGCGGAATGGCCCCTTCGCTTACGGTTGGAGGTCACCAAGCACACATCGAGAATCGCTGTCGAGGGGATCAATGCTTTGAGTTGTTGAGCGTCCGGCACAAGGTGGCCCCGGCGTGCTAGCCTCCGTGTTTCAGGGGTAGTTTGATCTTGTCTTTCATCAACGCTCCGAGGGCGGAAAAGGCGACGGCCGCGAAGACTGGCTTGCCCTTGTCCCATGCTTCCGATCCGGCTTCCGCCAAAGCATTCTTCCACTGTTGCCACTCCCGGATGGCGATGCGCCACTGAGTCGGGTCCACTGAATCCCAATCGACTTCTATGCTCAACGCCTCATAGAAACGTTTTATGAGACTCCGCGTATCGTCGATGGACCTGATGACAGCAGGTAGACCCTTTGCGTGGAGAATGGCATTTTGATTTGCCAGTTCGGCAGCGGCGTCCATGCGCTGCATGAGCACCGAGAGGCCTTCATGCAGCTTGACCTGATCGTCCTGGCGTGAAGCATCGAGGGACAGTCGCCTCGTGTTCACGCGTTTGGGTTCGATTGCAGCGTAATAGTCCAATTCCAGGACGGCGAGCTCATCCAATGCCGTGGTGCATCGAACGATGACCCCAAGCCACTGCTGGACTTCTCGTTTGGCCTCCGGTAGGCGGCCATTGAGATCACCGATGCACTTGTGTTGCGCAAGGTCATCGGCGATGCCGCCCAGTTTCAAAAAAGCTTTAGACCGCACCTTCCTGATTTCCAGGGATACGCCAGAGAGATTCGACCAAGTGTGAGCGTCGATAGTTCCCTCGATCTCCCGATCAAGGAGGGCCGCATGAATCTCGCCCTCGATGCCGGCAAGGTCACCCAGGATTTCGTCCCGCTGCCCGCGAAGAATCTGGTCCAGCTTCTGGTCAATCGTTTCCAAGAGTTGCCGCAGTTGCGCCGCCTCCTGCTGTCGCGCGGCCTGCGACAGGGCACCTGCGACTCCCGAGAGGATGGCAGGATTTGCCACTTTTGCACCGGCGGTTGTGTCGATCCTGAGCCACTTCTTGATGGAGCCGCGAGTGCCAGCCACCGCGTACGCAACTCCAGGCACACCGCTGTCCGTGAGCCCGAACTCCTTCATATCCTCCGCCGACTCCGGCGTAAGCTTCACCCATAGACCCGAATTCGCGACGGACTCCGAGACTGTACTAAAAATTTCTGCTGACGATCGAAGAACGGGGCCTAGCGATTGGGAGGTAAACTCCCGGGCCTTTCCGAGCAGGCCTCTCGCCCGCAAGAATTGTTCAACGGTGCGCCGATCATCGCCGATGACCAGCAGATTTTCGCCATCGCTGATCAATTCGACCTCTCCAGGCATCTCGGATTCTTCTTCAGGCTCTGGACACATAAATGAAGCGTACTGGCACTGCCGACATATAGGCCTGCCCCGCGTGCTGGCTGAGGTTCCGAGGTCCGCTGTCGAAGCTTCCGCCCCCGGCTTATGACATAGGGTGTTGCAGTGTCTGATTTGCTCTCGACGTAGTTGCCCGTGTTCGGACCCAGCACACCTTCCGCGGAAGGGGATTCAGCGGCGTCGCACTACAAGGACGCGCTGATGACACGACAATTCGGCCTCAACAGAAACTAATCAATCGATGACACCACGTCCACGCCGTGCCTGGCAGGCGGCAGCAAAAGCCAAGCAGGAGTCCAAGGAATTGGGGGAGCTGCACGCGGTTGAACCAGCGTCGCGTCGCAGCGATGGTTCACCCAAGGTAGGCCCGGGCCAGGTTTACGCGGTGAGCTCGGGAAAGGTCTATCACCGGGCCTGGTGTAACTCAGTGGGCAATGTCTGGGACGAAAACCCCAAACGGCTCCTGATCGTCGAGGAGTCCGGTGTTGGCGGCCGGAAGGCATGCAAAGCCTGCGACGAACCACTGCAGGCCTGACTTCGTACATTTGGCGGCTAGCCAGAACACTAAGATCTTGCCGCTTCGTAGGCGGCTTCCTGGATGCCCCTGACTATCTCGCTGGTGCAGCGTCCATTCCGGGTGGCTTGTTCTAGCAGTTCCGTGAGGGCGGAAACACGACAATGCTACGGTCCGGGATGGGGCTGGACGGCGGCTAGTATCCAAGGATGGTCAAACAGATGAGGGACGCGGCCTTCAAAGCTGAGCAGTTCGCCGGTGTGCACCTTCCACACGTCACCGCGGTGAACCAGTTGGTCGAGTCCCTCCGGGAGCCTGAGCCTTCGACCGGCCGCGGGTGGGTGCCGTACGTCGCGCCTCTTCATGGGGGCTCGGAGGCCAGGATCCTGAGCATTTTGCGTGATCCCGGGCCGATGACGCACGAGACCATGGGCTCCGGAATGCTGTGCGTGGAGAACGACGACGATTCCGCAGCCCTCCAATGCCAACTGCTCGCCTCGGTGGCCCTGACGCCTGCTGACCTGACCCCTTGAAACGCCTACCCGTGGTACCGCCACGATCAGTCCAGCGGTCTGAGGAGCCCGCAGATCACGGAAGGGCTGAACCCTTTGGCCCGGTTGATCGACTTGATGCCAAAGCTCGAAGTCGTACTCCTCCAAGGCGGCGAAGCGCAGACCCTGTGGAAGCGGTTCGCTCGCAAACACCCCCGTGTCGCTGCCCGATATGCAGTAGTGGAAACTTATCACCCTGGAAGGACTGCGCTTAGAGATCCTGATCCGGCAGTTCGGGAAGCTCGGGCCAACCGCCGTTTCGAAGCTTTTCGCGAGGTCCGTCAGATTCTGGGCTCCGGGCAGGATGGCCGCTAGATAGGGGGACATGTGCAGCCATTTATCCATGCCTTCCACGAAGCCATCTGACTTCGGATACGGCAGAGCCAAGCCGCTAGTTGGGCTTTTCGGCCGGCCGGTAACTGTTACCAAAGGCGACCAAGGAGCTCTGGAGCAGCGGTAGGTTGCCGAGCATGTCCACGGGCCGGGGGCCAGCCGGCGCAGGCAATGGGCTGACCATCCAGGCGGCGAACACGTTATGAGGAATCTTCAGGCTCATCGCCTGGTCAAAGAGGCGCAGCACAGGTTCGTGGAAGAGCCCATCTTTGAGCTGGAAGCGCGGGCAGAAGGTTCCTTCGCCGATGAATACCCGAACTGCCCGGCGCATGGCCTCCGGGTCGCCGAGGGATTGGAAATGCGTCTCCAGGTCTGCCGCTGTCGGCAGGGTGAATTCTTCGCGGATGCTGTTCCAGACATGCTCCGGGACAGCCGGCCAAAACCGCTCAGCCAACACACTCGACGCAGTAGGCATGGCCGTCCTTCTCGCTCGCCTTTTGCGAACGGTGGCGGACCAGGAAGCAGGACCAGCAGGTGAACTCATCGTCAGCCTGCGGGATGACCTGGACGACCAGCTCTTCGGCAATGAACTCCCCGCCAGGGGTCAGGCCGTCCAAGGCGTCTGCCTCGTCGAGCTCCTGAACCACGGACTTCGCATCCGGGGCTTTGGCGGACTTCAGGGCCTCCAGGGAGTTTTCCTGGGATTCCTTGACGTCGGTGCGCAGTTCATCGTAATCGGTTGCCACGGAGGTGCATCTCTTCTCTGTTGATGGGGATTACCGATCCTGCTACGTACAGGACACAGAAAGAATTCCATAAAAAAGCGGCTGCATGGGCACACAATCAGAACCCCAGGGAACATGGGCATTGCCGAGAGTCAGTCGGCCACTTGGGGTTTCAATATCAGGAAGTGACACCTAGTCTGGGACACAGCCGATGGCCGCGACATTTGAGGACCCAACCACCGGTTCGTGCGTCTTATAACTCTGGTCTTTGGGGGAAACTTGAGTGATCCGGAATACCCGCAGCAGCAACAGCCGCGCGTCTTCGATACTTCGTTCAATTACATGACCGACACCCCTCCAGGGACTGACCCGGACAGTGGCAGTCCGAATCTCCGGGCGGACCACGAGCTGCTGTGGACCAAGGAGCTGCGACCCGGCGTCGTCTTCGAACCGACCGCGCCGCCGAAGCGTGGGGACGGCTACCTCATCTTCACTGACCCCTCCGAGACGAGGCATTGGTACGGCAGTGACGCCATCACGAGCTCATACAGCCCACCCCGGTCACGTACGGCGTCTCTGGCGAACGCCATCGCCTCGCTGAACGAGGACGAGGGGTCCCGCTACCTGAATCCGCCGTACACCATCGGCAGCGCGATGATCTGGCCCGTCAGGAAGAAGGACCGACCCACGATGAACCAGGCCCGGGGGTTCAGGTCGCTCATCGCCGACCGGATGGATCTGACCCTGGAGTGCATCCGGCGTCATTACGCAGGAGAACCGGAGAGCCCTCTGGCCGATGTCATCAACGCGTACGCGGACTTCTTTGCGCTCTTCGACGGGTTCAAGGAGTTTGTGGAGTTCTTCCACTTTCAAGACCTCGTGACACCCGACTACGAAGAGGTTCGGTTCTACCTTCCCTTCGACAACTTCAAGCGTTCCGGGATGCCGGCCACAAAAGACGAGTACGTAACGTACAGGGAGGCCACGCTGGAGTTCATCTCGGCACGGAACCGTCGGATGGCCGCCTGGGTCATGGAGAACCACCCCGGGATTGAGGTTCGCCATACAGACTGACTACCCAGCGACGTCGCAGGGTCAGTCAGGGTCATAGTCTGCGCATTGAAGCCATAGGGGGATTCATGGAACTACCAGCCATCCTGAAAGAAGAGAACGTCGAAGCCGCAGCCGAACTGCTCCGGCGCTACTACCTTGAACCGTCCAGAAAGACGGGGCTGCTCAGTACCGGCAGTTACTTTGATGAATGGGCGAACCGCGGCGACAACCCGCAGGTGAGGGACAGGATCACCGACAGCGACGCTGTCGCCGTGTCCATGCTCAGCGTCAAAGTGCCGGCCCAGGCCATCATCGGACTGCAGGAGGAGCTGTTGGCGGGGAAAATACAGGATCTCCTGGCTGATATACCCACCGACGTGAAGATGAGCGACCTCACGGTCGCGGAAGCGGAAGCCACTCTCGGGGAGGGCAGCCCCGCATGGCTGCTCTGGCAGGAGCTGAGACGCACACCCAAAACGCGCTGGGATGTCGGGGCCACCACAGCCAGCAAGATCATGGCGAGGAAGCGACCGCATCTCATCCCCATCTGGGACAAAGTAATTGGGGCAGTCGTGGGCAAAGACACCTCTGAAGGCCAATGGCTGAATTGGCACAACCTCTTCATGGAAGACCACGACCTTGCTGGACGATTGGGGCGCATTCAAAAGCTTTCTACGGTCCATACACCCATTTCCGAACTGCGCATCATGGACGCCATCCTGTGGCGCTACGGCAAGGACCATGGCATCAAGGGCGGGCGAGCCGGCAAACTCGGAATCACCGGCTGAAGCACAGCGAAGCCACGACAACCCTGGTCGAATCTCGCAACCGCCCGCGCCAGCTTCGCAGCCCGCCGATGTCGTCCGATGAAGGAATAGCTACGAGTTCGGAGCTTCGTACGAGTACGGAAACGAGCCCCCGACGCGACCGGACAATGCAGTCAGTTCTGCCTCTGTTTCCCTGAACCGGATCACGTGTGGGCCCAATGTGTTGACCCCCTCCGGTCCCTTCACCACGAGGGTTCGCGCTATGGTCCTGCCCAGTTGGTCCAATTCCTGGTTGAGTCGCCGCCACTCTGCCTGCTCGGATTTGGAGCGATTCATGGCTTCAGGGTCCCTGTCGCATTGCGTGCATCGTCCCCTCGGGCCCACATCAGCCATCATGGTTACGTAGATACCTCTTTGGGCCGCCCGCCACTGACCATCCATGATCGAGCACCACTGAGTGTGGAACAGTTTCCCGGTTCGAGTGACGTACACCTGTCCGTCACCTGCCACAGGTGACCCGTCGTCACGGTGGCTTTGCGGCTCAACGCGAACGAGCGGACGTTCCTTTGCGCGGTGCTCGGCTTTCGCTTCTTCTTTGAGTCGCAGCCTCTCTGCCCGCTTCTCCGCCCGCTCCAATTTGGAGCGCTTCTTCCCTTCAGGGTCCTGGTCGCATTGCGGGCAACGTCCCCGCAGGCCCACGTCCGCAATCATGGTCACGTAGATGCCTCCATTGACGGCCCGCCAGTGACCGTCCATGATCGAGCACCATTGAGTGTGGAACAGCTTGCCCGACCGGGTCACATACGCCTGACCTTCACCTGCGATGGGCGACCCGTCCTCGCGGTGGCTTTGCGGCTCAACGCGGACGAGCGGACGTTTCTTTTGCGCCCCGTGGTCGGCTTTCACTTCTTCGTGTGTGGTGCTCACAACCCGTTCCTTCTGCCAAGACCTCTGCCATATCCTTCCATGATGGGGAGGTCCACCTCCACCCTGCCATCGAAGGGTTGACGGGCAAGCTCGCCGAGTCCAGTACCCCTCACACGATAACGGGCAGCGCGCCGTTACTCTCCGTTCCTTGGAGCCGCTTGAAGCGGCAAGTCCTTCTAATACGTCGGTTTGGTCGTGCTACCGGTAGGCTGCGGATCAGCACGAATCCGGTGAAGACCCGACGACACACAATTTCGCGCTGATACCTTGGAAAAATGGCAAATGGCCGGTTATTGAACATGTCCAGGGGGAACATGACGGAATGGAAGCCAGGCTGGTGGGCGCGAGCGTTTAGGGGCGCGGGGTCATGGTGGCTGTCGATAGGCGAGGGCCGTCTGCAAGTCCGCGGGATCCCCCGAGAGGTCGATGCCGATGTACAGGATGTTCACCGCGTCGCTGTCGATGAGGGTTCAAGACAGCTCATCATCACGCACGTCAGTAGAACAGAATCGGTGCTCAACGGGCTTTCTCGACGCGCGTTGCGCGAGGTCGCCGCTGCGTACCACTTCGAGCTCGACGAGCGACGGCATCTCGCCGCCCTACTATCCAAAGCTGAGGAACAGGGCGAGGCGGCACGCCAGTGGTGGTCCCGGGTCCGGAAAGTGATGGACCGACCAAGGTGGGCGGACCAGGACACGATCGCCACGCTCGAAGGCTCCCGTCCAGACGTAGCTGTGTGGTTGGCTGCCGACAGCGATTCGAGGCTCTCCGGGCTTCCCGAGGATAAACGCGAGGACCAGCGTGAAGCGGTCGACGCTTGCCGTACCACTGACCTATCTGCGTGGACTGTCCAGCGGAATGAAGCATTCCTGGAGTGGGAGAAAAATGAGTTGGCGGACTTCTTCCGCACGGTCGAGAAGTCGCCGTTGACGGAAGAGCAGACGAGGGCGACGGTCTGCTTCGACAACAGGGTCCGCGTTATCGCGGCCGCGGGCTCGGGGAAGACCTCGACGATGGTGGCGCGCGCCGGTTACGCGATCCAGCGCGGCATCGCAGAGCCGACCGAGATTCTTGCACTTGCTTTCAACAAAAAGGCAGCCGGCGAACTCTCGGACCGTCTCGTGTCCCGCCTCGGCAATGATGGTGCCGGCGTGGCGTCGAGCACGTTCCATGCCTTCGGGCTGCGTATCATCGGCGAGGCCACTGACCGCAAGCCGTCCCTTCCCGACGACCTGACCGCGGACAACGGGATCGGGCGGCTCGCGAGGATCGTGGATGTCCTCCGCGACCAGGACCAGGCCTTCCGGCGGGACTGGGACCTCTTCCGGCTCGTTTTCGGCCGGCAGCTTCCGGATCTCGGTGATGAAGCCGATCCTGAGAAGTCGGACAGGAACACAGGTACCAGCGGCTTCGGTACTCTCGCAGGGGAGATCGTCAAGAGCCAGGAAGAGGTGATGATCGCCAACTGGCTCTTCCTGAACGGTGTCCGCTACCAATACGAACGTCCCTACGCGCATGACGTCGCGGACGCACACCACCGGCAGTACCAGCCCGACTTCTACTACCCGGACATCGATGTGTGGCATGAGCACTGGGCGCTCGGTCCCGACGGCACCCCGCCGCCCCACTTTGACGGGTATGCCGAGAGTATGCAGTGGCGGCGTCACACTCACGTCCGTTACGGCACTCGACTGATCGAGACAACTTCGGCGACCATCCGGGACGGGTCCGGGTTCGAGCACCTCGAGCAGGAGCTGCGCCGGCACGGAATCCAGCTAAACGAAGACCCTTACCGGGAAGCAGCCGGGGAGCCACCGATCAGCGACCAGGCGATGCTGGCGCTGACGCGGTCCTTCATGTCACACGCGAAGGGCAACCGACTCACCCCTGATCTGCTGGCGGAGCGGGCCGGCCGGACTTTGCGGGCCAGGCTCTTCACTCGCCTGTACGGCGTCATCCTCGCCGAGTGGGACAGCCAGCTCTGCGCTGCGGGCCAGATCGATTTCTAGGACATGCTGAATCTCGCAATCGATCACGTCGAGTCGGGCCGGTGGACGAGTCCATACCGGCTCGTCATGGTCGACGAGATGCAGGACACCAGCGCCGCACGCGCGGTGTTGGTTCGGGCGCTGATGAAGACTCCTGGAAACTACCTGTACGCGGTCGGCGACGACTGGCAGTCCATCAACAGGTTCGCGGGCTCAGACCTCAGTGTGATGACCCGCTTCGATAAATGGTTCGGGACAGCGTCCACCATCTGGCTGGACCGCACCTTCCGGTCTCCGCAGTCCCTGTGCGATGTCGCCGGTGGGTTCGTGATGAAAAACCCCAATCAAATCTCCAAGAACGTCCGATCTTCAGCGCCGGAGGCTGACGAGACCGTATGCGCTGTCAGTGTACGGGAGCGCAGCCACTACGGATCGGCCGTTCGGCAGTACCTGGCAACCCTTGACTCAGAGCTCACTGGGCCAGCCACTGTGCTGCTGCTCGGCCGGTACTCCCGGTCCAAGGACGATGTCACCTCGGCGCTGGAAGCCAGATACGTCAACCTGACCATCGAGTTCAACACCGTGCACGCCTCGAAAGGAAAGGAGGCAGACTACGTCGTTGTGCTCGGCCTTGAGAGGAACGGATTCCCCAGCATTGTCGAGGATGATGCTCTCCTGCAACTGGCCATGGCCGCCCCCGACTCCTACCCGCACGCAGAAGAACGACGCCTGTTCTACGTCGCACTGACCCGTGCCAAGCGTTCAGCGCTCTTGGTGACGCGCGCCGGTAGGGAATCAGTGTTCCTCCTCGAGCTGGTCGGAGATCGTGTCGTCAAAATCCGATCGGCGACAGGAGACGATGTCACCCCCGTGGTCTGCCCGAAATGCAAGAAACACACGATGAGAGAACGCAAAGGGCCCTACGGCCGGTTCTTTGGCTGCACAGGCTATCCGACTTGCAAAGGAACGATGAAACTCGCGGATGCTTAGCGCGTCGCTTAATACCGAGGCTGCCGTGTCCGCGAAGCTCCGCGGGTGTGCTCGGAGTTCTGCAGAACCTCCAGGCGCATTTCCCACGCCAGGTCAACTGCAACGGCAGTATGGCGATGTGGGGGAGCAGCGCGTGCCGTTCGCCGAGGCCCTGTCGTCGAGTTCTGGCAGACCGAGCCAGCTCCGGTCCCGCCAGCCAGACACAACAGTCCGTAAAAAGAAGCCGAATCCTCAGCCGGGCAGACGAGCTCAATGCTCGTGTCGCCAAGATCCTCCTCGAGTACGGCTAAACATCAAAGTCGAGCCTATGGGATTCAACTGGGAGCAGGTCCTAGGGACCACTGGCGAGTGCCTATCCGACGCCTATGACGAACATGCGGCCGAAGCGCTGTGCCAGGGCAACCCGCGATCAGCGCCGCCGGGATCGCTCGCTGACTTCGGCGGTGAAAAGATAAGCCTGCCATTTGAGGAGAACTCGACTCGACTGCCGGGTCGAGTAACTGCTGACTGACCTCAGGCCGCCGCGCGGGCGTCGTTGTCGAGCTGCGCATGATTGCCCTCCACGACTACGACTGGTTTGTCCACCGCCTGCGTGAAAAGCCCGAGCAGCTGTATAACCTGAACGTCAGTCACTGGAGGGGCTTCGGCCACTGTCCGTTTGCACCATTCAGCGAATGACTCGCCAGTGCTCGCAACGTGAACGTCGCGCAGCAATTCGGCCCTATCAGTCGCTTTCGTGCTCATGTTATGAATCGTATTCGATAGATGAGTCGATAGGCAAACGACTGGTAATCAGTCGGAAAGTGTCAGCGCCAATCCATCACCACCCTGTCAGGATCCACGCCTCGAGTGCCCCTCTTCGCGGCCCGCATGATCTTTGGTGTAGCCACCGCACGGATCACGTGGCGGCACCAGTCCAAGTCGCCGGCCTCCTCCCGCTCCGACCAGATCTCACGGACGCGACCCGAGCGGGCCAACTCCAGCACTACGGGATCGACGTCAGCCAGGAGCATCAGTTTGGCCTCGGCCGCGTCGATCTTCGGCTGCACGATGTCCTCTTGCCGAGTGAGGTAGCTAAGGTCCCGGCGGCGCTCGGCCTCAGCATGTACCTGCTCGAGCCATCGTTTGTGGTCCGCGATCTCGTCCAGCAATGACTTGCGCTCAGAATCAACGTCCCGATCCTGCTGCCCAATGCGAGCCATAAAGTCAGACCTCTCGATCCACGCAAGTACAAGCTCAATCACGATGGCGTCTAGGTGTGTCTCCTTCATCGCGACATGAAAACCGGTCCTGCCGGGCACGCCGACACAGATATAGGTGCTGTAGTGCTTTCGGGGGAGAAGATTGCCGTCTTCGTCTAACTGCTGCCTGCCCTGGTTCTGCTTGCCGATCCTAGTGCCTGCTCCGCACACGCCGCACACTGCTATGCCCGAGAGCAAGTGTTTCGCGGGCCAAACGTTTGTCTGTTTACGCCACTCCGGGTTCATGATCACCTGCAGCTTCCGCCAGGCAGTCGGGTCGATGAGTGGCGGCCAGATTGCATTACCAAGGATCTCGCCCTGGTGCTGCCGCAATCCGGCGTAGGCTGGCATCCCGAGCATCTGCTTAATCGCGACTGCCGACCATCCCAGATTCTGGCGCTGTTGTCTGTACGCCTTCCGACGCGGCGGGATGGAGCGCCGGTTGAAGTCCTTGGCGATCATGTAGAACGTCTCACCGGCCAGCACCCGCCGCGCGGCCTCCTTGACAATCGGTGCCTGCTCGGGATGAGGGATGACCTCGATCAGTTGTCGTGTTTCCTGGTCATAGATCCGCTGGTATCCGTAGATCTGCTTGCCGTGTGGGCGACCCTTCTCGGCGTTGGCTCTGACGTCGCGGAGCAGTCGTTCGGACGACTTGTCACTCTCGTACTCAGCGTCGGAGGCGTCCTCGCGCAAGCTTCGGCGGTCGCGGGCATTGTTCGGGTCATAGACGCGGCCGTGGGTGAGGACCCAAATTTTGACGTTCCGCTCCATGCACAGATCGATGAGTTCCAGCCACTCGCTCGTGCGTCTGGATCCTCTGGAAGATTCCCAGATACCCAGCAGGTCGGCCCGGAAAGTCCCCGCTTTGAGGTCGGCCATGAGATCGAGGAAGCCCTCACGGTTCTTTCGGGCGTAACGGCTAGCGCTACGATTTTCATCCCGATATGGCCCCGAGTGCAGCCGCCAGCCGCGTGCTCGGCATTCGCGCTCCATCTCGTCATGCTGTTGATCTGGGCTCTTGCCAGTGCCCAAACGGTCTTGGGATACGCGCAGGTACTCCCTGACAGTGACGTTTGCGAGGTCAATCATGCACCCATCTTCCCATTCATCTTTGTCCCACAAAACCATGCGAGAGGTCTATAGCATCAGACCTCTCGGTCCCGGGCAGATGAGACTCTTGGCCTTCGATTTAGGCAACGATCGCCCGCCTCAAGTTTCGTCAGTCACCTAAGAAACAGCCTCTGACATGGGAAAACGTGAATAGAGGGGCACACACCTCCTATTTCATCATTCACCGGGGCAAACTGCAGCCTGGTCCTGGGGGCTCTGTTGGTGCTGTGCCGGCGGTTCCGGTTGCCCCGTGCGCCCGCCGCAGCAGTCGCCCTTGCCGGGCTGGCACTGTTCGTGATCCTTGTAGGTCCGGACGCCAGCGTCCTGCGCGCGGCATTGATGGGTGCCATCGGGGTTGCATCCCTCGCCGGGGGACGTTCAGGACGAGGGCTGAGCTTCCTCTGCATGGCCGTCATCGGTCTCCTGCTGTCCGATCCCGCACTTGGAACCAGCTTCGGCTTCCTCTTATCGGTGCTGGCCACGCTGGGCATCATCCTCCTGGGCCGGCCGATCATCGACTGGATTCCCGTGCTGGTGCCGAGGTGGCTGGCCGCCACGGTAGCGGTTCCACTGTCCGCCCAGCTGTTGTGCGGCCCGGTCATCGTCCTGTTGCAGCCCCAATTCGCCACATATGCCCTGCTGGCCAATGTGCTGGCCTCGCCCCTTGTTGCCCCGGTAACGCTGCTGGGGACCGCCGCAGTGCCCCTGGTGGCCCTGATGCCCTGGGCCGCCACGGTCCTGATTGCCGTGGCGGGGGCCTTCAGTTCAGGGGTTGCCGCCACGGCGAGGTTCGCGGCGCAGCTGCCCGGATCCGCCTTGCCGTGGCCGGAAGGAGTACCGGGCCTGCTCTCCATGCTGCTGCTGTCAGTCCTCACGTTCGCCCTGGTCTGGGCTGCCGCCCGGCCGCGCCATCTCATTCGCCGAATCCAGGAGGCACACACGGGGACTGAATCGGTGATCGAACTGCTCGAAACCCGGATTCATCGGGGCCGCAATGCGGGCAGCTTGGAGCGCGGGCGCGGACATGGCGGCCCCGACTCGCGCACTAAAACCTCGGGAAGCGATTCATGATGTGGGCTGCGTAAAAGCGCGTCAAGAGATACGGCGTTGTTCTGAAAGGTGCGGATGCCGAGGATATCCACAAGGTACGGGAATCCCGCGAAACAAGATTCAGGCTGTGGCACCATGAGAATGCAACTTCAATCAGGGGGAATTTGTTGTGACTGAACCGCATTATCCGCAGACCGGGCCAGCCGGCCCAATCAATAAGGCGCCTGACGGGCGGCCAGTTGCCAGCGCAGGGAACGCTGGCCTTCCAAGACCTGGGACGGGCGCTGCACCGGCGTCCACACTGCTGAAGTCTTTCGACTACAAAACTTTGATTCCCGGGGCCTTGGGCGGGGCCATTTCCTATATAACGGTTCTGATCACCGCAGTCCTTTTCCTGATTTTGGCCCTGATCGGTATCAGCGCCAGTAACGGTGGGAACACCGAATTACCGTCAAATTCCATGCTTCCCAGTGGTGGCACAATGCCTTCGCCGTGGTCCCTGATGGGCCAACTGGCTGTCCAAGTGGTCGTCATGAGCCAGCTTGGCGCTCTCGGTTCAAGCATCGACGCGACCATCCCGTTCATGGGGAACGTGCACGGATCAGCTTCCTTCTTCGCTGTCCCCTTGCTGCTGACGGCCGTGTCGATTGCGGTGCTGTTTCTGGGTGGACGGTTCGCCGCGAAACGGTCCGCGGCCCATTCGAGAGCCGGAGCCTGGATCCAGGCGGCAGTTACGGGCCTGGTCTTCACTCTCCTGGTCAATGTGAGCGGGGCACTCTTCGCCATATCCTTTCCGGTAGCAGGAGTGAAGGTCAGCCCGATCGGGGCAGTGACATTTGGTTCGGTCCTGTTTGCGTTGGTCATCGGAGTGCTCGCAACCTTTGCGGGGCGGGCATCTGTCCGGCCCCGTACCGCTACAGGCGTTGGGGAACGCGCAGCATTCCGCCGGGCTTTTGAAGCCGTTGCCGTGCATTACGGCGTGTTTTTGGCCATTGCCATCCCCGTTGTCGTGGTTATCCTCGGCGTCAAGTCCGGCTGGCAGGCCACGCTCTCAGCTCCGCTGTGGGCACCGACGGTTGGCTTCTCTATGTTTGGCCTGGGTCATCTCAGTGCTGTCAGCCGCACCTGGAATTTCAGCTCCTCAGTGGCTTCATCGTCGAATACTTCAGGTTCAGACATTAGCTTCGGCTTTGGAAGTGCCTTGGCCCAGTACGGCATCCCGGGCTGGGCTGGCTGGCTGCTGCTGCTCTTGGCCCTGATTTCAATCCTGGTAACTTCCGTGTTTTGGTACCTGCGCCGCGGACCGCTGGTGGGCAACAAGATCGCGGACTGGGCGATGCTGCCCGCCGCATTCCTCGTTGCCGGAACGCTGATGACGTGGTTCAGCAGTGTTATGGGAACGTTCGACGCAGGTTCGCTCGCCTCGGGCGCCGGCAGCATGGCGCCGGCGTGGTGGACCCCGTTCTTCTTGCTGCTCTGGGGCGGTGCAACGGAGGCGTCAGCGCGCTATGCAGCACCACAGCTGAGCAGGTACGTCCCGTTGGCTGTCGCCTGCAGGATCGCTCCCGCTCAGCCGGCTGCGACTGCGCAGAGCGCAACTGCCCCGGCCGCTGGTTCAAGCGGGTATGCAACGGCTGGCGACCAGCCTGCGCTGGCGCCGCGGGAGCCGATGTCCGTCCGCACGAAACGCAAGGTTGGACTCATTCTGGGATCAGTCGGTCTTGTGGTGGTCCTGGGCGTCGGCGCAATAGTTACCGTTAACGTGATCAAGGGCAACAACGGGCCCGATGTGGCTGTGAACAGCTACCTCCAGGCACTTCAGAACGGCGAGGCTTCCAAAGCGATGGCACTGGCCGATCCCGGTCTGGCCAACGATCAAAGGATCCTGCTTTCGGACCAGATCTACGCCAAGGCCGGCAAGCGGATTGATGGCTTCGAAATTACTTCCACGAAGATCTCCGAGGACAACGCCACAGTTGTTGCCGACGTGCGCCAGGACGGACGCAGGCAACAGACTGCCTTCAAACTCCGCAAGGCGAACCCTGAGCTCTTGGACGACCACTGGAAATTGGAGTCGTCCCCGCTCCGGAGCCTGACCATCACCTCGGACACCCCCGTCAGTTCAGTGCTGGTCAACGGGCAGGAGCTGAACGTTGGTCTGGCTGGAGGTAGTTCCGCCTCTTCAAGTGTGACTTTGCCTGCTTTACCTGGGGAGTACACGGTGGAATTGCCGTCGTCGGAGAGATATCTGAAGGCACAAAAATCGACTGCGCTGGTCGACATCGGGGGCGCTCAGGCGCCGCCTACCGCCAGCCTCAAGGTGGACGCCTCTGACGCCCTGAAGTCTGAAGCGATGGCACAGATCGACGCCTATCTTGCCGAGTGTGTGAAGTCCACCGAGGCCCAGCCGGCCAATTGCCCGCTCGACAACTACAGTTCCTCGCGCTATTCACGGAACTTCCACTGGACACTCACGTCGAAACCCACGTTCAGTATCAGCAAGGATCCCTATGGGCCTTCCCCTTGGCGTATTCGTACACAGACTCCGGGGAAAGCGACTGTCAGCTACGAACGGGACAATTCATACGGTTTCGGAACAGCTGAATGGAAGCCGGCGACGGATACAACCTCAGTTTCGATGAGTGCCAATGTCTCCCTTGAGGACGGCAAGGTAAAGCTCACTTACAGCAGTTATTAGAGGGAAGCGTGTGCGCGGCCGTGCCGTCGGCAGCGGTGTAGGCCAGTCGCATCGGAGGCCTTTCCCGGGTTACCAGGACGGGCCTCCGGTAGGGGCATCGGCCATATCTTCAGCAGCTTGGAGCGCAGGCGCGGACATGGCAGGCTGGGATACTGCACTAAACCTCCGGAAGGGACCTTCGATGGCCGCTGCGCAAAAACGCGACACCCGCTCTCAGGCGTCGAACGCTGCCTCCTGGCGGGACGTCACCCCGGCGCAGATCGTCCTGGTCACCGGGCCGGAGGAATACCTTGGCATCCGTGCCATGGACAGGGTCCGGTCGCAAGTCCGGGCGGCGGCGCCGGACGTCGAACTCAGCCGCATCAACGCCGCCGCTTATGAGCCGGGGGCCCTGACCATGCAGGTCAGTCCCTCGCTGTTCGGCGAGAGCAAACTCATTGAAGTCGAGTCTGTGGAAGCCATGAACGAAGCCTTCCTGGCCGACGCGCTGGACTATCTGCAGCATCCCGAGCCGGATGCCGTCGTCGTGCTGCGACATGCCGGCGGCGCCCGCGGAAAAAAGCTGCTCGACGCCGTCAAGAAGGGGGGCTGGCCCGTCGTTGACTGCCAGCCCATGAAGAAGGACGCTGACAAAATCTCTTTCGTCACGGCGGAATTCAAGGCAGCGGGCCGCCGGATCAACCAGGACGCCGTTCAGGCCCTGGTGAACGCAGTGGGTGCAGACCTGTCCGAACTCGCTGCCGCCTGCAGCCAACTCATCGCTGACGCCACCACTACCGTCACGTCAGAGACTGTGGACCGGTATTACGGAGGGCGCATCGAAGCCACCGCCTTCAAGGTGGCCGACGCCGCCATGGCGGGAAACGCGCCTCTGGCGCTGTCCACGCTGCGCCACGCCCTCGCCACGGGCGCGGATCCGGTACCCCTGGTGGCCGCCCTCGCCGCAAAACTGCGGACGGTGGCGCGGGTGGCCGGCGCGTCAGGATCATCCGCGCAGATTGCTGCGGAACTCGGAATGCAGCCCTGGCTGGTTGAACAGGCCCAGCGGGACGTCCGCCGCTGGACCCCCGAAGGCCTGGTGCGTTCCATCCAGGCCACGGCAGAGGCCGATGCCCAGGTCAAGGGCCTGTCACGGGACCCTGTCTACGCTGTGGAACATGCCGTGACCGTAATCGCCATGTCGGTCCAAGGCAGGTAGCGCCGGCATATCCAACTGCCGGCGACGCACCTGGACATCCCACTCCCGGCGGGCAGGGCAGGCTGCCTGCCACTATGCCCGCTGCCTGGCAGGCCGCCGCTTAAACGCGTGTGGCCGGCACCTTGCGGTACCGGCCACACCATCAGTTCGCGGGAACTGGAAACCTTAGAGTGCGTTGACCTTCTTGGAGATCGCCGACTTGCGGTTCGCTGCGTTGTTCTTGTGCAGAACACCCTTGCTGACAGCCTTGTCCAACTTACGGCTGGCAGAAACGAGCGCAGTAGTAGCAGCTTCCTTGTCAGCGGAATCAACGGCGGTGTTGACGGCGCGGATGGCCGTCTTCAGCTCAGACTTGACTGCGTTGTTGCGCAGGCGTGCCTTCTCGTTGGTCAGGATGCGCTTCTTCTGGGACTTGATATTCGCCACGTGTGAACTCTCTTTGTAATGCGGAAATGGTCTAGAGGGCTTTCCAGCTGGCCTTGACTGAGCGGCGTGGGGATACCTATGGCGGCCAACCATCAGTGACCGTCGACCTGCACGGACACACAGCAATAAAGAATAGCAGGTCAGGGCCGGGACTGGCCATTTCCGGCGCCTATGTCCAGCCGTGCCGCCGGCGCAGCCCGGATGCGACTTTCTCGAAACGCATTTTGTCCAGGACGGCGCCCTCACGCCGAACGCTGTCCGGCCTGATCTGCAGGACCCGGTCCAGGCGGACCTCGCTGGCCCTGCCCTGTTTGTCCCATGCGCCGGATCCAAGGTCCACGTAAAGGTCGGAGGCCGTGCCTGGCGCCACCCTGTCCCTGCTTGTCATCATCAGGCCCAGTAGATATGGCCCGTGCCGTCCCACCAGCAGCACGGGCCGGTCCTTGCCCTTGCTGTGGTCCTCCTCGTAGGGGACCCAGGTCCACACCACCTCACCGGGGTCCGGGTCGCCGTCGGGCCGGGGTGCGTACCGCACGGCGGACCTGCCGGTGAAGTCACCTGGATAGGCGGACACGGGGGGAGCCTCGGTGGGGGGTCGTAACTGCAGCATGCGCAGGCCGCGGCGGACGGCGTTAGCCAGGGAGCGGAGGTCGATAGCCATCCTGAAACCCTATAGCCATGCGCGGCCGGCGGAATGGGCCCGCTGTGGCGCGGCAGGATGCGGTGCCGCGGCCCGGGACGTGGGACACTGGGTGTTCAAGATGTGCGGCCACACCGCCCGGCACCTTTGGGGTTGCCTGCCGGTTGGCTGCGAACAATGCCAACAGTAAGGACCCTGCGTGTCTCCCATGGCCCGCACCGCACCGGTGCCCGCCGCGACAGATCCGGCAATTATTCGGAACTTTTGCATCATCGCGCACATTGACCACGGCAAGTCCACGCTGGCTGACCGGATGCTGCAGTCCACCGGGGTTGTCCAGGCGCGCGACATGAAGGCCCAGTACCTGGACCGGATGGACATCGAGCGTGAGCGCGGCATCACGATCAAGTCCCAGGCCGTGCGGATGCCATGGGAAGTGGACGGGGTCAGCTACGCGCTGAACATGATCGATACGCCGGGCCACGTGGACTTCACCTACGAGGTCTCCAGGTCCCTGGCGGCCTGCGAGGGTGCGATCCTCCTGGTGGACGCAGCCCAGGGTATCGAGGCGCAGACACTGGCAAACCTGTACCTGGCCATGGAGAACAACCTCACCATCATCCCGGTGCTGAACAAGATCGACCTTCCGGCAGCGCAGCCGGAGAAATACGCAGCCGAACTGGCCAACCTCATCGGTGGCGACCCGGAGGACGTCCTGCGCGTATCCGGCAAGACCGGCGCAGGTGTCGAGGCCCTCCTGGACAAGATCGTCCGCGACCTGCCCGCCCCGAAGGGCGACCCGGATGCGCCGGCCCGTGCCATGATCTTCGACTCCGTCTATGACACCTACCGCGGCGTGGTCACCTACGTCCGCGTCGTGGACGGCATGCTGCACCCCCGTGAGCGCATCCAGATGATGTCCACCAGGGCATCGCACGAGCTGCTGGAAATCGGGGTCAGCTCCCCGGAACCCACGCCGTCAAAGGGCCTCGGCGTCGGTGAAGTGGGTTACCTCATCACCGGCGTTAAGGATGTGCGCCAGTCCAAGGTGGGCGACACCGTCACCAACCTGGCCAAGCCGGCGGCCACGTCCCTGCCCGGCTACGCTGACGCCAAGCCCATGGTGTTCTCCGGCCTGTATCCGCTGGACGGGGCCGACTACCCGGTACTCCGTGACGCCCTCGAAAAGCTCATGCTCAACGACGCCGCCCTGGTGTATGAACCGGAAACCTCAGCCGCCCTGGGCTTCGGTTTCCGCGTGGGTTTCCTGGGTCTCCTCCACCTTGAGATCACCCGTGAGCGCCTGGAACGCGAATACAACCTGGCGCTCATCTCCACCGCACCGAACGTTGAGTACGAGGTCACGCTGGAGGACAAGAAGGTGGTCCAGGTGACCAACCCCAGCGAGTATCCCACCGGCAAGGTCGCCGAGGTGCGCGAACCCATGGTGTCCGCCACCATCCTGGCGCCCAACGAATTCGTCGGCGCCATCATGGAACTCTGCCAGGCCCGCCGCGGCGTCCTGGGCGGCATGGACTACCTGTCCGAGGACCGGGTGGAGATCCGCTACCGCCTCCCGCTGGCCGAGATCGTGTTCGACTTCTTCGACATCCTGAAGTCCAAGACCCGCGGCTACGGGTCCCTGGACTGGAAGGCTGACGGTGACCAGGCAGCCGACCTGGTAAAAGTCGACATCATGCTCCAGGGCGAGCAGGTGGACGCGTTCAGTGCCATCACGCACAAGGACAAGGCCTACGCCTACGGCGTGATGATGACCGGCAAGCTGCGCGAACTCATCCCGCGGCAGCAGTTCGAGGTGCCCATCCAGGCGGCCATCGGTTCCAGGATTATCGCCCGTGAAAGCATCCGCGCCATCCGCAAGGACGTGCTGGCAAAGTGCTACGGCGGCGACATCTCCCGCAAGCGCAAGCTGCTGGAGAAGCAAAAAGAGGGCAAGAAGCGCATGAAGATGGTGGGCACGGTGGAAGTTCCGCAGGAAGCGTTCATCGCGGCCCTCACCACGGACGATTCAAAGGACAAGGCCAAGAAGAAGTGACCACCGCGCAGCGGGGGACCCGCTGATGCCCAGCGTCCTTCCCCTTGGCGACCCGGCGCCGTCGGACGGCCTGCTGCCTGCGCAGGCAGCGGACGGTGCGGCGGCACGGGCCTTCGGCTTGTATGTCCACATCCCGTTCTGTGCCGTGCGCTGCGGGTACTGCGACTTCAACACGTATACGGCCACGGAACTCGGCGGCGGCGCCTCCCAGGATGCCTACGCGGGAACGGCGGTCGCCGAAGTGGCGCTGGCCGCGCAGGCACTGAAGGGTTCCGGCGTCCCGGCACGCAAGCTCAGCACCGTTTTCTTCGGCGGCGGCACGCCTACGCTCCTGCCGGCCGACGACCTCGCCATGATCCTTCGTGCCGCCATCGACCAGTGGGGAATCGAGGAGGGCGCGGAGGTCACCACCGAGGCCAATCCCGATTCTGTCACGCCCGAATCCCTGGCCATCCTCAAGGAAGCCGGCTTCACCCGGGTGTCGTTCGGCATGCAATCCGCCGTCCCGCACGTATTGAAGGTCCTGGACCGCACCCACACCCCGAGCCGGGTTCCGCAAGTGGTCCAGTGGGCGCGGGAGGCGGGACTTGCCGTCAGCCTGGACCTGATCTACGGCACACCCGGGGAATCCCTTGCCGACTGGCGGTATTCCCTCGAAACAGCATTGTCCTACGAGCCCGACCACATCAGCGCCTATGCGCTGATCGTCGAGGACGGCACCAAGCTCGCCGCACAGATGCGGCGCGGCGAGGTCCCGGGAATCGACGACGACGACCACGCCGACAAGTACGAGCTCGCCGACGAGCTCATCACCGAAGCCGGGCTGGGCTGGTACGAGGTCAGCAACTGGGCACGGACACCGGAGCAGGCCTGCCGGCACAACCTGGCCTACTGGCGGGGCGACGACTGGTGGGGGATAGGGCCGGGCGCACACTCGCATGTGGGCGGGGTGCGCTGGTGGAACGTCAAGCACCCCGTGGCCTATGCCAACCGGCTCTCGCAGGGCCTTTCGCCGGCTGCGGGCCGGGAAACCCTGGATTCGGACACCAGGAGGCTGGAGCGGGTGATGCTGGAGGCGCGGCTGCAGTCAGGGCTCGATGTCTCGACGCTCAGCACTTTGGGCCGCCATGAAGTGGCGGGCTTGATCGCGGACGGCCTGGTGGAACCGGCCGCGGCGTTCCACGGACGGCTGGTCCTCACCCTGAAGGGCCGGCTCCTGGCGGACGCCGTGGTCCGCAGGATCCTTCCCGACTAGCGCTACTTAAGCCAACGCAGGTTGTACGGGTAGCGGTGCGGCTGGCCCCGGTTGACGTGGATCCCTGCGGCCACCGAGAAGCAGGTCAGCGCAACCCAGATCAGCGTGGCGATGACAGCGAAGATGTTGCCCACATAGGGAATGAACACCAGGATGTTGGCCAGGACCGCGGCGATGGTGGGCGGCAGGCTGAAGTTCAGCGCTTCCTTCGATTCCTGCGCGGTGAATGGTCCCCGGTCCCTGAAGATCAGGTAGATCAGCAGGGAAGGAACGCACCCCAGGATCCCGCCGAAGTGGGCCAGCGTGGCCCATTGGCGGTCTTCGCTGGCCGTGAGCGGGAGCGCATTGGCGGGGACGCCATGGTACTCGGAACGGCCTTGGCCATCCCTGTGATCACGTGCGTTTTCTGCCACAGTCTGTTTTCCTTCTGGGGTGCAAGTGGTGCTGATGACTAATGAGGGGTCGGTGCAACGCTGCCAAAAACAAGGCATCGCAGTATCCAGAATACTGGGTCGCGGGGCAGGAGCAGCCCTCAGGGCACGGTGAGGAAATCGATCACTTCCTCAACCCGTCCCAGCAGCGATGCTTCCAGGTCGGCGTACGAGCGCACGGCACCGAGGAGTTTTTGCCACCCCAGGCCAATATCTTCCTTCGTGGAGTGCGGCCAGCCGAAGGCTTTCAAGATGCCGGTCTTCCAGTCCTGCCCGCGGGGAATCGTCGGCCACTGCTGGATGCCCAGGACAGATGGGCGGATAGCCTGCCACACGTCCACGTAGGGGTGGCCGACAATAAGGACATTTCCGGCGGCGCCTGGGGACGCCATCACGGCGTCGGCAATCCGCGATTCCTTGGAATCGGGCACCAGGTGGTCCACGAGCACCCCAAGCCGCCGCCCAGGTCCCGGCCTGAAGGCCGCCACGGCCGCCGTGAGGTCGTCGATGCCGTGCAGGGGTTCGACGACGATGCCTTCCAGCCGAAGGTCATCTCCCCACACCTTCTCCACAAGCTCGGCGTCATGCTTGCCTTCCACCCAGATCCGGCTGGCCTTTGCCACCTGGGCGCGCTGCCCGGCAACCCGCACCGACCCGGAAGCGGTCCGCCCTGCGGCGGGACCGGCAACAGCGCGGGCGGGCGCAGGCGGCATCAGGCGGATCGGCTGGCCCTCCAGGAGGAACCCGAAACCAAGCCGGAAGGAACGCGACTTTCCGCGCCGGTCCTCCAAGGCCACCACATGCATTCCGCCCGACTTCTCCACCCGCGTGACAGCTCCAACCCATCCGGACTGGACATCCTCGAGCACCATGCCGCGCTCCACGGGAACCTCCGGCAGCTCGGTCCGGGGAGGGGCGGAAATCCCGCGGGGGCCCCAATTCTGGTAATCCATGGATTCGATCCGCCTCGCACTAGGTCCTCACCCCCCGAGTTTCGCCCGGAGCGGTACCAATGCTAACAACGGGGCGAGGCATAATAGACTGTTAGCACTAAGGCATGTCGAGTGCTAACCCCTGGGCGGCACCGGACGGGGCACGAGCCCGGACCTGGATGGAGGTGGAGAGTGAGCGAGCCACGCAAACTGGAAGTGCTGCGGGCAATCGTGGAGGACTACGTCCACTCCCGCGAGCCCGTCGGCTCAAAGGCGCTGGTGGAGCGTCATCATCTCGGCGTTTCCAGCGCCACCATCCGCAATGACATGGCGGCACTGGAAGATGAGGGCCTGATCACCGCCCCGCACACCAGCGCAGGGCGTATTCCCACGGACAAGGGCTACCGCCTGTTTGTGGACCAAATCTCGGCGGTGAAGCCCCTGTCGGCAGCAGAGCGGCGTGCCATCCAGTCACTCCTGGAAGGCGCGGACGACCTCGACGACGTCCTGGACCGCACGGTCCGCCTCCTGTCCCAGCTGACCAACCAAGTGGCAGTGGTCCAGTACCCGCACCTGAGCAGGGCCCTGGTCCGCCACATCGAATTCGTGCTGCTGGCCCCGCGTAAAGTACTGGTGGTGCTGATTGCCAACAGCGGCAAAGTTGAGCAGCGCGTGATCGACGTCGGCCAGGACCTCGGCGACGAGGCGCTGGCGGAGTTGCGGACCCGGTTCCTCGGCGCCTTGGGCGGAACGTCACTGAGCCGCCTCGCCCAGGCCCTGCCCGCCGTCGTCGCCGCCACGCCGCACCCTCACCGCCAGGCCGCGCACGCACTGGCGCTTGGGCTGGAGGTCCTGGCCCAGAGCAGCCGGGAAGACCGGATGGTCATGGCCGGAACGGCCAACCTGGCCCGATCCAACGTAGACTTCCCCCTCAGCATCGGCCCGGTTCTCGAAGCCCTCGAGGAGCAGGTGGTGATGCTGCGGCTGCTGAGCGAAATGGCCCAGGACCACCGCGGCGTGGCCGTCAGCATTGGACGGGAGAACCCCTACGATGGCCTCGCTGAGGCGTCCGTGGTGGCCACAGGCTACGGCCCTGACAGCGCCGCCAAGGTAGGGATCCTTGGCCCCACACGGATGGACTACCCCACCACCATGGCCGCCGTCAGGGCCGTAGCCCGCTACCTTTCCAGGATTTTGGGGCCCTGATCCTCCGTTGCCGGAGCACCTCCGGCTGGCGGACCGGACACCGGGGCCAACTGCACGCAGTACAACAAGGAAGAGATACGAACTTTGAGCAGCCACTATGACGTCCTTGGAGTCTCCCCCGAAGCTACGGGCGAAGAGATCAAAAAGGCCTACCGCAAACTGGCCCGCACCCTCCACCCGGACGTAAACCCCGGAGCGGACGCGTCCGAACGCTTCAAGGCAGTCACTCACGCCTACGAGGTCCTCTCCGACCCGCAGAAGCGCCGCATCTATGACACCACCGGCAATGAGAACGGAACGGACAACGGCTTCGGCGGCGCCGGCTACGCGGGCCAGGGGTTCGCGTTCCAGGACATCTTCGACACCTTCTTCGGCGCCGGCGGCACGTCCGGTCCGGCGTCCCGGGTGCGCAGGGGCCAGGACGCGCTCATCAGCGTCAGGATCGACCTTCGCGACGCCGTCTTTGGCGTCAACAAAAAGCTCGAAGTGGACACCGCCGTCGTCTGCCCCACCTGCGACGGATCATGCTGCCGCCCCGGCACGCACCCCGAGCGCTGCGATATCTGCGGCGGCAGCGGCCAGGTCCAGCGGGCCGTCCGCTCCATCCTTGGCCAGGTCATGACGGCGGCGCCCTGCGGCACCTGCGAAGGCTTCGGCACGGTCATCAAGGATCCCTGCAACGAATGCAGCGGCCAGGGCCGCATCCGGAGCCGCCGGTCGCTGACCATCAAGGTCCCCGCCGGTGTTGCCACCGGAACCCGCATCCAGCTCTCCGGCCAGGGCGAAGCCGGCCCGGCCGGTGGCCCGGCGGGCGACCTCTATGTGGAGATCCGGGTCAACAACGACGCCACCTACGTGCGCGAAGGCGATGACCTGCACGCCACTTTGCACATCCCCATGACCGCGGCCGCCCTCGGCACGGACGTCAGCCTGGAAACTTTCGACGGCAGCCAGGAGATTGACGTCAAGCCCGGTACACAGTCCGGCGAGATTATTACCCTCCGCGGGCTGGGGGTCACCCACCTGAGGGGCTACGGTCGCGGTGACCTGAAAGTCCACCTCCAGGTCGACACTCCCGCCAAACTCGACGCAGCGCAAGAGGACCTGCTGCGCCAGCTTGCCAAGCTTCGCGGAGAACAGATCACCGAGGGTAAGCTCGCTGCCAGCGGCGGCATGTTCGCCAAGCTCCGGGACCGGCTCGGTAACCTGTAGCGGTGAGCAACCCCGTATTCTTCACCAGCCCCGGCTCGCTGGACGGCCTGGCTCCCGGTCAGGTCTTCGTCCTGGAGGGACCTGAAGCCCGGCATGCAGTCACTGTGAAGCGCTTGTCGCCGGGGGAGGCCGTGGACATAGTGGACGGCGCCGGCGCCCGCATGACCGGCAAGGTGGCGTCAGCATCGTCATCCGCACTGGAAGTGGAGTGCGGTTCCGTGGCGGCCGAAGACAGGCCAGAGGTCCGGCTGGTGCTGGCACAAGCACTGGCCAAGGGCGACCGGGACGAACTGGCCATTGAGACAGCAACGGAACTGGGCATCGATGCCGTCATACCCTGGCAGTCCGAACGGTCCATCGTCCGCTGGAAAGGGGACCGGGCCGCCCGGGCCCACGCCAAATGGCAGTCGGCCGTTGCCGCTGCCGCCAAGCAGGCCCGCCGCGCCTGGATTCCAGAGGTCCGGGACGCCGTCGAAACTTCCGGGCTCTGCAACGCCGTGGCGGCCGCGGACTTGGCCGTCATCCTGCACGAAGACGCTGTCCGTCCCCTGCGCACTGTCCTTGAAGGATGGCAGGGGAATACCGGTATCGGGCCCCGCGAGGTCCTGCTGATCGTTGGGCCCGAAGGCGGCATCAGTCCCCGCGAGGTGACGAGACTCTGTGACAACGGCGCCGTGACGGCCCTGTTGGGGCACCACGTCCTGCGGTCCTCCACTGCCGGCCCGGCCGCCGTCGTGCTGGCCAGCGACATCCTGGGGCGCTGGGCTAGCGCACCTTAAAGGACCGCGTGTCCTCGTTCCGGTCCGGCTCTCCACCGGATCCGGCCTGCGCCACGTGGAGTTCATAGTCACCGGCAGGCAGGCTAAGGGCCAGCGTGAAGGCCCCCGCCTGGCCCTGTTCAGCGGCCGTCGTCGTTTCGCCGGTCAGGAAAGGTGTCTTGCCCCCGCCGTTGTCCGCAACCTGCAGGATTTGCCAGTGGAGCTTGGCTCCCGGCGACGTGCTGCGGCCGGAGATCTTCACGCTGCCGGCCGGGACCTCGGTATTCTCCTGCGGATCGATGATCCAGACAGGCGCCACCAGGCCTGCGGCGCGCGTCATCAGGGCGCCCAACTGGACCTTCCCGAACGCGACGTAGTCCGTGTGCCCGTCCACGAGGATCCTGACCCGGACCTGCTGGCTGGTGTCGACCAGCCCCGAACTCGCGGCCGCCGCGGTGGCCGTATAGATCAGTTGCTGGATAGCGCGGGCAGCCATGTCGGTGTCCAGGTTGCTGTTGAACGCGTCCGCCGACACGTCCACGGTGATCACGTCTTTGCCTGAAATCGAGGTGGCCAGCTTGTCCGGGTTCTGCCATGGCGTGAAGAAATCGGGGTCGAGCGGCTTCTCCGACATCATGGCGCGCAAGGCCCGCGTTACCGGGTTGTCCTGCTCTGGGACGTCGCGGAATTCGCGGTACAGGAAGATGTTGCCGCCGCTGCGGCCGATCCAGTACACGGGCGCCTTGTTGGACGACTGGGTGGTCTCCAGCGGGGCGCTCGTGGACGGTGCGTCCGGCATGCTCCCGCCGGTCGCCGGAACCGAAGCAAGGGTGCCGGTGGGCGATGGACCGCCTTCTGCGGTGCAGCCCGCCAGAATGGGAACCAGCACCAGGACTCCTGCCAGGACAGCCGGGCGCAAGCGGCCCTTCGTTTGGCCTGTCCTTTTGGGCACAGAGGTATCCGGCACTGTCTTGCCCTTGTCCTTTCGTGGCGTGGCGGGCCGATCCCCTGGCGGCCTGGAGTTCCAGCAGTTGCTGGATTTCCAGCATTACACAGCGGTACGGCCGCGCAGCGGTTCTGTGGCCGTACCGCCCCAACTGCAACGGGAACGATATGAGGCCGATATGAAGTTGATACCAAACCGCCGTGCCCGCGGGGATATGCAGCGAACCGCCGTACCCGTCGCCGCCCCCTGCTGGCGTAAGATGAAAGGATCGCTGGGCGAGGAGCACCGTGCAACGGGCACCCCCTCCGGCACGGAAAATTGGATTGAAGAACTTCGAGGGGACCACAGGCCTGCGGGCCAGCACCATGACTGAATCAGCAAATGGTAAGCGCCGGCTCAACACAGGCGACGGCAGCCCGGGGGAGTTTCCCCACTCACTGCCGGGCACCAGGACCGAAGTCGTCCTGTTCGAGAACTCGGACCAGATGGTTCAATCACTTGGCAGCCACGATGAAGCGCTGCGGTTCATCGAAGTCCAATTCCCGGACGTCAATTTCCACGTGCGCGGCAACGAGCTCTCCATCAGCGGGCCGGCCAGCGACGTCCCCCGGATCATGCGGCTCCTCCAGGAGGTCCGTGGCCTTGTGGCCCGCGGCACGGTGATCACCCCCGCCGTGCTGCAGCAACTGGTGGCGCTCCTGCGCACCCAGTCACTGCAGAACCCGGTGGACGTCCTCACCCATGACATCCTCTCCAGCCGCGGCAGGACCATCCGCCCCAAAACGCTGAACCAGAAGAACTACGTCGACGCCATCGACGCCAACACGGTGATCTTCGGGATCGGACCGGCAGGTACCGGCAAGACGTACCTGGCCATGGCCAAAGCTGTCCAGGCCCTGCAGCAGAAGGAAGTCAGCCGCATCATCCTGACCCGCCCTGCGGTAGAGGCAGGGGAGCGCCTTGGGTTCCTGCCCGGAACGCTGAGCGACAAGATCGATCCGTATCTTCGGCCGCTTTACGATGCCCTGCACGACATGATGGATCCCGAGTCCATCCCTCGGCTGATGGCCGCCGGGACCATCGAGGTGGCACCCCTGGCCTACATGCGCGGCCGGACACTCAACGACGCCTTCATCATCCTTGACGAGGCCCAGAACACCACCCCGGAACAGATGAAGATGTTCCTCACCCGCCTTGGGTTCGGCTCCAAGATGGTGGTGACGGGAGACGTCACCCAGGTGGACCTGCCGTTTGGTACGCGTTCCGGGCTGCGGATCGTGGAGGAAATCCTGCAGGGCATCGAGGATGTGAACTTCTCGGTCCTGGACGCCGCGGACGTCGTCCGGCACCGGCTGGTGGGGGACATCGTCAACGCTTACAGCGTTTGGGACGAAGCCCAGCGGAACCGCGTCAAACACTCAGTCAACAGGGAAAAGCGGGGGGAACACGCATGAGCATCGAGGTGAACAACGAGTCCGGCGTCCACGTCGAAGAAGCCGAACTCATAGCGTTGTCGCGGTACGTCTTTGAACAGCTCTACATCCATCCCCAGGCAGAGCTGTCCATCCTCCTGGTGGATGAACCGGCCATGGAAAAGCTGCACATTGAACTGATGGACGAGCCCGGCGCCACGGATGTGCTCTCCGTCCCCATGGACGAACTTACGCCCGGCACCCCGGGGCGGCCCACGCCCCAGGGCATGCTGGGCGATATCGCGATCTGCCCGCAGGTTGCGAAGGTCCAGGCCAAGAACGCCGGCCACTCGCTCCAGGACGAAATGCTGCTCCTGACCACGCACGGAATCCTCCACCTGTTGGGCTACGACCATGCGGAACCGGAGGAGAAGGCGGAGATGTTCGGCCTGCAGCGCGAACTCCTGACCGGATTCACCGGCAAAGAAGCACCCGCCGAGACGACCCAGTGACGCAACTGCTCCTGGTCGCGGTGGCACTGGTATTCCTTGCCGTCGCGGCCTTGCTGACAGCGGCCGAGGCCGCCTTCAGTTTCCTTCCCCGGCACGATGCGGAAGCGGCACTGCACAAGAGCCGCGGAACAGCCATGCGGCGTATCCTCGCGGAGCCGGTGGCACACACCCGGGCACTCCGGTTTTGGCGTGTCTGGTTCGAGATGGCCTCGGCCGTGGCCGTGGCCGTCCTGGTGGCCAGCCTCCTGGACAACGTCTGGCTGGCAGGCCTGGTGGCCACCGGCATCATGGCCGTTCTCGGGTTCGTGATCGTAGGGGTCTCACCCCGACAGCTCGGTAGGCTGCATTCAACAACCGTGGTGCGGTTCACTGCCCCCATGGTCCGGTTCCTCACCAGTGTGCTGGGCCCCATTCCCGGTTGGCTCGTGGCCTTGGGCAGTTCTGCGGCCCCGGGAGCCCCGGGAGGGGACGACGCCTTCTTCAGTGAACAGGAATTCCGTGAGCTGTTGGACCGGGCCAGTGAATCCGACATGATCGAGGACACCGAGGCGGAGATGATCCAGTCGGTCTTTGACTTCGGCGACACCCTGGTCAGGGCCGTGATGGTGCCGCGGACCGATATCGTCAGCATCGACGCCGGCTCCAGCCTCCACCAGGCGATGTCACTGTTCCTCCGATCGGGATATTCACGCATCCCGGTGATCAGCGAGAACACCGACCACATCCTGGGCATCATCTACCTCAAGGATGTTGCAGCTGTCATCCACCAGCTGGAAGCCGGTGAGGAGCCACCCGTGGTCGAGGCGTTGGCCCGGGAAGTGCGCTACGTGCCGGAGTCCAAACCCGTCAGTGACCTCCTGCGCGAGCTTCAGAAGGAATCCACCCACGTGGCGATCGTTATTGACGAGTACGGCGGTACCGCCGGGCTGGTCACGCTGGAGGACCTGATCGAGGAAATCGTGGGCGAGATCGTGGACGAATACGACACCGAGAGCGCCGAGGCCGTGGCTCTGGGTGATGGCTCCTACCGGGTCAGCGCCAGGATGGGCATCGACGATCTCGGCGAACTTTTCGACCTGGAGCTCGACGACGACGAGGTGGACACCGTCGGTGGCTTGCTGGCCAAGGCCCTCGGACGGGTCCCGATCGTCGGCAGCAGCGTGGAAGTCCAGGGAGTGTCCCTGCGCGCTGAGCGGCTGGAAGGCCGGCGCAACAGGGTCAGCCACATCATTGCGGCGGCCGTACCAAGAGTAGAAACTGACTTTGAAGGCCTCCTGGAAGAGGCCGAATCAACCCAGCAGGGAGTTCCACGTGAGCAAGAAAAATAAGGATGCGGCGCCGGACGATTTCGGCGGCTTCCGCGCAGGGTTTTCGGTCCTCGTCGGCAGGCCGAATGCCGGCAAGTCCACGCTGACCAACGCGCTGGTGGGCAAGAAGGTGGCTATCACGTCAGCCAAACCGCAGACCACGAGGCATACCATCCGGGGCATCGTGCACCGTGAGGACGCCCAGTTGATCCTTGTCGACACCCCTGGGCTGCACCGGCCACGCACCCTGCTGGGCAAGCGCCTCAACGACCTCGTCGCCGACACCCTGTCCGAAGTCGACGCCATCGGATTCTGCCTGCCGGCCAACGAGAAGATCGGCCCTGGTGATAAGTTCATCGCCACACAACTTGCCGCCGTCGGGCGTAAACCTGTCATCGCCATCGTCACCAAAGCTGACCTGGTGGACAAGCAGGCACTGACCGAGCAACTCCTGGCCGTTGCGGCCCTTGGCCGCGAGGTGATGGGGGAGGACGGCTGGAAGGACATCGTCCCCGTCTCAGCCGCCGATGGTTTCCAGGTGGACACCGTGGCCGACGTGCTGATCAGCCACATGCCGCCGTCGCCTCCGCTGTACCCGGACGGCGAGCTCACGGACGAACCCGAGGCCGTCATGGTGGCCGAACTGATCCGGGAGGCGGCGCTGGAAGGCGTCCGGGACGAGCTTCCGCACTCCCTGGCTGTCGTAGTCGAAGAGATCGTTCCCCGGGAAGACCGTCCCGATGACAACCCGCTGCTGGATGTCCGGGTCAACCTTTACGTGGAACGGCCCTCGCAGAAGGCCATCATCATCGGCAAGGGCGGCAGCCGACTGCGTGAAGTGGGCACCAATGCGCGCAAGGGCATCGAAGCGCTACTGGGGACGCGCATCTACCTGGACCTCCACGTCAAGGTAGCCAAGGACTGGCAGCGCGACCCGAAGCAGCTGGTCAAACTGGGTTTCTGACCCGCCAACAGGGCGCCCAATGGAGCGGTCCCGCCACATGTCCAGCCTGGACCACTAAAATGGACCGGATTTTGTATTAAGAGGAAGGTTCACCACGTGGGTCGAGGCCGCGACAAACGCGACAACGAGGCTGACCTCTCAGCCGGACCGGGACCGGTATCCCGGCACGCGGATGGCGGTGCCGCAGGGGCGGCCCGCCACCTTGGGCCGCTCCGCACCATGCCCCTGTGGCTGAAGATCCTCACCGGCGTGGTGGCGATAGTCCTGGTAGGCGGGATCGCTTTTGCCGGCTTCTGGTTTTTCCGGCTTCAGGGCAACATTTCGAAGGCGCCGTTGAACGCCGGTGGCGGCAGCACCGAATCGCCCGCCAACGATGCCACGGGCCGGATGCAGATCCTGATCCTCGGTTCGGACACCCGTGACGGCAAGAACTCCCAGTACGGGACCGCCGACGATTCCACCGGCTACGGCAAGTCGGACGTGATGATGCTGATGGACATCTCCGAGGACAACAAGCGCGTCAACGTCATCAGCTTCCCGCGCGACCTCCTGGTGGATATCCCGCAGTGCACCGACCAGAAGACCAACAAGGTCTATCCTGCCCGCAGCGGCGTGATGATCAATGAGGCCATGGGCGAGGCCGGCATCGGTTGTGCCGTGGATACCGTCAACAAGCTCACCGGCATGCAGGTGGACCACTTCATGATGGCCGACTTCAACGCCGTCAAGGAACTCTCCAACGCCGTCGGCGGTGTGGATGTATGCATCAGCGACGCCGTCTTCGACCCCGACTCGGGGCTTCGCCTCCCCGCGGGGACGTCGTCCGTCCAGGGTGAAATGGCCCTTTCCTACCTCCGTACCCGCCACGCGTTCGCCGACGGCGGGGATCTGGGCCGGATCAAGGCCCAGCAGGGATTCCTGTCCTCGCTGACCCGCAAGATCAAGGACGAGGGGACGCTGTCCGACCCAGCCAAGATGCTCAAGATCGCCGACGTCGTCACCCAGAACCTGACCGTGGACAACGGGCTTGCCTCCGTTCCGGCCCTCCTCACCATCGGCAACCGGCTGAAGAACATCGACATCAGCAAGGTTGCGTTCGTCGCCGTGCCCACCACGCCTGCACCCACCGACCCCAACCGCCTGGTGATCGCCGAACCTGCGGGCGCCCAGCTTTTCTCCGCCCTCCGGAAGAACGTTGACCTGACCGACCCGACGGCCCCCACCACCACCGCGCCGACACCTGGCGAGTCCGCGTCGCCGTCGCCCTCGCCGACCCAGACGGCGGTGCCGGTACCGCCCTACAACAAGGCGGTCCAGCCCGTCACCGTGGCCAATGGCAGTGGCGTACCCGGACGGGCGCAGGAGCTTGTCCAGGCCCTGGTGAACGGCGGCTTCGCCGCAACGTCACAGTTCCAGGCCCAGCCGGTGGCAAAGACGGCCGTGTACTATGGCCCCGATTTCGCGGATGTGGCCACCGACGTCGCCACCCTGCTGGGAATTCCCGCCGAACAGATGATTCCGCTGCCGGCCATCCAAGGCGTGCAGGTGTATGTGGGCAGCGACTTCACCACCGGCACGGCCTTCGGTTCCGGCGCGCCAGCCTTGCCGTCCGACATTGTCAACCAGACCGCAGGGGACAAGGTCTGCCAGCAGGCAAACCCTGCGCTGATCGTCCGGCAGTAGCAGGGAGCACCTTGCCCGGGGGTGTCCAAGGCGCCCGTAACCATACAGCAGGCCCCGCCGGTACCGGCGGGGCCTGCTTCTTTCCCGGAATTTGGTGTGGCCTCTACCAGATGCTGACGCGTTCAGCGGCGGGCATCCACATGCCATCAGCCTCCGTCACTTCGAATGCCTCATGGAATGAATCAAGGTTCTTGGCGATCGCGTTGGTGCGGAATTCGTTGGGGGAATGCGGGTCCGTGGCCAGGCGACGGACGGCTTCCTCCTGGCGGATGACCTGGCGCCATCCCGCGGCCCAGGAGGCGAAGAAACGTTGTTGCCCGGTGAGGCCGTCCAGGACGTCCGGCTCCTTGCCGTCCAGGCTGATCAGGTATGCCTTGTAAGCGATGGTGAGCCCTGCCAGGTCGCCGATGTTCTCGCCCAACGTGAGCCTGCCGTTGACGTGGTGGCCGGGTGCAGCGGTGGGAGACAGGGCGTCATACTGTGCCACGAGGCGGGCCGTCAGGGCTTCAAATGCATGGCGGTCCTCGTCCGTCCACCAGTTGCGGAGCGCCCCGCCGCCGTCGAACTGGGAGCCCTGGTCATCGAAACCGTGACCAATCTCGTGCCCGATCACCGCACCAATGCCGCCGTAGTTGACGGCGTCGTCGGCGTCGGCCGTGAAGAACGGCGGCTGCAGGATGGCTGCCGGGAACACAATTTCGTTCATCATGGGGTGGTAGTAGGCGTTGACCGTCTGCGGCGTCATCAGCCACTTGTTGCGGTCAACCGGTTTGCCCACTTCATCCAGGTGCCTGTCGACATCGGCGTTGTGGGCGCGCTCCACGTTGCCCAGCAGGTCATCGGGCGTGATCTCTACGGCGGAGTAGTCGATCCACTCGTCCGGGAAGCCGATCTTGGCACGGAAGGCGGCAAGCTTGCGAAGGGCCTCCGCTTTGGTGTCCTCACCCATCCAGTCAACGTCGTTGATGCTCCGGCGGTACGCCTCGGTCAGGTTCGCCACCAGGGTTTGCATCCGGGCCTTGTGGGTTTCGGGGAAGTGCCGCGCCACGTAGATCTGGCCCACGGCCTCGCCCAGTCCTGATTCGACCACGGCAACCCCGCGCTTCCAGCGGTCCTTGTTCCGGGGGGTCCCGCTGAGCGTGGTGCCGTAGAAGGCGAAGTTGGCGTCCACGAACGGCGAGGACAAATACGGTGCAGCGGCGCTGACCACCCGCATTGCCAGCCATTCCTGCCACGTGGACAGCGGTATTTCGTCCAGGAGCGCCGTGGCCCCCGAAAAGAAGTCAGGGGTGCTCACTACGATTTCGGCCCGTTTGGCCGGCTCAATGCCGGCTGCCTCAAACCAGGTGCCCAGGAGCGGGAACAGCGCAGCGGCTTCATCTGCCGTTTTCAGGTTGTAGGTCTTTTGCGGATCCCGCAGGGTGACGTTGTCCCAGTGGTGCGCCGCGAGTTTCGTTTCCAGTTGGACCACCCGGGCGGCGGCACCGTTCGGATCAGCCACGCCGGCAAGGTCGAAGATCCTCTCCACGTGTCCCGTGTAGGCCGACACGATGGGGGCGAACTTCTCCTCGCGGTAATAGGACTCGTCGGGCAGGCCCAGGCCGCCTTGGCCGGTGTACAGGAGGACCCGGTCAGGGTTTCCCGCATCCGGTGCAGGGTAGATGTAGAAGAGGCCGCCCACATCGGCGCGAAAGAGCCGGCCCGCGAGCGCAATGAGCTCTTCGACTGACCCGGTGGCGAAGACGTCGGCCAGCCGGGTCCGGATGGGGTCCATGCCCTTGCCCTCAACTGTCGCCTCGTCCATGAAGCTGTTGTAGAGGTCGCCGATCTTCCGTTGGATCCCCGTGGCATCCGCGCCTTTGGCCGCCGCTTCCTCGATGATGTCCCGGACGGCAATCTCGGACCCGTCGCGGAGGCCGGTGAACGTACCTTCCAGGGGCCGGTCGTCGGGAATCTCGGTGGCTTTCACCCAGGCGCCGTTCACATGCTGGTAAAGGTCGTCCTGCGGCCGGACTGTGTGATCAATGGTGGACAGATCGATCCCCGAAATGGGCACTGCAACTCCTTTTTGCTGCGACGCCGCTGCCGGGCGAACACGGAGGCGTCTGCATGCTGGACTTTACGGACGGTAGTGCCCTTTCATCTTACGCACCCGTGTTACCCTCAAAGTGTGCGTGCAGAGCTCCTTCTCCTTAGCTGCCGCGGCGAGGCCACAGACGCTATCTAGCGCACGGCCCACCCTCGCTGCGGAGTTTGTGTTGCCCGGCCACCCTTTCACTGAAGATCGATAGAAAAGGCCACGAACATCATGCGTAACGCACAAAAGCCCTCCGGAATGCCCGCCCACCGGTACACCCCGTTCCAGGATCAGATCAAGGTCGAACTGCCGGACCGCACCTGGCCGGACAAGGTCATCACCAAGGCCCCGCGCTGGTGCGCGGTGGACCTCCGCGACGGCAACCAGGCCCTGATCGATCCCATGAGCCCGGCCCGCAAGATGAAGATGTTCGACCTGCTGGTCCGCATGGGCTACAAGGAAATCGAGGTCGGTTTCCCGTCCGCTTCGCAGACGGACTTCGACTTTGTCCGCCAGCTCATCGAGGGAAACCACATCCCTGACGATGTCACCATCCAGGTCCTGACCCAGGCCCGCGAGCACCTGATCGAGCGGACCTACGAATCCCTGGTGGGCGCCAAGCAGGCCATCGTGCACCTGTACAACTCGACGTCGGTCCTGCAGCGCCGTGTGGTGTTCAACCAGGACGAGGACGGAATCCTGGACATCGCACTGCAGGGTGCGAGGCTCTGCAGGAAGTACGAGGAAACGCTCGTTGATACGCACGTGACCTACGAGTATTCCCCGGAGTCTTTCACCGGCACGGAACTCGAATACGCCGTCCGCGTCTGCAACGCCGTCGCCGATGTTTTCGAGGCGTCCGCTGACCGGCAGGTGATCATCAACCTCCCCGCCACGGTGGAAATGGCAACGCCCAACGTCTACGCCGATTCCATCGAGTGGATGAGCCGTCACCTGCACCCGCGCGAGGGAATTATCCTGTCGCTGCACCCGCACAACGACCGCGGCACCGGTGTCGCCGCCGCGGAGCTGGGATACATGGCCGGCGCCGACCGCATCGAAGGCTGCCTCTTCGGCAACGGCGAGCGGACCGGCAACGTGGATTTGGTGACGCTGGGCTTGAACCTGTTCGTCCAGGGGATCGATCCCATGATCGATTTCTCCAACATTGACGACGTCCGCCGGACCGTGGAGTACTGCAACCAGCTGCCCGTCCCGGAGCGTTCGCCCTACGGCGGCGACCTGGTCTTCACCGCCTTCTCCGGCTCCCACCAGGACGCCATCAAGAAGGGTTTCGAAGCCCTTGAGCGGGACGCCGCTGCGGCCGGCAAGGCTGTGGACGATTTCACCTGGCAGGTACCGTACCTGCCGGTGGATCCCAAGGACCTGGGCCGCAGCTACGAGGCCGTGATCCGGGTCAATTCCCAGTCCGGCAAGGGCGGCGTTGCCTACCTGCTCAAGAACGAGCACAGCCTGGACCTGCCGCGCCGTGCCCAGATCGAGTTCTCCGGCGTCATCCAGCGCCGCACCGACACCGTCGGCGGGGAGGTCAGCGGCGCCCAGCTCTGGCAGATCTTCCAGGACGAATACCTGCCCTCCGGCCAGGCCGACGGGCAGTGGGGCCGCTACTCGCTGGGTGCCGTCAAGACGGAGACAGGTAACGACGGCGGCATGACGCTTCACGCCTCGCTCACCATTGATGGCGCGCAGGTCCAGCGCACCGGCACCGGCAACGGGCCGATCGCCGCCTTGCTGAACATCCTGCACGACGACGGCGTGGACGTTCGGGTGCTGGACTACAGCGAACATGCCTTGTCCGAAGGTGGCAACGCCATGGCCGCCGCCTACGTTGAGTGTGCTGTGGGAGAGCGGGTGCTGTGGGGTGTCGGCATCGACGCCAACACCAGCATGTCGTCGTTGAAGGCCGTCATTTCGGCCGTCAACCGCGCCATTCGCGACGCCCAGGCCTGACACCTGCAAGGGTGGTGCCGCCGGTTCCGCCGGCGGCACCACCGCGTCCTGGCGACGTACGGCCGGGCAGGATGGGAAGATAGAGCGTGGTCCAACAGTCTTTTGCCTCCCGGGCGTACCGGGACGACGCCGTGGTGCTCCGCACCCACAAGCTGGGCGAGGCAGACAGGATTATCACGCTCCTGACGAAGCACCACGGACAGGTCCGCGCGGTGGCCAAGGGCGTCCGCCGCACCAGCAGCCGGTTCGGTGCCCGGCTTGAACCGTTCATGGTGGCTGACCTGCAACTGGTGTCCGGGCGCACCCTGGATATCGTCACCCAGGCGGTGGCGAAGGGAGCCTACGGCGGCAGCATCGCAGCGGACTACGGCCGGTATACGGTGGCCGCCGCCATGACCGAGACGGCGGAGAAGCTGACGGACGTCGACGGCGAGTCCGGGACGGCGCAGTACAACCTGCTGGTGGGTGCCCTGGCTGCGTTGAGCCGGGATGAACACGCTGCCGGCCTGATCCTGGACTCCTACCTCCTGCGTGCGTTGTCCACTGGCGGATGGGCGCCGAGCTTCACTGATTGTTCCCGCTGCGGCGCCCCGGGGCCACATTCGGCATTTTCGGCGCCCCTTGGCGGCATGGTCTGCGCCCAGTGCAGGCCCCCCGGGTCGCCCGCCCCGGCGCCCGAGACAGTCACCCTGCTGGCTGCCCTCCTGACGGGGGACTGGACGACGGCGGACGCATCGTTGGCCCCACACCGCAAGGAAGCGGCGGGTTTGGTGGCGGCGTACCTGCAATGGCATTTGGAACGAGTCCTGAAATCCCTCAAACACGTGGAGCGTACCTGACAGTGGCCCTGGGTAAAAAGAACAATGCAGCCCGCAGGCGGACCAATCCCGTAGCGGCGCCCTACCCGCATCCTTCAGGCGAGGTGGCGCCCTCCATCCCGGCGGAGTTCATTCCCCGGCACGTGGCTATCGTGATGGACGGCAACGGCCGGTGGGCCAACCAGCGGGGCCTCCCGCGGATAGAAGGGCACAAGGCGGGCGAGCCGGCCCTTCTTGACGTCATGGCCGGTGCCATCGAACTCGGGATCGAGTACGTCAGTGTCTACGCGTTCTCTACGGAAAACTGGCGCAGGTCTCCGGAGGAAGTCCGGTTCCTGATGGGATTTAACAAGGATGTGCTGCGCAGGCAGCGGAACCAGTTGGACGAGTGGGGCGTGCGGATCCGCTGGGCAGGCCGGAGACCCCGGCTGTGGGGGTCGGTGATCCGCGAACTGGAGGAAGCCGAGGAGTTCACGGCGGCCAACAGCACCTGTAATTTGACCATGTGTGTTAATTACGGCGGCCGGGCTGAGATCACTGACGCGGTGTCGGCGATCGCCGCGGATGTTGCCGCGGGCAGGCTCAAGCCCGGTTCCATCACGGAACGGACCATCCAGAAGTACCTTGATGAGCCCGACCTGCCGGACGTGGATCTCTTCCTGCGCAGTTCGGGCGAGCAAAGGCTGTCCAACTTCCTGCTCTGGCAGTCCGCTTACGCCGAGTTCGTCTTCATGGACACGCTCTGGCCGGACGTGGACCGGCGAACCCTGTGGGCCGCCGTCGAGGAATATGCGAGCCGGGACCGCCGCTACGGCGGGGCTGTCGATGCGGCACCCGCACCGGCCGATTCAGAGGCGGACCAGCCTCACCCGTAAGCCCGCAGCCAGCGTGCCAGCCGAGCGTAGGCGTCGGTCCGGATTGCCTCAGGGGAGAGGAAGACGTCGTGCAGGGCGCCGTCAATTCGTTCCACGGTCACCGTGGTGCCCAGAGCCAGGGCTCGCGCGCCGATGATCGCCACATCCAGGACCGCATCGGTCCGTCGCATGTCCTCCGACCAGAACAGCCCGTTGGCACTTCCCGCGGACAGCAGGACCAGGATGGGCACCTGGATTCCCAGGCCCTGGGCCACCCGGGCGTGGCCGGCGAGCACGGCCCTCAGCCAGCCGGCACGCACCGGGAAAGCCATGCGTGGGCGGTACCGCTCGTCAAGCGGCCACTCGCCGTCGGCCGCACTGCTGATGGTGCGCCAGTAGTGGCCCCGCTGGGGAAGCCGGAGCACTGCCTGGGGCCGGAACCGGGCCACCGGCCCGACCATGCCTGATGCGGCGCGGCGCACCAGTGCGCTCCCGTGCATCTCCAGCCAAGGGCTGTTGAGGATCAGTTGCGACACGGCCCCCGGGTGGCGGCTGGTCCACAGGGCCGCCACCAGCCCGCCGGTGGAGTGACCCATCAGTGCCACGGGCCCGGGCCCGCCCGCAAGCGCAATGAGGCGGCATGCCTCTTGGATTTCCGCGTCATAGGCGGCCAGGTCGCCAACATATCCGCCCGGGAATTCCGGCCGCAGGCTGCGCCCGTGGTTGTGCATGTCCAGCGCATAGAAGTCGTATCCGGCCCGCGCCCAGAAATAGGCCAGGTCTGCGTTGAAGAAGTAGTCGCTCCACCCGTGAAGGAACAGCACTGACCGGCGGGCGCTGTCCGTTGCGTCCCCATCGCCGGCCGGCCGGAGCCGGACCAGGGTTGCCGTCCGCTCCACGCCGTCGGAACCTGTGGCCACGAAGGAACAGGACTCGAAGTCCCCACCCAGGATGTCCTGCTGCCAGTGCATGCCATCATGCTAATCCGGCGCGGCGGGTACGGCCGCCTGCCAGGGCGCTTCTCCGTTTTGGTGTGGGACGCCACCAGACGGGAAACTGGAGGCATGCGCGTTTATCCCACTTTCTTCAAGCTGGCCTTTTCATGGATGGACGCCGAGCGCGCCCACAAGATCGGATTCAAGGGGATCCGGCTCGCGCATGCCACAGGCGCGGGAAGGGTCCTGCAGAAGCTGACCGCCCCGGCGCCGTCGCTGCAGACCACCGCTTTTGGCGTTACTTTTCCCTCGCCGTTTGGTTTGGCTGCCGGGTTCGATAAGGAAGGGCTAGGTATCGAAGCCCTCAGCGAGCTTGGATTCGGCCACGTGGAGGTTGGCACCATCACCGGCCAGGCACAGCCCGGCAATGAGAAGCCCCGGCTTTTCCGCCTGGTCCAGGACAGGGCCGTGATCAACAGGATGGGATTCAACAACGACGGCGCCGCAGCCGTCGCGCCCCGGCTCAAGGCCGCCCGCGCAGCACTTCAGCGCCGGTACCCGGAAGTTCGTCCCGTCATCGGCGTCAACATCGGCAAAACCAAGGTGGTGGAACTGGCTGACGCGGTGGACGACTACCTGGTCAGCGCCCGCAGCCTGGCCCCTGCCGCCGACTATCTGGTGGTGAACGTCAGTTCCCCCAACACTCCGGGGTTGCGCCTGCTCCAGGACGTGGAAACGCTCCGCCCACTCCTGGTTGCGGTGGGGCAGGAAGCCGACCGGGCTGCCGGGCGTCACGTCCCGCTGCTGGTGAAGATCGCCCCGGACCTGAGCGATGAAGACATCGACGACGTTGCCCGGCTGGCACTGGACCTCAAATTGGACGGCATCATCGCCACCAACACAACTATCGCCCGGACGGGGCTCTCCTCGGCCGCCGACGACGTGGAAAAGTGCGGCGCCGGCGGACTGTCCGGAGCTCCCCTGAAGCGGCGCGCACTGGAGGTATTGAAGCGGCTCAAAGACGCCACAGATGATGCGCTCACCTTGGTGTCAGTCGGTGGCGTGGAGTCCGCCAAGGACGTACAGGACAGGCTCGACGCCGGAGCCACACTGGTGCAGGGATACACCGCGTTCTTGTACGAAGGACCTTTCTGGGCCGCGCGGATCAACAGGCAGCTGGCGAAGCACCGCCGCTGACCACAGTTAAACGCAGGAACCCCGGTGGTCAGCCCGCCGGGGTTCCTGCGTTTAGGTGGTCTGGCGCGTCAGGAAGGGTACTGTCCGCGGCCAACCTGCGGTTTGGGCAGGCGCAGTTTACGGAACTGCAGGGAGCGCATCGAGCCGTACCAGACGGTGCCGCGTTCCACCTCACCAAACTTCTGGGCCAGGCTCTTCCGGAGCTTGCGGGAGAGGATGAAAACGTCAACGAAGACTGCCAGGAACATCACCCAGAACGCGCCGAGCACGTAGATCATCATGTCGCTGGAGGCGGGAACCACCAAGGACACCAGGACAAACAGCAGCGCGCCGAACATCAGGTATTCACCGAGATTGAAGCGCGCATCCACGTAGTCGCGCGCAAAGCGCTTTTGCGGCCCCTTGTCACGCAGCGGGAGGAACTTCTCGTCTCCTGTGTCCAGCGCGCGGCGCATCTTCAAGCGCTGGTCCTGGACCGCCTGGCGTTCGGCGGCCTTCGAGGCCTTGCGGTCCTCCGGCACCAGCGGACGCTTACGGGCAGCTTCCTGGGCCTTCCGGGTGGGGGTCGGGGCACCCTTGCCCACCACGCTGTCCTGCCGGGCTGCCGCTTCCGCCGCCTGCTGGTCTACTGTTTCCTGCGCCGAGGGCGCTTCTTTTCTACGTCCGAACACCTGACCAGAATACCTTGCGGGAGGCCGCCCGCTGGCTGCCCGCCCGGCTGCCGGCGGCCTGCGGCCGAATGTGACGGGGGTAATGTTTTGGCCATGACTTCATCACCTGCGGCGACCCCGCACACCACTGCAGAAACACCAGGACAGGGCGCTGCCGCTGCCGGCTGGACGGACGATCTCCGTTCGGCGGTAGACCGCTCCTTCGACCAGACCCTCGCCCGGCTCAAGGACCTGGTGGCCATCCCGGGCATTGCCTGGCCAAGTTTTGACCGTACGCCGCTCGAACGCAGCGCGGACGCCGTCGCTGCACTGGTCCGCGAAGCAGGATTGCCCGAGGTCCAGATCCTGGCCGTCAACAAGGCGGACGGCACCCCCGGTGGCCCCGCCGTCGTCGCCCGCCGCACTGCCGCGGAAGGGAAGCCGACCATCCTGCTGTACGCCCACCACGACGTCCAGCCGGTGGGGGACGAAGCCCTGTGGGCGACCGCGCCGTTTACCGCCGTCGAGAAGGACGGCCGGCTGTACGGGCGCGGCGCCGCTGACGACAAAGCCGGCATCATGGCGCACATTGCCGCCTATGCTGCAGTCTCCGAGGTCTTTTCCGGCGCCCTTGGACTCGGCGTGACCTTCTTCATCGAAGGGGAGGAGGAAGCCGGTTCGCCAACGTTCCGTTCCTTCCTGGAAGCCAACCGCGATTTGCTGCGTGCGGACGTCATCGTGGTTGCGGATTCCAGCAACTGGAAAGTCGGCATACCGGCCCTGACCACCAGCCTCCGTGGACTGGTTGACGGCGTCATCGAGGTCCAGGTCCTCGAGCACGCCGTGCATTCGGGCATGTACGGCGGCCCGGTCCTCGACGCGCCGACCCTGCTGTCCCGCCTGATTGCCACTCTCCACGACGACGACGGGAACGTCGCCATTGAGGGGCTCGTCGCCACCGACACAGCGTCCGTGGACATGCCGGAGGCCGACTACCGGGCCGATGCCTCTGTCCTGGACGGCGTGCGCCTGGCCGGCACCGGAAGCATCGCCTCACGGCTGTGGACCAAACCCGCGTTGTCGATCATCGGGTTTGACGCCCCCGCCGTCGATATTGCCTCAAACACCCTCATTCCGCGGGCGCGGGCCAAGTTCAGCCTCCGGCTGGCACCGGGGCAGGTGCCGGGGGAGGCCATGGAGGCGGTCCGCCGGCATGTGGAAGCCAACGCCCCGTTCGGCGCGAAGGTGGTCTTCACGCCGGGGGAGGCCGGGAATCCCTTCCGCACCGACACCTCCTCGGCCGCCGCTTCACTGGCCATGTGGGCCTTGGGGGAGGCCTGGGGAGTTCCGGCCGTCGAAACCGGGATCGGCGGTTCCATCCCGTTCATCGCCGACCTGACCGAGGTTTACCCCGACGTACAGATCCTGGTGACGGGGGTGGAGGATCCTGATTCCCGCGCCCACAGCGCTAATGAATCCCTGCACATCGGGGACTTCCGCAACGCAGTCCTGGCTGAAGCGCTGATGCTGGCCCGGCTCAACAGTGAAGGCCTTGCCTAGGCGGGGCTCCCAGGGAACAACCGGCAGGTTTTGACGGTTACGTCAGGAGTTAGAGCTACAGGACTGCCGCGCGTAGCATGTAGCTATAGCCCATACCGTATCCGTAGGGGCAGGCGTCGTGAGGCGGCGCCGCCAGACCGTCCTAAGAAGGTAGGCCAATGAGCACCGCAACCAACGAAAACAGCACCGCGACCACCGCTGCGGCCAGTGAAGAACTGCCCGTTCACGAGGTTGACCTGACCGACGTCGCTGCAGGCAAGGTACGCAGCCTCCTCGAGCAGGAAGGCCGCACGGACCTGCGGCTCCGCGTGGCTGTGCAGCCCGGCGGCTGCTCGGGGCTGATTTACCAGCTCTACTTCGACGAGCGGCTCCTCGACGGCGACGCCGTGCGCGACTTCGACGGGGTTGAGGTCGTCGTGGACAAGATGAGCGTTCCGTATCTCAGCGGAGCCAGTATCGACTTCGAGGACACCATCTCGAAGCAGGGCTTCACCATCGACAACCCGAACGCCGGAGGCTCCTGTGCCTGCGGTGATTCGTTCCACTAACCCGGTTATTTCGCCCGATGTCCGCGCCGAGTTTCCCGCCGTCAAAAACGGCACGGAGGCTCGGCGCCGACATGTGGGCGAAACGCCCGGCAGAGCGGTAAGCTCTACACCGAGTAGTAAAACTTTTAGTGTGCCCGGAGCGCCCATGGCAGCCCGGACAACAGCAACAAGTAGGAAGGGCCGTCTGTGAGTTCGCAGAACCGAACCGGCAGCCGACGCAAAACGATCACAACGATCTCAAGCTTGGCTATTGCCGGCGCGTTGGTTTTGACCGGATGTTCGCCAGAGGTAGAGAAAGGGTGGATGCCCACTGAACGTGGCACCACCAGCAACACCGACCGCATCATGGACCTCTGGGTCAACTCATGGATTGCTGCGCTCGTGGTGGGCACTATTACCTGGGGCCTGATCATCTGGTGCCTGGTGGCCTACCGCCGCCGCAAGGGAACCGTAGGCTTCCCGCGGCAGACCAGCTTCAACCTTCCCCTCGAGGTCTTCTACCTCACCATCCCGATCTTCATGGTCCTGGTGTTCTTCTACTTCACCGACCGTGACCAGCAGGCGATCGATGACCGTTCGCAGCCTGCCGACGTTGTGGTTGACGTCCGCGGCAAGCAGTGGGCGTGGGACTTCAACTACAAGTCCGGCGATGTGATCCAGGAAGACCTCCACGAGGCCGGCGTCCAGGCGCACCTGACAGGTAACAACATCGACATGGAACGGCTCCCCACGCTGTACCTCCCGGTCAACAAGTCCGTTGACCTCGAACTCAATTCCCGCGATGTCATCCACTCCTTCTGGGTTCCCGCCTTCCTGCAGAAGCGCGACATGATCCCCGGCAAGACCAACTACATCCGGTTCACCCCCACTAAAGAGGGCACCTACGACGGCAAGTGTGCCGAACTCTGCGGCGAGTACCACTCCGAAATGCTGTTCCGCGTCAAGGTGGTGTCGGAAACCGAATTCCAGACACACATGGACCAGCTCAAGGCTGAAGGCAACACCGGCCTGCTTGGTGCTGAGTACGACCGCAACCCGAACCTGAACGAAACCAAGTAAGGGGAGCGACGTGGCTACGTACACCCAATCCGCACCCGCGGGAGCCCTGTCGGCGCCCGTGGTACCAAAATCCAAGGGACGGATCGTCGTCAACTGGATCACCTCCACGGACCACAAAACCATCGGGTACATGTACCTGATCGCATCATTTGTGTTCTTCTGCCTCGGCGGCGTGATGGCGCTGCTGATCCGCGCCGAGCTCTTCGAACCCGGCATGCAGATCCTGCAGACCAAGGAACAGTACAACCAGCTGTTCACCATGCACGGGACCGTCATGCTCCTGATGTTCGCCACCCCGCTCTTTGCCGGGTTCGCCAACGTGATCATGCCGCTGCAGATCGGTGCCCCCGACGTCGCGTTCCCGCGCCTGAACGCCCTGGCGTTCTGGTTCTTCCTCTTCGGCTCCACCATCGCGGTCTCGGGCTTCATCACCCCCCAGGGTGCTGCGTCCTTCGGCTGGTTCGCCTACGCGCCGCTCTCGGACACCACGTTTACCCCGGGTATCGGCGGTGACCTGTGGGTCTTCGGCCTGGCATTGTCCGGCTTCGGCACCATCCTCGGCGCGGTCAACTTCATCACCACCATCATCTGCATGCGTGCCCCGGGCATGACCATGTGGCGGATGCCGATTTTCACCTGGAACACCCTGATCACGGCGATCCTGGTCCTCATGGCCTTCCCGCCGTTGGCCGCAGCCCTCTTCGCCCTGGGCGCTGACAGGAAGTTCGGTGCGCACATCTTCGATCCCGCGAACGGCGGTGCAGTCCTCTGGCAGCACCTGTTCTGGTTCTTCGGACACCCCGAGGTGTACATCATCGCGCTGCCGTTCTTCGGTATCGTCTCTGAGATCTTCCCCGTCTTCAGCCGCAAGCCGATCTTCGGCTACAAGGGCCTGGTTTACGCAACCATCGCCATTGCTGCCCTCTCGGTGACGGTCTGGGCCCACCACATGTACGTTACCGGCGCGGTCCTGCTTCCGTTCTTCTCGTTCATGACCATGCTCATCGCGGTGCCCACCGGCGTGAAGTTCTTCAACTGGATCGGCACCATGTGGCGGGGGTCGCTGACCTTCGAGACCCCAATGCTGTGGAGCATCGGCTTCCTCATCACATTCCTGTTCGGTGGCCTGACCGGCATCATCCTGGCTTCCCCGCCGCTGGACTTCCACGTTTCGGACTCTTACTTCGTGGTTGCACACTTCCACTACGTGGTGTTCGGCACCGTCGTGTTCGCCATGTTCGCCGGGTTCTACTTCTGGTGGCCCAAGTGGACCGGCAAGATGCTCAACGAACGCCTGGGCAAGATCCACTTCTGGTTGCTGTTCCTGGGCTTCCACGGCACCTTCCTGATCCAGCACTGGCTCGGCGTCATGGGCATGCCCCGTCGCTACGCCGACTACCTGCCGGAGGACAACTTCACCTGGATGAACCAGTTCTCCACGGTTGCGTCCTTCGTGCTCGGCGCTTCCCTGATTCCGTTCTTCTGGAACGTCTACATCACGTGGCGGAAAGCCGAAAAGGTCCAGGTGGATGACCCTTGGGGCTTTGGTGCATCGCTGGAATGGGCCACCTCCTGCCCGCCGCCACGCCACAACTTCACGTCCCTGCCCCGGATCCGTTCAGAACGTCCCGCGCTGGACCTGCACCACCCGGAACTCCGGCAGGTACACACCGTTGATTCGCCTGCCCCCGCAGCCGCAGTGCTCGGCAACGCTGACCAGAAGGACACCGCACAGTGAAAATCGAATCCTGGATCTTTGGCTCTGGAGTCTTCTTCTTCGTCCCCGTCGCCCTGGTCTACGGCTTCCTGACCAACTGGAGCGAGTGGGTTGGCATCCTGGGCATTCTCCTCGTCGGCGGCCTGGCAGGCATGATCGGCGCCTACCTCGGATTCACCGGCAAGCGGGTCGGCCTGCGGCCTGAGGACCGCAGCGACGCCGAGATCCACGAAGGTGCCGGCGAGCAGGGACACTTCAGCCCCTGGAGCTGGTGGCCCCTGGTTCTCGGCATTGCCTGCGCCACAGGTTTCCTCGGCATGGCAGTCGGTTTCTGGATCGTCTTCATCGCCGGCGGCATCGCCGTTGTGGCCCTCGTCGGCTGGGTGTACGAGTACAGCCGCGGTGACCACGCGCATTAGGCAGCTGCAGCAATAACGACGTCGGGCCCCACCTTTCGGTGGGGCCCGACGTTTTGCATTCCCTAGACGCTCTGGGTGGCACCCTGGGACTCCAGGAGCCTGCCAAGGCCCCTGAGTGCTTCCCGAGCCCGCCGATGGTCCTGCGCGCCGTCCAGGGCGTCGTCGCTGACCGCCAGCTCCACGTCGCAGCCCTGCTGGAAGTCCGCTGCCATCACTTGAAGCAGGGAACGTGCGTCTACAAGAACGCCGTCGGCTTTCCGGATGGTCAGGGGAAGCCCTGTGTCAGTTACGGCACGGACGAATACGGCGGCAGATCGCGCATGCAGGCCCTCAGGAGCTGTCACCACGGCCTTCAGTATTGGCAAAGCGGACTCCTTCGTCACGACGGCCCCATCCGTCGACGGTCAAATTTTCCAAACCAAATATATCGGGCCGGCAACCAGCAGCGCCAAAACGGTCAGCGGTCTCCCGCTGGTCTAGACCGTCCTAAAATTAGGGAGGACCACCAACGGCAGGAAGAGGGACCATGGCAGCTGGCGCCACCGCCATCACCGGCGAAATAGACCGCACCAGCGGCACCGCGATCTATGTGCAGCTCCGTGAGATCCTCCGGGCCTACATCGCAGAATCCTGCCTTCCCGGATCGGCGCTTCCGTCTGAGCGTGACCTTGCCGAACGATTCGGGCTTGCCCGGATGACCGTCAGGCAAGCCATCGATGCGTTGGTGGGGGAGGAGGTCATCGAACGTGTCGTGGGGTTGGGAACTTTCGTCCGGCGGCCGAAGCTTGACCTGCAGGTCAAGCTGACCTCCTACAGCGAGGAGATGCAACGCCGCGGCATGGTTCCGGCGGCAAAAGTCCTCAGTTTCGAGCAGATAGGCGCCAGTGCCTTCCTGGCCCGCGAACTCCAGCTCGACGAGGGAACCCCGCTGGTGCGCTTCCGCCGGCTCCTGCTGGCGGACGGAGAGCCCATGAGCGTGGACGAGAACTTCATCCCGGCCCACCGGGTCCCTGGCCTGCTGGACCATGAACCCCCCACGTCGTTGTACAACGTCCTCAGTGAACAGTTTGGCCTGGTGATGGAGTGGGGCGAGGACATGATCGAGGCTACGGCTGCGTCACCCTCCACGGCGCGGCTGCTGAACGTCGAGGTTGGGGCGCCTTTGTTGAAGATTCAGCGGCATGCTTTTGTGGCCCGCGCAATGGTGGACTACTCCGTCTCGTATTACCGCGCGGACCGGTACAAGCTGTGGGTTCCCCTGCAGCGCCCTGGTGCCCGCAGGACTCGCAACCACTGAAGCATGCGGGGCACTGCTGCCGGCCTCCAGCACTGCGCAGAGTCTAAAAACCCGGAAGGCAAACGAAGGGCCCGATCCGGTGTGGATCGGGCCCTTCGTGTCGGGTCGCAGTGCCTAGTGCGTCAGGCTCTTCGTTCCCTCTGCAGCTTCCACAGCCTCATGGCCGTGGCCGTGTGCTGCTTCCAACTCTGCGGGGGTTGCCGGGGCAACGCGGTCCTCGAAGAACCAGCGGGAGAGCAGCGCGCGCCGCTTTTCCTTGCGGGTGACCACGCCGTGCTCGTTGGGCACAGCCTGCTGGACCTGGGGTGATTCGAAGCCGACCAGCTTGTACCGCTTGTATTCGTCCAACGGTGCGTGCACCTCGATGAACTCACCGTGCGGAAGCCGTACGATGCGGCCGGTCTCGCGGCCGTGAAGGGCGATTTCGCGGTCCTTCCGCTGCAAGGCCAAAGCCACTCGCTTGGTGACGACGAACGCAATGATCGGACCAACGAAGAACAGTGCACGCAGCCAATAGGTGACGTCGTTCAGGGAAACACCGAAGTGGGTTGCGATGAGGTCGGAACCTGCGGCCGCCCACATGACGCAGTACCAGACGAAACCAGCCATGCCGATGGCGGTACGGGTCGGAGCATTCCTCGGACGGTCCAGGACGTGGTGTTCGCGGTCGTCCTTGGTGACCCAGCGCTCGATCCACGGGTAGGTGAACATCACGGTGAAGAGGATCCCGGCCGGTACCAGTGCGGGCAGGAGCACGTTGAACGTGAACACGTGACCAAAGAAGATCTGCTCAACGTGCCAGTTGCCGAGGGTTCCTGGCATAAGCCGCAGGGCGCCGTCAACGAACCCGATGTACCAGTCAGGCTGGGTACCTGCGGATACCGGTGAGGGATCGTAAGGTCCGTAGTTCCAGATCGGGTTGATGGTGAAGAACGCGGCCATCAGGGCGATCACGCCGAAGACAATGAAGAAGAATCCACCGGCCTTCGCGGCATACACAGGACCCAGGGGGTAGCCGACGACGTTGTTGTCGTTGCGGCCGGGACCGGGGTACTGGGTGTGCTTGTGGACGACAACCATGAAGAGGTGCATGACGATCATCAGCAGGATCAGGGCCGGCACCAGCAGGATGTGGAGCATGTACAGGCGGCTGATGATGGCCGTCCCCGGGAATTCTCCGCCGAACAGGAAGAAGGAGATGTACGTGCCGATGACCGGAATGGACTTGATCACGCCGTCGATGATGCGCAGACCGTTGCCGGAGAGCAGGTCATCGGGAAGCGAATAGCCGGTGAAGCCGGCGGCCATTGCCAGGATCAGCAGGACGCAGCCGACAACCCAGTTCATTTCACGCGGACGGCGGAACGCGCCGGTGAAGAAGACCCTGAGCATGTGCACGGCCACGGACGCCACGAACAACAGCGCTGCCCAGTGGTGGACCTGGCGCATGAAGAGGCCGCCGCGGATGTCGAACGAGATGTTCAGTGATGAGCTGTACGCCACCGACATTTCCACGCCCTTGAGGGGGACGTAGGAACCGTCGTAGTGGGTCTCCGCCATGGACGGGTCGAAGAAGAACGTCAGGAAGGTTCCGGACAGCAGCAGGATGACAAAGGAGTACAGCGCCACTTCGCCGAACATGAATGACCAGTGATCGGGGAAGACCTTGCGGCCGAACTCGCGGAGGATCCCGGAACCGCCAACACGCGAGTCGACGAAGTCGGTAATCCGGCCTGTCTTGGTTTTGGCGACGAAAGCCGGCTCAGCTGTTGATGCTGCGCTCATGCGAATCACGCTCCCAGTAACTTGGTCCTACGGGTTCATGGAAGTCGCTTGTAGCGACGAGGTAGCCCTCGTCATCAACTGCGATGGGCAGCTGGGGGAGAGGACGGCTGGCGGGGCCGAAGATCACCTTGCACTCTTGCGTGAGGTCAAAGGTGGACTGGTGGCACGGGCACAGCAGGTGGTGCGTCTGCTGCTCGTAGAGAGCAACGGGGCAGCCAACGTGGGTGCAGATCTTCGAGTAGGCAACGATGCCGTTGTAGCCCCACTCTTCGCGGCCCTTGGAGGGATTCAGCGATGCGGGATCGAGGCGCATCAGGAGGACAACAGACTTGGCCTTCTCGTTGAGCTTGCCTTCGCTGAGTTCGTTGAGTCCCTCGGGGATGACGTGGAACGCCGAGCCGATAGTGACATCCGAGGCCTTGATGGGCGTTCCGTCGGGGTCGCGGGTCAGGCGCTTGCGCTTGCCGTCCTGGGGGGCCCACATGGTGTGTGCGAGCTTGTCGTCAGGGCGGGGTCCGAGGTCGCCGAAGATGGCGATCGCAGGAAGCGGAGCAAGAGCCACCGCACCCAGGAGGGTGTTGCGGATCAGCGGGCGGCGCTTGATGCCGGTCTCTTCAACGATGTCGTCGACGATGCGGACTGCAGCCTGGCGGTCCTCTTCGTAACGGATCGCGTGACGCTCTTCGGAGACTTCGTGATCGGGCATCAAGGCCTTGGCCCAGTGCACGATGCCGGTTCCGATGCCCAGCATGGCAAAGGCGGTGCCGATGCCCAGCAGAGCGTTCTGGAGCCGGATGGTGGCGATGCTGGAGTCATCACCCAGATCGATGGCGAAGTACGCCACCAGGAAGATCAGGGTGCCAACAACAGAAATGCCAAACAGTAAGGCGACCTGCCGTTCTGCCCGCTTTGCTGCTCTCGGGTCCGTGTCAGCCAGGCGCAAACGATGCGGGGGAATTCCAGGATCCTGGAACTTCTCCACCTCATTCTGACCAGCCGTAGCTACGGTGCCCGAGTGGTTCGGACTGCCGTCACTATGGTTGCCCATAATTCGCCTCATCCTTCTCTCGTCCCGGCAGTTGCCGGGTTAGTTTCCAATTTCAAGCTGCTGACAGGGCAGCAGAAGTTTTGTGTGTCCAGCAGGACGTCAGGAAGTCCTGGAGGTCAGCCAGATGGTGAAGGCGATGATGACGCCGAGACCGGCAACCCATACGAACAGGCCTTCGGCTACCGGGCCAAGGGATCCCAGGTCGGCGCCACCCGGGGAACCGGTGGACTCGATCTGCTTCAGGAAGGTGATGATGTCCTTCTTGCCTTCGGGGGTGATGTTGGCATCGTTGAACACCGGCATGTTCTGCGGTCCCGTGGCCATTGCCTCGTAGATGTGCTTGCCGGTTACGTCGGCAAGAGCAGGTGCGAACTTGCCGCGGGTCAGTGCGCCGCCGGCAGCAGCGGCGTTGTGGCACATGGCGCAGTTGGTGCGGAACAGCTCTCCACCCGCTGCTGCGTCGCCCCCACCATTTGTCAGGTCCTCTGCAGGAATAGCCGGGCCGGCTCCCAGGGAAGCGACGTAGGCTGCAAGCTGTGAGGTCTGCTGCTCGTTGAACTGGACAGGCTTCTTCATCGCCTGGGGTCCGTTCATCTGCATCGGCATGCGCCCGGTGCCCACCTGGAAGTCAACAGCAGCCGCGCCGACGCCCACCAGCGAGGGACCGTCCTTGGAACCGCTCGCACCCATGCCGTGGCACGTTGCGCAGTTCGCTGCAAAAAGCTTGCCGCCCTCTTCGACATCGCTCGCGCTTGCCGTGGTGGTGCTCGCTTTGGCCTCGTTCATGGTGGTGGCCACGGCGTAGAGCCCACCAGTGATGAGGAGCCCCATCAGGAGCAGCGCTATTGCTGCAAGTGGGTGACGCCGCTTTTGTGAGAGTGCCTTCACGTGGTGGTTCCTTTATTCGATCCTGCGCCGGCTCCGGGAGCCGCTACCTGAAATTCTGCCTCTTGTAGAAAAAGAATCAAAGCTGGCTACTTGAGTACGTAGATGACCAGGAAGAGGCCGATCCACACGACGTCAACGAAGTGCCAGTAGTAAGAGGTGACGATTGCGGACGTTGCTTCGAAATGTCCGAACTTCTTCGCGGCGAAGGACCGGCCCATAATGAGCAGGAAGGCAATCAGGCCGCCGATGACGTGCAGGCCGTGGAAGCCAGTAGTCATGTAGAAGGCCGAGCCATAGGCGTTGGAAGAGAGCGAGACGTGCTCGGAAACCAGCATCGCGTACTCGGTGGTCTGGCCGGCAACGAAGAACGCGCCCATGAGGAACGTCAGGGTGAACCATTCGTTCATTCCCCAGCGGGCGAACTGCAGGGCTCCACCGGCGCGGCGGGGCTGGAGCCGCTCGGCGGCGAACACGCCCATCTGGCAAGTAAAGGAACTGGCCACGAGGACGATCGTGTTTACGAGCGCAAAGGGAAAGTTGAGCTTGGCTGTCTCTTCCGCCCACATCTGACCGCTCGTGGAGCGCAGGGTGAAGTACATGGCAAAGAGACCGGCGAAGAACATCAACTCACTGGACAGCCACACTACGGTTCCGACAGAAACCATATTGGGGCGGTTCAGCGTGGGGTGCGCCGGGGTACTGGGGGCATGGGTCGCAGATGTCACATAGACATTATGTCTGCAAAAGTCCGTGCTGCCCAACGCAAACCGCCTTTTCGGGGGACTTTTTCTACAAAGACGCGAATTCGCCCCGAAAAGTTCCCGCCGCCGTTCATATTGGTCAGCGCGCACCATCGCTCGATAGCATCAGCAGGTGACTTCACAGGCATCTGCAGCGTCCGGCAACACCTGGCCCCGGCTCATCTCGGCGCTGATCAAGGGCGCCGATCTTACGGCGGACAACACGTCGTGGGCCATGGATACCATCATGTCCGGCGAAGCGACACCAGCCCAGATCGCCGGTTTCCTCGTGGCGCTCAGCGCAAAAGGGGAGACGGTGGACGAGCTCTCCGGCCTGGTGGACGCGATGCTGGCCCACGCCAACCCTGTGGCCATTTCCGGGGAAAAGCTCGATATTGTCGGCACCGGTGGTGACCAACTTAACACTGTCAATATCTCGACGATGGCCGCCCTGGTCGCGGCCGGTGCCGGCGCCAAGGTGGTTAAGCACGGCAACCGGGCGGCGTCGTCGTCGTCTGGATCCGCGGACGTGCTCGAGGCGTTGGGCGTCCGTCTTGACCTGCCTATTAACCGGGTGGCACGCAATGCGGAGGAAGCCGGCATCACGTTCTGCTTTGCCCAGGTCTTCCACCCATCGTTCCGGCACACCGCCGTTCCCCGGCGCGAGCTGGCTATTCCCACCGCGTTCAACTTCCTGGGGCCGCTGACGAATCCCGCCAACGTCCAGGCGTCGGCCGTCGGCGTCGCCAATGCACGGATGGCGCCCCTCGTGGCCGGCGTCCTGGCGCGCCGGGGGAGCAGGGGGTTGGTGTTCCGGGGGAACGACGGCCTCGACGAACTGACCACGACCGGTCCGTCCAATGTTTGGGAAGTCCGCGACGGTGCCGTCAGCGAACTCCGTTTCTCACCCGACGATCTTGGCATCAGCCTCGCCACCGTGGAGCAGCTACGCGGGGGAGACGCCGTTGCCAATGCCGGTGTTGTCCGCGATGTGCTCTCCGGCAAGCAAGGGCCTGCCCGGGACGCAGTCCTGGTTAACGCGGCTGCTGGCCTGGTCGCCTTTGATCTCGACGCAGCCGGCCCGTTCCTGGCGCGTATGCAGGCGGCTTTCGTACGGGCGGCGGAGTCGATTGATTCCGGCGCAGCCGCTGCGGTGCTGGACCGCTGGGTTTCGCTGTCCCGCGCCTAGGACTCCTTACTGTTCGAAGCCAAGCGAGAACGCGGCGTCCAGGTCGTGCTGCGAGTAGGCGCGGAAGGCAATGTGGGTGGTTGTGTGGACCACCGCGGGCACCTTGGAGAGTTTGTCAGCGATGACGTCTGCGAGGTCCTCGTGCCGGGGCACCCTCGCCACGGCGATCAGGTCCCATTCCCCGGTGACGGAGTACACCTCGCTGATGCCCTCAATGGCCGATATTTCCTCTGCCGTCTCCGGAATGCGCGCGGCGTCAGTCTTGATCAGAACAAATGCGGTGACCACGTTTGTACCCCTTCAATCAGTTCCGCCGCGGCGAAGCCCGGCAGCTGTTTCTCTGCTGCCAGCCTATTACACGGGCGGGCCACTTCCGGATGCGTTGCAGGCCGGGATTTCCTGCCTGAGGCTGAGCCCTTACCTGCGGCGCAGGCGGGCCGCGCCGGCGAGCAGCAGCCGGTAGCCCACCAGAAGTACTGCCAGGGCCAACGTGGCCACTATGACAAAGGGGAGGACCACAGTCTGGGCGGTCAACGCCCGGAGGAGCATCCCACCGATCAGACTGCCAAGCCATACCGGAACGCCTGCCCGGAGTGTTGACAGGGGATTCCGCCATGCCCGTGCGGCCATCCAGCCGGCGGCTGCGCCGGCGAGGAACGGCCACGCTGTGAGCAAGACACCCAGGACGGGTTCTTCCCGATGGTGGGCATCGCGTCCAATTGCCGCAAACGCCAGGATAAGAATGAGGTCAGCCGCAGCGGCCAGGATGACGGTTCGCGCCACAACTGACGGTGCCGACTTCGTTTTGAGGGAATCCATGGCTTTCAGCTTAGCCGTCCGGGGCGGGACTCCCGTCCGGCGACCTGGTTCACTGGCCGGGGGAGCGGGAAGCTCCAGAAGGTGGTTCGGACGGGCGCCGGACACAGCTTCCTTACCGGAATGAGGCCACCTGCAACACATTGGGGCGGCAGGGAATCACCTGGGGAACGGATATGGGGCTATGCAGTAGTGTCAGCAGGGATCGACGTCATCGCTCCCTGCATCCGGAGAGATAGTGAACAAACCGTTTTGGATCTGCACCTTGGTCGGTGCCGCACTGGGGTTCAGCCTGGGCTTGGCCCTGTTTCAGAGCCCTTTCTGGGGTTGCGCCGTTGGACTCGCCGTCGGAGGCGTGTTTGGGGCCTCCATACGCCGGCGCCACTGAACCGCCGACAAAGTCAGAGCCCGGAGAGGGCCGTCAGGCACTCCTGTCCGGGCTCTCCCAAACATTACTTGACATAATGTAGGTTATCGGCGCAATGGTAATGTCCGGGAGCGGAGCGGATGGCCATGGCCCCGACGCCGGATCCCAATCCTGCGAATCGGCTGGTCAATCCCCATGGGGCCCATTGTCTTTGGTGCGGCGCGCGTCAAGAATGAACCAATGACGGCCTACGTGTGTTCCCTGGAAACTGCAGTCCCGGCGACCAAGCTCATCCAGTCCGAAGCCCGCGATGTCTTCGCTGCACAGCCGGGATTGTCGCGTTTGGGTTCACGGCTGGTAAACACCTGCTTCGACGGTGCAGCCATCGAGACACGGTTCACCGCCGTACAGGAGATGACGAATACGTCCCGCTCAGACAACCCGCAGTTCTACGACCAGGAATCCGGACTCCTGCTGAATCCGAGCACCAAGGTCCGCAACGATATCTTTGCCCGGGAAGCCACGAAGCTCTTCATTGAGGCGGCCCGTGCTGCCCTGGCGGCCGTCCCAGATGTTGATTTACTTGACATAACTCATCTCATCACCGTTTCATGCACAGGATTCTTCAATCCCGGCCCGGACTACAAGGTGGTCCGTGAGCTTGGCCTGAACCCCGCTGTCCAGCGCTACCACTTGGGCTTTATGGGCTGCTACGCGGCATTTCCCGCACTGCGGGCCGCAAAATTGTTCTGTGCGGCCGATCCCAGTGCCGTCGTCCTGGTCGTTTGCGCGGAACTGTGTTCCCTGCACGTGCGAACGTCCAACGATCCTGATTCCATCATGGGCTCGGCGCTGTTCGCCGACGGAGCCGCTGCCGCCGTCGTCACGGCCCGTCCCGGAGCCCGGGACACCGGACTGTTGGCGCTGGACCACTTCGAAACGGTCCTGACCCCTGTGGGCGAAGACTCGATGGCCTGGAACATCGGCGACAACGGGTTCGAAATGGTGCTCGGCAACTACGTGCCCCACATCATCGACGACCACATCGTGGGTGCCCTGGAGCCCCTCCTGGCGCGGGAACCGGAGCTGGCGGCACTCCCCTACACCTCAATCCCCCACTGGGCCATCCATCCAGGCGGCCGCAGCATCCTGGACAAGGTCCAGTCGCGGCTGAACCTTACGGAGGAGCAGCTGGTGCCGGCCCGCGAAATCCTTCGCAACTACGGCAACATGAGCAGCGCCACGGTTCTGTTCGTCCTCAAGTACATCCTGGAACAACCGCTCCGGGACGGAACCGGCGGGGGTGAACGCATCTGTTCCATGGCCTTTGGCCCGGGCCTGACCGTGGAAACAGGCCTGTTTACCAAGCTCCGGCAGGCCGTTGCGGGACCTGGAAAGACCTCGGATGCAGCCACCTGTGACGGCCTCAGTGCCGGGCGGGCGATCGCCGAGGCAGCGACAGCCGGCTGAACGGGACCGGGCAATGCAGTTCATGCTGGGTCGCCGCGCTGCGGCTGCCGTGGAGCAGATGGACCGCCCCGACTGTGACGCGCGGCTCCTGGAAAACACCTACCGGCAGTTCGGCATCATTAACAAGGTCCTGTCCGGATGGCGCAGACTCTACGCGAGGGAGCTTCGGCCCATCGTTCCACCGCAGCGACGCCCGCTGACCATCCTGGACCTTGGATGCGGCGGCGGCGACCTCGCCGTCATGCTCTCCCGTTGGGCCGCCCGGGACGGGAAACCGATGCACGTCACGGGAATCGACCCGGATCCCCGCGCAGCCCGCTTTGCCCGGCAGCGTGCTGCTGACTCCGGCGTGGACTTCCGGGAGGCCCACAGCAGCGACCTCGTCCGCGAAGGGGCCCGGTTCGACGTCGTCATTTCCAACCATGTCCTCCACCACCTGTCCCCGGGAGAGCTCCGGCACCTGCTGGCGGATTCGGAAATCCTGGCGGAAACGACATCGCTGCACAACGACCTCATCCGCAGCCCGGCAGCCTTCGCCCTCTTCAGCGTTGCCGCGCTGCCGTTCCGGCAGTCCTTCATCCGCGAGGACGGCCTCACCTCCATCCGGCGCAGCTACAAACCCGCCGAATTGTCCGCAGCCGCTCCCCCGGGCTGGTCCGTGGAACGGTCGTCAGCATTCCATCAAGTCCTCACCTGGCGCCGTGGCTGAGCTGGCGGCCGATGTTGTCATTGCCGGCGGCGGCCCTGTTGGACTGTTCCTTGCCGCGCTCCTGCTCCAGGAGGGCGTCGCCGTCAAGGTCCTCGAACAGCGCCAGTCGCGGAACCAGCACACCCGGGCCATCGGCATCCACCCGCCGGCACTGCGGGCACTCGCCCGGGTTGGCGTGGCATCGACCATGGTTCAGGAGGGTGTCCGCATCCGTAAGGGCGTAGCACTGAGCGGGGGAAAAACGGTGGGAACCATGGACTTCGGCACCGTGTCTGCCGACTTTCCCTTCGTCCTTGCCCTTCCCCAATTCAGGACGGAGAAAATCCTGGAAGACCGCGTCCGGGCCTTGGACCCCGACGCGCTGGTCAGGGGTGCGAACGTTACGGGACTCACTGACCACGGCGGCAGGGTCACCGTCGCGTTCGACTCCACGGAACATTCATCGCACGGGCCGGCCCGGGCTACGGCCGCGCTGCTGGTGGCCGCCGATGGTGCCCGCTCCGGACTGCGGGCCACGCTGGGCGTGACTGCCTCCCGCAGGACGTATCCGGACCATTACCTCATGGGGGATTTCGACGACGACAGCGGCCTGGGTGAGAAAGCTGCCCTCTTCCTCGAACAGCAGGGAATCGTGGAATCGTTCCCGCTCCCCGGCGGAATCCGCCGGTGGGTGGTGCGGCTCAACTGCCCGGCCGGCGCCGCGACGGCCGCCGACCTGGCCGGCCTGGTACGCCGGCGGACCGGAATCCGCCCCGACCCGGCCACCACCTCCATGCTGAGCGCCTTCAGCGTCAGTTCGGCAATCGCCCGCCGCGCAGTGGCCGGACGGACAATCCTTCTGGGCGACGCGGCCCACGAGATCAGTCCCATCGGCGGCCAGGGCATGAACCTGGGCTGGTTTGATGCCGAAGCACTCGCCCCGCTGGTCTCCCTGGCCGTTGCCGGCGGCCCTGCGCACAGCCAGTTCAGCGACTTCGAAAGGGCCCGGCGAAGGGCAGCCGTCCGCGCGCGCCGCCAGGCCGAAATCAATATGGCACTCGGCCGGCCCCTGGCGGCTCCGCTGCTCCGAATCCGTACGGCCGCACTCAGAACTGCCGCCTCCATTCCAGCAGTTAACCGGTGGGCAGGCAGGAGGTTCACCATGCAATGAACCATGGTGGGCCGGGGCGTGCCTAGCGGAAATAGCAGTCGTAGCTGTCCTGGCTCACAATAAGGCCGTCCTTCACCTCAAAGACAGAGGACGTCCTGGCCCGGATAGTTTCGCCGCGATCCCAGTACCGCAGATCCATTAGCAGGGTGGCTGACCAATCGGCTTCCACGGCCACACGGCCGCCCTCGCATGTAGTCCGGCGGACCACAAACTCCTGGTCCTCCACCACCTGGCGGCTCTGGTCAGCACCGGCAAGCACGCCTTCCAACGTCCGGGTGGACCCCTCCGGTGCCAGCAGGTGCGGCGCCTCCGTGAGGAGGAATCCCTCGGAAAGGAACGGGCGGATCTCAGCGGCGCCACCGCCCGCCTCGAGGACACGGATAAATTCCAGGACACGCTCCAGCGGCGAGCCCTGCGCCAACTCATCAACCATGCAATCGACCCTAGCCGAGGTTCCGCAGGCCGTCCCCCAGTAGGCTGTCACCATGACCCAGAGTGCTCCCCCTGCCACCGCCGGGCCCGACGAAATCCGCGAGGCCGTGGAACGGATCCTGTCGGCCGGTTCCCTGCCGCCGATCGTCCAGGCCGGCCACCCCGCATTGCGCCAGCAGGCCGCAGAGTTCCATGGTCAACTTTCGGCGGAGCAGCTTGGGCGCCTCATCGAGGTCATGCGCCAGGTCATGCACGAAGCCCCCGGTGTGGGCCTGGCCGCGCCCCAGCTTGGCATCCCGTTGCAACTCGCGGTCCTGGAAGACCTGTACGACGTCGACCCCGACGCCGCAGCACTGCGGCACCGGAGCCCGCTGGAATTCCTGGCGATCCTCAACCCCCGTTACACCCCGCAAGGGGCCGGGCTGGCAGCCTTCTATGAGGGATGCCTCTCCCTCAACGGGCTCCAGGCCGTGGTGGCGAGGCCGGACACCGTGCTGCTTGAGTACGTGACGCCCGACGGCGCGGCGGAGCAGCGTGTGTTCTCCGGCTGGCAGGCCCGCATCGTCCAGCACGAGACGGACCACCTCAACGGCATCCTCTACATCGACCGTGCCCAGCTCCGTTCCCTCAGCAGCAACGCAGAGTACGCGGCACACTGGGCGGAAGCAGGCATCGGCAGGGCCAGCGCCGGGCTGGGGTTCGACGCCGGGCCCGCGGGAATATCCCTCGGCTGAGTGCGGGCGCGCCCGCCCCTGCCAAGTAAGGAGGCAGTGGGACAGGCAGGCCGCCATAAACTGGTGTCCATGCCATCCGCGGACTTCCCCCTCCTGTGCCCCGTCTGCTCGGATCCGCTGGATCTCCTCGGACCTGGCGCCGGGACGCAACCCCGCTTGGCTTGCGCTGCCGGGCACCACTTTGATGCAGCCCGGCAAGGCTACTTCAACCTGCTGGTTGGCAAAGGAACGTCCTTTGAGGCGGACAGCGCCGCCATGGTGCAGTCCCGCGTCAACTTCCTGGGGAACGGCCATTACCTGCCGCTGGCACAGGCCGTAGCCTCCGCCGTCGTCCCTCATCTTCCGGACGCCGGCGCGGCCGTGCTGGATTCCGGAACCGGAACCGGCCATTACCTCCGGGAGATACTCGACGCCGCCGCCGCGAACGGACGGCACGTGGCCGCGGTCGGCCTGGATATTTCCAAGTTTGCGCTGCGCCGCGCCGCGCGGCTCAACCCGGAAGCCATCAACATGGTCTGCGACATCTGGCAGCCCCTCCCGGTGGCCAGCGGCTCAGTGGACGCCGTCACGGTGGTGTTTGCCCCGCGGAACCCGGCCGAATTTGCCCGGGTACTCCGCCCCGGCGGGGTGCTGGTGGTGGTGACGCCGCGCCCCGGCCACCTCGCGGAAGTCGCCGCGGTCACCGGGATGCTCGGCATCGAAGTGGGAAAGGATGACCGCCTGGCGGAGGGCATGGCCGGCTATTTCGACCTGGACAGCTCCCTCGACGTCGACATAGCCCTCACGTTGAGCCGCGCGGCCGCGGCGGACCTGGCATTCATGGGACCGGCGGGGCACCACCTGGACCATGGCCACATCGCAGAACGGCTGGAGGGCCTCCCCGAACCGGTGACGGCCGGCGCACGGTTCAGGCTGCTGGTCTTCCGGCCCAGGAAACACGGCACCGCGTAACGACTTGGCCACTATCCCCCGGCCGGCGCCTGCGTCCGGCGCGCTTGCCCGGTCCCCGGACTAGGATGAAAAGACAGTTGCAGGCGGGTCCGCAGACGCGGCTCCCCCGTGACGAAGGGGGAAACAGGATGTTCGAGTGGCTTGGGGAAAACTGGTGGGCGCTGTGGCTCACGGCGTTCCTGGCGTTTGCCGTGATCGAGATGATCACCCTTGACCTGTTCTTCATCATGCTTGGTGGCGGCGCTCTTGCCGCCCTGGCAGCTGACTTCGCCGGCGCCGAACCGTGGCTCCAGGTGGTGGTCTTTTGCATCGTATCCCTGCTCATGGTCGCGTTCGTGCGGCCGGTGGCGCTCTCGCATCTGAAGAAGGGCCCGTCCGAGCAGCGGACTAACGTTGACCGCCTCATCGGTGAACCCGCCATCGTCATGGAGGCCGTGACCTCGGACGGCGGTTTGGTGAAAATCGGCGGCGATATTTGGAGCGCACGCTCCGCTGCGGGAGTACTTCCCGCAGGCCAAAAAGTGGTCGTCTCGGCCATTGATGGTGCAACAGCAGTGGTTTCGGTGCCGCCGGCGGCGGCCACCGGCCCTGAAACAGCCTGACATTTGGGGGATAAGGAGTTTTATGGAAAACGCAGGCGGAACCGCACTGGCCGTTGTGTTGGTGGTCCTGATCGTGTTTGTCGTCATCGTTTTGGTCCGGTCGGTCCGGATCATCCCGCAGGCACGTGCCGGCGTCGTTGAACGCCTGGGCAAATACCAGCGGACGCTCAACCCGGGGCTGACCATCCTGATTCCTTTTGTGGACCGGCTCCTGCCGTTGCTGGACCTGCGTGAACAGGTGGTCTCCTTTCCACCGCAGCCGGTGATCACGGAAGACAACCTGGTGGTGTCCATCGACACGGTGGTCTACTTCCAGGTCACCGATCCACGCGCCGCCACCTATGAGATCGCGAACTACATCCAGGCGGTGGAGCAGCTCACCACTACAACCCTGCGCAATGTCGTGGGCGGGCTTAACCTCGAAGAGGCCCTGACCTCCCGTGACCAGATCAACGGGCAGCTTCGCGGCGTTCTTGATGAGGCGACAGGCCGCTGGGGTATCCGCGTGTCCCGGGTTGAGCTGAAGGCAATCGATCCGCCCCACTCCATCCAGGACTCGATGGAGAAGCAGATGCGTGCCGAACGTGACCGGCGTGCCGCCATCCTTACCGCCGAGGGGACCAAGCAGTCCGCCATCCTTACCGCTGAAGGACAGCGGCAGGCCGCCATCCTCAAGGCCGAAGGCGATGCCAAGGCCGCCATCCTCCGTGCAGATGGCGAGTCGCAGGCCATCCAGAAGGTCTTCGATGCCATTCACAAGGGAAACCCGGACCAGAAGCTCCTGGCCTACCAGTACCTCCAGACGCTGCCGAAACTGGCCGAAGGCTCAGCCAACAAGCTGTGGATCATCCCCAGTGAGGTGGGCGAGGCCCTGAAGGGAATCGGGAACGCCCTGGGTGGCACCGCGCCTGAACAGGCGGCCAGCGGACTCTTTGACGACGTTCCGGCCCAGCGGACCGAGCCGTAACCACGCAGTAAAACAGTGAGGGACCCGCGGCGCGGGTCCTCACTGTTTTGGTCCGAAAGGCAAGAGGCCCGTACAATTGGGTATTTGTCCGGCAGGATAACACCGGCTGGAACAACACAGCTTCGCAATGCGTTGAATCCTATGATGCAGCACAGTGCACACAGTAGTCCGGCGGCGCATCGTCACCACCGGCTGTCGCGGAGTTTTCATCCGCGAACCGACCAGAGGGAGAAATCATGAGCGATCGCAGCCTGCGGGGCATGCGCCTTGGTGCGCAGAGCATGGAGACCGAGTCCGGAGTTGAGCCGGCTCCGCGCCAGCGGGTCGAGTACCGTTGCGAGGATGGCGAGCAGGTCTTCGTGACGTTCTCCTCCGAGGCGGAAATTCCTCCGGTATGGGTCTCCAAGACCGGCAAGGAAGCGCTCCTGGTAGACGGCGAGAAGCCGGATACGAGCAACGACAAGGCAGTCCGCACCCACTGGGACATGCTGCTGGAACGCCGTTCGCTTCCTGAGCTGGAACAGATCCTCGAGGACCGCCTGACCATTCTGCGCGAACGCCGTGGAGAGCGCCGCTCCGCCTAGGCCACGCGACAAAGGGGGCGTCCCCGCACATAAGTGCGGGGA